>NZ_LBJX01000084.1:0-81539 GCF_028128895.1 Bradyrhizobium sp. CCBAU 11434
AAGCGTGCAGACGTCTTCCTGTCTGCAATCCTCCTGGCCGCCGCGATCACTTGGTGGATCAATTGAGTCCGGACCCTAGAGCTCCGCGGCCATCTTCGCCAGGGTGGCGATGGTGTTCATGTTGCGCGCGGTGCCGGTCTTGGCGGCGGGGATCACGAGTTTCGACGTTCCCATGCCGTCGCCGTAATGCACGTAGATCTCGCGGCGGCCGAGCTTGACCTCTTCGTCCTTCTGGCCGCGAATTCCGGCAAGTGTGTCCGCGGGCGGCGCCTTGTCGAGGAAGATCGCGACCGTGCGGTTGGGCGCCATTTTGGGAAACGGATTGGCGGCCAGAACCTCTGCCATCTCGGCAGCGCCGCGCACGAGCACGCCGACCGGCGCGCCGGCGTAGGCGTGCAAGCGTTTTTCCAGCGCTGACTTGACGGCGGATTCCGATTTGCGGCTGGTGAAAACCACATTGCCGCTGGCGATGTAGGTGCGCACGGCACCGAAGCCGAGCTCTTCGCACATCGCCTTGAGCTCGGTCATCGGCAGCTTGCCGGTGCCGCCGACATTGACCGCGCGCAGCAGGGCTACAAACGCGGTCATGTCATTCTTACTCTTACCGCACGTTGGCGAGGCGCATGTCGAGATAGGCCGTGATGGTCTCCATCAGCGGCTCGAGCTTGGCGTCGAAGAAGTGGTTGGCGCCGGGGATGACCTGCTGGTCGATCACGATGCCTTTCTGCGTCTTCAGCTTCTCGACCAGCGTATTGACGTCCTTCGGCGGCACTACCGCATCCTTCTCGCCATGCACGATCAGGCCCGACGACGGGCAGGGCGCAAGGAACGAGAAGTCGTAGAGATTGGCCGGCGGCGCGATCGAGATGAAGCCCTCGACCTCGGGACGGCGCATCAAAAGCTGCATGCCGATCCAGGCGCCGAAGGAGAAGCCGGCGACCCAGCAGGCGCGCGCCTCAGGATTGATGGTCTGCGCCCAGTCGAGCGCGGCCGCCGCATCCGACAATTCGCCGGTGCCGTGGTCGAACGAGCCCTGGCTGCGGCCGACGCCGCGGAAGTTGAAGCGCAGCACCGAGAAGCCGCGATGAGCAAAGGCGTAGTAGCACTGGTACACGATCTGATGGTTCATCGTGCCGTGAAACTGCGGATGCGGATGCAGGATCATCGCGATCGGCGCGTTCTTCTGCTTGGCCGGGTGATAGCGGCCTTCGAGACGGCCAGCGGGGCCGGCAAAAATGACTTCAGGCATCGAGGATCTCTGGATTGACTTGCTGGAGACGTGACCCTTGGCAATCAACCGATTGTAGCCTCATCGGCAGATGCCGACGAAAGCGCGAATGGAAGGATGAGAAGGCGTGCGCCTCGCGGTGATGCGCAGACGGCGCGCGGTGACTTGACGGTGCGCGTTCTAACATAGGCTGCGGGGCAAAAAGCAAGCATCTTCGACATCTGCCAATCTGCTCAAGACCTTAGCGGGTCATGGCAGTACGACGTTCGGCATGGCCGGGATCGAGCAGAGGCTGGCGTTGAGGCGGCAACCGGTTGGAATCACGATCGTTT
The DNA here is from genome assembly GCF_028128895.1 of Bradyrhizobium sp. CCBAU 11434. Lineage (NCBI taxonomy): Bacteria > Pseudomonadati > Pseudomonadota > Alphaproteobacteria > Hyphomicrobiales > Nitrobacteraceae > Bradyrhizobium > Bradyrhizobium sp. CCBAU 11434. Next base: position 1,561 of record NZ_LBJX01000084.1, read on the forward strand.
ATCGGTTACCGGGCGATCCGGATGGTGATTCACTCAGGCGCGCCGCGGCCTCCGAGCGAGGCGACGACGGGCCGATAGCGGCGGCTGCCGCCGAGCGTCTTGCCGTTGTCGAAGGTGAGCTCGAAATCCCCTGACGGCTTGAAGTCCACGCCGCTGACACGGTCGAGATTGGCAAGCCGGGTGCGGTGAACGCGCACGATGGCGAAGCGGGCCAGCTCGCTTTCGGTCGCGGCAAGCGTCCCCCGGATCAGGTGCTGAGTGCCGTTGGCAAGGCTGTACTCGATGTAATTGCCGGCGGAGGCGACCCACAGGATGTCGCGCGGCGCGACACGAATCCGGCTGGTGCCGTCCCGGAGCCAGATCAGATTCGGGGACGGTTGCTCCAGCGAAGCGGCCGGATTGGATTGGGCTTCCCGCGCGGCCTTGCGCAGCTCACGGCGGCTGTCCATCAGCCAGAGCGTCGCCCCAATCAGCAATACGGTCACGGCGTCCTTGCGGAACTCGTAGAGGATTGATGCCAGCGAGAAATGGAAATCGTAGGTGCTGCCCGTGAGCCAGAGCATGAGCTTTCGTAAGCTAACCATGCCGGCGATGTGGAGGGCCGAGAAACCGAGCAGGGCGATCGCTGCGATTCCGATCCGCGTCGCCAGGGACGCGGTTCCCCGCATGCGCTGGACGGAGAGCATCAGGATCGGCACCAGCGCCAGAATGACAATGATGCTCGACATCTCCCAGAACAGGCGACGGCCGATATCGGCGCTGTCGCCGCGCCAGGCGGCGTCCTGTGCGCCGGAGAGCGCATTGACGATGCCGATGGCGAGGGCAATAGCGGCGATCGCAGCGAACGTCGTCCAGTCGCCGCTGATCCCGCGGCGCCAACCGCTCGTCCCTGGGGACGACGCCTCGTCCCCTCGCGTTCGGTTCTGATCCCAAAGCGCCTCGACGCGCTCCGTTTCCGGCGCATTTTGGCCGTCAGCCATGGCCCCAAATCCGCTGATATCGAGAGCCTAGGGAGCAGAGATCCATGTCAACACTACAGCAAGCATCAGGTTCGGAACGACGCATCGATCTGGACTGGGTGCGGATTTTAGCCTTCGGGCTTCTAATCTTCTACCACGTCGGCATGCTCTACGTGTCCTGGGGATTTCACATCAAGAGCGAGCACCGGCTGACCTTCCCCGAGCCGGCGATGCTGGTACTCAATCCCTGGCGGTTGTCGCTCTTGTTCCTCGTCTCCGGGGTCGCCAGCCGCTTCATGCTGGGCAAGCTCCGGCTCGTAGCGTTCGCCGGGGCGCGGTCGGTGCGGCTGCTGATCCCGCTGGTCTTCGGAATGCTCGTGATCGTGCCGCCGCAATCCTACCTGCAGATCGTCGAGGCGCTCGGATATCCCGCTGGTTTTGCCGATTACTATCTCTACCACTATCTGGCGTTCAGCGCGCAGTTCTGTCCGAACCCCTGCATCGTGCAGCCGACCTGGAACCACCTCTGGTTCGTGGTCTATCTCTGGGTCTACACGATGGCTCTGGCTGGCGTGCTGGCGCTGTGGCCGGCCGCCGCGGATTGGATCGGCGAGAAACTGGCGGCCGCGCTTGCTGGTCCGTGGCTGCTGGTGTTGCCGTGCCTGCTGTTTGTGGCCTGGCGGCTATTCTTGTCGCCAATCTTCCCCTCGACGCATGCCCTGTTCGGTGACTGGTACAACCACGCCGACTACGCGACCTCGTTCCTGATCGGCTTCCTGCTCGCGCGCCAGGGCGGCATCTGGCACGACATCGAGCGGCAACGGTGGACGGCGCTAGTGCTCGCAGCCGTCTGCTTCGCCGTCTTTGTTTTCGCTTACGCCGGCTTGTTTCCGCGATCGCCGATGCTCCGGTGGAGCGCCGGATCGGCCTATGGTTGCTACCAATGGGTTGCGATGGTCGCCGTGCTCGGCTTTGCGCGCCGCCATTTGACGGCCGATGGAGCCGCGCGCCGCTATCTGACGGACGCGATCTTTCCCTATTACATCGTCCATCAAACCGCGATCATCATGATCGCGCACGCGCTGCAAGGCAGCGGGCTGTCTGCGGCAAGCGAGGCCACCATCGTGATATCAGGCACCGCGCTCACCTGTGCGGTGACCTACGAGGTCGCGCGGCGGATCTTCTGGCTGCGTCCGTTGTTCGGTCTGCGCATGGAGCCGCGCTCTGTCGCCGGGATCGCGCAACAACTGCCGGCCTGATGCGCGGCAGCGCCCGATTGGCGAGCGGACAAAAGGTGCTAAGAGGGCGCCATGCCAAGCCGTGTCTATCTCGACTGGAATGCGACCACTCCGCTGCGTGCCGAAGCGCGCGCACCGATGCTGGCCGCTTACGAGCTGATCGGCAACCCGTCCTCGGTTCATGCCGAGGGGCGGGAGTCGCGGCGACTGGTCGAGGAGGCCCGGGCCGCGCTGGCCGGGGCCGTGGGCGCGCTGCCGCGGAATATCGTTTTCACCTCCGCTGGTACCGAGGCTAATGTGCTGGCGCTGTCGCCCGGCTTGCGGGGCCGATCGGGCCAGCCGGTGCGGCGGCTGCTGGTCTCTGCGGTGGAGCACGCCTCGGTGCTGGCAGGCGGGCGGTTTCCGGCAGAGAGCGTCAGCCAGATCAGGGTCACGCGCTCCGGCGTGGTCGATCTCGACCATCTCCGTGGACTGCTCGCCGACGGCCCGACGGCACTGGTCTCGATCATGGCAGCCAACAACGAGACCGGGGCGCTCCAGCCGGTGGCCGAGGCGGCAGGGTTGGTCCACGAGGCCGGCGGCCTCCTGCATGTCGATGCAATCCAGGCGCTCGGCAAAATTACGTTCAATATTAACGCGGTAGGCGCGGACCTTGCGACCTTTTCTGCGCACAAGATCGGCGGCCCCAAGGGCGTCGGCGCGCTTGTCGTGGCCGAGGGGCTTGCTGGTTTGGAACCGGTGCTACGCGGCGGTGGGCAGGAACTCGGCCGGCGGGCGGGAACCGAGAACGTCGCGGGGATCGCTGGCTTCGGCGCGGCGGTGAAAGCTGCCCTTCAGGCTCTGCCTGAGGATGCGGAGCGCATGACAAGCCTCAGGGATCGCTTGGAAAATGGCCTTCGCGGGATTGCCGGAGCGACTGTCTTCTCTGAAGATGTGATGAGGTTGCCAAATACCGTATTGTTCACCGCGCCCGGGCTGAAGGCCGAGACCGCCGTGATTGGATTCGACCTCGAAGGCATCGCCGTGTCCTCGGGGTCAGCCTGTTCCTCCGGCAAGGTCCAGCCGTCCCACGTACTCTCGGCGATGGGGTACGATGCCACCGTAGCCCAGGGAGCGGTGCGCCTCAGTCTGGGCTGGTCCACGGAACCTGAGGACATCAATAGGGCGTTAGAGGCTTGGCGAAAGCTCGGTAATACCCTACTTAGAGCCTAAGCGACGAAACACGGCTCGAACGGTTCTAAGCCCGTGCTTTCGGCCAAAAAACATCGTAATACTCGTCCGAGTTTGATCCACCGCGGTCCTTGAAACCGCGAGCGGAGGATAGAATGCCAGCCGTCCAAGAGACGGTCGAGCGCGTCAAGCGCATCGACGTCGACCAGTATCGTTATGGGTTTGAGACCCAGATCGAGTCCGACAAGGCCCCCAAGGGGCTGTCAGAAGACACCGTCCGGTTCATCTCCGAGAAGAAGAACGAGCCCGCCTGGATGCTCCAGTGGCGGCTTGAGGCTTACAGGCGCTGGCTGACCATGACCGAGCCGACCTGGGCGCGCGTCGACTATCCCAAGATCGACTTCCAGGACCTTTATTACTATTCGGCGCCGAAGCCGAAGAAGTCGATCACCTCGCTCGACGAGATCGACCCGGAGATTCTGAAAACCTACGAGAAGCTCGGCATTCCCTTGCGGGAAGTCGCCATGCTCGAAGGCGTCGAGCCCAAGGTGGGCGAGGAAGACCCGGCCAAGCGCAAGATCGCGGTCGATGCGGTGTTCGATTCGGTCTCGGTCGCAACCACCTTCAAGGCGGAGCTGAAAAAGGCCGGCGTGATCTTCATGCCGATCTCGGAGGCGATCCGCGAGCATCCTGAATTGGTGCAGAAATATCTCGGCTCGGTGGTTCCGACCTCAGACAATTTCTATGCGACGCTGAACTCGGCGGTGTTCTCCGACGGCTCGTTCGTCTACGTGCCGCCGGGCGTGCGCTGCCCGATGGAACTGTCGACCTATTTCCGCATCAACGAGCGCAACACCGGCCAGTTCGAACGCACGCTGATCATCGCGGACAAGGGCTCCTACGTCTCCTATCTCGAAGGCTGCACCGCGCCGCAGCGCGATGAGAACCAGCTGCACGCGGCTGTCGTCGAACTCGTCGCGCACGACGACGCCGAGATCAAATATTCGACGGTGCAGAACTGGTATCCCGGCAATTCGGAAGGCAAGGGCGGCATCTACAATTTCGTCACCAAGCGTGGCGACTGTCGTGGCAACCGGTCCAAGATTTCCTGGACCCAGGTCGAGACCGGCTCCGCCATCACCTGGAAGTATCCGAGCTGCATTCTGCGCGGTGATAATTCCAGCGGCGAGTTCTACTCGATCGCGATCTCGAACGGCTTCCAGCAGGTCGATTCGGGCACCAAGATGATCCATCTCGGCAAGAACACGTCGAGCCGCATCATCTCGAAGGGCATCGCCGCCGGCAAATCGCAGAACACTTATCGTGGTCTTGTTACGGCTCACCGGAAAGCCACCGGTGCGCGCAACTTCACCGCGTGCGATTCGCTGCTGATCGGCGACAAATGCGGCGCGCACACCGTGCCGTACATCGAGGCCAAGAACTCGTCGGCAACGTTCGAGCACGAAGCGACGACCTCGAAGATCTCCGAGGACGTGCTGTTCTACTGCATCCAGCGCGGCCTTTCGCAGGAAGAGGCGGTCGGCCTCGTCGTCAACGGCTTCGTCAAGGACGTGCTGCAACAGCTGCCGATGGAATTCGCGGTAGAAGCGCAGAAGCTGATCTCGATCTCGCTTGAAGGGTCGGTCGGCTAATTGCCGACCCTCGCGGCGCGCTTAGGCGCTCCAACATCATCTGATTAAACTGGATACCAAGATGGCTTTGCTTGAAGTGAAAGACCTCAAGGTTCGTGTCGAGGAACGTGAGATCCTCCACGGGCTGACGCTGACCGTGAACGAGGGCGAGGTGCACGCGATCATGGGGCCGAACGGCTCCGGCAAGTCGACGCTCTCGCACGTCATCGCCGGCAAGCCCGGCTACGAGGTCACCGACGGCCAGATCCTGTTCAAGGGCGAGGATCTCTTGGAGATGTCGCCGGACGAGCGCGCCGCCAAGGGCGTGTTCCTGGCGTTCCAGTATCCGGTGGAGATCCCGGGCGTCGCCACCATGACCTTCCTGCGCACCGCGCTGAACGCGCAGCGCAAGGCCCGTGGCGAGAGCGAGTATTCGACGCCGGACTTCCTGAAGAAAGTCCGCGAAGTCTCGAAGTCGCTGAACATCCCGCAGGACATGCTCAAGCGAGGCGTCAATGTCGGCTTCTCCGGCGGCGAGAAGAAGCGCAACGAGGTGCTGCAGATGGCGCTGTTCGAGCCGAGCCTCTGCATCCTCGACGAGATGGATTCGGGCCTCGATATCGACGCGCTGCGCATCGCAGCCGACGGTGTCAACGCGCTGCGTTCGCCGAAGCGCGCGATGGTCGTCATCACCCACTATCAGCGGCTACTCAACTACATCGTGCCCGACGTGGTGCACGTGATGTCGAAGGGCCGTGTCGTGAAGAGCGGCGGCAAGGAATTGGCGCTGGAGCTGGAAGCGTCCGGCTACGCCCAGTTCGAGGACGCCGCGTAAGGAATTTTGCGATGAACGTTGCTGTGGCAAAGACCGGGAACGGCCGCGCGGTGAGCGATCTCTTCGCCAGCGCCGAAGGCCGCTTGCCGGGTTCGCCCGATGTGATCGCGGTGCGCCGCGAGGCCTTCGAGACCTATGAACGTCTCGGCCTTCCGCACCGCCGGATCGAGGAATGGAAATATACCGACCTGCGCGCGCTGGTCGGCGAGGTGCTGCCGCTGGCAGCCGCGCCTGATGCCGCCGCGCTGAAGCGTGCCGCTGAGGCTGTGAAGGCCCATGCGATCGAAGGCGCCCGCAAGCTGGTGCTGGTCGATGGCGTGTTTGCGGCTGACCTGTCCGACACCAAGGCGCTCACTGCTGAGGTGGGGTTCAGGACGCTCCGGGAGGCGCTGGAGAAGGATTCTGGTCTCCTGAAGACTTCATCCACTGATGCTGTGATCGCGCTCAACGCGGCGATGGCGACCGATGGCGTGGTCCTGTCGATCGCGAACGGCGCACAGCTCTCCGCACCGATCCAGATCCTCCACATCGCGACCGCCGCGTCCGCATCTAGTTTCACCCGTTCGCGGGTCGCGATCGGGAAGGGCGCCCGCGCCACCATCGTCGAGAGCTTCGTTTCGGCGGGCGCCAAGGCCTATCAGGTCAACGACGCCGTGATTGTCACGGTGGGTGACGGTGCCGACGTCGCGCATATCCGTCTGATGGACGACGCGGCCGATGCAGCGAACGTCTCCTCACACTTCGTCACCGTCGGCGCCAACGTCAAATTCAACTTCTTCAACATGACCACTGGTGCGGCCGTCAGCCGCCTGCAGGGTTTCATCACCCTGGCGGGCGAGGGCAGCGAGCTCTCGGCCAATGGCGTCAACCTGTTGCAGAAGACCGAGCATGGCGACACCACGCTGGTGGTCGACCATGCCGTGCCGAACTGCGTCAGCCGCGAGATCTTCCGCGCCGTGATTGACGATCGCGCCCATTCGGTGTTCCAGGGCCGCATTATCGTTCGTCCCGATGCGCAGAAGACCGACGGCAAGATGATGACCCGCGCGCTGCTGCTCTCGGACGAAGCCGAGGCCGACAACAAACCTGAGCTCGAGATCTTTGCCGACGACGTTTCCTGCGGCCACGGCGCCACCGCCGGCGCGCTGGACGACAGTCTCTTGTTCTACCTGAAGGCCCGCGGCCTGCCCGAGAAGCAGGCCCAGGCGCTGCTGATCCAGGCGTTCGTCGGCGAGGCGATCGAGCAGATCGCCGACGATGTCTTGCGCGAGCACGTGATCGGCATCGCCGAGCGCTGGCTGGAGCGCCGGTCATGAGCACGCATCCCGCAGTCAAGAACGGCGCCTATGACGTCGCGCGCGTGCGGCAGGATTTTCCGGCGCTCGCCATGCAGGTCTACGGCAAGAAGCTGGTCTATCTCGACAACGCGGCGTCCGCGCAGAAGCCGAGCGTCGTGCTCGATCGCATGACGCAGGCCTATCAGTCCGAATATGCCAACGTTCATCGCGGGCTGCACTATCTCGCCAATGCCGCGACCGAAGCCTATGAGGGCGGTCGCACCAAGGTGGCGCAGTTCATCAACGCGCCGCGAACAGAAGAGGTGATCTTCACCCGCAACGCGACGGAAGCGATCAATCTGGTCGCGTCGTCCTGGGGCGGGCCGAACATCGGAGAAGGCGACGAGATCGTCATCTCGATCATGGAGCACCACTCCAACATCGTGCCCTGGCATTTCCTCAGGGAGCGCCAGGGTGCCGTGATCAAATGGGCGCCTGTTGACGACGAGGGCAATTTCCTCATCGACGAATTCGAGAAGCTTCTGACGCCCAAGACCAAGCTCGTCGCGATCACGCAGATGTCGAATGCGCTCGGCACCATCGTGCCGGTCAAGGACGTCGTGAAGATCGCGCACGCCCGCGGCATCCCGGTGCTGGTCGACGGCAGCCAGGGCGCGGTGCATCTGCCGGTCGACGTCCAGGACATCGGCTGCGATTTCTACGTCTTCACCGGCCACAAGGTGTATGGCCCGACCGGCATCGGCGTGCTCTGGGCCAAGTACGACCACCTCGTCGCGATGCGTCCCTTTAACGGCGGCGGCGAGATGATCCGCGAGGTCTCGCGCGAGATCGTCACCTATGGCGATCCCCCGCACAAGTTCGAGGCAGGCACGCCGGCGATCGTCGAGGCCGTGGGCCTTGGCGCGGCCATCGACTATGTCAATTCGATCGGCAAGGAGCGCATCGCCGCGCACGAGACCGACCTCACCGCCTATGCCCAGGAGCGCTTGCGCGAGATCAACTCGCTGCGGCTGATCGGCACGGCGCGGGGCAAGGGCCCGGTGATTTCCTTCGAGCTCAAGGGCGCACATGCCCACGACGTCGCCACCGTGATCGACCGTCAGGGCATCGCGGTGCGCGCCGGCACCCATTGCGTCATGCCGCTTTTAGAGCGGTTCAACGTGACGGCCACCTGCCGGGCCTCGTTCGGCATGTACAATACGCGGGAAGAAGTCGATCATCTGGCACAGGCGCTGCTCAAGGCGCGGGATTTGTTCGCATGAGTGACACGGCCGAAATCAAAGCCAACCCGATGGAGACGCATTCGGCGCTGCCGCCGGAGGAGACCGAGCGTCTCACCCGCGAGATCATCGCCGGGCTCAAGACGGTGTTCGACCCGGAAATTCCGGCCGACATCTATGAGCTCGGCCTGATCTACAAAGTCGAGATCAAGGACGATCGCTCCGTCGACGTGCAGATGACGCTGACGACGCCGAACTGCCCGGCCGCGGGCGAACTGCCGACCATGGTCGAGAACGCGGTCGCCAGCGTTCCCGGTGTCGGCGTGGTCAACGTCAAGGTGGTCTGGGAGCCGGCCTGGACGCCGGAACGCATGAGCGACGAAGCCCGCCTCGTGCTCAACATGTGGTGACGCGTACTCTCGACATTGAATTTGCACTCCAAGGGACCACATCTCTGACATGACACAGGTCACACCAGCATCCACTCCGAAGCCGCGGCGCCCGCGCCCGCAGGTGATGCGGCTGACGGACACCGCTGCCCAGCGCATCACCGAGCTGACCCAGCGCGCCGACTCCGAGATCGTGGGTCTGCGCGTTGGCGTGAAGAACGGCGGCTGCGCCGGCCAGTCCTACACGGTCGAATACGCCCACGAGATCCGCCCGACCGACGAGGTCGTCGAGGACAAGGGCGTTAAGATCCTGGTCGATCCCAAGGCCGTGCTGTTCCTGCTCGGCACCGAGATGGACTACAGGGCCGACAAGATGCAGGCCCAGTTCGTCTTCAACAACCCCAACCAGATCTCTGCCTGCGGCTGCGGTGAGTCGGTCGAACTGCGCCCGGCCAAGATCGACGGGTAGGCCCTCCCCAATGCTCTTGTGTGCCGGCCGCGCTGCCGCGCCCTTGCGCTGCTGCGTAGAGCCGGGACCCACGCTATAGTCACCGGTGCAATGTGACTGGGCCCCGGCTCGGCAGCGCCATAGCGCGTCGAAGACGCGCGTAAACGCGCTTATGGCACGCTGCGCTGCGTCCGGGGCACGAGGGTGGCGCCATGGACCGTGAATTCCTGATCGACCTGTTCGCCGATTTCGGTCCTGTCACCATCCGAAAAATGTTTTCCGGCCACGGCATCTCCGTCGATGGCGTCAACTTCGCGCTCGCCTTGCGCGCTGGCCTGTTCTTCCGCGCAGACGAGGTGACCATCCCGGACTTTGAGGCGGAAGGCTCAAAACCATTCCAGTACTCCACCCGCGCAAAGACCGTGCTGGTGAACTCCTACTGGGAGCTGCCGGCACGGCTGTTCGACGATTCCGAGGAGCTGGCGCAATGGGCGAGGGCGGCGCTTGCTGCCGCCCAGCGCGCGAAGGTGAAGAAGCGGCCGAAGAAGAAAGCGGCGGCGAAGACGGCTACGAAAAAGGCAACGCCGAAGAAGCCCGCGGCGAAGAAGCGGTCGGCCAAGAAGACGGTGCGGTAGGGTGGGCAAACCGACTTGTCCGCCGTAGCTCGAAGAGCGAAGGCGGAAGCGTGCCCACGTTAGGATTATGACCGCGTGAGACCGTGGGCACGGCGCAAGAGCGCCGAGACCTCAATCCGCGGCCTTGGTCAGCCCGACCCGCATATCCTTGGCCACGAACACGCAGGTGCCATCGGCGATCACACGCCCATCCGCAATTCCGAGCACCAGCTTGCCGCGGCGGACCATGCGCATGGCGACCTCGTAGCGCACCGATCGCGCCGCCGGTGTGATCTCGCCCGTGGCCTCGACCTCGCCGACGCCGATGGCGCGGCCCTTGCCCGGTGAACCCGACCAGCCGAGCCAGTAGCCGATCATCTGCCACATGGCGTCGAGCCCGAGCGTGGGCGGCATGATCGCATCGCCGCGATAGTGGCAGTCGAAGAACCAGTGGTCCGGCACAATGTCGAGCTCGCCGACGATATGGCCCTTGCCGTATTCGCCCCCATCCAGGCTGATCTCGGTGATGCGGTCCATCATCAGCATCGGCGGGGCCGGCAATTGCGCGTTGCCCGGGCCGAAGTAACCGCCTTCGCTCGATCTCAGCAACTCGTCCTTGGTGTAGGACGGTTGCGGCGTGTGAAAATCATGAGGATTGGGCAAGTGACAAGTCCTCGCGGTCGACTGCATTGAGGTCGCGAGGAAGATGTCGTTCGTCAGGTTGGAATGTCAAGCGGAGCCGGATCTCGCCGCCCGCTGACCTTCTCATGCCACCCGGTTGTGCGTCTCGACCGCGAATTCCGGATCGACTTCGCAGATCACGCGATTGCGGCCGTTGCGCTTGGCGGCGTAAAGGCAGGCGTCCGCGCGCTCGATCAGCGCATCGGTGTCGTCGCCCTGCTTCAGCAGGGAGACGCCGACTGAAATGGTCACGCGGCCGAGGATTTCGCCGGTCGACTTCTTCTTCAGTTCCTTCGCCATCACGGCGCGGCGGATATGATCGGCGACCGTAAGCGCCTGGCGCAGCGCCGTGTTGGGCAGCACCACCGCAAATTCCTCGCCGCCGTAGCGCGCGGTGATATCCTGGCCCTTGATCGTCTGCTTCAACGACAGGCCGACCAGCCGGAGCACCTGGTCGCCGGTGAGATGGCCGTAGGAATCGTTGAACGATTTGAAGTGGTCGATGTCGAACAGCAGCAGCGACAGCGGCTCGCCGCTCGCAAGTGCGCTCTGCACCGCCATGCCGATCATGCGGTCGAAATATTTGCGGTTGCCGAGACCCGTCAGCGGATCGGTGAGGCTTTCGGCGCGGATCGCTTCCAGGCTCTGTTGGAGATTGCTGATCTCGTTCTTGGAAAGCGTCAGCCGGTCTTCCAGCGCCTTGTTGGTCTCGCGCATTTCGCCGGTCGAACGCAGCAGCGTTTCGACGATCGTCTTGATCTGCTCGCGGCTGTTGGCCGAGGATAGTTGCGCCGTCGCGCCCGTCAGGCTGGCGTCGTAGGAGCCGGTCATGCCGAGCGCGTCGCTCAGCACCGTCATCACGTCGTCGATCTCGCCGATGACGCGCGCCCCGACCTTGTCGATGCGGTCGGTCGTTTTGATGTGGGAGAGATAAGTGTCGTAGATTTGCTCGAGATCGATTTCGGTCAGCTTGCCGTTGCGGGCCAGCGTCTCGTTGATGATCTTGTTGAGCGGCGCGTTATAGCCGGTCGCGTAGACGTACCAGATCTCGTAATTGCGGGGAATTGCAGTCTGCTTCAGCGATCGGATCTGACCGAGCGCCACCTCGGCGAACGCCATCGTGCGTTCGTGTTCATCGAGCACTTTGACCACAGAACATACCCCACAGCGGTCGGTGCGCCCATCGACCGCAGCAATGCTTAAATTATGTTCGTAGGCTAACGGACGATGATGAACGGTCGGTAAACGTTCGGCCGTTCAACTCACGCGTGTATCGCGGTGTCAGGCTCCGGCGGGAGAGCGGACCGGCCGCAGCAGGAATGCCGGGAGATGCGAGTGATCGCCGGGCTCGGTGTCGGCTTCCCGCTGCCGACGGGGCTCGGGGCGGCCGATCGACGGCACGTGGGAATTGTTGGCCTGTTGGCGCGAGCCGTGGCGGGCCTCGGACGATGGACGCGCTTCGCGCTGTGGCCTTGCCTCGCGAGCAGGCCGCGCTTCGCGCGCGGGCCGAGCTTCGGCACCAGGTCTTGTATCCGACGAAGGCGTCGCCTCGGAGGACTGTCGCGCCTCGCGCGGCTCGTGGCTGCGCTCACGGTCGCGACCGCGCTGCGGCTTGCCGCGTCCGCCGCGGGAACGTTCACGATCACGTCCGCGCGCTTCGCGCGGACGGTCGCTCTTCTCACCCGAATCCGCATGCACCTCATAGTCGCCTTCGGCGCGGGGAATGCTCTGGCCGATCAGCTTTTCGATCGCAACCATCGACTTCTGGTCGAGCGGGGTCACGATCGAGATCGCGGTGCCGGTGCGGCCGGCACGGCCGGTGCGGCCGACGCGATGGACGTAATCGTCGGGATGGTGGGGGACGTCGAAATTGAAGACGTGGCTGACCTCGGGAATGTCGAGGCCGCGGGCGGCGACGTCGGAGGCGACCAGCAGCGGCAGTTCACCCTTGCGGAACTGTTCAAGCGCCGCCATGCGGGCCGGCTGATCCATGTCGCCATGCAGGGCGCCGACGCTGAAGCCGTGCTTCTGAAGCGATTTGTGAACGACCGCGACTTCCCGCTTGCGATTGCAGAAGATGATCGCGTTCTTGAGATCCTTGGCCTCGCGCAACAGGCGGCGAAGCAATTCGCGTTTCTCATGCGCCTCGCGCCCGGCCGGTACCTGGGACTGCGTGACCGTGACAGCGGTGGTGGCCGGCTTGGAAACTTCGACCTTCTGCGGATTGTGCAGGAAGGTTTCGGTGATGCGCCGGATTTCCGGCGGCATGGTCGCGGTGAAGAACAGGGTCTGCCGCGTGAAGGGGACCAGCTTGCAGATGCGCTCGATGTCAGGGATGAAGCCCATGTCCAGCATGCGGTCGGCTTCGTCGATCACGAGCAGCTCGACGCCGGTGAGCAGCAGTCCGCCCCGCTCGGTATGGTCGAGCAGGCGGCCCGGGGTGGCGATCAGCACGTCGACGCCGCGCGTCAGCTTGGCATCCTGGTCGCCGAAGGAGACGCCGCCAATCAGGAGGGCGACGTTGAGTTTCTGGCCGGCGCCGTAGCGGTCGAAGTTTTCCTTCACCTGCGCCGCGAGCTCGCGGGTCGGCTCCAGGATCAGCGTGCGCGGCATGCGCGCGCGGGCGCGGCCCTTTTCGAGGATGGTGAGCATCGGCAGCACGAAGGCCGCGGTCTTGCCGGTGCCGGTCTGGGCGATGCCGAGCACGTCCTTGCGTGCAAGGACGTGGGGGATCGCCTGTTCCTGGATGGGGGTCGGGGTGGTGTAACCGGTGGCCGCCACTGCGGCGAGGACTTTTTCGGACAGTCCGAGATTTGAAAAGGACATTGAGCCTCTGGTCGAAACCGCCGTTCGGAATCGAGGGTAATAAGGCTGGTCGCGTTCCACCCCGAAACGGCGCGCTCTCAAAGAAGCTGGGGGTGCTGACTCACGCGAACAAAGCGCCAAGCTCAGGAATCGGTTTTCGATCTGAGCCGCGTCGCTCCGGAACATAGGGCGGAATCGGCCAAAGTCAATGGAGCAGGCGCGGGAAGGTCCTAAAAACCCTGAGGTTTTTGCCCAAATCACGGGCGGGGCTCGGCTTTTCGGCTGCAGTGGCCGCGCGGGTGGTTAACGCCCCCCTGCGACCTGGGCACGAAAATCACCGGGCGCCATGCCATAGGCGGCGTTGAAGACCCGGTAATAGGTCGCAAGGCTCTCGAAACCGCAGGCGGTGGCGATGTCGGCGATCAGCCGCTGCGGCGCTTCGCTTATCAGGTGGCGGCTTCTCTTGAGCCGCTCCTCCGTCACGGTCTGGGAGAAGCTGCGCTCGGCAACCTCGAACAGCATGTGCAGATGGCGCACGGAGACGCCGAGCAGGTCGGCCACCCGTGCCGGCGCCAGATCCGGGTCCTGCAAATGGCGCGCGATCAGACGCCGCGCCAGCGACAGGCGGGCGGTCCGCAGCGCAGCCTGTCCGCGCCGGCTGCCCGGCCTGACGATGCCGCGCTCGATCAGCGCCAGATGCCCGAGCGCCTGCACCAGTGGGACGGCGCCCGGCGAGCCTTCGGTCGCGGCCGCCTCGCCGAGATCGGCAAAGCAGGCGTCGAGCAGGGGCGCCAGCGTGGCATCGTTGAACGTCTTGGGCGCAAGCTCGCGCATGCGCCTGTCCTGTGTCGCAAGGCCGCTGACCGGGATCTTCAGGATGCGCAGATGAAAGCCGGCTTCGCCCAGCGGCCGCGTGCGGTAGGGCAGGTCGGTATGGCTGGTGGCAAAGCTGCCATTGCCAATGGCGAAATCGCTCGAGCGCATGCCGCCGAACCAGCCGCCGCCGCCCAGCTGCTGGTAGACGCAGATGCTGTCACCCGGCGCGTAGCTGATGTCGGATGGGCTCCGTTCGACCGCATAGGGGGAGGCCTTCAGCTCGACCAGGCCGCCAGTGCCGACCTGGGTCAGCGAGAACGCCCCGTAAAACCCTGTGCGCTGTTCGCGCTCGAGCTCAGCGGTGACCCCGAACAGTCCCTTGGCGCGGACCTCGCGCCAATAGTCGAAACGGTCATGAGGTTCGACTTCGTCGGTACACCAGCGATACACGGCAGCCCCTCGCTTGCGCGCAATTGCCCTAGAAAAAGCAGATTCCAGCGGAATCTGCCATAGGCCAGATGATGGAACCACGGGGACCATCAGGTTGAACCGGCATTGCGGCTGGACCGACTATCACATCAACGGCGTAAGGTTTCCGCAGGGAGCCAATGGGAAGCCGTTTTGCAACGGGATATCACGATGACGCGTCGGGTCTTCAGAATTCTGGCCGCGCTGGGCCTGGCAGCGAGCCTCAGCGGCATCGCAAGCGTTGCGCATGCCGAAAAGCGCGTCGCGCTCGTGATCGGCAACAACGACTACAAGAACGTGCCGAAGCTCGTGAAGGCCGTCAACGACGCCCGCACCATGGGCGACACGCTGAAGCAGCTCGGCTTCCAGGTGATGGTCGCTGAAAACCAGAACCGTCAGCAATTCACGGAGACGCTGCTCGCCTTCGACCGGGTGATCGAGCCCGGCGATACCGCGTTCTTCTTCTATGCCGGCCATGGCTTCGAGATCGCGGGCCAGAACTATCTGCTGCCGACCGACGTGCCGGCGGCGACCGAAGGCCAGGAAGAGCTGGTGCGCGATGCCTCCATTCTGGCCGATCGTGTCGTCGAGCGTCTCCAGAACAAGAAGGCGCGCACCTCGATCCTGGTGTTCGACGCCTGCCGCAACAATCCGTTCGAACGTTCAGGCACGCGTGCGGTCGCCGGCGGTGGTGGCCTCGCGCCGATGACCCAGCTTCCCGAAGGTGTGTTCTCGGTGTTCTCAGCGGGTCCGCGCCAGACCGCGCTCGATCGTCTCTCCAACGACGATGCCAATCCCAATTCGGTGTTCACGCGCACGTTCGCCAAGGAGTTGCTCCAGCCTGGCGAGAATCTCGTGCAGGTCGCACAGCACACGCGCCGTCTGGTCAGCGAGATGGCCGATACCGTCAGGCACAAGCAGGTGCCCGTCTATTTCGACCAGATGGTCGATGACGTCTTCCTCAGTGGCGTCGTGAAGGATGCGGCCGCCGCAGCGGCTCGGCCCGCCGATCCGCCGCAGCAAAAGGTCGCCGCGTTGCCGCCGGTGTCTGTGCCGCGCGTGCCGAAGGAGGAAAGCACCAATGCGCCGATCGCGAGCTTCTCGCGCCACAATGGCGGCTGGAGCGTGACGTTCTCCTTCGCAGATCCCACGATCGGAATTTCATGGCGCATGGCCGGCAAGGGCGATTTCCGTGAGACCGGCTTCATGGACACGCTTGATCCGCGCACCCGCAAGCGGATGCCGAACCCCTCGATCGAGCTGCCGGTGGATGCCCAGGCCGGCACCATCGAGGTCCGCTACGTCGACGCCTCCGGCGACATGCAGGGCCCGTTTCCGATCAAGTTCGATCCGGAAGCAGCTCTGATCCGCGACCAGCGCAAGATCCTCGACATGACCGCCACAAGTTGGCTGTCATTCCGCCAGTTCAACGGGCTGCTGGTCTATTATTCCCATCTGGTCTCGTATCGCTGCGCGATCCGCGAGGCGCGCATCGGCATCGACACGGCGGTGCCGGATAAGGTGCTGAAACTGCCGGCTTGCGATCTCCGCGATCCCTCTGCGATCACGGCCGGCATGCTGCTCTATGAGAAGCTGCCGCCAGCAACGCAGTTCATGTCGGTCGAATTGACCTATCGTGACGGCAGCGTGTCGGAGGTCAAGACTTTCCGGACGGCGAACCGCAGCAATAATTGAGCTGCTTCCTCCGATCAAATTGAGCCTTTCGCATGGGCGGGCGTTACAATCCCGTTGTGGATCGCAGCGCCGGGAGCCCGCACGATGGACGCAAGTACGCCCCAACAATTTCCTTCTCGCTCCATGAAGGTCCGCTGCTGCATCGTCGGCGGCGGTCCTGCGGGCATGATGCTCGGCTATCTGCTGGGACGCGCCGGCATCGATGTCGTGGTGCTGGAGAAGCATGCTGATTTCTTCCGCGACTTTCGCGGCGACACCGTGCATCCCTCGACGCTTCAGGTGATGGACGAGCTCGGCCTCATCGACGGCTTTCTCAAGCTGCCGCATCAGCGCTTGCAAAAGATGGACGGCCTGTTCGGCGGCACCAAGGTGCGAATCGCCGATCTCGGCCGGCTGAAAACGAAATACCCTTTCATCGCCTTCATGCCGCAATGGGATTTTCTCAATTTCCTGCGCGAGGCCGGCAAGCGTTTCTCCTCGCTCGACGTGCTGATGAGCACGGAGGCGGTCGACCTGATCCGCCGCGGCGATACCATCGCGGGCGTGCGCGCAAGCACGCCCGACGGCATCCTCGACATCGAGGCCGATCTCACTATCGCCTGCGACGGCCGCCACTCGACGGTGCGCGAGCGCGCAGGCCTTGCCGTCGAGGAGATCGGTGCGCCGATGGACGTGCTCTGGTTCCGCGCGGGCCGCAGGCCGGACGAGACAGAGAACCTGTTTGCGCGCATCGAGCCCGGCAAGATGATGGTCACCTTCGACCGCGGCGATTACTGGCAGTGCGCCTATGTCATCGCCAAGGGACAATATGATGCGGTGAAGGCGAGGGGACTACAGGCGCTGCTCGACGATGTCGTGCGCATGGCGCCGGTGCTCAAGCACGGCATCGCCGACGTCAAGAGTTTCGACGACGTGAAGTTGCTGACGGTCGCGATCAACCGTCTGAGCCACTGGACGCGACCCGGACTGCTTTGTATCGGCGACGCCGCGCATGCGATGTCGCCGGTCGGCGGCGTCGGCGTCAATTTGGCCGTGCAGGATGCGGTCGCGACCGCGAACCTGCTGGCCGAGAAGCTGATGCGCGGCTGTCCATCCGAAGATGAGCTCGATGCCGTGAGGCATCGCCGCGAATTCCCGGTGAAGATGACCCAGGCGATGCAGGTGGTCGTGCAGAACAACATCGTCAGCAGCGCGCTGAAAGGCGGCAATCAACCGTTCAAGGTGCCGCTGATCCTGCGCCTGATCTCCGCTTTGCCCTGGCTCCAGGGCATTCCCGCGCGTTTCATCGCCATCGGCGTGCGGCCCGAGCACGTGCATTCGCCGGCATCCTGACGCAGTGATTTGGTAGGGATAACGCCGCGTTAAATTGCGGCGTCCGCGTTGCGCGCCTGCAACAGCGCCCGGGGATTCAAAGACTGCCCAATGCCAATCCGGCGCCTTAACTTTGTTGATTCAAATTTGAGTAAGAACTGCGTGTGAGCGTGCGCCCATCAAAGGACACGGGGTGTACCATGCGTAACAAATTGATTGCTGCCTTCGCCTGCACGACTGCTCTGGTTTCGACCGGCGCTGCTTCCGCCGCCGATCTCGCCGCGCGTCCTTACACCAAGGCACCTGCCTACATCGAGCCGCTGTTCAACTGGACCGGCTTCTACGTCGGTGGCCACATCGGTGGCGCCTGGACCAACGAGCAGTTCATCAACAACGGGACCGGCGCGCCGTTCGGCGATCTGACGCCGGGCCAGGGCTATCGTCAGCGCGGCGCCGGCATCATGGGCGGCGCCCAGATCGGCTACAACTGGCAGGCCAACAACTACGTGTTCGGCATGGAGGGCACGATCTCCGGTCTCGACAACAAGGGCACCGTCGTGAACAACGCGTTCGGTGCGGGCGATGACGTCTTCACCTGGCGTACGAACGTTCTCGCGACCGTCGTCGGCCGCGCCGGCTTCGCCGTTCAGAACAACCTGTTCTACGTCAAGGGCGGCTATGCCGGCGTGAACAATCGTCTCAACGTCAGCGACACCGTCGGCGTGGCGCAAGGCTCGGGCGGGCAGACTCACTGGGCCAACGGCTGGACCGTCGGCGCCGGCTGGGAATACGGCATCACCCGCAACTGGATCGTCGGCCTCGAGTACAATTACGCGGCCTTCGGCAGCCAGACCTATCAGCTCGGCGGCCTGTCCGGAAACTACACCTTCGACGCCAAGCCGCGCGACATCCAGTGGGCGGTCGTGCGCGCCAGCTACAAGTTCGACGCGCCTGTGATCGCGCGCTACTGAGCAACAAACGACCAATCAAAGAAAAGATCACGACAAAATTAAAAGCCCCGGCTTCCACCGGGGCTTCTTTTTTGCGTGCAGCCGCGGCATGCGCCTCAGGCCATGACCGAGAAGCCGCCGTCGACGGGGATCGCTGTGCCCGTGACGAAGTTCGATGCCGGCGAGGCGAGGAACACGGCGATGCCGGCGAAGTCGTCGATGTCACCCCAGCGCCCTGCAGGGGTGCGTGCCAGGACGCGCTCGTGCAGGCCCGAGACCTGCTTGCGCGCGCCGCGGGTGAGATCGGTGTCGATCCAGCCCGGCAGGATCGCATTGACCTGGATGTTGTCGGGCGCCCACGCGTTGGCGCACGCGCGCGTGTACTGAACGATGCCGCCCTTGCTCGCCGCATAGGCCGTCGCGAAGCTGGCGCCGAAGATCGACATCATCGAGCCGATATTGATCACCTTGCCGTTGCCCGATGCCTTCAGCGCCGGATAGGCGAGCTTCGAGCAGACGAAGGCGCTGGTGAGGTTGGTGTCGATCACCTTGTTCCACTCGTCGAGCTCGAGCTCGTGCGGCGGCTTGCGGATGCTCATTCCGGCATTGTTGATCAGGATGTCGATGCGGCCGAGCTCCCTGGCGACGCGGTCGATCATCGACGCGACCGCGTCCTTGTCGGTGACATCGGTGGTGACTGAGATCGCCTTCACGCCGCGCGCTTTGAGATCGGCGACGGCCGCGGCCGATTTGGCTTCGTTGCGTCCGACCACGGCGATATCGGCGCCGGCGTCGGCGAGCCCATGGGCAAGGCCAAGCCCAATGCCGCCATTGCCTCCTGTGACGATCGCGACCTTGCCGCGGAGATCGAACCGGTTGGCTGTCATGCTTTCACTTCCTGGTTTCTTTTATTGGTTGCTCTGCCAGATCAGGACCAGCCCGAATCCGGCCATGGCAGCGCCATAGCCGGCCCATTGCAGCTGGTTGATCATGAAGCTCGATCGCGGCCAGGCGACGGTGCCCGTGCCCTGTCCGATCCAGAGCAGCCCGATAGCGAGGGCAAACAGGCCTGCTACAAGCAGAAATCTGCGCATGCATTCCTCCCGATCGGCCTGATTCTGTCGTGACCCGCGGCAGGAACGATCGCCGCTGGTCACGAAAACTTCCCGCCAGACTAGCCGTAGCTTCAGTTCAGATACAATGGCTGCGGAGGCATAGCCGCAGAGGAGAATGCATGTCCGTGCGCAAGCTGATCTCCAGACGCAAGATGATCTTGGGCGCAGCTGCTGCGGCCGTGCTTGTCGCGGCTTATGCGGGTATTCCTCGCCAAGCGGATCTCCGGGCGTTCGATCCGGGCGAGATGGCACGGCTCGAGACCGCGATGTGGCGCGACTATTACGACAAGCGCTATGCCGCGCTGTTTTACCATCTCTATGCCTCGACGCGGACGCAGTTCGGCTTTTCCCCGTTCAGGAGCCTGCATATTGCGTTCAGTGCCGCCGAGGCAGCCAAGGCGTTCCAGCCGACGCACTCACGGCAGGAGGCTGATAAGGCGCTGCCGGCGCTCGTGGGCTACTACCGCGATTTCGCAGCGGCCGCGCCCGTGGCGTTTGACGTCGAAGAGGCGGCTCGTCTCGAGCTCGACTGGTGGCAGGCGCGCCGCGAGGCGGTCGGCCCGCAGGACTATGGTTTGACGATCGCACGTGTGGCAGCGCTGACCTATGGCAAGAGCGCCGACGACGCAGGGATCAGGCAGTTCGGGATCGTTCGGGCGGAAGCGATGGCGTTCCGTGATGCCAAGGCCGAGGCCATCACCGAGGCCGATTGGGCCACCGTCGAAACCAAGCTTGCCGGCGCCTACCAGTCGCTGAAGGCGAGCGTTGCGCGTTAGAAGGGCCTCATAACGAAAAAGCCCCGGCGAAGCCGGGGCTTTGACGTCTAAACTTTCGTTCAGCTCAGTACTTGTAAGCTCAGTACGTTCTAAGCTCAGTACTTGGCGACGACCGGACCGGTCCAGTTGAAGCGATAGACCAGCGAGGTCGAGATCGTCTGGTTCCAGCTGTTGGCGCGGATGCTGTTCACGCCGGTCGGCAGGTTGGTTGCGTCGACGATTTCATCGCGGGTCTTGGCATCGTAGAAGGCCGAGCGGTATTCGGTCTTCATGAACCAGCCGGGCGAGGAGATACCGAAGATGTTCAGGCTGTTCTCGACGCCGCCGCCGACGAACCAGCCGTTACGGTTGTAGCCGTTGAGGTGGAGGCCGGTCGGGCCGCCAGCCAGGTTGGTGAAGCTGGTGCTGCCGAAGTGGGCGCCCGAGTAACCGCCGTTGACGTAGGACAGAACGTTCGGAGCGACCAGCCAGCCGAGGCGCACGCCGGCGGCCCAGGAGTCTTCCAGCTTCTGCTTACCGGTGAGGCCGAGGAGCGGATCCTGCATGGTGCCGCTGATGCTGCCGAACTGACCGTCAGCGAACACGCCGGCGACCCAGGTGCTATTGAACTGCCAGTCGTAGCCGAGACCGACGGTGCCGAACCAGCCCGAACCACCCTGACGCTGGGTGATCGTGAGCGGAGTGCCCGTCGTGGTCGAGACGATGCTCTGGTCGGAGTTCGAGAGGCCACCGCCGCCGCCGCCGAAGATGTAGAAGCCGGTCCAGTTGGCAACCGGAGCAACCATCGGGGCCTTCACGTAGGGACGGGCAGCCAGGTCAGCAGCTGAAGCCGAACCGGTCATTGCCGCAATCGCGGTCAGAGCGAGTGCAATCTTCTTCATGATGAAATCCCCAACCTTGGTTCGTAGCAGGCGCGAGCGCACTGAAGTCCGTGTGATCTGATGCCCGGACTATAGACGGTTCTCGCCGAAATGCTGTTGCAGCGCAGGCACAGTCGCCGGAAAACGCCCCGCGCCCCCGGTTCCAAGGCGTCATTGCAGGAATCTGAAAAGCCAAGTGAATTCATGATGTTGTAGGGATCTCCGGCTTTTCCCTTTGGGTAGGTTTTCGTTAGGAATTCGCCTTTGTCCGAAATGGAGGCAATTCTGCCTCGGCCGTGGGGCGGCTTGGGCCCCGTGAGTCGCTGGCCGAGTCGCACGCCTGAGAGGCGGATCGCCATGGAATCAATCACCGGGAAGGCCAAGTGTACCGCCCCGAAAATGAAAAGCCCCGGCCTTAAGCCGGGGCTTTTGAACGGGAATCGCAGGGTCAGACGTCGAGCAGTTCGTCGCTGGCGAACTCGGCCTTGTCGGAGATGAAGGCAAAGCGCGCTTCGGCCTTTGTCCCCATCAGGCGCTCCACCGAATCTGCCGTGGTGTCGCGGTCGTCCGGCAGCAGGACCACCTTGAGCAACGTCCGCTTGCTCGGATCCATGGTGGTTTCCTTGAGCTGCGCCGGCATCATCTCGCCTAGGCCTTTGAAGCGATTCACCTCGACCTTTGCGTTGGCGTTGAACGTGCTCTTGATCAGCTCGTCCTTGTGCTTGTCGTCGCGCGCGTAGACCGACTTAGTGCCGTGGGTGAGCTTGTAAAGCGGCGGCACCGCGAGGAAGAGGTGCCCTTCGTCGATCAGCTTCGGCATCTGCCGGTAGAAGAAGGTGATCAGCAGCGAGGCGATGTGGGCGCCGTCGACGTCGGCGTCGGTCATGATGATGATGCGCTGATAGCGCAGATCCTCTTCCCGATAGTGCAGAAGTTGTCCGCAGCCGATCGCTTGCACGAGATCGGAGAGCTGGGCGTTCGCGGTGAGCTTGTCCTTGCCGGCGGAAGCCACGTTGAGGATTTTTCCGCGCAAGGGCAGTACGGCTTGCGTCTTGCGGTCGCGCGCCTGCTTGGCGCTGCCGCCGGCCGAGTCGCCCTCGACGATGAAGAGCTCGGAGCCATCGGTGCCCGCGTCGGTGCAGTCGGCGAGCTTGCCGGGCAGGCGCAGCTTCTTGCCGGCCGTCTTGCGCGCCGTTTCCTTTTCCTGGCGGCGGCGCAGCCGCTCCTCGGCGCGGTCGATCACGAAGTCGAGCAGCCGGTTGGCCATGTTCGGATTGCCCGACAGCCAATGGTCGAACGGATCCTTCATCGCCTGTTCGACGATGCGCTGCGCTTCGGCGGTGGCGAGACGATCCTTGGTCTGGCCCTGGAATTCAGGCTCGCGCACGAACACCGAGAGCATCACGGCGGCGCCCACCATCACATCTTCCGAGGTGATGGACGAGGCGCGCTTGCCCTGGCCGACGCGTTCGGCGTGGTCCTTCAGTCCGCGCAGCAGCGCTGAGCGTAAGCCCGATTCATGCGTGCCGCCATCGGGCGTCGGCACCGTGTTGGTGTAGGACGACAGGAAGCCGTCGGCATCCGCGGTCCAGGCCACGGCCCATTCGCAGGCGCCATGCGCGCCATTGCGGCCCGACTTGCCCGAGAAGATATCCGGGTGCACCAGCGTGTCGGCGTGGATCGCCGCCGCCAGATAATCCTTGAGACCTCCGGGGAAATGGAAGGTTGCTTCCGCCGGCACGTCCTCGACGCCCTTGAGCAACTCGGGCGCGCAGTTCCAGCGGATCTCGACACCCCCGAACAGATAGGCCTTCGAGCGCGTCATCTTGAACAGGCGCTGCGGCTTGAACGCGGCCTTGGCGCCGAAGATGTCGGTATCCGGCTTGAAGCGAACGCGCGTGCCGCGGCGGTTGTTGACCTTGCCGAGATCCTCGAGCTTGCCCTTGGGATGGCCTCGCTCGAACGACATGCGATAGAGCTTCTGGCTGCGCGCGACCTCGACCTCGAGGCGCGAGGAGAGGGCATTCACCACGGAGATGCCGACGCCATGCAGACCGCCCGAGGTCTCGTAGACCTTGCTGTCGAACTTGCCGCCCGAATGCAGTGTGCACATGATGACTTCGAGCGCCGACTTCTTCGGGAACTTCGGATGCGGATCGATCGGAATGCCGCGGCCGTTGTCGGTGACGGTGAGGAACCCGTCAGCGGAGAGCTCGACGCCTATGAAGGTTGCGTGCCCCGCCAGCGCCTCGTCCATCGAGTTGTCGATGACCTCGGCGAACAAATGATGCAGCGCCTTTTCGTCGGTGCCGCCGATATACATGCCTGGCCGGCGCCGCACCGGCTCCAGGCCCTCGAGCACCTCGATGTCGGCGGCCGTGTAATCGGCCTCACCGCCGCTCGCGCGCGGAGCGGCCTTCGCGGCGCTTGCGCGCCCCTTCGGCTCATTACCCTCGAACAAATCGTCTTTATCTTTCGTTTTCAACTGCTTGGACATATATCTTGATGCGTTCTGAGGGCCGCGCAGGCGGCGAATCGGTTAAGGGCGACTATGCCACTTCTGGGATCGAAAGGTTACCACGGGGGCGTGTGGGCGCTGTGGGTGGGAGCTAATGCCGGCGAATTTACGCCGCAAGCTAACCAAGTCCCGGCAATTTGACGGCCTGGCCGGCCTGGGCCCGGCTTTGTGACTTGATGTCACACAAGCCCTTGGCTTACCAGTCTTTTCCATCTGGCAGGACCTCGAGGCGGGGCGGGAAGGCTAATCTGGAATGGAGCAGTTTGCGCACGCACTGGCCGATTTCGTGCGCCTTCATCAGGCCTGGGCTGCCCCGATCGTGTTCCTGCTGGCGTTCGGGGAATCGCTGGCTTTCATCTCACTCCTGATCCCGGCCTGGGGGGCGCTGGTCGCCATCGGTGCGTTGATCGGGGCGAGCGGCATCAGCTTCTATCCGATCTGGATCGCCGGCGCGTTCGGCGCGGCGCTCGGCGACTGGGTCTCCTACTGGTTCGGCTATCGCTACAAGGAACACGTTGCGCAGATGTGGCCGCTCTCGCGCTATCCGGACATCCTGCCGAGGGGCGAGGCCTTCGTGCGCAGCTGGGGCGTTCCCAGCATCTTCATCGGCCGCTTCTTCGGCCCGTTGCGCGCCTCCGTGCCGCTCGCGGCCGGCATTTTCGAAATGCCGTATTGGAGCTTCCAGGCCGCCAATTTCGTCTCGGCACTGGTCTGGGCGGCGGCACTGCTGCTGTTCGGCGATGTCATCGCCAGGATCATGGAATGGATCTGGCGCCTCATCTGACGCCGTGAACCTTGACGGGAACTGCATCTGGCCTTATAGCCGCGCGCCATGATCAACGCCGCGACCATCCTGTTCGCCCGTCGCCGCCGCCGCAGCTTTGCGGTTTGGGCGGTCGATCGCGTTTGAGATCATCGTCTTTGCCGCTGGACCCGATCCGCGGCATTCTCTCTCCTGTCAGCGCGATCTGATCCGGCGGCCCCCGAGGAGGCCCAGCAGGAGACCACGATGTACACGCCACCCTTTTTCAAGCCGGATCGCACCGCAAGCCTGAAATTTGCAGGCGAGCGCGGTTTCGGCACGATGTGCGCCTTCGATGGCCACAAACCGACCGCCTCGCCGCTGCCGTTCTATTTGACCTATGCGGCCGACGGCACGCCGCAGGCCGCCTTTCATGTCGCCCGTCACAATCCGCTGGTAAAGCTTGCGGACGGCGCGACGTCGTGGCTGCTCGCGATCAATGGTCCGGATGCCTATGTCTCGCCGGACTGGTACGTCTCACCGGATCAGGTGCCGACCTGGCTCTACCAGTCGGTTCATCTGAGCGGTCCGGTGCGATTGCTGTCGGATGGTGAGCTCTCGGTTCAAATCGATACGCTCAGCGAAAAGTTCGAGAACTGGCTGTTGCCGAAGAAGCCGTGGACCTCGGGCAAGATGACGGCAGGTCGGCTTGAGGCGATGAAGAAGGGGATCGTGGGACTGGTCATGACGGTTGAAGAGGTCGAAGGCAGCTTCAAGCTCAACCAGCACAAATCGGACGCCGACTACGTGGCGATCGCCAATGCGCTTGGCGCGCAAGCCCACGCCGACGCGAGAGAGATCGCGCAACTGATGCAGGACGCAAGGCCCGAGGCTTTCGCGAACGAAACCAAAATGCTCGAAAGGACCGCACCATGAGCCTCACGGATACCACCAAAGCTCCGATCTCTGGCGCGGCCAAGAAGCCTGCCACCGTCTTCGTCGATGGCGGCTCCGGCACCACCGGGCTCGGCATCAATGAGCGGCTGAAGCTCCAGAACGATGTCGTGGTGAAGACGATCGCCGACGACAAGCGCAAGGACCCTGCGGCCAAGAAGGCGCTGATGGAGGAGGTGGATCTCGTCATCCTCTGCCTGCCTGACGATGCCGCCAGGGAGACCGTCGCTCTGATCGACAGCATGGGCGGCTCGGGGCCGAAGGTACTGGACGCCTCGACCGCCTACCGGGTCGCGCCTGACTGGGCTTACGGTTTTCCGGAGCTGGCGCCGGACCAGGCCGGCAAGATCAAGGCTGCGAAGAAAGTCTCCAATCCCGGCTGCTATCCGACCGGCGGCATCGCGCTGCTGCGGCCGATCGTCGATGCCGGCCTGTTGCCGCCTGACTATCCCATCAGCGTCAACGCCGTGAGCGGCTATTCCGGCGGCGGCAAGTCGATGATCGCGAGCTTCGAAGACGGCAGCGCGCCGTCCTTCGAGCTCTACGGCCTCGGCTTCGAGCACAAGCATCTGCCGGAGCTGCAGCTCTATTCGAACCTGACGCGGCGGCCGATCTTCATTCCCTCGGTCGGCAATTACCGGCAGGGCATGCTGGTCTCGATCCCGCTGCAGCTCGATACGCTGCCGGGCAAGCCAGGCGGTGTCGACTTGCAGGCCGCGCTCGCGAAGCGCTATGCCGGCTCGAAATACGTCAAGGCGATGCCGCTCCAGAACGAGGCGAGCAAGGGCGGCCGGCTCGAGCCGGAGGCTCTCAATGAGACCAACATGCTCGAGCTCTACGTCTTCGCCAGCGACAAGTACCACCAGGCGGTGCTGGTCGCGCGGCTGGACAATCTCGGCAAGGGCGCCTCGGGTGCTGCCGTGCAGAACATGCGGCTGATGCTGGGCCTGCCGGAGGAATAGGGGGCGGCTTTCGCCTTCGTCATGGCCGGGCTTGTCCCGGCCATGCAAGCGCGCCAAACAAGGAGGCGAGGATCACCTGGAGCCGCGGACGTTCCACGCCTGAGTATCCTAACTCGCAGTTCCTCAGAACACCTTGAAGATCGCTAGCGCCAGCACAGCCTGTGCCAGGAAGCCGACGGTGAAGGCGAGGGTGCGGAACACTGGAATGCCCAGCGCGTAGACGATCAGATGCGCAACGCGCGCCCAGAAATAGACGACGCAGGCGAGCACCGTCCATTTCGAGGAATAGTCAATCGCGTTCAGGATCAGCACCAGCGGCGCGAACAGCACGAGGTTCTCGACCGCATTGTCGTGCGCGAACATCAAGCGGTTGGCCCATTCGGCTTGCGGCTTGTCGCCGCGTGCGGGGTTGGCCATGGCGCCGCTGAGCCCGCGAACCTGGCAGCGGTTGATGGTGTAGGGAATCCAGAGGATCCCGGTCAGGATCACCGTACAGGTCAGCCAGAACAATTCACGCGTCATAACCCGGTCCCCTCCAAAATCGATGCCGTGAGCTTATACGAAAACGCGCGGCCCTGCGCTATGCGCGAACCCTGACATAGCTGCCGGGCGCGTCCTCGATCGGCGGCAGCGCTTCGCTTCCGACGCTGCGCGCCGGCACTTCCTCCGGATCGAGCCCGCCCAGCCATTCGCGCCAGTCCGGCCACCACGAGCCCTTGTGCTCCACCGCGCCCTTCATCCACTCGGCGACGCTGACGTTCTTGATGTTGTCGTTGGTCCAGTACTGGTACTTGTTCGAGGCTGGCGGATTGACGACGCCGGCGATGTGGCCCGAGCCTGATAGTACGTACTTCACGGGCCCGCCAAAGAATTGCGAGCCATACAGCACCGATTCCGCCGGCGCGATGTGGTCCTCGCGCGTGGCGAGGTTGTAGACCGGCACCTTGACCTTGGAGAGATCGAGCAGGGTGTTGTCGAGCACCATGGTGCCGGTCGACAACCGGTTCTCCAGATAGCAGTTGCGCAGATAGTAGGAATGGTTGGCCTGCGTCATCCGCGTTGCGTCGGAATTCCAGTGCAACAGGTCGAACGCGCTCGGCTGCTGGCCCTTGAGGTAGTTGCTGACGACGTAGGACCAGATCAGGTCGTTGGAGCGCAGCATGTTGAAGGCCATCGCCATCTTGGAGCCTTCGAGCACACCGGAGGCCTTCATGTCCTGCTCGAGCGCCGCGATCTGGTCTTCGTCCACGAACACGAGCAAATCGCCGGCATGGGTGAAGTCGACCTGGGCGGCGAAGAACGTCGCCGAGGTCACGCGCTGGCGCCGCTTCTCGGCAAGCCAGGCCAGCGTGGTCGCGAGCATGGTGCCGCCGACGCAATAGCCGGCCGTGTGCACCTTCATCTCGCCGGTGACCTTCTCGATCACGTCCATCGCCGTGAGCGGGCCTTCCTTCATGTAATCTTCCCAGCTCTTGGCGCCGAGCTTCTTGTCGGGATTGACCCATGAGATCACGAACACGGTGATGCCCTGATCGACGCACCACTTGATGTAGGATTTCTCCGGCTTGAGATCGAGGATGTAGAACTTGTTGATCCAGGGCGGCACGATCAGCAGCGGCGTGCGCAGCACCTTCTCCGTGGTCGGCGCATACTGGATCAGCTGCATCATCTCGTTCTGGTAGATCACCTTGCCCGGAGTCGTCGCCATGTTGACGCCGACGACGAGGTTGTCCGGGTTGGACTGGCGGATCTTCAGCATGCCCTTGCCGGCGGCGATGTCCTCCGCCAGCATGGTCAGGCCGCGCGCGAGGTTCTCGCCGCTGCTGGCAACGGTTTCGCGCAGCACCTCCGGATTGGTCAACACGAAGTTCGACGGCGAGATCGCGTTGGTGACCTGCTGCACGTAGAACTCGGCCTTGCGGCGGGTCGCCGGATCAAGCTCCGCGTCGCGCACCAGCTCCTGGGCAAATTTGCTGGTGAGCAGATAGAGCTGCATGACGAAATCGAAGAACTGGTTCGATTTCCATTCCGGATCGGCGAAGCGCTTGTCGCGCGGCGAGGGCGCGATCGCGGCCTGTGCCTCCTGGCCGGCCATCCGCCGCGCCGCCGAGCCCCAGAGATCGAGATAGTCCTTGGCGAGCTTGGTCTGGAGGTCGGACGCACGCGACTGGTCCGACAGCCAGTATTCGGCGACCGATGTGAAGGTCTTGACGACCTCAGCGAGCTCGGCCGGCGGACGGTCCTGCACCTCGCCGCTCTCGCGCGGCTTGAGATACGCGGCGAGCGCCTTGCCGCCGCTCTCCATCGCCCGCGCGACATTCATCGCGAAGGCTTCCGCATCAAACTTCGTTTCAGACTTTGTCCCGGATTTGGGCGTGTCGGTTGTGGCGATACTCATGAGGACGACAGTAACGATTCATTCCGTATTCGTCACCGCGAAGCTCGCTGGTTTCGCGCGAAACAGGCGCGAAGATGTGCTGCACTGCGACAGGGCTTCTTGCTTTTGTCACAATCGCAGTGCACGTTTTATGCCGTGGGCCTTGGATGATTTCTCGCTCGTACCATTTGTGGGCAGCAATGGTTTGAGCTTGAGCGGATTGTTGGTTAAGTTGCCGGCAGCCGTGCGTTGGGACGTGTAGGGGAATTCCCAAGTGTTGGCGTTATGGGACCTGCAAAAGTCGCGGCTTGTAGGCTGCGCGCTGCTCATGGCAGCGTTCGCCCTGGGCGGTTGTTCGAGCCAGCTCGCGGACATGTCCGCGGCCGACACGGCTGCTCACCCCAAGGAGCCCGGCGCCTATTTGCCGGTGCACGATTTGCCACCTGACCGTGATCAGGCAATCATCCCGCCGGACCAACGCGCCAAGATCGAGGCCGAGCTTGCAGCTGCGCGCGACCGCCAGGCCGTCGCCGCCAAGGATGCCAAATAGGGCTACCAAAATAGGGGCAGCCAAGTCAGCGGCGCAAAACAAAGTCAGGGCCGGCAAACGGGAGCGGGACGGCCATCGCGCGGCGCAACGTAATCTCTGGCGCCCCCGCCACTCCGTGCTAAAAGACTTCAATTCAGCCGAGAGTCAGGGCGAAGGAGTTCAGTCCTTGTCGCCGAAAATTGCTCCAAGTGTTTGATTTTGAGTGATTTTCGAGTGTCGGGCGATGTCTCCTCGAAGGGACGGACATTGCCCCTCGATTCTGTCCTGACCGGTTGCCCGGAGCCCCAAGAACCTATGTCTGGACCCATGGAAGAGTTTTACCGCATCCGCCGCCTACCGCCTTACGTGTTCGAGCAGGTCAACCGGGCCAAGGCGGCCGCGCGGAATGCCGGCGCCGACATCATCGATCTCGGCATGGGCAATCCGGATCTGCCGGCCCCGCCACACGTGCTGGAGAAGCTCAAGGAGACGCTGGGCAAGCCGCGCACCGACCGCTACTCGGCCTCCCGCGGCATCCCCGGCCTGCGCCGGGCCCAGGCTGCGTATTACGAGCGCCGCTTCGGCGTGAAGCTTAATCCCGACACCCAGGTGGTGGCGACGCTAGGCTCCAAGGAAGGCTTTGCCAACGTGGCGCAGGCCATCACTGCGCCCGGCGACGTCATCCTCTGCCCGAACCCGAGCTATCCGATTCATGCCTTCGGCTTTTTGATGGCGGGCGGCGTGATCCGCTCGGTGCCCTCGGAGCCGACGCCGCAATTCTTCGAGGCGGTGGAGCGCGCGATCGTGCATTCGATTCCGAAGCCGCTCGCGCTCGTGGTCTGCTATCCCTCGAACCCGACCGCCTATGTCGCGAGCCTCGATTTCTACAAGGACCTCGTGGCGTTTGCGAAGAAGCACGAGATCCTGATCCTGTCGGATCTCGCTTACGCCGAGGTCTATTTCGACGAGAGCAATCCGCCGCCCTCGGTGCTCCAGGTGCCCGGCGCGATCGACGTCACCGTCGAGTTCACCTCGATGTCGAAGACCTATTCGATGGCTGGCTGGCGCATGGGCTTTGCGGTCGGCAATGACCGCGTCATCGCAGCGCTCGCCCGCGTCAAATCCTATCTCGACTACGGCGCCTTCACGCCCGTGCAGGTCGCCGCAACCGCGGCGCTGAACGGTCCTGATGATTGCATCAAGGAGATGCGCGACACCTATCGCAAGCGCCGCGACGCGCTGGTGGAATCATTCGGCCGGGCGGGGTGGGAAATTCCGCCGCCGGAAGCTTCGATGTTCGCCTGGGTGCCGCTTCCGGAGGCTTTCCGCAGCGTCGGCAGCATGCAGTTCGCAACCCTGATGGTGGAGAGATCAGGCGTCGCGGTCTCGCCCGGCGTCGGCTTCGGCGAGCATGGTGAAGGATATGTCCGCATCGCCATGGTGGAAAACGAGCAACGGATCAGGCAGGCCGCGCGCGGCGTGCGCCGCTTCCTTGAAAGCGGCATCGAAACGTTGCACAACGTCGTTCCACTCGCCACCAGGCGCTAATTCTCTTCTGCAGGTTCACCGAAGCATCATGGTTGCACCCCTGAAAGTGGGCATAGCGGGGCTCGGCACCGTGGGTGCCGAAGTTGTCCGTTTGATCGAAACGCAGGCGCGCGTGCTTGCGGGCCGCAGCGGCCGCGGCATTCGCGTCGTCGCCGTCACCGCGCGCTCGAAGGCCAAGAAGCGCGGCATTGACCTGCGCGGCGTCGAATGGGTGAAGGATCCGCTTGCCCTCGCCACGCATCCGGAGGTCGACTGCTTCGTCGAGCTGATGGGTGGCGCCGGCGATCCCGCGCTCTCGGCGGTCGAAGCCGCGCTGAGCGCCGGCAAATCTGTTGTCACGGCGAACAAGGCGCTGCTCGCCAAGCACGGGATCAAGCTGGCAAAGGCCGCTGAAAAGCATGGCGGTGCGCTGAACTACGAGGCAGCGGTCGGCGCGGCGATCCCCGTCATCAAGACATTACGTGAAGGTCTTGCCGGAACCGGCATCAACCGCGTCTACGGCATCCTCAACGGCACCTGCAATTACATCCTGACGCGGATGGAGCAGGAGGGCCTGTCGTTCGCCGAGTGCCTCAAGGATGCGCAGCGGCTCGGCTATGCCGAAGCCAACCCGTCCTTCGACGTCGATGGTCACGACACCGCGCAGAAGCTTGCGATCCTCGCCAGCCTCGCTTTCGGCACGAAAGTTGCTCAAAGCGCGGTGTATGTCGAAGGTATCTCCTCCATCGCACCGGAAGATCTTCGCGCGGCCGCTGATCTCGGCTACCGCGTCAAGCTGCTCGGCGTTGCCGTTCGCACCGCCAAGGGCATCGAGCAGCGCGTGCATCCGACCATGGTTCCCAAGACATCCTCGATCGCGCAGGTGATGGGTGTCACCAATGCGGTCACGATCGATGGCGAGGGTATTCCGCCGATCACGCTGGTCGGCCCCGGTGCAGGCGGTGCTGCGACCGCATCCGCTGTCGTTGCCGATATCGCCGACGTCGCGCGCGGCATTCGCGCCAACCCGTTCGGCCGGCCGATCGCGCAGCTTCGCGACACCAAGAAGGCGCCGATGGAGCGGCACGAAGGCGGCTACTACATCCGCCTGCTGGCGCGCGATTTTCCGGGCACCGCGGCTGCAATCGCGACCCGGCTCGCAGAGCAGAAGATTTCGATCGAGTCGATCGTGCAGCGTCATCCCAATGGCGGCGCTGCGCCGGCCGACGGCAAGGCGGTCCCCGTGCCCGTCATTCTGATCACCTACGCCACGCATGAGGACGCCGTGCGCCGCGCGCTTTCCGCCGTGCAGAAGGACAAGGTGATCAGCGGGCGGCCGCAGGTCATACGGATAGAGAAGAACTGACACGGTTCGAACGAACTGTGGGTGTTACGAGTTGATGCGGACGGAGATTTCCGTCTCAAACGTTTCGAAGGAGTTAGCCGATGTCGACCCATATTTCAGTGCCGCCGCAAGCATTGCTCGAGCGCATTCTCACGCTGGAGATCGTGCGCGTGACGGAGCGGGCGGCGGTGTCGTCGGCGCGGCTGCGCGGGCACGGGCAGGAGAAGGCCGCCGATCAGGCCGCCGTCGACGCGATGCGCCGCGAGCTCAACAAGCTGCCGATCCAGGGCACCATCGTGATCGGCGAGGGCGAGCGCGACGAAGCGCCGATGCTCTTCATCGGCGAGAAGGTCGGCGTGAATGCCGGCCCCGAGGTCGATATCGCGGTCGACCCGCTCGAAGGCACCACGCTGTGCGCCAAGAACATGCCGGGCTCGATCGCCACCATGGCGATGGCCGACGGCGGCACGCTGCTGCACGCGCCCGACGTCTACATGCAGAAGCTCGCGATCGGTCCGGGCTACGACAAGGGTGTCGTCGAGCTCGACGCATCGCCGGCCGAAAACGTCCGCCGTCTCGCCAAGGCCAAGGGCGTCAAGCCTGAGGGCATCACTGTGCTCGTGCTCGACCGTCCCCGTCATGCCAGCATCATCGAGAGCGTGCGCTCGACCGGCGCTGCCGTCCGCCTCATCACCGACGGCGACGTTGCCGGCGTGATCCACACCGCCGACCCTGACAACACCGGCGTCGACATGTATCTCGGCACTGGCGGCGCGCCGGAAGGCGTGCTCGCGGCCGTGGCGCTACGCTGCATCGGTGGCCAGATGCAGTGCCGGCTGATCCTCGATTCCGGTGAGAAGATCGAGCGCGCCGCCAAGATGGGCGTCAACGATCCCAAGATGATCTACGGCATCGAGGACATGGCGCGCGGCGACTGCTTGTTCGCCGCCACCGGCGTCACGACCGGTTCACTGCTGTCGGGCGTCAAATTCCGCAAGGACGGCGTAATCGAGACCGAGACGGTGGTGATGCGCTCCGTCACGGGCACCGTGCGCTACATCAAGGCCGAACACCGCGAGCTCGCGAAGTTCCATTTGGACTAGGTGCCTCCGTCATTCCGGGGCGACGGGACCGCGCGAAGCGCGCGGCCCGGAGAACCCGGAATCTCGCGCCACAACTTCTGGATTCCGGGTTCGCGCTCTGCGCGCCCCGGAACGACAACAAGAATAATCAGGGGAAGCGCCCATGTCCGATCTCTCCGCCGTCAAAGCCCTGATCTTCGACGTGTTCGGTACCGTCGTGGACTGGCGCACCAGCCTGATCACCGACTTCATGTGGTGGGGGAAGGGCCGCGGCATCAACGCCGACTGGACCGCGCTCGTCGATGGCTGGCGCGGCATGTATGTCGCCTCGATGCAGGACGTACGTGAGCATCCCGAGCGCGGTTATGTCATGCTCGACGATCTGCATCGCCGCTCGCTGGAAAAGCTGGTCGAGAAGTTCGCGATCAAGGGCCTCACCGATACCGATCTCGATCATCTCACCAAGGGCTGGCACCGCCTCAATCCCTGGCCCGACAGCGTCGCCGGCCTGACACGGCTGAAGACCAAATTCGTGATCGCGCCGCTGTCGAACGGCAACGTCGCATTGCTCACCAACATGGCGAAGTTCGCAGGCCTGCCCTGGGACCTCATCATGTCGGCCGAGCTGTTCGAGCACTACAAGCCCGATCCCGAAACCTATCTCGGCGCCGCAAAGCTTCTCGGCCTCAAGCCCGAGCAGGTGATGATGGTCGCCGCCCACAATGGCGATCTCGCCGCTGCGCAGAAGTACGGTCTCAAGACCGCGTTCGTCGCGCGGCCGACTGAGTACGGGCCGTTGCAGAAGGTCGATTTCGACGCGACTGGCAATTGGGACATCATCGCGAAGGATTTTGGCGGCATCGCCGACAAGCTCGGCTGCTAACGAGCGCTCAAATTCTCCCGAACGCCACCGTTGCCTTGTCGTAGCTGCCGTCCCCCATCGTACCGTCCTTGAAGATCCCGTGCTTCTCGATCCAGTCGAACGACTGCTCGTAGATTTCGCGCGTATAGGGTTCGAACACGATGCGCTCGCCCGGGCCCCAGCGCCTGGTGTCCATGGCTGCGTGGAAGCGGTCCGGGAATTCATTCTTGTAGTAGTGCGTGAACAGCTCAGGACGCAGGTCGATGTCGCGCTGAGCCTTCCTCAGCGCGCGGAAGTAGCGCTTGATGTCTTCGGGCGCCGGATCGCCATTGATCATGGACGCGATCATGAACGTCGTATCGATGATCTTGCGATAGCCGAGCTGCTCCGCGAAATAATAGGGGCCGTTGAATAAAGAGGCTGCCTCGCTCTTGCCTTC
The DNA here is from genome assembly GCF_028128895.1 of Bradyrhizobium sp. CCBAU 11434. Classification (NCBI taxonomy): domain Bacteria; kingdom Pseudomonadati; phylum Pseudomonadota; class Alphaproteobacteria; order Hyphomicrobiales; family Nitrobacteraceae; genus Bradyrhizobium; species Bradyrhizobium sp. CCBAU 11434. The sequence goes on from NZ_LBJX01000084.1 coordinate 36,177, forward strand.
GAACAGCAGCTCCATCCGCCGGAAGAGCATGCCGTCCTCGAAGGTGAGATTGATCTGGCCGGGCGCAAGATACGGCTCGAGCGCCTGGATCGTCGAATAATGGCTGCCTGACTGGAAGCCGACCGAGATCGGTACACCGGCGAGATCGGCGGGTGTGCGGATCGTCGAATCCGCGGGAACGAAGATGCCTGAAGGTGCGACCGAATAGACGTCGGCGTAGAGCTTGGCGTGACCGTTCGAGGCGGCGACGTTGACGGTCCAGTGGCAGGCGCAGCTGACGTCGGCCTTGCGGCCCTTCTCGATGCTCTGGAAGGCACCTTCATTGACCTTGTTGTGGTGCTGGCCCTCGGTCGAGCGGATCAGCTCGCGGAACTCGTAATCGAGCCCTTCATCGCGGAAGTAGCCCTTCTCCTCGGCCACCCATTCCTGCAGGCGGAAGTGAGACTCGATCACGAATTTGGTCATGGCGTCCTCCGTGTCGGCTGCGGTCTTTCGACCGTTCGATTGACGACAGGATAGCAAAGCGCGAAGCTCAATCCATGGCCGCCAGGGAATGTTTCACATGCCAACAATGGAATCTTCCGGGATCGACTTCCGCGACTTGCGCGTGCTCGACGCCTTGATCCGCGAGGGCAGCATCACGCGCGCGGCCGTGAGCCTCGAGACGACGCAGCCCGCGATCAGCAAGCTGCTGGCGCGCCTGCGGCTGCGTTTCGACGATCCCCTGTTCGTGCGGCGCGGCAGCGGCGTGCAGCCGACGGCACGTACCGTCGAGATGGCTGAGCAAATCCGCGCCCTGCTCGAGATGGCGGATCGGCTCTGGCAGGAGCGGCTGCCGTTCGATCCCGCGAAATCCGAGAAGACCTTCAGTCTGCTTCTGACCGACGTCGGCATGGTGCGGTTCCTGCCGCCTTTGGTCGCGCGTCTTTCCGAACTCGCGCCGCATGTCCAGGTGCGCGCAATCCCGCTCGATTCCCGGCACTTTGCCGTCAAGCTGGCGTCGGGAGAGGCGGACCTTGCTCTCGGCGCCTTGCCGCGCGCGGCCGGGCATCTTCGCTCGCAGCGGCTCTATTCCGACGGCTACGCAAGCGTCGTGCGGCGCGGCCATCCGAGGCCGTCGGCGGCGCGCACGCGGCGGGGATTCCTCGACGAGAACCATATCCTGATCACCGCGTCCGAGACCGGGCATGCGGCCCATCTCGAAACGCAGCGCGTGCTGACGCGCGCAATCGCGCGCACAAATATCCTGTTGCAGGTGCCGAGCTTCATTGCCGGTGCGATCGTCGCCTCGCAAACCGACGGGGTTGCGACCTTGCCCGCCAACCTTGCCGCGATCCTCGCCGAACCGCTCGGGATGACCGTGTTCAAGACGCCGGTCGCATTGCCGCGGATCGAGATCGCCCAATACTGGCACGAGCGCTACCATCGCGATCCCGCCCACCGCTGGCTGCGGTCGGTCACGCTCGGTCTGTTCGGCAACCGCGCCTAGCAGGCGAGGGAGGCCGCCTCACGCAATCTTCAGCGTGGGCTCGCTCGATTCCGTTTCCGCAAAGCCCGCCTGCAAGACCTCTTCGCGCTTGTGGCGCAGATGCGCGCGCAAGATGTGCGAGAGGCCGGCGCCGTCGCGGCGCTGGAGTGCGTTCAGGATGGCTTCGTGCTCGCTGACGGCGAGGGCCCAGCGCTGTGGCGTCATCGGCGTGACGTAGCGGGCGCGGCGGATGCGCGCGGTCACCGATGCGTAGAGCCCCGCAAGCACGGGATTGCCGGCGGCGTTGACGATCCCCTCGTGGATGGCGCGGTTGCCGCGATAATACTGGATCAGATCGCCTTCGCGATAATGCTGCACCATGGCGGCGTGCGCCGCGGCTATGTCCGTAATCTCGCGATCAGTGATGCGCTCGCAGGCGAGCTCGCCCGCCAGCGCCTCGAGGCCCTGGCAGACCTCGAAGAGGTCGCGCATGTCCTTGTCGGTCAGCTTTGCCGCGCGCGAGCCGCGATGCGGCAGCAGCTGAACGAGGCCCTCGGCCGCCAGCACCTTGAGCGCTTCGCGCAGCGGCGTGCGCGAGATCTCCAGCCGTTCGCACAGCTCGCGCTCTGGAATCCGCGCGCCCGGCGGGATCTCGCCGTCGAGCAGAATGTCGCGGATGCGGCCAACGACCTCCTCATGCAGCATGGGACATCTCTATTTTTGAATTCAAAAATGATCCAATAGACGAAAGTTAGGTAATTATATCTTGAAAATTACAACTTTTGCATTCAAAAATGCAAAAACAGATGGGATCGAGGAAATGGACCAAGCCGTAGCGGCGGACGACCTCGTTTTTGAATGCAGGGACGGGATCGGACTGATCACGTTCAACCGCCCGCAGGCGCGCAACGCCTTCACCTTCGCCATGTATGAGCGGCTCGCGGCGATTTGCGAGCAGGCCAATGACGACAGGTCCATCAAGGTGCTCGTGCTGCGCGGGGCCGGCGACAAGGCCTTCGCCTCAGGCACCGACATCAACCAGTTCCGCGAGTTCAAAACGCCGCAGGACTCGATCGACTACGAGAACCGGATCGATCGGGTGCTCACCACGCTCGAACAATGCCGGGTGCCCACCATCGCCGCGATCAACGGCTTCTGCACCGGCGGCGGGGCGGGCATTGCCGCCGCCTGCGACCTGCGCATCGGCACATCGAGCACCAAGATCGGCTTTCCCATTGCCCGGACGCTCGGCAATTGCCTCTCGATGTCCAATGTCAGCCGTCTCACTGCGCTGATCGGGGCGGCGCGGGTCAAGGATCTGATCTTCACAGCGCGGCTGGTCGATGCGGCCGAGGCCGCAGGAATCGGGCTGCTTGGTGAGGTCGTCGAGGACCTTGCGGCGCTCGACAAGCGCGCCGACGAGGTCGCGCGCCTCGTTGCCAGCCATGCGCCGCTGACACTGAACGCGACCAAGCAGGCGGTCGCCCGCCTGCAGCGGCGGCTGACGCGGGACGAAGGCGAAGACCTCATCCTGATGTGCTACACGAGCCAGGATTTTCGCGAAGGGCTCGATGCTTTCCTCAGCAAGCGCGCCCCGCAGTGGCGCGGACAATAGGACGCCCCGATGCAAAGCGATCGTTCGCAATCCGCCTCACGCCGCTCCGGCCCGCTTGCCGGCCTCAAGGTCATTGATCTCACCCACGTCATGGCGGGGCCGACCTGCACCTTGATGCTCGCCGACATGGGCGCCGACGTCATCAAGATCGAGAAATGGCCGAACGGCGACGACACCCGCCATTCGGTGCCGCCCAAAATTGGTGACCAGGCCGCTTCGTTCCTGATGATGAACCGCAACAAGCGGGGCATCGTGCTGGATCTCAAGACCGATGGCGGCAAGGAGGTGTTGCGGCGCTTGATCGCAGACGCCGACGTGCTGGTCGAGAATTTTGCGCCGGGCGCGATGGAACGGCTGGGTTTCGGCTACGAAGAGCTGCACAAGCAGTTTCCATCTCTGATCTATTGCTCCCTGTCTGGTTTCGGTCGCACCGGCCCTTACAAACACCGCCGCGGTTTTGACCTTGTCGCGCAGGCCATGAGCGGCATCATGAGCTTCACCGGCGAGCGTCCCGATGGCCCGCCGGTCAAATGCGGCCCGCCGCTATCAGACATCACCGCCGGCCTGCTCGCGAGCATGGGCATCCTCGCCGCCTATACGCATCGCCTGAAGACCGGGGAGGGGCAGTGGGTCGAGACGTCGCTCTATGAGGCCGCGCTGGTGCAGACCTATTGGCAATCGACCATTGCGCTCGCCGCCGGCACCGCGCCGCGCGCGATGGGTTCGGCCCATCCGCTCAATGCGCCATATCAGGCGTTCGAGGCGTCCGACGGCTGGCTCGTGGTCGGCGGCGCCAACAAGAAGCACTGGCTGCTGATGCTGGAAGCGCTCGGCGCGAGCGAACTCGCCGCCGATCCGCGCTTCGTCACTGGCGCCGACCGCATGGCGAATTTGAAAGAGCTCGAAGCTGTCCTGAGTGAACGTTTCCGGACGCAGACGCGCGCGCACTGGCTCGCGGCGCTGGACGAGAAGGGCGTGCCTTGCGGCCCTGTGCACAACATGCTCGAGGCTTTGAGCGATCCGCAGACGCTGGCGCGCGAGATGGTCGTAGAGGTCGAGCATTCCACGCTTGGCCCGGTCAAGACGATCGGGCTGCCGGTCAAATTCTCGGAGACCCCGGGCAAGGTCGCATCAGGCGCGCCTGTCTATGGCGAACATACGCGCGAGGTGCTGGCCGAGCACGGCTTCGACCAGGCGCAAATCGAAGCGCTCGAGCAAGAAGGTGCAATCGTCTCGGCCGCAGGGGAGCGCGAAGAACGCGTCGCCTGAGCGGACGTCGAGACGATTGATCTAACAAAACAGAAAAAATCAGTTGGAGGAAATCATGCGTGGGACGTCTCTCTTCCTGTTGTCCGTCAGCGCGACCGTGCTCGCAGGCCCGATGCCTGCGTTCGCGGCGTGGCAGCCGCAGAAGCCGATCGAGTTTGTGGCGACCGCCGGTCCCGGAGGCGGCACCGACAATCTCGCCCGCGCGGTGCAAAACATCATCACCAAGTACAAGCTGACGGATCAACCGATCGTCGTCGTCAACAAGGGGGGCGGCAGCGGCGCCGAAGGCTATGTCTACGGCAAGGCCTCCGCCGGCGATCCCTACAAGGTGATCTTCGGCACCTCGAACGCCTGGCAGCAGCCGCTCGTCTCCAAGGTCGCCTTCAACTACACGGACCTGACCCCGATCGCGGCGATGGCGCAGGACGAGTTCCTGCTCTGGGTGAAACAGGACGCGCCCTACAAAACCGCCGGCGACTATCTGAAGGCGGCTGCGTCAGGCGACTTCAAGATGGGCGGCGCGCAGTCCAAGGACACCGACGAGGTGCTGACGCGCATGATCGAGAAGACCGGGCACGTCAAGCTCACCTATATTCCCTTCAAGAGCGGCGCCGAGGCTGCCGTGCAGCTCGCCGGCGGGCATCTCGATTCCCACGTCAACAATCCCAGTGAGAGCTTGGGGCAGTGGCGCGGCGGCACGCAGCGTCCGCTCTGCGTGTTCAGCCCGAAGCACCTGCCGGAAGGTCCAAAGATCACGGCCACCGAAGGCTGGGGCGACGTTCCGACCTGCGTCGAGCAGGGACTTGACATCAAGCAATATGAGCAGCCGCGGACGGTCTGGCTGCCCGGCAAGGTCACGCCGGAGCAGGCTGCCTACTATGTCGACCTCATGAAGAAGGTGCAGGCGACAGCGGAATGGAAGGACTACATCGAGAAGACCTCCCAGGTCGACACGTTCCTGACCGGTGCCGAGTTCGACAAGTTCATCAAGGAGGATCTCGAGCACGTGAAACAGGTGGCAAGCGAGCAGGGCTGGCTGGTCAAGTGAGGATCAGGAGCCTTCCATGATCTCACGCCGCGCCCTCGAACTTGCGACCGCCATCCTCACCGGCAGCTTTGGCGTCGCTGTGGCGGTCCAGAGCCTGGACAACGGCATCGGCTGGTCGACCGAGGGTGTCGAGTCAGGCACATTTCCGTTCCTGACTGGCATCATCATCGTCGCCGGCAGTCTCTACAATCTGACGCGCGGCGTGATGCCGGCGGCTTCGCTGGCGAGCGTTCCCGTCGCCATCACGTCGATCGAGCTGCGGCGACTGGCGGGCCTGTTCGTGCCGGCGGCAATCTTCGTCGCCGCCATCCCGCTGCTCGGGATGTATGTCGCGTCGGCGGCCTATGTTCTCGCGGTGCTCGCAATCCCGCGGCATCGATCTGTCTTGCTATCGGCGGTGACGGCGGCGGCCACGGCGCTCGCGCTCTATGTCGTGTTCGAGCGCATGTTCCAGGTGTCGCTGCCGCACGGCGCGCTCGCCGCGGCGCTGGGGTTCTGAGGGGAGCGCGATGGATAATCTCTCGGAGCTCCTCCACGGCTTCACCATCGCGGTTACCGTGCCGCATCTGGCCTTGATGGTCGTCGGCGTTCTGCTCGGCATTCTCGTCGGCGTGTTGCCAGGGCTCGGCGCGCCGAACGGGGTATCGCTGCTGCTGCCGCTGACCTTTGGCATGCAGCCGGTCTCGGCGATCATCCTGCTCTCCAGCATGTATTGGGGCGCGCTGTTCGGGGGATCCGTGACCTCGATCCTGTTCAACATCCCCGGCGAGCCATCATCGGTCGCCACCACGTTCGATGGCTATCCGATGGCGCGCGACGGAAGGCCAACCACGGCGCTGGCCACCGCCTTCGGCTCGGCCGCGTTCGGTGCGCTTGTTGGCGTCATCCTGATTACCTTCCTGGCGTCATGGGTCGCGCAGGTCGCCCTCGCGTTTGGTCCGGCGGAATATTTCGCTGTCTATTTCCTGGCGTTTGCGAGCTTTGTCGGCATGGGCGGCGCGGCGCCGATCAAGACCGTCGTCGCGCTCGCGATCGGCTTTGCGATCGCCGCCATCGGCATCGACACCGTCTCCGGCAGCGTCCGTCTCACCATGGGCATCGACGAGCTCGTCAAGGGCGTGAATTTCGTCGTCGCGGTGATGGGCCTGTTCGGCATTGGCGAGCTGCTGGTCGCGGTCGAGGAGGAGTTTCACGCCCGTGCCGTTTCCTCGAAGATCGACTGGCTGGAGGTGTTCCGTGCGGTCGGCCGCCTGCCACGCCACAGCGTTGCGTTGCTGCGGAGCGCGGCGATCGGCTGCTGGATGGGGATCACTCCGGGCGGCCCGACCGCGGCCTCCTTCATGAGCTACGGTATCGGCCGCCGCTTCTCGCGCCGCGGCCGTTACTTCGGCACCGGCGAGGTCGAAGGCATCATTTCGCCCGAGACGGCCGATCACGCCGCGGGCACCAGCGCGCTGTTGCCGATGCTTTCGCTCGGCATTCCCGGCTCGGCGACTGCGGCGGTCATGATGGGCGGGCTGATGATCTGGGGCCTCAATCCAGGTCCCATGCTGTTCGTGGACCAGAAAGACTTCGTCTGGGGCCTGATTGCCTCGATGTATGTCGGCAACATCGTCGCGGTCGCGCTGGTGCTGCTGACCGTGCCCGTGTTCGCCGCCTTGATGCGGATTCCCTTCGTGGTCATCGCGCCGCTGATCGTGATCATCTGCGTCGTCGGCGCCTATTCGGTTTCGAACTCCTATCTCGACGTGGTGATGATGCTGGGCTTCGGCGTCGTCGGCTATCTCTTCAAGAAGCTGTTCTATCCCTTGGCGCCGCTGGTGCTCGCCATCGTCATCGGCGACAAGGCCGAGGATGCGTTCCGACAGTCGATGCTGATGTCCAAGGGATCCCTCGGCATCTTCTTCGCCAACAAGCTGGTGACGTGCCTCGTGGTCGCCGGGATCGCATTGCTGTTGTTGCCGCTGGCGTTGCAGCTGTTCGCGCGCATTTTCCGCAAGCCCGCCAGCATCGAAACGACGACCCAGGAAAAGGTGATCATATGACCGGAAAGCCGCTGATTGCGCTGGCGATGGGAGATCCTGCCGGCATCAGTCCGGAGCTGACGGCAAAACTCGTTACGCAGGATGATATCCGCGCACGGTGCCGGCTCGTGGTCATCGGCGACCGCCGCGTGTTCGACGCGGGCGCGAAGGTCGCAGGTGTCGCGCCTGAACTGACGGCGGTGGAGCAGGGCGCCGATTTCGATGAGCTCACAGGCGATACGCTATTCCTCGATCTCGGCCACCTCGAACCCGCGCGGATCGAGCGCGGCGTGGCGAGCCTTGCGGGCGGCCAGTTTGCGCTGGCCAATTACAAGCGGGCGCTCGAATTTGGCAGGGATGGCCGGGTCGATGCCGTTTGCTTCACGCCCTTCAACAAGGCGGCGATGCGGCTCGCGCGCTCGGAGTATGACGACGAGATCGCCTTCTCCGCGGAGGTGGTGGGCTTGCGGACGCCGGCCAGCGAATTCAACGTGCTGGGTGCGCTCTGGAATGCACGCGTGACCTCGCACATTCCGCTGAGGGATGTTGCTGCAAAACTGTCGAGCGAGCGCATCCAGCGCGCGCTGAAACTGACCGATACCTGCATGCGCAATGCCGGGTTCGCGCGGCCGCGCATTGCGGTCGCGGGCCTCAATCCGCACGCCGGCGACGGCGGCAATTTCGGCCGAGAGGAAATCGATGTCATTGCGCCGGTGGTGGAAGCCGGCCAGCGCGACGGCATTGCCGTGGACGGGCCGTTTCCGGCCGACACCGTGTTCCTGCGCGCCAAGGCAGGCGCCTTCGATGCGGTGCTGACGATGTATCACGACCAGGGCCAGATCGCGATGAAGCTGATGGGGTTCGATCGTGGCGTCACCTTGCTCGGCGGCTTCCCGTTTCCGATCTGCACGCCCGCACACGGCACCGCCTACGACATCGCAGGCCAGGGCGTCGCATCGATAGGCGCCAGCCGCGCCGCGGTGCTGCTCGCGGCGGAGATGGCTGGGCGGCGCGACGCCTGAACGGCGTTCGCGGTTCAGGAAAAACTGGAAACTTCCGCCGTCGAGCCGAGTTGCCAATCCGACGAACGAATCCCGTCGGAGCTGGAACATGCCAGCAATGAAGGTTGCTCTTGCCGTTGCGTTCTCCGCCCTTGTCGCCACACCGGCGATCGCCGCGGCAATGGACGCGGCCGCCATCGCGTCCGCCGAACCTTCGAAGAAGACCCTGTCGAACGAGAAGCCGACCCCGGCCGGGGTGCGTCTTCAGGTCCTGCTGGACCGGGCGCACTTCTCTCCCGGCGAGATCGACGGCAGATTCGGCGAGAATGCCAGGAAGGCGCTTCGCGCCTATGCCGAAGCGCGGCAAGTGCCTGCTTCGGATCAGGTGACGGATGACGTCTGGAAGGCGCTCCAGGCGGACGCGCGGTCGCCGATGACGACCTACACCATCACCGACAAGGACGTCTCAGGCCCGTTCCTGCGCAGGCTTCCGTCGAAGATGGAAGACATGAAGGACATTCCGAAGCTCGGCTACACCAGTCCGCGCGAAGAGCTGGCCGAGAGGTTTCACATGAGCGAGCAGCTGCTGGCGGCGCTCAATCCGGGGCGTCACTTCGATCGCGCCGGCGAGACCATCGCCGTGGTCGACGCAGGCGAGGGCGCTACGCCTGCCAAGGCCGACAGGGTCGAGATCGACAAGGTCAGGCAAACCGTAAAACTGTTCGACAAGTCGAATGCGCTGATCGGGTTCTATCCGGCGAGTGTCGGCAGCGAGGACAAGCCGTCGCCGTCAGGCTCGCTGAAGGTCACCGAGATCGATCCAAACCCGACCTATCGCTACAATCCCGCCTATCATTTCAAGGGCGTTCATTCCCGAAAACCCTTCAAGATCATGCCCGGGCCGAACAATCCGGTCGGCACGATGTGGATCAATCTGTCCGCCGACGGCTACGGCATCCACGGCACGCCGTCGCCGCAAAATATCTCCAAGGGACAATCGCATGGCTGCGTACGCCTGACCAACTGGGATGCCGAACGGGTAGCTGCCAGCGTCGCCAAGGGAACGCCTGTGGTGTTCACGGAAGGCGTTTACCCGACCGCTGCCAGGTAAACCCTCAGGTCACGCCTCCGCGCTCGTCCCCTGGGCAGCGTTGCGAAACCGCGTCGCATGAAATTGTGCGACGCTGTCTCTGGGATAGTCGTGCAGGAAACCGGAGAGCCGGACCAGGGTAGTCTCCGCCGGGCCATCCTGTGCGATCGAGGCAAAGACCTCGTCCCAGTGTCTGCACATCGCGATCTCGCTCGCGTCGGCCTGCGCCAGTTCGCCGCGCAGTTCGCTGACCTCGATCGGCTCGGCAAACCCTTTCGGGGTGATGCTGTCGACGCTGCGGAAAAGGAACGCATGGCCGACGCGTTCGCGTACGGCGGCGCTGACCAGCACATGCGTACCGTAGTTCTTGTTGAGGCCCTCGAGCCGCGAGGCCAGGTTCACGGTGGCGCCGAGCGCAGTGTAGTTCATGCGGTCGCTGGAGCCGACATTGCCGACCACGGCGTCGCCGACATTCAGGCCGTACCGGGTGTCGTAAGGCGGCCAGCTCTCATGCCGGAACTGCTTGTTGAGCGCCTCGTTCGCGGCAAGGCACGCCAGAACGGCGCGGCAGGCGTTGACGGTATGGTCAGGATCGTCAGCCGGCGCATTCCAGAGCGCCATCACGGCATCGCCGATATATTTGTCGACCGTGCCCCGGTGCCGCATGATCTCGTCCGAGAGGACCGCAAAATAGCGCGAGGTGTAGATCATCACCTGCGACGGGTCGGCCCGCTCGGTCTTTGCGGTGAAGTCGGCGACGTCGGTGAACAGCACTGTGACCTCGCGCCTGGTGCCGCCGAGGCGGAGCGAGGCGCCGGTCTCGATCAGCTGCCGTACGATCGGGCGCGGGATGAAGCTGGCAAAACTGCTGACCACGCTGCGCATGGTGAAGACCGAGCGGCCGAGTTCCTCGATCTCGGCGATGGCGGAGCGAATGCGGGGCCGCTCCGCGAGGTCGAAGCGCTGGATCGCGTCGGTCTCCTGGACAAGCTTGCGCAGCGGCTCGGCCATGCGCGATCCCAGCCAGAATGCAAACGGCAGCGTGGCGCCGACGAAGGCGAGCGCCAGCGCGAACAGGGTACGGCGCTCGTTGATGATCCGGGCATAAAACTCGTCGAGCGGCGCGATGATCGCGAGCCGGACATTGGCCGAGCCGGTGGTGTCGAGCCGGTGGACCGCCGCGATATAGGTGCGGCCGGCCTGATCGTCGAAGAACTGCTGGGCTTGCCCGCCGTCGCGCCAGGAGCGGATGATCGGAACCAGCCCCGGCAGCTTCAGCGCGCCGACCTGCGGCAGGTCGTCCTGTCGTTCGGGAATCTCCGTCATGAGACGGGTCATCTCGGGATGGCCGACGATGCGGTCGGCATCGTTGAACAGGAACGCTTGCCCGGATTGCCCGAGCTTCTGTTCCGCCAGCATCGCCTCGAACCGGTTAAGCAGGACGTCGCCGGCGACGACGCCGCGGCGGCCTTCCTTCAAGGGCGTGCGCAGCGTGTAGCCGGGCTCGCCCGTGGCGTAGAACACGTAAGGCCCTGTCAGCAGCGTCTTGTCGTTCTTGAACGCCTCGACATACCAGGGCCGTTGCCGCGGGTCGTAGCCGGCGGGGCCGGGGACCTCCGCGACCTGGATCAGGTTCTCCGACAGATATTGCGTGACCGGCGCAGCTCCCGCCGTCCGCGCGACCACGACCAGCCGGAACGCTGCGTCCTGATCGACCTTCAATCCCGTTCTGAACGCTGGCCTGGCGCGGTCGATCACGTCCATCTCGATGAACGATCCGTCCTCATAGCCGACATAGAGATTGAACAGCTGCGGATTGTTGCGCAGCATCGCCGCCATCAGGGCGTAGAGCCGCGTATTGTCGGCGATCTCTGCCCCCTGGATCGCCGGCAGGCCAGAGAGGATGTCGAGATTGTCGCGTACGGTCTTGAACCGCTCGTCGACATGGTCGGCACCGAGCTGCGCCACCTTCTCGATGAAGCCGCGCGCCGCCGTCCGCGTGATCGATGTCACCCGCGCGAAGCTGAGATAGACCAGGGTCAAGCCGACAAGCAGCACCACGCCCACGAACACCGTGATGATCGATGTCTGGAAGCCGATGCTGAATTGCCGCTTTGTCGGTTCTCCGGTCATCGAATCTGCGCTAGCGCCTCCGCCAGTATTTTCGAGTTGGTGTTATTCTCCAACTCGCTGCTCATGCAGCACTCCCTATGTTGCAGCAGATCCTTCTTGTTCGCGGTGAATGACGAGGGGCGTGCGCGCGACACAACGGAAGCCGACATGGCTGGTCGAGGTGTCGACCGGTTCGGCGTGGCGCGCGGCGGGGCGATAGCGGCGGCAATAGTTCGGTGCGCAGAGATGCGAGCCGCCCTTGAGAACCTTGCGAGGAATCCTGATGTCGGGGAGGCGAGGGTCGTAGCTTGCATCCTCGCGGCCCCCGCGAGGGTTTTGCGGAATGCAGCAGGGCTTTGCGGCGTCGGCTGTGTGCCTCGCCGACCACCAGTCCGAAGTCCATTCCCAGACGTTGCCGATCATGTCGTAGAGGCCGTTGCCGTTGGGCGGGAAGGCCATGACCGGCGAGGTACGCTCGTACCCATCCTCGCCGAGATTCTGGACAGGGAAGTTGCCCTGCCAGATGTTGGCCATGTGCTTGCCGCCGGGCATAAGGGCATCGCCCCAGGCAAACTCTTCCCCCTCGAGCCCGCCGCGCGCAGCGAATTCCCATTCGGCTTCCGTCGGCAGCTCCTTGCCTGCCCAGCGCGCATAAGCGGCGGCATCGCTAAAGGAGACATGCACGACCGGATGGTCGTCGAGGCCTTTGATGTTGCTGCCGGGGCCGTAGGGGTGGCGCCAGTTCGCGCCTCGCACGAACGACCACCACTGGCTCCAGTCGGTGAGATCGGTGATGCGGGGCAGCGGCGAGAACACCAGCGATCCCGAGTAGAGCATCTCCTTCAGCGCTCCGGGATAGTCCTTCGCGTCAGGAATGATCTGGGCCTCAGTGACATGGCCTGTTTCGTCGATGAACTGCTTGAACTGCCTGTTGGTCACAGGCGTCCGATCGATCCAGAAGCCGTCGACGAAGACGCGATGGCTCGGCGCTTCTTCTGGGTAGTGATGGTCCGATCCCATGCGATACGTTCCGCCGGGGATGAAGACCATCTCGCCGGTCTTCGCGTCATCCGGCAACCATTCGCAGTGAGTCAGATCCGCCCGCAGCATCGTTGGAAACTCCAATACGCGTATTCCAGCTGACGCTACGGCGCGGACTTCAGCAGACGACGGCACGTTCCCGGGCATGTTGGACACATTGTCTGGTCCTCCTCCTTTTTGGCGCTCGGGAAGGGACGACGCGTCATTGCGTCAACATCTCTTTCCTTTGCGCGCATGCGCGCACGCTTTTGGGCACACGGCACATCATTGCCGCGTGCACTCTGCCATCCGCAAAGCGCGTTCGATCGATATCGCTGAGGTTGCAAAAGGTATCCGAAGATTGACCGGCTGTGATGTGCAAATTGTGCCAGGACGCGCAAGCGAGGCGAGGCTTAATCAAGTCATGCTGCAAATCCGGGCAATTGCGGCACTCCGCAAGCAATTGTCTCGCCGGGATTCCCTAGCGTTTGACTCAAAATGCCAAGGCAGATTGTCGCATCCACCTCGCCTTGCGGTGGTATTGTACTGTCGGTTGCCGCAGAATTGTCGCGCTTCAGTAACAGGGTACGGCATGGAGCAATCCCTTCTGGTTGATTCGAAAAGGCTGGACGGATTCGAAGGCCTTCACCAGGCCGTTCACGGCTCGCATGTCGATGTGATGCAGCTCGGCCGCGGGCGTTTGCGAGGAACGCTCTCCCATGTCGGCATCGACGATTTCTCGCTCAGCATCGGCACCTTCAACGTCGGCATGCGCACGCAACGTGTCTCCAGCGATGACAAGTTGATCATCGGAATGCTGCTGTCGGCCGAAGAGCGCGTCGCGCATTGGTCGTTCGACATGCAGCTCAACGACGTGCTGGTGATCCCGCCGCTGCTGGAGCATGACGGGGTTTTTCACGGCGCATCTGCTTATGCCGCCATGCGGTTCGATCTTGGCGAGGTGACTTCGCTATTCGGCGGTGAAGCGCGGTTGAGCGATCCCGACACCTGGCGCAGCCGCGGCCATTTCCGGGCGGATATCGAGACCGGCGCGATTGCCTCGCGCCGCCTGGTCCGGATCATGTCGCATTTGCGCACGCACAGCGGCGGCCTGACGCCCTCCACGGCCGATTTCTGGAAACGATCGATCGTCGAATGTATGGCGGCGAATGTCATGTCGGCGCTGCCGCCCGACGACGAGGGTTGGCTGCCGTCGGCAAGGCGGCTGATCCGTCGGGTCGAAGAGCATCTCGACGCGGCCGGCAACCGCCCGGTGCATGTGGCGGAGATCTGCGCAGCGCTCGGCGTATCGCGGCGTACCCTGCACCGCGCCTTTCAGGAGGTTTTCGGCCTGGGCCCGGTCAGCTTCCTCCGCCACAAGCGGCTTTGCGCGGTTCATTCCATCCTGCGCGACAGCGCGCCCGGTTCGGTCACCGTGGCTGCCGTCGCGATGGGGCAGGGCTTTTATGAGCTCGGCCGGTTCGCGCAATATTACCTGGCAATGTTCGGGGAGCGCCCGTCGCAGACGCTCGGCGGGGTGACATTGCTGGCTGAAGGGGACGACATCGCAAGGGCCGAACTCGGGTAACTCTGCGACCCTGATTGGCCGCAGCCGCGGCCATGTTTCCCTGCAGATCTGGGCAGTGGTCGACGGCACCAAAGCCCAGGTGCGCGTCACGACGGCCCGCGTGTCCCAAGGCGTTCGACGAGGCGGATCAAATAGCCGTCGGGATCCTGCACGAGAAACTCGCGCTGCCCAACCTCGAGGTCGCCGGCGCGATACCAAGCTTCATTTGGCGGCTCGTAGAGCGGCCATTTCGCACCGTCGAGCGCTTTCAGGATCAGATCGATGCGGTCGACGACCATCTGTAAATTAATGCCGCGACCGAATGGGCGCTGCATCTCGGCGGTTTCCCAGCGGCCGTTCAATTCGCACAGCATCACCTGGAGGCGCCCCCTGACGAGATAGGCAAATCGGGCATCGGGACGGTCATAGGCAATCGCAAAGCCGAGCAGGTCGCGCCAGAACGACAGGCTGGCCTCGATGTTCGAAACGCTGAGCTCAGGCACGAGATCGGCAAAGCCGTCGGGCGGTGCGTGTCCCGTGCTCGGGGAGGTGGCGCGGGCAACGGGGTCGGACAGGAGTGGTGTGGGCATTGCGGCGTCGCCTGATCTGTTGAATCGTCAGTGAGGGCAGTTATCGCAGCGCAGTGATGCGGAGGCCAGCCGCCAAATGATGCGGGCAGACGTTGAGATTACCCGCGGAAACCTCGAACGTTCGTAGGACCGTCCGGCTAGAACAAGATTCCCAACAATTTCTTCACCAGCTCCTCCAGGGGAATCATCGTCAGCAAGAGCGGGAGCACCGGCAAAGCCGTTACGATGGCCAGCTGCAAGATTGTTTCCTTCGTGAAGGGGACAACACGCATTGTCCGCACCACCTCCAGGCTATTGCCCAGATCGGCGAGTGATTGAATATCGCTACTGCCGACCAATGGTTCGTTCGATGGTGTTCCGTGCATCCATTTCGCGTCAAACTCGCGCACGTAGCGCTCGGCCAGCGTGCCATACTCCCGAAGACCCTGCCGCTTGGCGTGAGCAAGTTGGGAGGCGAAAACCAGCAGGGGGCCAAGCGTGACGCACTCGAGAAAGACGACAAGCGACAGGATTTCAAGCACGAAGTCAGACAGTCTGGCGTCGAGGTGATAGATGCGGTTGCCGAGAACACCGGCAAGCAGAACGCCATGGGCCAGCAGGAGCGGGATAAACGCGTAAAGGATGTCCGACAGAAAGCCCAGGCCCGCGACGCGATCCGGGTGTGTCGGCATCAGGCTCAATTCAATGCGCGAGACCTGCCAGAGGAAGCGCGCCCAGATGAACATTCGGAAGTACCAGCGGCACAGCAGGAACTGGAAGATCGGGAGGCTTACGTAGCTGAACCACATTCCGGCGAGTGAAAGCTGCGCGCCGCCAACGGCCGGTTTCGCGTACCAAGTGACCGTGTCGAGTGCGATGTAATGTCGCCAGATGACAAGGATTCCGACGATGTACACGAATAGGAATAGCAGCACCTCAGCGAGCATGGAGTTGCGGAGTCGAACGACCGACTCGATCGCCGAGTCGAACCGCGACATTTGATTTTCCGGTATCAAGTTGCGCTCCAGGAATTGCTTCACAATGAAGCGCATGCGCCGGTGCACGATAATCTCGGCCTCCAGGAGGAGTGGAATGGCGAGCAGGAAGCGGGTGTAGACCTCCACGTCGAACAGGAACGGAACCGGCACGCGGCCGTGAAGTGCGTCTCCCTCGAAGAGCGAAAGGGCGAGAAGCGGAAGCCAGCAAAACAGCGAGATCACCAAAGTGCGCCGTGGCGCAAATTCCAGCTTGTTGCCGGTCAAATGGGCCCGACGCAGGAACTGGAAGACCGGACCTCCGAGGATCAGCGAGAAGTCTTGCGAATGGTCCCTGAGGAAACCGCTGCCTGGATGCGATCGATGAGGCATCATGGGTCACTGTTTAAGGACGGATTGCTCGGTCGAGAGCGGCAAAGGGGTCACGCAGCCTGACTGTTCAAAGCCACCGCAGCAAAGCAGCGCCCACGGACATCGATCGGCGGCTTGCAAGCATCCCCGATGCCGGGTTTGACGACTGCCGGCACCCGTGTCGGCACGTTGTCGCGGGCGTGAGATCTGGTCAACGTGACGGGCAGTCTGTCGCTCTTGGCTGCGCGAAGAACAACCTGGCGCGTATCCGTCTGGTTTGCTCCCGGGCTCCAAAGGGCATTCTGGTAGGCCGCGACCGAGCTGGTAATCCCCACCAGATAGGTAAGCGAGTGCAATGTAAGCGTCTTGATGAGCATGACCATTCCTCCCATTGGCCTTGCAGAGATCCGAGCGGCTCTCGCCTTGGCCAAGCCAAGGGCGACTTCCGCTGCAAAATCAGGCGTCGAGCCTCGAAAGCCGGTTTCGATCGAGCACTTCCAGTCGTCGCTGAGTCGTTCCGTCAAATCGCAAGATCTGGTCGTCTCGCAAAATCGACAGGGCGCGTGAGACGGTTTCGAGGGTGAGTCCGAGGTAGTCCGCGATGTCGCGACGCGTCATCGGCAGGTTCATGACTCTCGGATGTGCCAGCCGGTCGTCCATCTCGAGCAGGAATGCAGCGACCTTCTCCAACGATGTCTTCCGACCCAGAAGCAGCATGTGGTTCTCGGCGTGCTGAAGATTCTGGGTGACGAAGCCGATGAGGTGCTTTGGCCCGGCGCCTTGGTTTGGCATCGCTCCCAGAAGATTGCTTCGCCTCATGATGCGCACATCGGTCTCGACGATAGCTTCGGCGGTAAAGCGGTGCGTTTCGCTGTTCTCGAAACCGAACATGTCGCCGGACAAATGAAACGCGTTGATTTGGCGCCGACCGTCCGGGAGCAGCTTGTAGGTACGCACGGCTCCGGAGTTGATCTGGTAAACGTATTCTGCGTCCTCGCCCTCGCCGAAAATCTCGCTGCCTCTGCGATACCTGAACTCACTGCAGAGCGCGCGATTGCCAGCAACGGCAGCCAGATGACCGTCGATCGGACGGCGCTGCGCCGTATTGATTCTAACCAGCATGGGCCGACCTCCCGTGATTTTCGGGAATAATTGGCAGCGGGAACCGTGCCGGCTTTGATCGAGCGCAAATTCGCCGCGACCTACGTAATTGTCCGGAGCCACGATGTCCGAAGGGGCAGCTGCTGGGAATGCCCGAGGGAGCCCGCCGTGTGGCCAGGCGGGCGCGTTCACGGCTCGAGGGAAAAGCGGGTCTCAGACCTCGCGATCATCGCAGGTCGGGGTGTTTTGCCCGACGTGTCAACAACGGGCTCAAGCTCCGTGCAAGCAGCACTCTCGCTACTGTGCATGGGGTTGTTTTCACGATTTGGATTGGGGAGCCGGGCCGGCCGGCTCCAGCCTCACGCCCCGCAGACGATCACGCCGTACCAGCCGAGGCCGCGATAGGTCTCGTAGCCCGGCGTCGCGTGGAAGGCGACCATCGCGCCTGTCCGGTCGTGATAGAAGCCGGAGCGCTCGCCGTTGAGCGACAGCGAGACGCGCTCGCTCAAAATGCCCTGGCCGTCGGAGGCGGCGATGACACGGAAATGCGAGTCGACCAGCAGCACGCGAGCCTTGTCACTGTCGCCGACGCGCACGCCCTGCACGATCGCGCGCGCCTGCGGCTCCCAGTCGAAATGAATGGCGAGCACGCCGATCGGCGCGCCGTGGGCCTCTCCGCCGACGCGGACGCTGGCGCAGTAGGTGGCGACCTGGGCGTTGCCGAGCAGCGGCTGGTTCTCGACGTCGCCGGCGACATAGTCGTCGCCGGAGCGCAGGGTCTTCGCCTCGCGAAACCATTTGGTGTGGGCGACGTTCTGGCCGACGACGCGAAAGCGATCCGCGCGGCCATTGGCGATGACATTGCCGTCGAGGTCGCAGAGCCAGAGGTCGAGGTAAACGGTGTAGGCGCCGAGAATGACGCCGAGGCGCTGCGTGGCATGGCTGACCGCGGCCGGAGCGGGCGAGGCGGCGCAATCGACCACGGCAGAATCGGTCGCCCACCAGCGCACGTCGCAGGTGCGCTCATAAAGGTTGCGGTCGATCAGCTCGATCGCGTTCAGGGACAAGTCCATCATGCGCTCGCCGCGCGAGCGCTGGCTCATGCGCTCGATCGAGGCGACGAGATCGCCGGTGCGTTTGGTCAGCTGGGTCTCGAGTTCGCGGGCGATGGTCTCGACCTGCTGGCCGACGCCGCGCACCTCCTGCGCCACCACAGCAAAGCCCGCGCCTTGCGCGCCGGCCCGCGAACTTTCGATCAGCGCGTTCAGCGCCAGCATCTTCATCTGGTTGGTGATCTGCTGGATCGACTTGGTCTTGTCGACGGCGATCTGGTTGACCTCCGCGGTCAGGCGGTTGATCAGCGCGGAAATGTCGGAATCGTCGTTAGCGGGCTCAGTGGTAACAGGCTTGGATTTCAAACCCAGCGCAACAGACATCGGGGGCTTCCCTTGGCAATGACGTCTGACCTGCAATGACCCGGAACTAAAAATTACAGATCGAATGAGACTCGTTTTCGAAGATTCCTGCTAACGCTCACTTAATTTGCTGTCCGCGTGACTGCTCAAATGGTAGTCAACTCGCTCAGCATTTCGGCAATCCACCGCTTTGTGGGCTGCTGACGTTGCAAAATGCCAGGGATTCCCGGTGAATCCTGCGATCGGAGGCGGCCGTCGCGCCGCTGTTTGTACCGGACCACTTGAACCACGAATCATGACGCCTCCCGCCACCGCTTTGCCCGTCGAAATGCCCCAGGCGTTCCTGGGTGTGGCGCGCTCGCTCACCGACAAGCTCTGGCGCGACCGGCTGGACGCAAGAGGCGCGGCCAAGGCGCTTGCCATCGTGCAGCAGCACCAATTGCCGGAACTGCTGGCGCGGGTGCTGGCCGGCCGCGGCGTCGACATCGATGCCGTCCCTGATTTCCTCGATCCGACCATTCGAAAACTTATGCCGGATCCGTTCACGGTGACGGAGATGGAGGCGGCCGCGAAGCGCATCGCCGATGCCGCCGCGAAGGGCGAGGCGGTCGCCATCTTCGGCGATTACGACGTCGACGGTGCGACCTCTGCAGCGCTGCTGGCCTGGCACCTGCGCCATTGCGGGCTCGACCCGCTGATCCATATTCCCGATCGCATCTTTGAGGGTTATGGCCCCAACGTCGAGGCCGTTCGAGGCCTCGCGGCCAAGGGCGCCACGCTGCTCGTCACGGTGGATTGCGGCACCACCAGCATCGAGCCGCTCGCTGAAGCGAAACGGCTGGGCATGTCTGTGGTGGTGATCGATCATCATCAGGCCGGCACGGAGCTGCCGGAGGTCGACGCGCTGGTCAATCCGAACCGGCTCGACGATCTCTCGGGCCTTGGCCATCTCGCCGCTGTCGGCCTCGTGCTGGTGACGCTGGTTGCGGTGAACAGAGAACTGCGCCAGCGCGGCTTCTGGAAGGCGGAGATGCCCGAGCCCGATTTGCTCGGCATGCTGCATCACGTCGCGCTGGGCACCGTCGCGGATGTGGCTCCGTTGATCGGGCTGAACCGCGCCTTCGTCGCAAAAGGGCTGATCGCGATGCGGCGGCGCGACCATGTCGGCCATACCGCGCTGATGGACGTGGCGCGGCTCAACGGTCCGCCCGAAGCCTGGCACCTCGGCTTCATGCTGGGACCGCGCGTCAATGCCGGCGGGCGGATCGGCCGCGCCGATCTCGGTGTCCGGTTGCTGCTCGAAGGCGACAGCGTCGAGGCCGCGCGGATCGCCGCCGAGCTCGACCGCCTCAACAGCGAGCGTCGCGTCATCGAGCAGGCCGCCGAAGCGCAGGCCGAAGCCGAAGCGCTCGCCTCGATCGGGCTGGAAGACAAGCTCGCCGTCATCGTCACCGCGTCCGAAGGCTGGCATCCCGGCGTGGTCGGCCTCGTTGCCTCCCGGTTGAAGGAGAAGTTCTCGCGGCCCGCCTTTGCGATCGCGCTGGAGCCCGGCGGCATCGGCACGGGTTCGGGCCGCTCGATTGCCGGCGTCGATCTGGGCAAGGCGGTGCGGCAGGCCGTGGCCGACGGCATTCTGCTGAAAGGCGGCGGTCACGCGATGGCCGCGGGCGTGACGCTCCGCAAGGAGAAGCTCGCCGAATTCCGTGCCTATCTCGAAAACGCACTGGCACAGGACGTCGCCGAAGCGCGCCACGTCAACGAGCTCTATATCGATGGCGCGGTCTCGGCGCGCGCGGTGACGACGGAGCTTGCGACCACGCTTAATCGTGCCGGACCGTTCGGTAGTGGCAATCCCGAGCCGGTGCTGGCGTTGCCGGCGCATCAGCTCGTCTTTGCCGAGGAGGTTGGGCAGGCGCATTTGAGACTGCGTTTCAAGTCCGGCGATGGCGCCATCGTCAACGGCATCGCGTTCCGTTCGGTCGGGCAAAAGCTAGGGCATGCGCTTCTCGCCAATCGCGGCCAGCAACTGCACGTCGCAGGATCATTGTCAGTCGATCGCTACCAGGGCGCCGAGCGCGTGCAATTCCGCGTCATCGATGTCGCACTTCCGGACCAGGGGCCATCCGTGATTAGGTAACGCATGGTCAGGAAAAGTGCGAAGCGGTTTTACGGCGAGATCATGCGCAAAAAATAAATCGCCTCAAACAATAAACGTCAAACAACAAAATGGGAGCGAACATGGTAGGGCAGGTTGAGGGCAAGGTCGCACTGGTGACGGGTGGCGCCTCAGGTATTGGCGAGGCCATCGTCGAGCTGTTTGCCCGCGAAGGCGCAACTGTCGTCATCACCGACATCGATGAGCTGCGCGGCCCTGAACTCGCCACGCGAGTGACAAAGGCCGGCGGCAAGGCGATCTTCCTGGAGCAGGACGTCACCAACGAAGAGCGCTGGATCGAGATCACCGCCGAGATCGCCAAGCGCTATGGCCGGCTTGATATCATGGTCTCAAACGCCGGCATCGGCATTGCCGTGCCGTCGATTACCGACATGACGCTCGCCGACTGGCGCAAGCAGAACGCGATCAACCTCGACGGCGTGTTTCTTTCCGTGAAGCATTGCCTGCCCTTGATGCGCAAGCATGGCGGCGGCTCGATCGTCATGATGTCCTCGCTCGCGGGTCTGCGCGGTGCGCCGGGCCTCTCGGCTTATTCGGCGACCAAGGGCGGTGTCCGGCTATTCGCCAAATCGATTGCGATGGAGTGCGCGGCGGCCGGTGACGGCATCCGCGTCAATTCGGTCCATCCCGGGATCATCGACACGCCAATCTGGGGCAAGATCCCGACTGGAGCGACCGGTGCCGGCCAGAATGCACCGATCGATCCGGAGGAGCGCGCGAAGGTCGCGACCCCGCTCGGCCGCACCGGACAGGCCGCGGAGATCGCCTCCGGCGTGCTGTATCTGGCGTCAGATGCCTCGCGCTACGTCACCGGCAGCGAGCTCGTGATTGATGGTGGCATGAATGCCGGCGGGGTGCCGCGGCGGGCGTGAGACGTGCAGGGCAGAGTGGCGGCTGCAGGGGCTGACGCGCAGGCGTGGGCCCTGTAAAACGCTGTCCTCTCCTGCCCGAAAGAGGTCTCCTTCGCCATGGCGCACAGCCTTCACGCCTCCTCACCAGCGCCCGTTCGTTCGAACCGGCCGGACCTCGCCACCGATGCGATCCGCACTGCGCGCGAGGATCTCGCCGCCTGCTTCCGTATGGCCGCGCGCAACGGTTTTGAGGAAGGCATCTGCAATCACTTCTCGGCCGTAGTGCCCGGCCATGACGACCTCTTTCTGGTCAATCCTTACGGCTACGCCTTCCGCGAGCTGACCGCGTCAAAGCTGCTGATCTGCGATTTCCACGGCCACGTGCTCGATGGCGACGGCGAGCCGGAGGCAACCGCGTTCTACATCCACGCCGAGATGCACAAGCGCCTGCCGCGCGCCAAGGTCGCCTTCCACACCCATATGCCCTACGCCACGGCACTGTCGATGACCGAGGGAGATCCCTTGATCTGGGCCGGCCAGACAGCGCTGAAATTCTACGGCCGCACGGCGGTTGATCGCGACTACAACGGACTCGCCCTCGACAACAGTGAAGGTGCGCGTATCGCGTCGGCGGTGGGCGATGCCGATATCGTCTTCATGAAGCATCACGGCGTGATGGTGCTGGCGCCGACGATCGCAGAAGCCTGGGACGATCTCTACTACCTCGAGCGCGCTGCGGAGGTGCAGGTGCTGGCGATGTCGACCGGGCGAAAGGTGCTGCCGGTCGATCCCGTGATCGCGGCCGCGACCTACAAGCAAATGCGAGAGGGCGATTCCGAATCTGCGCGCCTGCATCTGGCCGCGATCCGCCGCCAGCTCGACGCGGAAGAGCCGCAGTACCGGCACTGAGGTCGGCTACGATCCCTGCCGCAGCTTCGCCAGCACCTTCAGCCCTCCGTAACCATCGGCGGGTGCGATGCCGGCACGCTGCTGAAAATCCTTGATCGCCTTCATCGTGTCGTTGCCGACACGCCCGTCGGTGCCGCCGGTATCAAAGCCGGCCTTGGTGAGCCGCGTCTGCATCTCCTGAACTTCGGCAAGCGTCAGCACGCGCTCGGAGCCGGGGAAGGGTTGGATGAAGGGCGGCGCGCCGAGACAGCGGTCGCCGAGATGGCAGATCGCGAGCGCATAATTCATCGAGGGATTGTAGCTCTTCACCGCATAGAAGTTCGGTCCCAGCAGGAACGTCGGCCCGCCCGCAACCGGCGTCCACATTTGCGCGGACACATTCGGCTGCGGGAACGCCTGGCCGTCGGCGCGGGTGACTCCGGCTGCCTGCCAGGCTGCATAGGTGCGGCTGCCGCTCATTTCGCCAGGGGAGCGCACCTCGTAGCCCCAATGCTCGCCGCGGCGCCATTTGCCCCTATTGACAAGATATTTTGCCGTCGATCCCAGCGCGTCGTCGGGTTTGCCGAACGGTGAGACCTTGCCGTCGCCGTCATAGTCGATGCCGACATTGAGCCAGACCTCCGGCATCCATTGCGAATTCCCCATCGCGCCGGCCCAGGAGCCGCGCATCTCCTCGGGCGTGCTCCAGCCCTTGTCGACGATGCGCAGCGCATTGATCAGCTCGGCCTCCCAATAGGCCTTTCGTCGCGGCTCGTTCCAGGCAAGCGCGGCGAGCGAGGGAAACACAGGCGTCATGTGATTCTGCTGCACCAGCGGATCACCGTAAGCGGATTCCACGCCCCACAGCGCCAGCAATGTGCCGCGCTCGACGCCGAAATCTCGTTCGATGCGCGCGAACAGCGCTTCGTTGTTTTTCAGTGCGATCTTGCCGTTGATGATGCGCCAGTCGGAGACACGGCGGTTGATGTATTGCCAGACCTGCTCGTGAAACTCCGGCTGGTTGCGCATCTGCTTGAACACGCTCATATCAGGCTCGACCCGCGCCATCGCGCGCTGCCAGGTCGCGGCCGAAATGCCTTTCGCCATGGCGCGTGCACGAAAGCCTTCGCGCCATTCGTCGAAGCCTGGCGGCGACGCAAGCGCCTGCGTCGGCGAGGTGAGCACCGCCGCTGCGCCAAGTGTGGATTGAATCAGGGCGCGGCGGGTGATGCGATTGTCCGAGGAATCAGCTTGTTTCATGGGAGCATTGTAGCCGGAATCATGCAGCCGTGGGGCGGTTCCTGGAACAAGGAGCGTCTCATCCATCCCGCATGTTCCGTCAGGAACAAAGTGTCGCACGTCCGCATTCTCTTCAGACAACACTGAGGAGGACAAGATGCGGAAATATCTGTTTGCGGCGGCCATGGTTACGGCAATTGCGGCTCCGGCGTTCGCGGATGAGGTCGGCGTTCACGTCGGTCCTGTCGGCGCCGGCGTGACGGTCGGCGAGTCCCATGAGTATCGTGATCGCGATCGCGACCGTACCACCGTGATCAAGGAGCGCGAGCCCGCCGAGCGTAAGACGGTGATCAAGAAAGAAGACGAGTTCGGCAATCGCAGCAAGACCGTGATTCATCACGACGATTGACGAATTAGGGCCCCGGCCGATCGCCGGGGCCCGCCTTTTTCAACGAGATTTTGGGATGGGATGAAGATACACGCGCATGCGGAAAGCCATGTCGTCGAACTCGACGACGGATCGTGCTGGCAGATTTTTCCTGGCGATCTCGCGGCGACGCTGAGCTGGAAACCTGAAACCGAGCTGCACCTGGCGCCCAGCGGCGACCGGGTTAGTTAGCATGTGCTGGTCAACTGCACGGACCAGAGCCGCGTCCGCGTGATCGCCGCAGGCGAAGACTGGCCTCACGGTGAGGTTAAGAACATATTGAAGGGCGGATAGATCTTCAAGGTGACGGCGCCGCGGGCGGCGATTTCGGCGGGTGCGATGGTGGCGGCGACGGAGGAGGCGGCGACTAGCCCCGCCTAGTCCTCTTGCAACTCCGTCGCGACATTGGCGAGCCATCGGCGAATGCTTGCCTCCGCCTTGGCATCGAGGCCATTGGCCAGACGCTTCTCCAATCCAATCACACGCTCCCTGCAAGTCCTGAGGAGTGTCGATCCGCGCGGTGTCAGCGTCCATTGCTGGATGCGGCCATGCACGGGGTGCGGCGTCATCGCAATCGCGCCGTCGCGCTCGAGGTTGCGGATGATCACGCCCACGGTCTGCGGGGTCAGGAAGGTGAGGCGGGCGACGTCGGCTCCTGACAGGCCCGGATAGGCGTTCAGCATGGTCAACACGGCGAATTGCGGCGAGGTCACGCCGAGATCGGCCAATGTGCGTTCCATCTTCAGCCGGACGGCCGCGTGGGCTTGGCGCAGCAGATAGCCGAGATAACCCTGCTCGCCACGCTTGCCCTCGCCGGGAGCGGGTACGCGCACCGCAGCCTCCTCGCTCGATGCCCTTTGCTCCAATTTCGATTTCGTGATGCCGGTCGGCTTGCGCATAATATAAGAGCTCTTATAAGATGTAAGTAGTCTTACAATATCACGAGGTGAACCGCAATGTCGCACGCGCGCAGCGAATACGAGGATTTCAAACGGATCGCGCCCGATGCGTATGATCTGGTGTTGGCACTCGGTCAGGTCGCGGCCAAGGCCGGGCTCGACAAGCAACTGCTCGAGCTGGTCAAGCTGCGTGCCTCGCAGATCAACGGATGCGCCTTCTGCGTACAGCATCATGTTCTTCTCTCGGAACGGCTCGGGGTGCCCGCCGACAAGCTGCATCTCGTTGCGGTCTGGCGCGAGGCTCCGATCTACTCGGCGCGCGAGCGTGCGGCACTGGCATGGGCCGAGGCACTGACTTTGCTGCCCGACCGCTTCGGCGACGAGGTCTATGACGAGGTGCGGCGCGAATTCTCCGAGACCGAGCTGATGTACCTGACGTCGGCAATTGCCTCGATCAATGTCTGGAACCGTTTTGGCGCGGCCTTCCGCTGGACGCCACCGAAGCGGCAGGTCGCCGCCAATGCAACGGCATCCTGATTAAGACGAGGGGAGATGATCATGACGGCTATGAATCTGGCGGCCGCGCCACGTCAATCGCGCTCGATGGCGCTCGCCGTCGTCGGCGGACTTGCTTGCGCATTCGCGATCGGCAAGGTGCTGCCGGTGACGATGGACACCGTGTCGGGCGCGCTCGCACCGCTGTGCGCGACCGCTGCAGAAAGCTCGCCGCTCGATAAAGTCGAGCCGATCGGCTCCTACGCGCTGCCCAACGTTCCGGGCAAGCGCGTGACCATCGTCCGCGTGTTCTACGGCCCGGGCGGGTTTTCGCGGCCGCATCGCCACGCCGGCTCGGTGACCGCCTATATCACCAAGGGCGAGATCCGCTCCCAGCTTGGTGGCGGTCCGGTCGAGACGTTCGGTGTCGGCCAGTCCTTCTTCGAGCCGCCAGGCGCAACGCATCTG
Organism: Bradyrhizobium sp. CCBAU 11434; assembly: GCF_028128895.1. Classification (NCBI taxonomy): domain Bacteria; kingdom Pseudomonadati; phylum Pseudomonadota; class Alphaproteobacteria; order Hyphomicrobiales; family Nitrobacteraceae; genus Bradyrhizobium; species Bradyrhizobium sp. CCBAU 11434. Next base: position 62,265 of record NZ_LBJX01000084.1, read on the forward strand.
GTCTCCGCCAATGCCAGCACCACGGAGCCGGCCGAACTGATCGCCGTATTCGTGGCGGATGAGGGCGCGCAGCTCACGACGTATTTGGATTAGCTGGCCTGTCGCATCCCTTATGTCGCTTCGCTCGTCCGGGATGCGATCGACGTGGCCGGTCAGTTCTCTTCGCTGCTCGACCCCTCACGCGGATCAGGCTTGATGACATCTTCGGGCAGCGCGTGCGCGACCGGTTGCGGGGTGCCGGCGATCTCCGTGCCGATCTCGCGCCCGCGGGCGCGGATCAGGCGCTCGTAGGCCGAGACCAGCGTGACGTAGGGGCTGACCCAGATCCAGCCGTCGCGGGTGAACACCTGGACGTCGAAATGCAGGTGCATCGACGTGCCTGCGGGATGATCGAGATAGTTCGAGATCACGCCGATCTTCTCGCCCTCGGTGACGACGCGGCCATTGAGCACTCCGTCGGCATTCAACGCCTGCGGATTCATGTGCATGTAGCGAAAGCGGATGTGTTCGGTGCGGCTGTTGACTTCGAGCGTCGCAGCCTGGTCCTTGGAGGCCCGGATCACCATGGCGTCGCGCACGGCAACGACGCCGCGTTGCTTGGGATCGCAGGGCTCGCGGGCATCACCGGTCGAGGGGCAGTCGGCGGCGCGGATGTCCTCGCCCTGGTGGCCGAAGCCGCCGCCGCATTGCCAGACCTCGAAGCTGCGGGACTCGCAGAAATTGTCGCGCCAGGGATAGGCGGTCGGGCCGTCATCCTTGTCGCGCTTGGCGTAGGATTGCGAATGCACGAAGGCCGGCGCCTTCTCGAGCGGGAAGCGGATCTGCGCATAGGCCATCGCATCGGGATGGCCGCCCTGTTTGCGATAGCCGGTGTTCGGGATGATGTCGCCGCTGGGCCGGTAGCCGAAATCTGCCGAACGCGCGGCCGGACGATCGATCACATATGAGGCGACGTCCATCAGCGGCCGCATGCGTTGACCGCCTGCGACATGCAGCGCCTTCAGGAAGCGCTCGGCGACCGGGTAGGCCTCCTTGCACGCGAGCCGCCGTGGTTTTGCGACGCTGTCCAGGCACTGGATCGACACCACATAGGCCACGCCAAACCGCGTGAACGCATAGCGCACATAGCCTTCGCGGATGAACTTGCGCAGATCCGGATAGATCGAGGCGAGCGGCTTGACTGGCTCGCCCTTGCCGCCGGCGGGATCGGCGATGTCGTAGACGAGGGCCGATCCCGTGATCTGAATTTCGACCGGCTTTGCGAACACGCGGGTCGGCATGCCGTCGCCGGCGCCGGGCTCGAGTGAGAACGTTGCGCTGTAACCGGCAGGGCCGGCGTCGAACATGTCGACGGGATTGAAATCGGCCTGGTAGCGCGAGAGCGCTGATGTGGTGGGAGGACCGTTGCGTTGCGCCTCCCGATAGGCGGCAGCATCGAACGGCAGCAGCACGGGAACCGAGCTGCGGGCAATGCCTACGAAGAATTGCGAAGAGACCGCGTTGAGCTGCACCAGCGCCGGCATTCCGCGTGGATCAAACCGCGGGACGGAACGGCGGGGCACGAAGATGAAATCGCCTGCGATCTGTGGGCGGCTATTGATCTCGGTGCGGAGCTGGTCCAGCGCTGCGCGCCAATCGACGCGCAGGGCTGTGAGGGAAGGGCTGCGGATCTCGTCCGCAGCGACGGGCGAGGCGGTGAGGAGTGCGAGCGACGCCAGGAGCAGCGAGACGAAGCGGAAACTCTTCCCAACCACTGTCTCGCCCCCCGGCGGCACTTGCCCTGATCCTCGATCCCTTGGCTCAGTCCTTGGCCTAGTCCTTGGCACGCTCGGAGTAGGAGCCGTCTTCGGTCATCACGACGATGCGGGTGCCGACCGAGATGTGCGGCGGCACGGTGGTGCGGATGCCGTTGGACAGCACCGCCGGCTTGTAGGACGACGAGGCGGTCTGGCCCTTGGTCACCGGCTCGGTGTCGACCACTTCCAACGTCACGCGCTGCGGCAGCGCGAGCGAGACCACGTTGACGTCGTGGGTCGACAGCTTGACGGTCATGTCCGGTTGAAGATACGCGGCCGCGTCGCCGACGACGTCCTTGGAGACCTGGACCTGATCGTAGGTCTCGGGGTTCATGAAGTGGAAGCCGTCGCCATCTTCATACAGGAACGTGAAGTTGCGCTCTTCGATGGTGGCCTTTTCGACCTGGTCGGTGGTCTTGTAACGCTCGGAGATCTTTACCCCGTCCGAGATTCGGCGCATTTCGATCTGACTGACCGGCGTGCCCTTGCCAGGATGGATGTTCTCGGCGCTCACGACGACATAGAGCTTGCCGTCTTGCTCGATCACGTTGCCCTTGCGAATAGAACTGGCGATGACTCTCAAAGCTATATTTCCTGCTTGCTTGGCCCGGCTCAGGCCAGGACGTGGTCAAATCGATGGGGGACTTGGGGCCTCAAATCAGACCTCGGCACCCGTTTCGGGCCGCAACATACTGATTTTGCCGTTGGATGCCAGCACTTTGCTGCCCCAGGGGACGGTCGGGTAATGGCTGGGGACAAGCCGATATCGCCGTTCTGGACCCCCTCACGGCACCTCGACCGGCGGCCCTTCCTCCAGGCCAGGGCGGCCATTACCGGGGCTGTCAGGGGCTTTTTCACCGAGCAGGGCTTTGTCGAGGTCGAAACCTCCGTTCTCCAGGTCTCCCCGGGCAACGAGACGCATCTGCATGCCCCCCGGACTGAGATCGTCCGGCCCGATGGCACCCGGGCCAGCAGATATTTGCGGACTTCGCCCGAATTCGCCTGCAAGAAGCTGCTGGCAGCCGGCGAGGAGCGGATTTTCGAGTTCGCCCGGGTTTTCCGTGACCGCGAGCGCGGCGATCTGCATCTTCCCGAATTCACCATGCTGGAATGGTACCGGGCGGGGGCCCCTTATGATGCCATCATGGCCGATACGGTCGTTGTCATCGCTCACGCCGCACAGGCGACCGGAATCGGGACCTTCGCCTTCCGGAACCGGACCGCCGACCCCTTCGCGGAGCCGGAGCTGCTGACCGTTGCCGGCGCGTTCGAGCGCTTCGCTGGGGTCGACCTGCTGTCGACAATCTCGGGCACCAGCGGTAAGCGGTCCGCGCTCGCCGCGGCGGCCGCTGGCAAGGTCCGGGTCGCCGAGGACGACACCTGGTCGGACATCTTCAGCAAGGTCCTGGTCGAACATGTCGAGCCGCATCTGGGGCAGGGGCGTTTGACCATTCTGTTCGAATACCCATCTCCCGAGGCGGCGCTGGCGCGGGTGAAGACAGACGACCCACGGGTCGCAGAACGGTTCGAGGTCTACGCCTGCGGCGTCGAGCTCGCCAACGGCTTTGGCGAATTGACCGACGCCGAAGAACAGCGCAAGCGCTTCGCGGAGTCCATGGCGGAGAAGCAGCGCCGCTACGGCGAGGCCTATCCGCTGGACGAGGATTTTCTGGCCGCGGTTGCTACAATGCCAGAAGCCAGCGGCGTCGCGCTCGGCTTCGACCGGCTGGTGATGCTGGCAAGCGGTGCAACACGGATTGATCAGGTGGTGTGGACACCGCCTGCGGATGAGAGATGACGAAGACCAATATTGCACGAACATTGCGCGAGCCGTCCGAGCTCGTGGCTGCGGACCTTGCTCCTGCCACTGCGCTGCCCGCGCTGGAACGCGTTGCCGCCCGTTATGCGGTCGCGATCACGCCGGCGCTGGTCGAGCTGATCGACAGCTCCGATCCCGATGACCCGATCGCGCGCCAGTTCGTTCCGACCGCCGCGGAGCTTGAGATGCAGCCGGGCGAGAATGCCGATCCGATCGGCGATCACCCGCATTCGCCCGTATCAGGCATCGTGCACCGTTATCCCGATCGCGTGCTGTTCAAGCTCGTCCATGTCTGCGCGGTCTATTGCCGCTTCTGCTTCCGCCGCGAGATGGTCGGTCCCGGCAAGGAAAACGCGCTCTCGGACAACGCCTATCGCGCCGCGATCGACTACATCCGTGCGCACAGCGAGATCTGGGAGGTGATCCTGACCGGCGGCGACCCCCTGATGCTGTCGCCGCGTCGCATGAGCGAGATCATGGCCGATCTCGCTGCAATCGATCACGTCAAGGTCATCCGCCTTCACACCCGCGTGCCCGTGGCCGACCCCGCGCGTGTCAGCGAGGACATGGTCGCAGCGCTCAAGGTCGAGGGTGCGACCACCTGGGTAGCGCTGCATGCCAACCATGCACGCGAGCTCACCGATACGGCCCGCGAGGCCTGCGCACGGCTGGTCGATGCCGGGATTCCCATGGTGAGCCAGTCCGTGCTTTTGCGCGGCGTCAATGACAACATCGCCGCTTTGTCGGATTTGATGCGTGCTCTCGTCGAATGCCGGATCAAGCCCTATTACCTGCATCACGGCGATCTCGCGCCGGGCACCGTACATCTGCGCACCACGCTTGTGACCGGGCAGGATCTGATGCGGCAGTTGCGCGGGCGAGTGTCAGGCCTGTGCCAACCGGATTATGTCATCGACATTCCGGGAGGCGCCGGCAAGTCGCCGATCGGACCGAATTATGTGTTGGCGGCGCAAAATACCGCAGTCGATGCGGGTGATGCCGTAACGGAAACGCGCTATCGTATCGTCGACTATTGCGGCGACGTTCATCTTTATCCGCCTGAGACGTGAGCGGTCGGGGAACGCCGGTTTGAGGAATGGAGGAACGGATATGAAGAAGATCATGCTCGTAGCGTCGCTCGTGGTCTTGCTTGGTGGAGCGGCGGTCGCGCAGACCGGCACCAAGGGATCATCGTCGTCAGGCGGCGCCACGTCGGGAACGCTGCCTTCCGCGCCCGTCGGTCATCGTCAGCCGCGTGCCGGCGACGTGCCAAGCGAGAAAAATCTGAACGACCCGAACAATCCCGTGAACAAGGAAGACGCTCTGCTCGACAAGAAAATCAAGAGCATCTGCCGCGGCTGCTAATAGCAAGAGCGGGCAGGGCGCGAACAGCATCGCCCCACCCGCTTTTTGCCCTGATTACGCGGAGCGCTCGTGCAGTCCGGCGCGCGCGGTGTTGCGGCGGATTTCGACTGCATCAGCGAGCTGCTCGAGCACGGTAGCCGTAGTCGCCCAATCAATGCACCCGTCGGTGATGCTCTGGCCGTACACGAGCGGCTTGCCTGGTACCACATCCTGACGGCCCGCGACGAGATTGCTCTCGATCATCACGCCCATGATACGATTCTCGCCTCCGGAGATCTGTCCGGCAATGTCGGCCATGACCAGCGGCTGGTTTTCCGGCTTCTTGCTCGAATTGGCGTGGCTGGCATCCACCATCACCAATGGCGCGACGCCGGATTTTGAAAGCTCGTTGCAGGCCGCCGCGACGCTTGCCGGGTCGTAGTTCGGCTCGGCTCCGCCGCGCAGGATGATGTGGCAGTCCTCGTTGCCCGCGGTCGAGGCGATCGCGGAACGGCCGAGCTTCGTCACCGCCATGAAGTGATGCGGATGCGAGGCCGACTTCACCGCGTCCGCGGCGATCCGCACGTTGCCGTCGGTGCCGTTCTTGAAGCCGACCGGGCAGGACAGCCCCGAAGCGAGTTCGCGATGGATCTGGCTCTCGGTGGTGCGTGCGCCGATCGCGGCCCACGAGACGAGGTCGGCGATGTACTGCGGCGTCGTCATGTCGAGGAATTCGGCCCCGGCGGGCAGGCCGAGATTGTTGATGGCGGAGAGCACGTTGCGCGCGAGCCGCAGGCCCTTGTTGATGTCGAAGCTGCCATCGAGATCCGGGTCGTTGATCAGGCCCTTCCAGCCCACGGTGGTGCGCGGCTTCTCGAAATAGACCCGCATCACGATCTCGAGCTGGTCGGCGAGGTCCTCGCGCAAAGCGGCGAGACGCTCGGCGTACTCAAGCGCGGCCTTGGGATCGTGCACCGAGCAGGGGCCGACGACGACCAGCAGCCGGTCGTCATGGCCGTTGAGGATGGCGTGAATGGCGTTGCGAGCCGCCATTACCACACGGGTTGCCGTGAGGGTGCGCGGGACTTCCCGCATCACGTCCTCAGGCGTACTCAGCTCTTTCAGTTCGCGGATACGAAGATCGTCGGTCGTGCTCAGCACGGCGGGCTCCTGTTTGTTTCGAGAACCTGCCGGCCAATAAAAAAGCCGCCAGGTCTGGCGGCTGTTCGGACTTTTGCTTCAATAACTTAGATTGAGCGCGATCCTCCTGCCGCCAGCAAGCTGTCGTAGCTAAAGTACCAAAAAAAGCTGGTGGCGACGGTGATCATGGTTGGTCATATAGCGTGCCGCCAGCGGGTTGTCACCCCCCGTCGGCGCACGCGTGCGCGATGTGCCTCAACTGTTGCTTTTGCGCGCCGCCAGCGCCATGCCGATCAGGGTGGCGCCGCCGAACAAAAGGTTGATGCCGACGAGCACGCCGATGGCCCATTGCGATGAGCTCGGCAGGCCCGTGATCACCATGAACGCGATCGCGATGTCGACAAGGCCCGAGATCAACAGCCACGACCAGCGGCCGCTCAGCTCGCGGCGATGCTCCAGCGCGTACATGATGGTGGTGACGCCCTCGGCGAGGAAATAGGCGCCGAGTACGATGGTCAGCGTCAGCACGGCTTGCATCGGGCGCGCCAGCAGCAGCATGCCGGCGAGGACGGCGAGGGCCGCCGAGATCAACGACCACCAGAAGCCCGGCGTCGCGCGCGCCCAATAGGTCACGATTAGTCCGCCGATGCCGCTGATGAGGAACATCCAGCCGAGGAAGATCGTGATGGCGAGGCTCGCGAGCGGCGGCAGGATCAGCGCGGCAATGCCGAGGACGGCGAGCAAAATGCCTTCGAACAGAAAAGCCTTCCAATGCGCCTTCACCGCCTGACTCATCGCGGATTGCAGCCGTGAATATTCCTCAGGCGATGTCATTGGCAAGCTCCAGATCGAAAGATGCGCGCTTAATCTAGTACGCGCACACCGCGCTTGCCATGCGGTGGATCAACCGCCGCCGTGCGCTGACGAAAAACCGTTGCCAGTTGTGCGGATGCGGTTGCGGCCGAGCACGTAGATCGCGGTCGTAACGACCAACAACGCAAGTCCCAGCAGAATCGAGACGAAGCCGATCGGGATCAGGGCTAGCGTCAAATTGCGCTCGGGGTTGACGAGCCAGTGGTGGATCGAGGTCAGCACGAAGGCGAGGCCAAGGAAGCCGACGCCGCCGCCGGCGAGCCACAGCGCCCACATCCGGCGTAGCTGGCTGAGACGTTCCCGCGCGATATCGGTGCGGGGCGCATGATGGCGGGCGACGCGCCGCACCAGTCGCATGGCGAATGCAATCGAGCTGAAGCCGACCAGCAGGCTCGCGCCGCCGAGCCACATTCGCAAGTTAGGATCGAGGTCCGGCATGCGCTGGAGCGTGAGCAGCGGGAAGTCGAACGCCGAATGCAGTGCCAGCGGGCCGGCGAAGATCAGCAGGCGGCTGGAGAGGCGGGCCCAGTCGCGGTGATGGCGGTTCGCGCCTAGCGCCGTGCCGGCGCGCGCGATCGTCAGATACGCGCCGGCGATGATGCCGAGCGCGCCGTGGAACGGCACGGTGAGCACGCTGCGTAGCGCCGCTAGTGATCGCCACATCTCGGCATGTTGCACCAGATAAGCGAGGTTTTCGTAGGCTGCGAAGCCGAGCCCGACAGCGGCGCCATAGACCACGGTATCCATGGGATTGGCGAAGGTCCGCCGCTTGGTCGAGGACACCAGCACGATCGCGATCACCTTCACGGCCTCCTCGGGCAGCGCGACGCCGAAGACCGAGTGCATGGCGAGCGCCGCCCAGGGATTATCGGGCGCGGCAACCATCTTGGCGAAGGGAGCCCGGGCGAGGCCGAGAAGCGAAATGCTGGCTGCGCCGAGCAGGAATGCCGTCCAGACCTGAGCGGGCGGTCCGGGACGTTCCTCGGCGGCAATCACAAGCCACAGCATCAGCAGTGCCGGGGCGATGGCGGCCGTTCCGATGACGGTGGGTAAAGCTTCAATCAGGTACATCGGCGTCGAAAATAGGTTCCCTTGGCCGGCTTATCCACTCGCAGCAGTGCGACCATCTGTCATGCGCCGGCTGTCAGGTCGCTTAACAAGCTCGACAGCTCGCGTTCATCAGGACCCCTACGTGTAGAATACCAGCGCGATCAATTGCATGACACGACCTCCCTGCCGTCGATGGTAACAAGTCCCGCGTCTGCCCTTGGACCGGAATTGCTAAGTTAGATCAAGATGGTGCGCCAGTTTCTTCGATTTACGATGCACGTCTGCGGGCAGCGAGTCCAGGGGTGGCGACGAACCTCCCCCGGACAACGCTCGGCCGGCCTGAGGACCTAGTCACGCTTGGTTGGGCGTTGGCGCGGCGGTGACGCAATTCGGCGGGCTCGGATCTGCTCCAACTCCCAGAGGGCACGTACGAGGCACGTGCCAAGGCAGGAGACCAAAAGGAACAGCAGGAAGGCTTGGTCGACGGCTGGGATCTGCATCATGACAATCATTAAGCAATGCGCATGCCATGGGTTCCCGTTCTCGCCTGTGCTGGGACGCATAGGCGGCAAGGCCCGCGCTTCCGACGCTCAATGCGTGGTGAATGGCAATGGGGTGTCGGGCGCAACATCGAAAGCGCCGAGACGGAATTCCCCGGCGATGTTCTCGTCCGGCTCGGATGCGCGTGCGAGCAGCGTGAATGCGGCTCGCGGGTATTGCTTCCAGATATTCAGATCGCCGGCCGTGATCGTCAACCAGCCGAACGTGTACATGTACCGTCCGGGCTCGGTGACCCGGCCGACCCGGTCCCAAGTAATCTTGTCAACCGTGATCCTGTCGACTGCCATCCGGTCCCCCGATCGCAAGTCTTCAAATGACGTCCGGCACGCCGGACCGTCAAAGGCTGATCCTGCATTGGGGCCGGGTTAGGGCAGCGATTGATGGGCAAGGATCGCAGGAGACTGAGCCCACGGCGATTAAGCTGGCTGCAGCACGGCCTGGCGAACGAGCAAACGGACGAGGTCGTCGCGCTCCTGCTTCTCGGCGAACTTCACCGCAAAGCCATTGTCGAACTTGCGGATGACGCGACCGACGCAGGCCCCGACGGCAAGCGGGGTTCCGATCGGCGGGTCGTATTCGCAGGAGATCGCGACGCCGGCGGTGGAGACGTCGATGATGAAACAGGAATGGCTGCTGCCGTCGGCGAGCGTCAGGATAGTGTGGGAGGCCTGCGGTACGAAACGCGCATCGCGCCGCAGCTCCTTGATGCTATCGTCCCTCTGCTTTTTCTCGAGCCAGGTCAGCTTTTCCGACATCCAGGCGCGACGCGCCCGCGTCATGTCGAGCTCCATCAGGAAGCCCGACTTGAGCGTCGCGCTGATGGTGCACTGGAATTCGCCGAAATCCTGGAAGTAGGAGGTCACGCGCTCGCCGATCTTGCCGACGACCGGCACGTCCACGATCATGCGGAACGGCGAGACGCGCTTGGTGCGGCAGGCGAAGTTTCGCAGCTTGCCCTCGCAATCGTACCAGCGATGCAGCGAATAGCTGCCGCTCACGCTCACTTCCACTGCTCGCTGCCTGAGGAATTCTGCGACGGACATAAGCGCCAGATTGTGTTTCGGATTGTTTCCGTAATTCCACGGTAGCAATCAAATTCTAAGCAAATGATACCGGAGCTCAGGAGCAGGGGTAAATTTCTGGTAAATGGGCGCGCCGATTGTGTGCCGGGGGTGGCGGCAAAACGTCCCGGTTATAGGGCGCGTGCATCACAACGGCGTCATCGCGACCGCTCAGGCCATTTTGGCCTCCCGCGGATCGGACGAGGTCTTCAAACAGTGCCGAGCAGCACCACCAGCAGCAGCGCACCGATGGCGATCACGAATTTGATGGTCGTAAAAGTCAGGCTGTCGACCCCGATCTCCCATCCGAGTCGTAGCCGTGCACGTCGCATCGCAAGCGATCCGAGCGCTTCGACCACGGAGAGCGCAAGGGCCATGCCGGCGATGTAGGTCCACGACTGCGACGGCGGCAGGAGCGGCGCAAGCCAGACGGGGGCGGAAGTTCGCAAGCACGCGAGCAGGGCGATCCATCCGATCCATGACGCGAACCCTTTGATGAGGTCGGGCCCAACCGTATCGGGCTCGAACCGGACGCCGACCGCCGCGAAGGCGCCTTCGATGCGCTCGTCGTCGGCCAAGAACAGAAACGCACCGAGATAGAGAGGAATGCGCGACATGCACAGAATGGCGATTGCGCCGAACAGGACGACATAGCCGAAGAGATCACCGAGGATGTCCAGGCCGCTCTTTTGTGCCGACATGGGTGCGGCGGCGGGCTGATGCTGGGGCGTCGATCTGGCGCGCGCCATGTGCTCCAGCATCTTGGCGCGCCGGTCCGGTGAATATGCTGCCGTGCGATGCATCCAGGTGGGGGGCGCGCTCGTCGTCGACGAGATGCCGGACTGGTCGTTCGTGGTGGATTTGGGCTGCTCCATGCGCCGAACCAGATCTTTCAGTCCGTGACGCCATCGCGGCGGGCGAGGCGGTTTCCTTCCGACATTGGTCGAAGGTGAGGGGCAGGGAGGTTCATGCCGGAACGCGATCTATCTATCGCCGGGCGGGGCAAAGCTGCCCGTCGACGTTCTAGCCGGGACCTCTTTCAAAGCCCTGATGCCAGACACATCCAGCAAGCCCTCGTCGACCATCTTCCTGTTGATCTCGCCCTCCAGTTGCGCTTGTGTACTGCGAGGTCTGGGGGACCATATTGATGCCTATTTTCACGGCCGCTGCGTTTTTTGCAGCAGCGTTTGATTTTGCAGTTGGTTTCAGTTCGAGCAGGCTCAACCGGGCCTTGCAATGGACATGACCGTAGCGTCCGGCTGCCTGTCGCCGCGAAAAGCGGGCATTCTCGATCACGCTGGGCGCGTCGCCACGGATCGCGTGGCGTGGCGCGAGAAAAACAGCTTTTTCCACCGCGAGGACGAGCGTTATCTCCGGTTTCTGATTCCGGCCGGGAGTCGCGTCGGCGATTTCGACCTGATCTTCGGCGCATCGAAGCTCAATCTGAAATCGGTGGATCTGCCGATCCGCTACGCAGCACGCACCTATGGCGAGACCCGGATCTCGAGGTTTCGACACGGCTGGATGTTGCTGAAGATGGTGGCTTTCGCCTTCCTCAAGATCAAGGCGATCTAGGTCGCGGACAATGTCAGACGATTGCTGCTTCCCTGACGCCCGCCTGAGCGGGAGGATCAGAACCTTGCTGATCCTCATCGTCCCCGCATTGTATCTGGCGGCGACGTTGCTCTATTCGGCCTGGCAGGCGGTGTGGGGCGTCCAGGTCGATCCGGAGTCGGCCTACACCATGAACGGGCTCGTGGCCGCTGCCGGGTATGGCTCGCTGAAGTTCGATCATCCGGGAACGACCACGACACTTCTCGTCGAGCTGATCGTCAGAGGCTGGGCCTTGCTCGCCCGGGCCGACGATATCGTCGAATTCGGGCTCAAGCACTACGATGCGATCACCTATGCGGCGCGGACATGCGAGGCGCTGGTTCTCACCGGTGCGTTGCTGGCCGGTGGGCTGATCGTCGGCCGGACCACGCGCAGCGCCATTGCTGCGATGCTGTTTCAGGCCGGCGCGTTCGTCCATTCCGATTCGTTCCACTATCAGACGGTGCTCGCGCCCGAGAGCCTCATGGTCGCCATCGCCCTGTTCGGCATGGCGATCGTGGTCAAGGCGACGCTCGACGAGCATCCGCCGGAGACGCGCCTCGGTGTCGCGTCCGGATTGATTTTTGCGCTCGGGTTCGCGACCAAATATCTCTATCTCCCGCAGGCGCTGTTTGCCGTGTGCCTGCTCAGAAATCGGCGCGCTTTCGTCGCCGCCTTGATCACCGGGGCGATCGGCTTCGTTGCCTTCAGTCTGATCTTCAATCCGGGAACGATCACGCGCGGTTTCGGGTGGCTTGTGCAAATCGCGACCCACAAGGGCACTTACGGCGAAGGCGAGCCCGGCTTCATCGACTTCAAGACCTTCTGGTCCAACATGCGCGAGATCGCGGCATCGGCGCCGTTCGTGACTGGCGTCTACGTTGCTGCCGCGGTGGTGGCGCTGGCGTCGTGGATCAAGAACCGGGCCTGGCGGGAGCCGGTCAACCTGTCACTCGGTGCCGCCGTGCTGATCTTTGCCGCCCATCTGGTGGCAACGTCGAAGCACTTTGCGCTGCACTACATGATGGCGTCCTGGGTCCTGACCGGCGGCGTGCTCGTCCTGGTCGTGGTGCAGATCAGACGTCTGCTCCCGGCCATCCCGTCGGCCGCGCTGAGCCTCGTTGCCGGCGGCCTGTGTGTTGCCATGGGTGCGACAACACTGATCGACGCGCGCGCTACGGCGCTGCAATCATCCGCCCTGAACGCGATCGGGGCCAGGCTCTCGAAGGCCGTGGTCACGGCCGGCCCCGCCTGCGCCAACGTTTCCGGCATGTTCACGCGCGCGCCGGAGAACAACGACATGAACCACGGCTGGGACATGACGCTGCGGCCGTGGGGCGACCAGCCGATGCGGGAGCGGTTCTCCAAAGCCTATGCCGGAGCCTTCACGGTCCCGCTGCTGGACCACAACACCTACACCCACGTCCTGAAGAACGACTTTCGTCCCTACAGCTATGAAAGGCTGGCGGCTGACTATCCCTGCCTGATTGTCCGCTCGGCGGTGGAGCTCGATGCCGAGAATTCGATCGGGCTATTGGCCCTGAAGCCGGACCATTGCGTGATCGAGGGGATCCACGTCTATACGGTCGGGCTCGCCTGCGCCAAGGTGCAGGGCGAGTTCGCGGCTGGGCGGTGAGGGGAAGCCTGGTGCGTGGCGCTCCCTAGCGGAATCGAACCGCTCTCTCCACCGTGAAAGGGTGGCGTCCTAACCGATAGACGAAGGGAGCAAACGCAAGGCCACGCCGCACCTGGCGACAGGCCCGCTGGCCGGCCGAGTCGTGCCCGGCGGCTTGCAGCGGGCGAACGTATAGTGGCCTTTGCGGCCGTGGGCAAGCCGTTCCGGCAGGCTCTTTGGGCCCCGGTGGATAGCCGGCCCCGGGCTCGTTCGGGACGTGATTGCAACGGTTTCTTAGGGTTCCCTGGGCTAGCGCTGGGGGCGGGAGATCTTTTAGCCGATGCCTCAGCCCAAGAAGCGCGCAGCCCGCAAGCTGCTGTCGCAGCACGCCTGGATCACGCTCGACGGCGGATTCGCGGCGCGGCATTGCCTGGTCCAGGACATCTCGGCCTCGGGGGCCAGGATCACGCTGGACGAGGATGCCAGCCAGCTTCCGGGCGTGATCCGGATGGCCTTCGCGCGGGATGCGCGGACCGGGCGGAGCTGCCAGGTGGTCTGGCGTCGCGGCAAGTCGGCGGGCATCAGGTTCCTCTGAACTGCCGCTGCGGCCGTCCGGATAGCGCCCGGTAGCCTGCCACGCTACAAGGGCCGCATGCGTACCCTTCTCATGCTCGTCCTGCTCGCGATGACCACCGCCGCCGCGGCCGAGACCCTGCGCCTTCCGTCCACCGAGCCATCGGCCAAGACCCTGCCGCTCAAGGGCACCGGTGGGACGGCGAAGGCCAACGCCTGCGCCGCCTATGGCCGGGGCTTCACCATGGTCGAGGGGACCTGCGTGAAGATCGGCGGGACGGTCAGCGTCGACACCGTGGTCAGGCACTGAGGCGGCGATGTCACCGGATCTGGTGCGGCTCGATCTTCTCGTCCCCGCGCTGATGTATTGCGCGCTGCTGTGGTGGGTCGGCCGCGGGCTCTCATGGCCCGCAAGGCTGGCGACCGCGGTGGTGACCCTGGCGCTGATCGCCATCGTCGTGCTGGTCGAGCGTGTCAGGCGTTAGGCCTTTCAAACCAAAACGCGAAAACAACCCCATGCACAGTAGACGCCGGGCGCGAGCCGTTTTGCGCGCCAACGGCAATTTTGCGCGCGCTCTCCGTAGCTTAAGCCGCGCCGGCGGCTCACGACATCGGCGGGGCCACATGCTGGGCAAACCCGGGCCGCTTGCCGAGCCCGGCGAGCCACCGCGTCAGGTTCGGCTGTGCCGGTCGGGTGATGCCCTCGACGCCGAGCCAGCGCCGCGCATAGGCGCCGATGGCGATGTCGGCGAGCGTGAACGCATCGCCCTCCATGAACGGCCGCGAGGCCAGATGGTGGTCGGCGATCGCCCAGACCTCGGCGGCGGCATCGGCATCCTTCTGCGCCTTGACCATGTCGCGCTCGGCCGGCGGCGTGCGCACGATGCCCCAGAACACGGGGCGGTCGACCGGCTGCACCATCGACAGCGTCCAGTCGAGCCAGCGGTCGACGCCGGCGCGCCGCTTCGGCGCCTCGGGATAGATTGGCGTGCCGCGTCCATGCGCCATGCAGAGATAGCGCATGATCGAATTGGACTCCCACAGCGCGAAGTCGCCCTCGACCAGCGTCGGCACCCGCGCATTCGGGTTCATGGCGAGATAGCCGGGCTCGCGGGTCTTGCCGTAAGCCATGCCGGCATCGATGCGCTGATAGGGCAGCTCGAGCTCGGTCAGGCACCACAGCACCTTCTGCACGTTGACCGAATTGGCGCGGCCCCAGATCGTCAGCTGTGTGTCCGGCATCGAGCGTCTCCCGCGGCGTTCCCGTTTGTTTGAGCATGATCTTTTCGGAAAACCGCTTCACACTTTTCCGGATCATGCTCTGCCGCGGGTGATAGCCGAATTCGCAGCACGCAGCGACGGGCATTGCCGCGCGTCTCTCATGCAAAAAGCTCCGCTCGGGGGAGCGAAGCTTTCCTTGCAGGCCAGCCGAATGCGCGACATCAGCAAAATGCGTTTGCGCTTGAGACAAACGCAAAATGCGTTTGCTCAGGAATCAATGGCCGAAGAACAGCCACAGCAGAATGATCACCGGGATAGGCACGCCCAGCATCCACAACAATAAACCGCGTCCCATTGTTTCCTCCTCCAATTGCATTGTCCTGGAGTGAACGCGGGGGAACGACGGTGGTTCCTGCCGATAGCGCCTACCAATGGCCGGTATTCGGCATCGACGCCCACGGCTCGGCCGGCGCCTTCGGCTCGCCCTTCTGCAACAGCTCGATCGAGTGCAGATCGGGCGAGCGGACGAAGGCCATGTTGCCGTCGCGCGGCGGCCGGTTGATGGTGACGCCAGCCTTCTGCAGCTTCGCGCAGGTGGCGTAGATGTCGTCGACCTCATAGGCGAGATGGCCGAAGAAGCGGTCCTCGCCGTACTTCTCCTCGTCCCAATTATAGGTGAGCTCGACCAGCGGCGCGCCACGCGTCTGCGGCTGCTTCTTCAGCGCCTCGAGATCGTCCGACGAGCACAGGAACACGAGCGTGAATCGCCCCTTGTCGTTCTCGATCCGCCGCACCTCCTTCAGCCCCAGCGCATCCTGGTAAAACTTCAGCGCGACATCGAGATTGCGCACGCGCAGCATGGTGTGGAGATAACGCATGGTTGTTGCTCCCTTTGGGTCTTCGGAGGGTTTTGCTTTGGGCCGGAACGGCGGGGGAGAGATAGCAGGAAAGTGGGGGGAGGGGCAGGGGTGTACGTCTCCTCGAAGGCCCTGCGACTTGCACATCCGCGTGGAACACGCTTCTTAGTCTACGTCATATTGACGGATAAGGAAGCCGGGAACGATTTCGTCCATACAAACCACGCTTGGGATCTGCAGGTACTTAGGCACACCGACCGGCCGGTGATGATCCGAAATATACGAACAATCGCGTGGCGCGGGTGCATTTTGACTGCTGCTCCGGTCGAGCACTCCTCGAAGCTGGAGTGGAGCTTATATATTGTAGCGGCACGGCCCGCATCTGAAGCAGATCGTTGAGTAGATCGCGCTGCGGGAAGAATGGTTGTGTCGGCGCCGCTTCACTTGTTAAGTGTAGCGGAAGGGTAAGCGGAGCAGCTGAGATGACCGAGGACAATGAATCCGCAAAGGATGCTGGAGCGGTAGCCGATCTAAGCGATCCAAATTTTTTGAGGAAAGTACTACCCGATCCAAAAGGATTGTTCGATCAAAAGCAGGCTCCAATCGTCGACATAAAGGGAGATTGTTTGGTTGTCCTCGACGCGAACATTCTTCTTCTTCCCTACCAGCTCAACAAGACCACGCTTGACGCCGCAGCAAAGGTTTATACCGCGTTGCACGCCCAACAAAGGCTGATAATCCCAGCTCAAGCTGCACGTGAGTTCGTCATCAATCGAGCTAGCAAGATCGGCGACATCGTAGCCTACCTTAAGAAGGAGGCAAATGCGTTGAAGAAGCCGCTGGCCGACAAAATCGGATTTCTGGAAAACGAGCCGGAATATAGTGATCTTAAAAAGATCTCGTCGAGCATTGAGGATCTTCAGAAGCAATTCAGAAAGAGAGCATTCGCGATCGCTGAATTGCTCTCAACCGAGATCGGCAACGATCCGACATCTAAGGTATATGCTGGGTTGCGCGATGCAGTCGTGGAGTATCCTCTAGCAGGGTGTTGAAGAACTCAGCCGCGTTCGCAAACGAAGGCTGAATCGTCACCATTGTGGATGTAGAAGTGGCCGACGAGCCTGCCCGCAGTGCCGATGGTAGGCCATCCGCGACCGCAGGACGGGTCATCTTCGTCGTGCCCTTGCCATGAGAACTCGGCGCAGGCCGATCCGTCGCGGGTGCCGTACCGGACGTCGAGAAAGCCTTTCAGCGCACCGAAGGCGATTTCACCGTCGGACTTGCCTTCGAAGGTGAGATGCGCCTCTTCGACGAGGTCGAGGAAGTCGCTGTCCCAGACGTCCATCTCGACGATGCGCCAGCGGCCGACAAAGGCCTTGGCGAAGCCGGGCGCCTTGGCCATCAGCCGGTCTCCGCGAGTCTGCACACGGATCTATTCTTGGTCTGATTAGTCCGACAGACATCACGATCAAAATGTGCGCCGAGACAAAAAGGTGGTGCATCAGCTATCTCGTTCACTGACCGCATTCCAACAACTGGTCGACGAAACCTCCAGCCGTCAGCTGATACACCCCGCGTCGACGTTGGGTTTCGGGGCCACTGCCGACGAAATTTGGGCAGCGGTAGGCTGCCGGCTTGTGTCCTTTGCTGCGTGAAAACAAAGAGTCGAATAGATATCGTCTCGGGGATTTCGGAGACGATCGATGCGACGGTTCATTGAACGCGCGGATCGCGTTCAATCAACGTTTTTGCCGGAATGTCTCGAGTATTGGGTCGGCGGGAGCAATCCTCTTCGCGTTGCCGATGAGTTTGTCGAAAACTTGATCTCGACGGGATGCGCTTTGAGGACATCGACCGTTGGCGACCGGGCGACGCGGCGATCATCCAGCGGTGCTGTTCAAGGTGTTGGTCAGAACTAGCGAGCTACGCGCAGTGGATGCGGGTGAAACCTAGGGCACAACCGAAGCAGCAGAAATGTTGGGAGTTGCTTCCACAGCGTGCCGAAAGCAAGCTTCTCGCTAACCTTTTCACTCCACAGCCGGTTCCTAAGCTCATAATTGCACAGACAAAGTGTGAACTGGCTGACAGAGAATTGGCATATTGCTTGCTACAGAGAGATGGCAGGGAGAAGCTGTATGGAAACGAAACAATACTTTCAAGCTAAGTCGGCGTTTTGCGTTGAGCGTTCGAAAATGCAGGGCGAAGACGAAGTCTTTTGGATGGCCGAGGCCGACTTAGTAAAGCGGCTTGCGATCAATGCTGAACGGCAGCGCAAGCTAGCCGTCCGGCATGCAGGTAACGGTTTGTCGGCCTAGCAGGGTGTTGAAGAACTCAGCCGCGTTCGCAAACGAAGGCTGAATCGTCGCCATTGTGGATGTAGAAGTGGCCGACGAGCCTGCCCGCAGTGCCGATCGTAGCCCATCCGCGACCGCAGGACGGGTCATCTTCGTCGTGCCCTTGCCATGGGAACTCGGCGCAGGCCGATCCGTCGCGGGTGCCGTACCGGACGTCGAGAAAGCCTTTCAGCGCACCGAACGCGATTTCACCGTCGGACTTGCCTTCGAAGGTGAGATGCGCCTCTTCGACGAGGTCGAGGAAGTCGCTGTCCCAGAAGTCCATCTCGACGATGCGCCAGCGGCCGACAAAGGCCTTGGCGAAGCCGGGCGCCTTGGCCATCAGCCGGTCTCCGCGATCAGCTTGGGCAGCCGCACCAGATTGTAGGCGGTTGCAGCGAAGGTAAAGGCCCATCCGACGCGATCACGGCCACGGAAGCTGGTCTTCTCTTGCCCGGCGACCGTTTTGATCCAGCCGAATGCCTCCTCGATCCGCTTGCGGATGCGCTGGCTGGCGGCATAGCCATCGTGCCGGGTCGTTCGCCCGTCAATTGCAGAACTACGGCCACTGGTGTTCTGTGCAACATGCGGCGTCACGTTCATCGAGCGCAGCTCGTTGACGAAGTCTTCTGCGTCGTAGGCTTTGTCGGCGCCAAGCGTGATCGCTGTCGGCCGGTCGGCACGAGACTCGATCATGTGCAGCGCGGCCACCCGCTCAGCATGCCCGTCGGCCTGCGTCAGGCAAGCGTCGACCAGTAGGCCGTGGCGGTTCTCCATCAGCCCATGCCCGATGAAGCACAGCTTCGTCTCCTTGCCTTTACCCTTGCGGTCGAGCCTGGCATCGGAATCGGTGGTCGAAGCATGGGTGTCGTTCGAGCGTTTCTGACCATGGAAGTCCGCATCGGCATTGCGCCCGCCGCCTTGCGCCGGCGGCTCGCCAGATCTGTCCTTCGGCTTCACGCTCTTCATCGAGGCCCAGGCCTCGATCAGCGTGCCATCGACCGAGAAGTGATCGTTCGACAGCAGCTTCTTCACCTTGGGCTGCCCCAGCACCGCCGCCAGGAACTTCGCCGCGATGTCGCCTTCCAGCAGCCGGTCGCGGTTCTTCGAGAACACCGAATGGTCCCAGGCTGCGTCGTCGACGCCAATTCCGACGAACCAGCGGAACAGCAGGTCGTATTCCAGCCGCTCCATCAGAAGCCGCTCCGAGCGGATCGAGTAAAACGCCTGCAACAGCATCGCCCGCAGCAGCTTCTCCGGCGGGATCGACGGCCGCCCAATCGGCGAATAAAGCGCGGCAAACTCGCGCTCCAGCGTCGACAGCGCCTCGTTCACAATCGTCCGGATCGCTCGCAGCGGATGATCACGCCGGACCCGCGCCTCCAAGTCAACGTAGCTGAACAGCTCGCCCGTTCGAATGTCCCCGCCGCGCACGTCCC
>NZ_LBJX01000085.1:0-82939 GCF_028128895.1 Bradyrhizobium sp. CCBAU 11434
CGGATGATTCAAGCTGCACGGCTGAGGCCGAGACGTTGGACACGATGGCTCCGACCGCAGCTTCGAAATCATCGGCAAAACGGATCAGCTCGGCGCGGCGGCTCGCTGCCTGCTCCCTGTTCTGGGTTTCACTGGCGGCGGCATCGCGCTCGGCCTTGGCGACGGCTTGAACCTTGAACTCCTCGACCGCCCCGGCCATCTCGCCGATCTCGTCCTTGCGCCCGAGGCCGGGCAGCACGACGTCGAAATTGCCCGAGGCAAGCTCACGCATCGCCTTGCACATCGCGATCATCGGACGCGAGATGCCGGTGCCGAGCAGGAAGGCAAGGACCGCGCCCAACAGCGTGCCACCGATGGCAAGCATCAGCACCAGTTGCTCGGTCTTTCCGATGGTCGCTTCCGACTCCGCATCCAGCCGCTGCTGTTCGGCGACCAGATCCGCCTTCAGGGCGGAGGCGCCGCGCAAGATCGCACCCGCCGAGCCGCTCATCTCGGTGACGAGATCGTCGACCAGCTTGGCGTTGGCAATCAGCTTCTCCAGCGCTTCGCGATAGGCAACGAGGATGGTCTTGGCATCCTTCAGGCCGGCGACGATCTTGTCGTCCATGGAATAGACCGCGCCGAGCGAGTTCTCGACGAATTTCAGCCGCGCCAATGCACTGTTTGCGATTGACTGGTCGGACGTCAGGACGAAATTGGTCGCCGCGGAGCTCGCAGTCTGGAACTGGGCGTTGACCTGCTTGGTGCCGAATTCGATCGCCTGCGCTTCGGAATCTGAGGCGTTGTTGCCGATATCATCGAGCTTGTATTTCAGCAGATTGGCCTGGCGCGAGAGCTGGTTCTGCACCAGCAGCGCGCTGTCGCGCTTGGCGCGGAGGACCTTGGCGAAGGTCGCGGAAAAATTCGCGAATTCCTTGGCGAGCTTGTCGACGCTGTCCTGCCGCGCCGGTGTCTTGGCACTCTTGACGGCCTGGTCGATGGCGTTCTTTAGACTGGCTTCGGCGTCCAGCGCCGCCTTGGCGTCGTCTTCCTTGCCGGTGACGACGAAATATTTGACGGCCGAACGGTAGCCGAGCAGCTCGCGGTCGATGTTGCGCGCGAGATCGGCCTCCGAGACGCTGCTGCGATAGGAGCCGACGCCGGATGAAACCCGCTCGAAGCCGAAATAGGCGAATGCCATGCTGCCGGCAGAGATCACCAGCACCGCGGCAAAGCCGAGGATGATCTTGGCGCGGAATCGGAGGGTGGGAAATATGCTGCGCTTCGACGGCGACACGGTACGCCCGGACATTCCAACCCCCATTTCGTCTATTCAACCGCGATCCGGGGGCGCCCCGCCCCCAGACCCGGATGCGCAAAACTAAGGCAGAAACGATAAAGGGCGGTAAATTCGGCACGGCGGCGAGGCCGATCGCTTCGGGCCCGACCGATGCCCGCGCAGTCCCGGTCGCCGAGTTGCGGCAGGGCCGAAAAGACCTTACTGTCCGGACACTTGTCAGGTACTCGGCGCGAGACCGAGGTGAGCCTCGAGGGAGAAGCGGAGTGGGGCAAACCGACTTTCGGTTTAGCGACGCATCCGGCGTTGCCGTTGCGAAATCGAAGGCTGCGACCGTCGATGGAGCTGTAGCCGAGCTTGCGGCCCAGCTGCCGCCGGACGGCCTG
Source organism: Bradyrhizobium sp. CCBAU 11434 (assembly GCF_028128895.1). Classification (NCBI taxonomy): domain Bacteria; kingdom Pseudomonadati; phylum Pseudomonadota; class Alphaproteobacteria; order Hyphomicrobiales; family Nitrobacteraceae; genus Bradyrhizobium; species Bradyrhizobium sp. CCBAU 11434. Next base: position 1,663 of record NZ_LBJX01000085.1, read on the forward strand.
GCTCTGATCCTGGTCTTCCTCTCACCTCACTACGACCCCCACCATTTCATCGCCGAGATCAGCCGGCAATTCGACACCACCCCGGTTTGCGGCTGCACGACCGCCGGCGAACTCGCACCTGACGGCTGGGACGAAAACAGCGTGGTGGCGCTGGCATTCAGCCGTGCCGATTTTACCGCGGTAGTCCGGCCGATCCTCAATCTCGACAGCTTCCGGGTCGAAGACGGGCGGCGGATCGGCGGTGAGCTATGTCACGAGCTCTTGCGCGTAAGCCCACAGGTCGACCGGGGCAATTCCTTCGGCCTGGTCCTGATCGACGGGCTCTGCCGCCGGGAAGAGGCGGTGATGTCCGCCATCTACGCCTCGCTCGACGATATCCCGATCGTCGGAGGGTCCGCAGGCGACGGGTTGCGCTTCGAGAAGACGTGGGTGTTCTTCGAAGGCCACGCCTATACGAATGCCGCCCTCCTGATCCTCCTGAACACGTCGCTGCCCTTCAAGGTGTTCAAGTGCGACAATTTCGAGCCGATGCCGCAGAAGATGGTGGTCACTGAAGCCGACATCGAGAGCCGCACGGTGAAGGAGCTGAACGCGGAGCCCGCCGCCGAGGAATATTCCCGAATGGTCGGGATCATGGAGGATGCCAAGCTCGACCCCTTCTCTTTTGCGTCCCACCCGGTGCTGGTCCGTGTCGGCGGCTCCTACTTTGCGCGGTCGATCCAGCGCGTCGAGCCCGACGGTTCGCTGCATTTCTTCTGCGCCATCGACGAGGGCATGGTACTCACCGCCGCCACCTCGCGAAGTCTCGTCGGCTCGACGCAGGACCTCTTCGCGCAAATGCAGGATCAGATTGGCGAGGTGTCGCTCTATATCGGCTTCGAGTGCCTGCTACGCCGGCTCGATGCCGAGCAGCACCAGCTCGCCCGCGACATGTCCGAGCTGTATCGACAGAATCGGGTCGTCGGTTTTCACACCTATGGTGAACAGTTCGGCTCGATGCATGTGAACCAGACATTTACAGGCGTCGCCATCGGCAGGCGGCAGGCGTGACCGAGGCGTGGCAGGATCCTGCGACGGTTGAGCAGCTGCGGCGCGAGACCGCGAAGCTGAAGAAGATCAATGCAGCGCTGATGTCGCGCGTCGAGCGCTCGATGGACCAGCAGCTCAACGCCTTTTCATTGTTCGAAACCGCCATTGCGCTCGACCACAAGGTTCGCGACCGGACCTATCAGCTGCGTGAGGCCTTGCATTCGATCGAACGCGCCAACGAAGGCCTGTATCGGGCCAAGCAGCAGGCGGAGGCGGCAAGCTCGCTGAAATCCTCGGTGCTGATCTCGGTCACCCACGATCTGCTGCAGCCGTTGAACGCGGCGCGCCTGACATTGTCGGCGCTGACGGAGATGATGGAATCGCAGGATGCCGGCCTGCTGATCGATCAGGTCGACCGCTCCCTGCTGACGCTGGAAGACCTGCTCCGCTCTTTGCTGGAGATCGCCAAGCTCGATGCTGGCGCACTCAAGCCCGACATACGCGCGATTGCACTGGCGCCCCTGTTCGAGCAGCTGCGCAACGAATTCGAGCCGATCGCCGCGCGGCAGCGCCTGGCTTTGCACATCTGCACGACGGACCTCGCGGTATCCTCGGATGCGATGATGCTGCGACGGATCCTGCAGAACCTGATCGCGAATGCAATCCGCTATACGCGGATTGGCCGCGTCACCATGGACTGCGGGCATCGCGCAAATCGGGTCTATGTCGAGGTTTCGGATACCGGGCCCGGAATTCCACAAGCGCAGCAGGAGGCGATCTTCCGCGAATTCCAGCGCGGCGACGCCAGCGCCACCGACCAGGCCGGATTCGGGCTTGGCCTCTCCATCGTGCGCCGTTTCGCAACCGTGCTCGGGCACGAGGTGCGCCTGTCATCGCAAATCGGCCAGGGATCGACCTTCACGATCGAGATGGAGCTGGCCGAACGCACCGAGGTCAGCGACGAGGCCCATGCAATCAAGCTCGCGGACCGGCAATATGGCGGGCTCGAAGGTGCCAAGATCCTTCTGATCGAAAACGACCCGTCGGGCTCGGAAGCGATGGCTGCCTTGCTCGAAGGCTGGGGCTGTGATGTCGCCACCACGCGCTCAGGCGCGGACGCGTTGCTGCGCCTCAGCGAGCTCGGCGGCGCGCCGGACGCAGTCGTCGCCGATCTCCACCTCGATCACGGCGAGAGTGGCCTGTCGGCCATCGCGGACGTCCGGGAGCATCTGAAGCTCGACACACCGGCGATGATCATCACGGCCGACTACTCCGAAAAGGCCGCGAAGGAAGCGAGCCTGCACGGGCTCGAAGTGCTCAAGAAGCCGATCAAGCCCGCCGAAATGCGGGCCCTGCTGTCATTCCTGCTGAGCTAGGCAGCGCGGGTGATCTTCGCCTCATCCCGCTTGTGGAGGGCCTATCGGCTTGGCCAAGACAAAAATGTCGAAAACAACCCCATGCAAAGTAGGCAGGGCCTGTCACTCCTCCTCCATCGCCTTGATTAAATTGTCGCGGAGCCTGACGACGGTTTTCTGCAACTGCGCGAACTCATCCGGCTTAAGTCCGCTCGATTTCACGAGATTCATGTGCATGCCCTTCTCGCGGAGGCGGCGGCCGGCGTCGGTGAGGCTGACGCGCACCTGCCGCTCGTCGGCGGGATCGCGCTGGCGGCGCAAATAGCCCATCGCCTCGAGCTTCTTGAGGATCGGCGTCAAGGTGTTGGATTCCAGGAACATCTTGTTGCCGAGTTCACTCACGGTTTGGTCGTCCTGCTCCCACAGCGCCACGATCGCGATCCACTGCGGGTAGGTCAGGCCGAGCTCATCGAGGCCCGGCTTGTAGGCTCGTCCATAAGCGAGGTTGGCCGAATAGATCGCAAAGCACAGGAAATCGTCGAGGCGACGTTCGCCCGCAGCCGGGGTCGGCTTCTGTTTGGTCGTTGAATCGTCTCTGGAATCGTCTCTGGAACCGTTTTGCAGGCTCATTGGTGGCAGTCCCTTCCGACACGGACATGTGAAGTCCCGCATGCATATATATCGCATCCGATTAAATCGGAAGGGTTGACATTGACAGCCGGCGGGACTTTATACAGCGCATCCGAATATATCGGACACGATCTAATTCAGGAGAGAGCCATGCCTGCCAAGAATGCAAACGAGACCACCAGAGCGCCGGCGATCGACATGACGCTCGGATGGAGGCTGGACGCCGATTTCGCGGGGCCTGACGACTACCGCGTCATCCAGTACACGCCGCCCGGCTCCCCCTCCTCGGTCATCTTCGGCAAGAACGTGACCGCGGCGGCACCCGGCTCCGCCCAGGGCCTGTACCTGATCGTCTCCGACATCGAAGCCGCGCGAAACGATCTGCGCGATCGCGGTGTCGAGGTCAGCGAGGTCTTCCACGCCGAAGGCGACGTGCACACCGGACCGGACGAGCCCTATCTGTTCGGGCGACGTCGGATCAGCGGCCTCGATCCCGCGCGCACCAGCTACCGCTCATACGTCTCGTTCAGGGATCCGGACGGCAACGGCTGGCTGTTCCAGGAGATTACCGCGCGATTGCCGGGACGCGTAGAGCCGGCAGGCACGACATTCACCTCCTCGACTGAACTGGCGAGCGCGCTCCGACGTGCGTCCGCCGCACACGGCGAGCACGAGAAGCGGAACGGCGGTCAGCACGATGCGAACTGGCCGGACTGGTACGCCGATTACATCGCCCGCGAGCAGGCGGGCCAGCCGCTGCCGGCCTGAGCCGCGGCCGCGACGTCACCCAATCGAACCAGTGAGGGAGAGTCCAATGCGTGCGCAGTCAAGTTCCAAAGTCATCAACCCGGACCGCCGCCAGCTGTTGCGCTCCGCCGCGATGGGAATTGCCGCGGCGGCTGCCGCAAGCCTTTTCCCCGCGCATCTGGCGCCGGCGGCGACAAGTGACGACATCCACCCCTTCCGGATCAACGTTCCGGAAGAGGCACTGATTGACCTGCGCAGCCGCATCAATGCGACGAGGTGGCCGGAGCAGGAAACCGTCGCCGACGAATCGCAGGGCGTACAGCTTGCGACCCTTCGGGACCTCGCGCGCTATTGGGCAACGGACTATGACTGGCGGAAGATCGAGGCAAAGCTCAACGCCCTGCCGCAGTTCATCACCGAGATCGACGGACTGGACATTCATTTCCTTCATGTCCGTTCGCGGCACGAAAATGCGTTGCCGCTCATCGTCACCCATGGGTGGCCCGGTTCGATCATCGAGCAGTTGAAGATCATCGATCCTCTCACCAATCCAACGGCGCATGGCGCGAGCGCATCGGACGCCTTCCATATCGTGATCCCGTCCGTTCCCGGCTACGGATTTTCTGGCAAGCCGGCCACCAGCGGCTGGGGCCCCTCTCGCGTCGCGCGCGCCTGGGTCCAGCTGATGAAGCGCCTTGGCTACACCCGCTTTGTCGCGCAGGGCGGAGACATCGGTGCTCTCATTTCCAATGCGATGGCCGAACAGGCGCCGCCGGAACTGCTGGGCATCCACACCAACTTCCCCGGCACGATTCCGCCTGACATCACCAAGGCGTTGCAGAGCGGTGAGATGCCATCCGGTCTCTCAGCCGACGAGCAACGCGCCTTCGACCAGGTGAAGGATTTTCGCGCCAAGCATTTTGCCTACGCCGCAATGATGGCGACGCGGCCACAGACGCTCTACGGCTTGGCAGATTCTCCGGTCGGCCTCGCCGCCTGGATTCTCGACCACGGTGACGGCGATGCGCAGCCGGCGGCGGCGATCACTTCGGCTGTGCTCGGACGCACCATCAATGGGCACTCCGCAGGCGACGTCACGCGCGACGACGTCCTCGACGACATCACACTCTATTGGCTGACGAACACCGCGATCTCGGCGGCCCGCTTCTATTGGGAAAACAAGGGAATGAGCGCACTGAACGCGGTCGACATCTCGATTCCCGCTGCTGTGAGCGTCTTTCCAGGCGAAATCTACCAGGCCCCGCGCAGCTGGACCGAGCGGGCCTATCGCAAGCTCATTCACTACAACAAGGTCGACCGAGGCGGACACTTTGCAGCCTGGGAACAACCGCAACTTTTTGCGGAAGAGGTCCGCACAGGCTTCCGTCCGCTGCGCAAATCGATCTGAAAATTCTGACCAAGGAGCACGAAGTGACCAAGCATCAAGTGAAGAGGAAAATCCTGGCGATCGCGGCGCTTGTCGTCGGAAGCGTTCTGGCCTCCAGCGCGGCGCAGGCTCAGCAGGCGGGCGTGACGCGCACCGATCTGCAACGGCACGATCTCTCTGCGCCCGGACGCGAAGCCGTCCAGGTACGCGTCGACCTCGCCCCGGGGGTCGCGTTCGGCAAGCACACGCATCCCGGCGAAGAGATCATCTATGTCCTCGAGGGTTCGCTCGAGTACCAGATCGAGGACAAGCCGCCGATTACCCTGAAGGCCGGCGACGTCCTGTTCATTCCGGCCGGAACGGTTCATGCGGCAAGGAACGTCGGCAACGTCACTGGCAGCGAACTCGCGACCTATATCGTCGAAAAAGGCAAGCCGCTGCTCGCATTGGTGAAGTGACGGCGGCGAGCGACAAAAAGGACCTGACCACCTACGTTCATCGAGGAGCTAAAATGAGCAAGCGGCTCGACTACAATCAGATCGCACCAGCAGGCGTGAAAGCGCTGGGCGGCGTCTACGGCTATGTCATGCAGAGCAACCTTTCGCCTGCGCTGATCGACCTGATCTATCTGCGAATTTCCCAGATCAACAACTGCGCGTACTGCCTCGACACGCACACCCGTGACTTGCTCAAGAAGGGAGTGACGATCGAAAAGCTCGCGCTGGTACAAGCGTGGAGAGAGGCCGGCAACGTCTTCGATGAGCGCGAACGCGGCGCCCTGGCATGGGCCGAAACGGTGACGCGCGTTGCGGAGACCAACGTGCCGGACGAAGCGTATCAAGCCGCCCGTACCGTGTTCGACGAACGCGAACTCGTGGATCTCACGATCGCGATTGGCTTGATGAACGCCTACAATCGCCTGGCCATCAGCTTTCGGAGCACGCCGCAGGCCGTACTCGAGCATCAGGCGTAGCAGCAGTCCGAATTCGTCTCCGCCGGACCTCCTTGGCCTCCAGATCACCTCGACCCGCACGCCGACTCGTAACGGGATGAAAGGACACTGACCATGTCACACCGGACCAACGACAACTCGATCGGCTTCTTCGAGATCAGCGAAGATATCACGCTTCGAAGGATGGTTCTGCGCAGCGCGAGACCGAGGGGGACCGTCCTCTTTCTGCACGGCTTTCCAGAGACCCTTTATGCGTGGAAGGATATCGGCGCGGCCCTCGCCGGGGACTACGAGGTCCATGCCTTCGACTGGCCGGGCTACGGTCTTTCATCGAGGCCCGCGGTCGACAGGTTCTCCTACGCGCCGACGGACTACGCGCATGTTCTGGATCGGTACATCGCGAAAGCAGACATCGACGCATCCAGGCTCACGATCTACGCAACGGACATCGGCGCCCTGCCGGCACTCCTGCTGGCGGTGGAAAAACCCGATATCGCAAGGGCCATCATCGTTGGCGACTTCGCCCCGTTCAACAGGCCGCAGTTCATGGCCGAGAATCTGCAAAATCTGAAGGCGGGGCCTGCCATGGCGCAGGTCCGCGCTATCATGAACAGAAATCGCGACGAGATCCTGGAAAACGTCTTCACAAGAGGCTTCCCCAAGGAGGCGCGGTTCGACGTTTCGCAGGAATTCAGGGACGACATGTCCCGCGGATGGAGTCACGGCGCCATGACGACCGTCGACGCATTCTCCCACTACTACTCGCACTTCACACGAGACCAAGACCACTTCGAAACGCAACTGGCTCGGCTCAAAACTCCGTTGAAGGTGATTTGGGGTGAGAAAGATCTCTACATCAAGAAGGAGATGGGAGCGGAGCTCGCTGAAAGGGTACGCGCGGAATTCACGCTTCTCCCCGGCATTGGGCACTACCCTCACCTCCAACATCCGGAGGGAACCGTCGATGAGGTGCGCGCCTCGTTCCGATGACTGACGTCTGGCTATCCCGAGGGCGGATCGGCCTGCGAACGCTCCCGCTTCGGGCCGGTCCCCTCGGCAGCCAGCGTCGCGAAATCGATCCTGGACATTTCGACGATGGCCTTGGTGCGACTAATCACGTTGAGCTTGCGCAGGATGTCCGAGACATGGACCTTCACCGTAGTCTCCGAGATCTTCAGCTCAAAGGCGATCTGCTTGTTCTGCAGGCCGCGCTTGAGCATTTCGAGCACGCGCAATTGCTGCGGCGTCAGCTCGTGCAGGCGTTTGATCAGATCCTGCGCCGGGCCGGACCCGCGCTGCGGGCGGACGGGCGCGCGATAGGCGGCGGGCACGCAGATCGAGCCGCGCAGCACCTCGCCGATCGACTGCGCCAGATCCTGCTTGGACGACGATTTGAGGATGTAGCCGGCCACGCCGAGCGACAGGGCGCCGGAGATGATCTGCGGATCCTGATGGCCTGATACGATGACGATTGGAATCTTGGGAAACGACTTGCGGATGCGGATGATGCCCGAAAGACCCGTCGTGCCCGGCATCGACAGATCAAGCAGGATGAGATCGAGCTCCGAAGTCGCCGCGACCAACTCGAGCGCCCCGTCGATCGAAATCGCCTCAAGGATCTCGGCCGTCGGCGCCACCATCTGGAGCGCGCCTTCGAGCGCCTCGCGAAACAACGGATGATCTTCGACAATCAAAAATCGCATCGCGCGTGAGCCACTGTGAAGGTCTTGCGGGAAACCTCGCCCGGGATGTGACCGGAACGGATGTTGAATTGCCTCACGTGAGAATGTCCCAGCCGGGCCGGGCCGGCTTGACCCAGGTCAAGAACGACGACCGCGTCATTGCGGCTTCCCGCGATCGACCCGCGCATAGGGACGCCCCTTGGGATCGGGCAGGTCCATCTCGCCGATCTCGATGACCGCCTTGTTGCGGCTGAACAGCCCGAGCTTGCGCAGAATCTCGGTGATGTGCGCTTTGACCGTGGATTCGGCCAGCGCAAGCTCCTGCGCGATCTGCCGGTTCGGGAAGCCTCGACGCAGCAGATCAAGCACGCGCAGCTGCTGCGGCGTGAGCTCGCGCAGCTTGACCTCGAGCGCCTTGCTGGCGTCGGCCCGGCGCAGCCGCGGCCCCGCCACGAAATCCTTCGGCACCGACACCGAGCCGCTGAGCACGCCCTCGATCGATTGCGCGAGCTCACGCTTCGACGTCGACTTCGGAAGATAGCCGGCGGCTCCCAGCGCGAGCGCCTCACGAACGATGTGCTGGTCCTCCTCGCTCGACACGATGGCGACGGGCAGGCGCGGATAGGCCTCGCGCAAACGCAGAAAGCCGGAGAAACCGGTCGCATCGGGCAGTGACAGATCGAGCAGGGCGAGGTCGATGCCCTGCTCGGCCAACAGGATATGCAGCGCGTCCTCGATCGACATCGCCTCGAAGATCCGCGCCTCCGGCAAGGCCAGCCGCACGGCATTGCCGAGCGCTTCGCGAAACAGCGGATGATCGTCGATGATCAGGAAGCTGGTCATGGCGCCTTCCCAGGATCGCGCCGCACAGGCATCCTCCGCGAGAGCGGAAGCGACATATCGATGCGGCACCCGTCCGGCGCCTGGATGATGCCGGACGGAAGCTAGCACATCCTCCCGATCGCGTTTGGTCAAGATCGTTCAGTCGTTGGATTCGGTCTGGACCGTCAGCAGGAAGGAATAAATGTTGTCGAACTGGTCGTCGGTGAAGACCTCTTTCCAGGCCGGCATGCCCTTGGTCGGCCGTCCTTCATGCACGGTCGTCCAGAATGTCTGGCGCATGTCGTCGCCGTAGCGGTGACGCAGCAGCCGCAGGTCGATCTTCCGCTCGCTCTGGATCGCGTCGGGGCCGTGACAATGCGCGCAAGTTCCATTGAAGATTTCCTTGCCCGCACCGACCGCCTCGGCGGCTGGCGCAGCCGCATCGCCCTTGATCTCGGTCGCGGCGACCTTGGCGATCTCAGTGACGTGAACGCCGGTCTGGGCTCCGCTTCCCATGCCAGTCGTTGTTCCCGCAGGCACCGCTCCGTTCACGCCGAAGCGAACCGGCTTGCCGCTCGGCAAGCCGTATTTCACCGCGAGTTCGCCGATCGTCCGTTGAAGCTGTGGCAAGACAGCATCGACGCGATCACGAAGCTCAGTGGACGTCTTCGCGAAGCCGATGGCCGCATCCCATGACAGGCCTTCGCCCTCGGTGAGCTCAATCTGGTAGCGGTCATTGTAGCCGGTCTTGTTCAGCCAGCCGGCAACCGGCCCCCAGATGAAGGCGACGTCGGCCTTGCCCTGGTCGAGCGCCTGCATACCCTCCTCCGGTGACAGCACGGTCACCATTTGGACGTCGTCGCGGCTCGCGAGCAGGTTTTGCGGCGTGCTGGCGTACTGCACGGCGACCCGCTTGCCCCTGAGGCCGTCGATGCCGCCGAGCGCCGGGCCCTTCGCGGCCACGAGGGCATAGCCTTCCTTCGCGAACGGACTGGAGAAGATCACGGCCGGTCCCATGAAGTCCTCGGACCGCGGCAGCCCGATCATGGCGTCGCATTGCTTGCCGAGCAGCGTGACGCGCACGGTGCGCTTGCCGAAATAGGATTTGTACCAATCATAGGTGATCGGCCGGCCGAGCGCCTGCGCCAGGGCCTGCCCGATCTCGACATAGAAGCCCGGCTGCGACGGACTATCGCTGGAGAACGGAAGATTGGTCGGATCAGCGCAGAGACGAAGCGGCTGCTGCGCCTCGTCGGCGTGAGCCGTGATAACAGGTGCGACCATCGCGGACGCGGCGGCCCATGCGACGAGCCCGGCAATGCTACGGTTTCGCGTCTTGCCACTTCCAAGATGATTCGGACGCATCCTCATCTCCCGCAGTTGGGAATTGTTGGACCAATGCGCGATGAGATCAGGGTGAATCGTCATCGCGCTTTAGGTTGTTGTTTTGAGCATGACCTATTCGGGAAACCGCTGCGCACTTTTCCGGATCATGCTCCAGGCGTTGCGGCGCGCATCAGCCGAGCCGCAACGATCGTCTGGAAAAAGCGCGCGCGTATCTCGTCACCTCTGAAAGATACGCGCGCGAGTGGTCACTGGACGGAGAACACGAAGAGCGAACCGCCCTCGGGAGCTGCGGCCGTCATCTTCTTGCCCACGTCGCCCAGGAACGCCGGTAGCGAAGCCGTGCGGCCGACGACGATGGCCACGTATTGCTTGCCGTCGACCTGATAGGTCACCGGGCCCGCACCGATGCCGGAGCCGAGATTCTTGCTCCACAGCACCTTGCCGGATTTCGCATCGATGGCCCGGAAGTCGCCATGGATGTTGCCGGCAAACACGAGGCCGCCGCCGGTGGTCAGCGTGCCGCCGTTGAACGGCAGGTCTTCCTTGATCGACCAGACCTTCTTCTGCGCCACCGGGTCCCAGGCCACGAGCTCGCCGAGGAATCCGCCGGGGCCCTCCTTGGTCGGGAATTCGGCGCCGAGATAGAACACGCCGCGCTTGTAGGAGACGTCGCCGACCGACCAGTCCATGCAGACATTGTTGGACGGGATGTAGACGAGGCCGGTCTGCGGGTTGAACGACATCGGCTGCCAGTTCTTGCCGCCAATCAGGTTCGGGCAGATATCCTTGGCAGGATGACCCGGCCCCGGCCGCTTGTCGGGATCCTCGACCGCGCGCATCGTCGCGATGTCCCACTTCTTGGCCCAGTTGGAGAACACGTATTTCTCCGCCGACAGCACCTTGCCGGTCTCGCGATTGGCGACGAAGAAGTAGCCGTTGCGATCCGCCTTCATCAGCGCCGGAACGGTGCTGCCGCCGATCTTGAGATCCGCAAGCACCGCCTCGTTGACGCCGTCATAGTCCCAGGCATCGGCGGGCGTGGTCTGGATGTGCCACTTGATCTTGCCGGTGTTGGGATCGAGTGCGAGCGTCGAGGCGGTGTACAGGTTGGTCAGCTTGCCGAAATTGCCGTCGCCGGTCGAGCGCACCGCAGTGTTCCACGGGCCGGGATTGCTGGTGCCCCAATAGACCGTGTCGCTCTTCGCATCGTAGGAGCCGACCAGCCAGGCGGCACCACCGCCATGCTGAGCCGAGTCACCCTTCCAGCTGTCGCCGCCAGGCTCATCCGGCGAGGGAACGGTATAGGTCTGCCAGAGCTGCTTGCCGGTGTTGATATCGAAGGCCTGGAGCGAACCGCGAACACCATATTCGCCGCCGCCGAAACCGGTGATCACCTTGTCGCGTACGACGAGCGGCGGCGACGTGATGACCGAGCCCTGCTTGTAATCGACCACCTTCGACGTCCACAGCACCTTGCCGGTCGCCGCATCGAGCGCCGTCAGCTTGCCGTCGAGACGGCCGACGAAGATCTTGCCGTCGGCATAGGAGACGCCGCGGCTGTTCACGTCGCAGCAGGCATATTGCAGCACATCATCGGGAATGTCGGGCTCATAGGTCCATTTGCGTGTGCCGGTGGCCGCATCGAGCGCGTAGACGTATTTCGGACCCCATGAGCTCGAGACGTAAAGCGTGTTGCCGATCACGATCGGCGAGGATTCGTTCGAGCGCAACGACGCCAGCGAGAACGAGTAGGCGAGCGTCAGCTTGCCTGCGTTCTCGGTGTTGATCTGCTTGAGCGGGCTGAAGCGCGTGTTTCCGTAATCGTGACCGGCAACGGCCCACTGGTTGGAATCGGATTGCGCCTTGATCAGGGAGTCGTTGGCGCGAGCGCCTGGTGTCGCGGCGGCCAGCATCGCAATCATCGAAATGCCGGCCAAGAAGCCCTTTGTAGCAAAGGTCATGTATTCCCTCCGATGTTGTTGTGTGCACCGCGTTGGGCGCTCGTGATGCGCAGTTTGTCTGCGACACCATCGACCGGAATTACAACATCGCCGCGCAGCGCTTAGTATGGGCGGAAGGTAGTAGTGCAAATCATTGGCGACTTTCGCTGTGCATCTCCTTGTTGAAGCTTGCGTCTTTGGCTTGTTTTACAGCTCGAAATGGACGTTCGGATTTTTGCAAGGCACAGGACTCGACCGTCGTCCCGGACAAGCGGAGCGAAGCGACGTGCAGATCCGGGACGACGGATGAGTTCCTAGCGATCTTGCATCGTCGGGTGCAGCGATGCTGCGCATCGATCACGATGATGGCGCTACCACAGACGCAAAACTCTCGAAGAAGTTCGCGGCGAGTTTGCGCGACGTCGAATCGATCAGCCTCGAGCCGAGCTGCGCAAGCTTGCCGCCGATCTGCGCCTCGGCCTCGTAGTGCAGGATGGTGACGCCGGGAGATTCCTCTTCCAGCCTGACCTTCGCACCGCCCTTGGCAAAGCCCGCGACGCCGCCGGCGCCTTCGCCGATGATGCGGTAACCATTGGGCGCGTCGATATCCGTGAGCGTCACCTTGCCGCTGAATGTCGCCTTCACCGGGCCGACCTTCAGCACCACGGTCGCGACCATCTCCGTCGGCGACGCCATCTCGAGCGATTGGCAGCCGGGAATGCAGCGCCTGAGAATGTCGGGATCGTTGAGCGCGGCCCACACATCGGCTTTCGACGCGGGGATACGCTGACTGTCGTTCATCTGCATCGCTTCCACCCCTTGGCTGTTGCTTGTACAGCTCGACTAGGCGCGCGCGCGGGTGCGATCAATCGCCAGGAAGTACTAGGGCTGCTTTGCTGCGGCTCATTCATTCGATGTCATTCCGGGGCGCGACGAAGTCGCGAGCCCGGAATCCATTCATCCACCAACCTGCCGTTCGAAGGATTCCGGGCTCCCTCGCGCCGCTCGGGCCCCGGAATGACGTTCGAGTGTTGCGACGCCGACGGCCGTTCCACGCCCCCCAAGCTGGCGGCGGCGCGCTGCATCGCAGCTAACAAAATCAATGACTTAGATCGCCGTCACCTACTACCAAGATCGCGATTACAACGGGCATGGAAGGGTGCTCCTATTCGCACAACGAACAAGGCAGCAAAGGGAGAAACGGCGCGCGAGGAGCCCGACGTCCAAGGCGTGCTTCGCGCGATAAGGTGAGCACGGCAGCCACCGACGAAGCAGCCATCGTTCTCGAAAGCTTCTTGTACGGCCACGCCACGCATTGGCGGCGGCACGGAACATCGTGACCGAATCGCGCACCTGCGGCGACAGTCACAATGACCTTTCCATGACGCGCGATGACTAAAATCCCAGTTGCAAAGTTCCGTTCGCGCTGTCTCTAATTGGAATAACGACAAACATTCGGGAGGTATCACGTGTCTACAGTCAAACTGACGGTGAACGGCAAGGCCGTTGCTGTCGAGGTCGAGGACCGCACGCTGCTGGTCCATCTCTTGCGCGATCACCTCAACCTCACCGGAACCCATGTCGGCTGCGACACCAGCCAATGCGGTGCCTGCGTCGTGCACTTGGACGGCCGTGCGGTAAAATCCTGCACCATGCTGGCCGGCCAGGCCGACGGCGCCAGCGTCACCACCATCGAAGGCATCGCCAAGGGCGACGAGCTGCACCCGATGCAGGCCGCCTTCCGCGACAATCACGGCCTGCAATGCGGCTATTGCACGCCGGGCATGATCATGTCGGCGATCGACATCGTGCAACGTCATGGCGGCCAGCTCGACGAGGGCACGGTCCGTCAGGAGCTCGAGGGCAATATCTGCCGCTGCACCGGCTACCACAACATCGTCAAAGCCGTGCTGGATGCGGCCGGACGCATGAAGGTCTCGCAGGCGGCCGAATAGGGCCCGGCTCGAACGAACGATCACCACTGCAGCTTTCGATGGAAAGCGCAGGCATAGCAATTCCGGTCGGGAGGACCAGACATGGGTGTTGAAGGCATCGGCGCGCGCGTCGTGCGCAAGGAAGACAAGCGTTTCATCACCGGCAAGGGCCGGTACGTTGACGACATCAAGTTGCTGGGCATGACCCATGCCCATTTCATCCGCAGCCCGCACGCGCACGCCAAGGTGAAGAAGATCGATTCGTCCGCCGCGCTGAAGATGCCGGGCGTGGTCGCCGTTCTCACCGGACAAGAGCTCGTCGACGACAAGGTCGGCAACCTCATCTGCGGCTGGGCCATCACCTCCAAGGACGGCAGCCCGATGAAAATGGGCGCATGGCCGGCGATGGCACCGGAGACGGTGCGCTTCGTCGGTCAGGCCGTCGCGGTCGTGATCGCCGACAGCAAGAACCTGGCGCGCGACGCGGCGGAAGCTGTCGTCGTCGACTACGAGGAACTCCCCGTCGTTGCCGACGTCCACGCCGCCATCAAGGCCGGCGCGCCGCAGCTCCACCCCGAGGCCCCCGGCAATCAGGTCTATGATTGGGTGATCGGTGACGAGGCTGCGACGGATGCTGCCTTCGCCAAGGCCGCGAATGTGGTGAAGATGGACCTCACCAACAATCGCCTCGCGCCGAACCCGATGGAGCCACGCTCGGCGGTCGCCGACTACGACGCCGCGGAGGAGCATTACACGCTCTATACGACATCGCAGAACCCGCATGTCGCCCGGCTCGTGCTCTCTGCGTTCTACAATATCGCGCCCGAGCACAAGCTGCGCGTCATCGCGCCCGACGTCGGCGGCGGCTTCGGCTCCAAGATCTACATCTACCCGGAAGAGATGGTGGCGCTCTGGGCCTCCAAGAAGACCGGCCGCCCCGTGAAGTGGACCAGCGACAGGACCGAGGCCTTCCTCACCGACGCGCATGGCCGCGACCACGTCACCCATGCCGAGATGGCGTTCGACGCCAACAACAAGATCACCGGCTTGAAGGTCAAGACCTACGCCAATTTCGGCGCCTACATGTCGCTGTTCTCGTCGGCCGTGCCGACCTATCTCTACGCGACGCTGCTGTCGGGCCAGTACAACATCCCGCAGATCCACGCCGAAGTGATCGGCGTTTACACCAACACCACGCCGGTCGACGCCTATCGCGGCGCGGGCCGTCCCGAGGCCAGCTATCTGGTCGAACGGATGATGGAGACAGCGGCGCGGCAACTCAAGGTCGATCCGGCCCAGTTGCGCCGGAGCAACTTCATCACCCAGTTCCCGCACCAGACGCCCGTGATCATGGCCTATGACACCGGCGACTTTAACGCCTCGCTCGACGCCGCGATGAAGGCAATCGACTATGCCGGCTTCCCCGCCCGCAAGGCGCAAGCGAAGGCGCAAGGCAAGCTGCGCGGCATCGGCGTGTCCTGCTACATCGAGGCCTGCGGCATCGCGCCGTCGAAGGCGGTCGGTAGCCTGGGCGCCGGCGTCGGCCTGTGGGAATCGGCCGAGGTGCGGGTCAACCCGGTTGGCACCATCGAGATCCTGACAGGCTCGCACAGCCACGGCCAGGGTCACGAGACCACGTTCTGCCAGCTCGTCGCGGAGCGCCTGGGTGTTCCCATCAGCCAGGTCTCGATCGTCCATGGCGACACCGACAAGGTGCAGTTCGGCATGGGCACCTACGGCTCTCGCTCGGCCGCCGTCGGTCTCACCGCGATCCTGAAGGCCATGGAGAAGATGGAAGCCAAGGCCAAGAAGATCGCCGCGCATGCGCTGGAGGCCTCGGAAGCCGACATCGTCATCGAGAACGGCGAGTTCAAGGTGACGGGCACCGACAAGGCGATTGCGCTGCCGATGGTCGCGCTCGCGGCCTACACCGCGCACAATCTGCCTGACGGGATGGAGCCGGGCCTGAAGGAGAGCGCCTTCTACGACCCCTCCAACTTCACCTTCCCGGCCGGCACCTATATCTGCGAGCTCGAGGTCGACGCTGGTACCGGCAAGACCTCCTTCGTCAACTTCGTCGCGGCCGACGATTTCGGCCGGTTGATCAACCCGATGATCGTCGAGGGACAGGTCCATGGCGGCTTGGTTCAAGGCATCGGACAGGCACTGCTCGAGCACGCCATCTACGATGCCAACGGCCAGCCGGTCACGGCCTCGTTCATGGACTACGCCATGCCGCGCGCCGACGATGTACCCTCGTTCAACCTCTCCCACACCACGACGCTGTGCCCGGGCAATCCGCTGGGCATCAAGGGTTGCGGTGAGGCCGGCGCGATCGGCGCCTCCGCGGCCGTGATCAACGCGATCACGGATGCGATCGGCAACAACAACCTGGAAATGCCCGCAACCCCTGATCGGGTGTGGCGCACGATCCACGCGGCTTGAGAGGGAGCATCAAAGATGTACCAGACCACTTATCATCGCGCTTCCTCGGTCGACGAAGCCGTGAGCTTGTTTGGCAAGAGCAGCGAGGCGAAGTTCCTTGCCGGCGGACAGACCCTGCTTCCGGTCATGAAGCAGCGGCTCGCGAGCCCCTCGGACGTGATCGACCTCGGCAAGATCAAGGAACTGCAGGGCGTCGAGCTCTCCGGCGACGTGCTGACCATCAAGGCCGCCACGACCTATTACGACATCATGACCAATGCCGATGTGAAGAAGGCGATTCCAGCGATCGCCCATCTCACCTCGGTGCTCGGTGACCCTGCCGTACGCTATCGCGGCACGATCGGCGGCTCGATTGCCAACAACGATCCTGCCGCCGATTTCCCCGCCGCCCTGCTCGCACTCGGCGCCACCGTGAAGACCAACAAGCGGTCGATCGCGGCGGAGGATTTCTTCAAGGGCCTGTTCACGACCGCGCTGGAAGACGGCGAGATCATCACCGCCGTGTCGTTCCCGGTTCCGGCGAAGGCGGGTTACGAGAAGATGCGGCATCCGGCCTCGCGCTTCGCGCTGACCGGGGTGTTCGTGGCTCAGACCAAGTCGGGCGAGGTGCGCGTTGCCGCGACCGGCGCGTCGCAGAGCGGCGTGATGCGGGTCCCTGCGATCGAAGCGGCGCTGAAGGCGAACTGGTCGCCGTCGGCGATTGACAGCGTGAGCATTTCGGCAAGCAATCTGCTAGCCGACATCCACGGCACGGCGGAATACCGCGCCAACCTGATCAAGGTGATGGCGCAGCGCGCGGTGACTGCTGCGGGCTGAGATCCTACTCTCAGCGTCTCAACACAAATCTTCCGCGGCGCGCAGCAATGCGCGCCGCTTTTTTGATGCGCCCATGTATGAAAAGCGCTTGCCTCGCTGGCGTGAAGGCGAGAAGAGTTAATCAGCCAATTAACTCGCCCCAGAGAGGAAAGTCCGTGGCGACGGCCTGACATCAGGCATTCGCCCGCGACCCGAGGAAACAACAACGTGCTCGATCAACCGGCCCAGCAAAAATCAGAAGACTCGTCCATCCGCAGCTCCGGCCCGCTCGCGGGATTCCGCATCGTCGAATTCGCCGGCATCGGTCCCGGCCCTTTCGCCTGCATGTTGCTGGCTGACATGGGCGCCGAAGTCGTCACGCTCGATCGTATCGGCGCGAAGAAGAGCATGAAGTCGGTGGCGGGCCGCGGCCGCAAGCTGATCGAGCTCGACCTCAAGGACAAGGCGGCGATCGCGCAGGTGCTAGACCTGCTCGCCGGCGCCGACGCACTGGTCGAAGGTTTCCGTCCTGGCGTGATGGAGCGGCTCGGGCTCGGTCCCGACGTGGTGCTCGCACGCAATCCAAAGCTCGTCTATGGCCGCATGACCGGCTGGGGCCAGGAAGGCCCGCTGGCGAACGCCGCCGGCCACGACATCAACTACATCTCCATCACCGGCGCGCTCGCGGCGATCGGCACTGACGAAGCGCCGGTGCCGCCGCTCAACCTGGTCGGCGATTTCGGCGGCGGCGCGCTCTATCTCGTCGTCGGCGTGCTCGCCGCGCTGCTGGAAGCATCAAGGTCCGGCAAGGGTCAGGTGGTCGACGCCGCGATGTGCGACGGCGCGGCCTCGCTGATGTCGTTCTTCTTCGACATGAAGACGCTCGGACGCTGGACCGAGGGCCGCAACCGGAATTTCCTCGATGGCGGCGCCCACTTCTACGGCGTCTATGAATGCGCCTGCGGCCACTTCGTGTCGATCGGCTCGATCGAGCCGCAGTTCTACGCCCTGCTGCGCGAGCATGCCGGCCTGACCGATGCCGATTTCGACGCGCAGATGGATCCCAAGGCCTGGCCCGCGCTGAAGGAGAAGCTGAAGGCCGTGTTCAAGAGCAAGACGCGCGAGGACTGGTGCAATATCATGGAAGGCACCGACATCTGCTTCGCGCCTGTTCTGACCATGTCGGAAGCGACCGCGCATCCGCACATGGTCGCCCGCAACGTCTTCATCGAGCGCCACGGCGTGAAGCAGCCGGCGCCGGCGCCGCGCTTCTCCCGCACACACTCCACCGTCCGCGAGCCGGAAAGCGCCGAGATTTCCGCCGTGACGGCTGCGTGGAAAGCGGGCCGCTAGGGCGCGCTTGAGGGTTGTCAGCAGGCACCTTTTGCGTCACTTCGCGTTTCACAGAAGTGACACAAGGTGCTCATCCGTGAACCAGACTGACCGTCCGCGTCCCTCCCAAACCATGCGCGTCGGCGCAGCCATACTGGGCAACGCGCTCGAATTCTACGACTTCACCGTCTACGCGGCGTTCGCGGTCTGGCTCGCCAAGGCCTTCTTTCCGGCTGACAATCCCAACACCAGCCTGCTGCTGACGGTTGCGACCTTCGGCGTCGGCTTCGTGGCGCGACCGCTCGGCGGCATCGTCATCGGCGCTTATGCGGATCGTTACGGTCGCAAGCCGGCAATGACGCTGACCATCTGGCTGATGGCGCTCGGCACCGGCATCATCGGCCTGCTGCCGACCTACGATCAGATCGGCCTGCTCGCCCCGGTCCTGCTGGTGCTGGCGCGGCTGCTGCAGGGTTTTTCGACCGGCGGCGAGATGGGACCGGCGACGACTTATCTGCTCGAGAGCGCGCCCTCGCACCGCAAAGGCTTCTTCGGCAGTTGGCAGCTCGCCAGCCAGAACCTGGGCAGCCTGTTCTCCGCGCTGGTCGGCCTTGGCCTCGCCTTCCTGATCACGCCCGGCGCCAATGATAGCTGGGGTTGGCGCGTGCCGTTCCTGCTCGGAATCCTGATCGCGCCGGTCGGCTATTTCATCCGCAAGAATCTCGACGAGACGCTGGATGCCGAAGAGGCCCATGCCAGCGTCGGCGGCGTGCTGTCCGACATCCTGGCCAACCACTGGGGCAAGGTCGTGCTGTGCATCCTGCTGATCTCGGGCGCGACCATCGGCCAGTACTTCTTCCTTTACACCGCGACCTACGCCATCAACACGCTGCACTACAGCCAGGGCTGGGCCATGACGGCCAACTTCGCCACCTTCGTGAGCGGCACGATCTTCGCGCTGCTCGGCGGCGCGCTCGCGGACAGATACAGCCTGAAGACCATCGCCGTGGTGCCGCGCATCATCGTGACGCTGCTGTTCTATCCGGCATTGCTGCTGGTGGTGTCGTCGGGCTCGCCGCTCGTCTACGTCGTCACCGCCGCGGTGCTGATGGCATTCCATGCGATGTCGGGCGGCGCCGGCATCATCCTCATCCCGCTGATCTTCCCCGCGATCGTCCGCACCTCCGGACTGTCGATCGCCTACGCGCTTGGCGTCACCCTCTTTGGCGGCACCGCGCAGCTGGTGTTCACCTGGATTATCGGCACGACAGGCGACAAGCTGTCATGGGTCTGGTACGTCGTCGCGATGGGCGCGGTCAGCATCCTCGCCACGATGGCGATGCGGATGCCGGAGGATCTCGCGCGGCGGCGGGACGGTGCGATGAACGCGGCGGTGGCGCGCTAGAGCGGACGAACGGCAGCGTTCTACGCTGCCGTATCCACCTTCAACACGCCGCGGCGGATCTGATCTTCCTCGATCGATTCGAACAGGGCCTTGAAATTGCCCTCGCCAAAGCCGTCATCGCCCTTGCGCTGGATGAACTCGAAGAAGATCGGGCCGATGGCGTTGGCCGAGAAGATCTGCAGCAGCACCTTGGTCTGGCCGCCGTCGACGACGCCCTCGCCGTCGATCAGGATTCCGTTCTTCTGCAGGCGCGCGACGTCCTCACCATGCTTGGGCAGGCGCGCGTCGACCTTCTCGAAATAGGTCGCGGGCGGCGATGGCATGAAAGGCAGGCCGGCTGCGCGCAGACCCTCGATGGTACCGTGAATCTCGCGGCAGCCGCAGGCGATGTGCTGGATGCCTTCGCCGCGATAGGTCTTCAGATATTCCTCGATCTGTCCGGAATCACCGGCGTCCTCGTTGATCGGAATCCGGATCTTGCCGTCCGGGCTGGTCAGCGCGCGCGAAAACAGGCCGGAGGCGCGGCCTTCAATGTCGAAGAAGCGGATCTGGCGGAAGTTGAACAGTCTTTCGTAGAAGCCGGTCCAGACATCCATGCGGCCGCGGTGAACATTGTGGGTGAGGTGATCGAGATAGAACAGGCCGGCGCCGACCGGACGCGGATCGCGCGCACCGAGCCATTCGAACGCGGCGTCATAGGCCGAGCCCTTGGCGCCATAGCGATCGACGAAATAAAGCAGGCTGCCGCCGATGCCCTTGATCGCGGGCACATCCAGCGTCTTCTGCGCCGATGTGACGCCAGCCGGCTCGGCACCAAGCGCAATAGCACGGTCATAGGCCGCCTTGGCATCGACGACGCGGAACGCCATCGACGGCGCGCAAGGACCATGCGCGGCGACGAACTCATAGCCGTGAGTGCCGGGCTCCTCATTCACGAGATAGTTGATGTCGCCCTGGCGATAGACGGTGATCCTCTTGGTCTTGTGGCGCGCGACCGGCGCATAGCCCATCAGCTTGAACAGATCGTGCAGCTCTTGCGGATTGGGATGCGCATATTCGACGAATTCGAACCCGTCGGTACCCATTGGATTGTCGGCGCTAACAGTGGCCGGCGGTGCATCGTGCGGAAACGGACCCATTGGCGATTCTCCCAAATTGCTGCTGGCCAGAACTATCCTTCATGGGGCGCGCAATGAGCGTGCAAATGGAACGCGTTTTCGCTATCCTATGCACGATCTGTGCACGAAATGGACAAATGACGCATGATTCCAGTGGATGCCTTCGACCTCAAGATCCTGGGCGCGCTCCAGGACGACGGCCGCCTCACCAACCAGGAACTCGCCGAGCTTGCAGGTCTCTCGGCTTCGCAATGCTCGCGGCGGCGGATGCGGCTGGAGGAGGAGAAGGTCATCGCAGGCTATCACGCCGATCTCTCCAGCGAGGCGCTCGGCTTCGGCGTGATCGCCTTCATCCAGGTCGGGCTCGCGACCCACTCGCCGGATAATTCAAAACGCTTCCGCGCGCTGGTCAACCGGATCGACGAGATCCAGGAGGCCTATTCGCTGACGGGCGACGCCGACTACGTGCTGAAAGCCGTGCTGCGCGACCTCAAGGGTCTGTCCAACCTCGTCAACGACGTCCTGATGCCGCATCAGAGCGTGGCGCATGTGCGTTCCTCGATCGTGCTCGACCGTCTCAAGGAAAGCTCGAAGCTGCCGCTGAAGGATTTGAAGACTGGCTGAAATCGAGGGAACTACGCCATTCGCGCTGCGCGCGCGATCTGCGATGATCGAGGCCATTCGCGGAGATCCGACCATGGCCCTTCAGCTTCGACCGAACTGCGAATATTGCGACCGCGACCTGCCGCCTGATGCAACGAACGCGCGGATCTGTTCCTATGAATGCACGTTTTGCGCGGATTGCGTCGAGACAAAACTGTCTAACGTCTGCCCGAATTGCGGCGGCGGCTTCGCACCGCGCCCGATCCGTCCGACGCGGGAATGGCGGCCGGGCGTGTGCACGACCAAGCAGGCGCCATCCGACAAACGCGTGCATCTGAAGTACAGCCAGGAGGACGTTGCCGCGCACTGCGCGCGGGTCAAGGACGTGCCGCCGGAGAAGCGATAAGCTCTCTCCGCGCCGTCATTGCGAGCGCAGCGAAGCAATCCAGACTGTCGTCGCGTTGACAGCCTGGATTGCTTCGTCGCAAGAGCTCCTCGCAATGACGGAGGTCGGAGCGAGGGCGAAGCCTACTCCGCCGGCAAGATCGTCCCCTCGACCTCGCCGAAGCCGACGCGATAGCCGTTGCCCTGGCACCAGCCGCGCATCACGAGACTGTCGCCATCTTCGAGGAACGTACGCTTGCTGCCGCCGGGCAACTCCACCGGCTCGGTGCCGTTCCAGCTGATCTCCAAGAGGCTGCCGCGCTGGTTCTTCTCGGGCCCGGAGATGGTGCCGCTGCCGAGGAGATCGCCGACATTCATGGCGCAGCCCGAGGAGGCGTGGTGCATCAGCTGCTGCACCGAGGACCAGTACATGTATCTGAAATTGGTGCGGCTGATGCCGGCGGCCGCATTGGCGCCGGCGGCGCGCAAGGAGACGTCGAGCGCGATATCGTAGTTCTGAGGCTTCACCTGCTTCAGATAATCCAGCGGCACCGGCTCCTGCTCGGGCCCCTTGAGCCGGAACGGCTCCAGCGCCTCGCGCGTCACCACCCACGGGCTGATCGAGGTCGCGAACGCCTTGGCCAGGAACGGCCCGAGCGGCACATATTCCCATTGCTGGATATCCCGCGCGCTCCAGTCGTTGAGCAGCACGAAGCCGAAGATCATCTCCTCGGCCTGAGCCTCGGTGAGCATGCTGCCCATCGGCGACGGTTGCCCGACCACGACGCCCATCTCCAGCTCGAAATCGAGCCGCTTGCACGGACCGAAGCCCGGCACGTCCACATTCGGCGGCTTCAGCTGCCCGCGCGGCCGCTTCACCTTGGTGCCTGACACCACGACGGTGGATGCGCGTCCGTTATAGGCGATCGGCATGTGCAGCCAGTTCGGCTGCAGCGCATTGTCCTTGCCGCGGAACATCACGCCGACATTGGTGGCGTGTTCTTTCGAGGAATAGAAATCGGTGTAGCCGGAGACCGCGAACGGCAGATGCAGCTTTGCCTCGCGCATCGGCACCAGCGCCTGGCTGCGCAGCTCTTCGTTGTCACGCAGCTCCGGATGATCGTGCCGCAGCAGCTCGCTGATGCGCGCCCGAGTTTTGCTCCAGACCTTTGGCCCGAGTGCCATGAAGGGATTGAGCGAGGGTCCGGAGAACACGCCGAGCGGACCGACATCGAGCCGCGAATCCTGCTCGAGCTCCCAGAGATCGAGCACGTAGTTTCCGATCGCGACGCCGACCCGCGGCGTCGGATTGCTGGCGGTCGAGAACACGCCATAGGGCAGATTCTGGATCGGAAAGTCCGAGGCGGGGTCGATTTCGATGAAGGAGCGGAGGCTGGGGTCGTTGGGGTGGGGCACATGGCTCTCCAAAATTGAGACCGTCATTCCGGGATGGTCCGTAAGGACCAGACCTCAGGTGCGCAATTGCGCACCGGGGGAATCTCGAGATTCCGGGTGCGATGCTTCGCATCGCCCCGGAATGACGATAAGAATGATTTTACGGCCTATTCGGATCGAAGCGCTTTTCCAGGCCCTTCCAGCAATCCGCATAATCGTCCTGCAGCGTCGACGATTTCGCGGCATGCGCCGTGACGCGCTGCGGGTAGCGGGTCTCGAACATGAAGGCCATGGTGCCCGTCAGCTTCACCGGCTTCAGCTCGCCATTGCTGGCGTGCTCGAAGGCGTCGCGGTCGGGGCCGTGCGGCAGCATGCAATTGTGCAGGCTCATGCCGCCGGGGACGAAACCCTGCGGCTTCGCGTCATAGACGCCGTAGATCAGGCCCATGAACTCGCTCATGATGTTCATGTGATACCAGGGCGGACGGAAGGTGTTGTCGGCCACCATCCAGCGCTCGGGGAAGATCACGAAATCGATATTCGCGGTGCCTGCCGTCTCCGATGGCGAGGTCAGCACCGTGAAGATCGAGGGATCGGGATGATCGAAGCCGATCGCACCGACCGGCGAGAAGCTGCGCAGATCGTATTTGTAGGGCGCGTAATTGCCGTGCCAGGCGACGACGTCGATCGGCGAATGCGGCAAATTGGTCTTGAACAGCGACCCGCCCCATTTCACGTAGAGCTCGGTCGGGGTGTCCTTGTCCTCGTAAAACGCGACCGGGGTCAGGAAGTCGCGCGCGTTCGCAAGGCAGTTGGCGCCGATCGGCCCGCGCTCGGGCAGCGTGAAGGCGCCGCCGTAGTTTTCGCAGAGGTAGCCGCGTGCCGGTCCGTTCGGGATCTCGACGCGGAATTTGAC
Organism: Bradyrhizobium sp. CCBAU 11434; assembly: GCF_028128895.1. NCBI lineage: Bacteria > Pseudomonadati > Pseudomonadota > Alphaproteobacteria > Hyphomicrobiales > Nitrobacteraceae > Bradyrhizobium > Bradyrhizobium sp. CCBAU 11434. The sequence goes on from NZ_LBJX01000085.1 coordinate 25,881, forward strand.
GCCGCGGGGAATCACCACGATCTCGCCGGGCTCGGCGTCGATGCGGCCGAACTCGGTGACGAGGCGAAGATTGCCCTGCTGGAGCACGAACATCAGCTCGCCGTCGGCATTGTAGAAGTGCTGGTCCACCATCGATTTGGTGATGAGATAGACATGCGCGGCCATGCCGGCCTGCGTATTGACGTCACCGGCCGTGGTCATGGTCTGCACGCCCTGAAGGAAGGTCACCTCCTCCTTCGGCAGCGGCGTCGGGTCCCAACGCAGCTGGGCGATCGGCAGATCGTTTTCATGGCACGGTGCCGAGCGCCACAGGCCGGCATCGACCTTCTCGAAACGGCCGGAATGCTTCACCGAGGGGCGGATGCGATAGAGCCAGGAACGCTCATTGGTACCGCGCGGCGCCGTGAAGGGCGAGCCCGAGAGCTGCTCGGCGTAAAGCCCGTAAGCGCAGCGCTGCGGAGAATTACGGCCCATCGGCAGCGCGCCCGGCAGCGCCTCGGTCTCAAAACTGTTGCCGAAGCCGGACATGTAGCCAGGCGTGACCTGTGCCGAGCTGCGGATGATCTGATCAGGCGAGGTATTGATGTTCATGACTATCCTCCTCCTTGCAGGGCGGCCCACATTTCCTGGTCGCGCTTGTCGGTCCAGATCACGGGATCGTCGATCCCCGACGCTTCGTCGAAGGCGCGCGAGACGTTGAACGGCAGGCAGTGCTCGTAGATGGCGAAGCTGTGGAATTTCGGATCCATCACCTCTCGCGTTGCCGCCATCGATTCCTTCAGCGTGCGGCCCTTGGCGACCGAAATCTCGGCTGCACCATAGAGCGAGGTGACGAAGTCGCGCGTCATCGCGATGGCTTCGCGCACGGTGCCAACGCCCTTCAGCGCATCGCCGCGGCCCGGGGCGATCGCCTTGGGATTGAAGTTGCGGATCTCGTTCAGCGTCAGCGGCCATTCCCGCAAATGCGCATCACCGCAATAGCAGGCCGAGTGATATTCGATGAGGTCACCGGAGAACATCACTTCCGCATCGGGCACCCAGGCGACGATATCGCCGGAGGTGTGCCCGGCGCCCAGCTGCATCAGCCGTACTTCGCGCTTGCCGAGATAGATCGACATCTCGCCTTCAAAGGTCAGCGTCGGCCAGGTCAGGCCGGGAATGCTCTGCGCATCCTGGAACAGGCGCGGAAAGCGGCCATATTCGGAATCCCAATCCTGCTTGCCGCGCTCCTCGATCAGACGGTAGGTCTCCTGCGAAGCGACGATGCCTTGCGCGTGATAGGCGGAGGCACCGAGCACGCGCACCGCGTGATAATGCGACAGCACGACATATTTGATCGGCTTGTCCGTCACCTTTTTGACGCGCTCGATCACCTTATTGGCCATCGCCGGCGTTGCCTGGGCGTCGAACACCAGGCAGCCGTCGTCGCCGACGATAACAGCGGTGTTCGGATCACCCTCCGCGGTGAAGGCATAGAGATCGGTGCCGATTTCGGAGAAGGTGATCTTCTTCTCGGAGAGATCGCCGGTAGATGCGAAATTCTTCGCCATCAATTCATCCTTACGAGGTTATTGTTGTTGCTGTTGTTGCTGCTGGCCGTCGATCATGCGGCGTTTGGCCAGCACGATCGCCTCCCGCAGCACGTCGATGTCGCCGATATGATTGGCGAGGATCAGCACCAGCGCCGCGTCGAAATCGGCGCTCTGCTCCTCGGTGAGGCCGCGATGCGCTTCGACGATGGCGCGGAAGGCGTCATCGGGCCGCGCGAAGTTCGAGCTGGTGGACAATGGCATTGTGAAACCTCAATTCAGACCGGCCGCCCGCGACAGCGCGGCGGCAACGCCAGCGCGCGTCGGATGACGGAAACGAGCGGCGACATAGCCATCGGGCCTGAGCAAATAGGCAGAGCCCGGCTCGGCATCATAGCGCTTCGCAACGAAGCCCTGGGGATCGGCGAGTCCGCCCTCGCCGCCGATCCTGATATCCTTCACGCCATCGGGCGTATCGATCGCTGCGCCATTGCCAAACGAGAGCAGGGTGAAGTCCGTTCCACCCTTGCGGAACGCATCGGTCAGATAGGCCTGCTCGCCTCCGCGCGTCGCAGTGGGCGCATCGAGCATGGAACAGCCCGGCGATGGTCCGCCGCGCCAGGCATCCGCATCGCGCGATGACAGCGGCGAATCATAGCTGCACGGCACCGAAAGGCGTCCGCCATTGACCATGCGCTTGCCAAACTCGGTCTCCTTGGCGAGCGACAACACCGCCTTGCGCAGCCGCGCCTCCTGATGCGAGTTCGGCGCCATGAAATCGGTCGAGCGGGTGGATTCGCGGATGTTCTCGTCGGCCGCCAGGCTGCGCTCGACATGGTAGCTCTCGAGCAGGCTCGCGGGCGACGTGCCGCGCAATACGCGGTCGAGCTTCCAGGACAGATTCTCGGCATCCTCGAGCCCTGAGTTCGCGCCGCGTGCGCCGAACGGCGACACCTGATGCGCGGAATCGCCGGCAAAGATCACGCGGCCATGGATGAAGCGGTCCATCCGACGGCATTGGAATTTGTAGAGCGAGATCCACTCGAACTCGAACTTGTCGTGGCCGAGCATGCGCGCGATTCGCGGCCGCACATTCTCAGGCTTCTTCTCGACGACAGGATCGGCGTAGCGATTGAGCTGGAGATCGATACGCCAGACATCGTCGGGCTGCTTATGCAGCAGCGCCGAGCGGCCGGCGTGGAACGGCGGGTCGAACCAAAACCAGCGCTCGGTCGGGAATTCCGCGGTCATCTTGACGTCGGCAATCAGAAACTGATCCTCGAACACCTGTCCGCCAAACTCCGCGCCGACCATTTGCCGTAGCGACGAGCGCGCGCCGTCGCAGGCGATGACGTATTGCGCGTGCAGGCGATAGGCACCTTCAGGAGTCTCGATCGTCAGCGCTACGGAATCGTTGCGTTGCTCGAGCGCGGTCACCTTGTTGCGCCAGCGCAGGTCGATATCCGGCAGATCGCTGATGCGATCGACCAGATAGGCCTCGGCGTAATATTGCTGGAGATTGATGAAGGCCGGCCGCTTGTGACCGTCCTCCGGCAGCAGATTGAACTGATAGAGCTGCGATTCGCCGTGAAAGATTCGGCCGACGCTCCACACCACGCCCTTGTCGACCATGCGGTCGGCGACGCCAAGCCGGTCCCAATATTCCAGCGACCGCTTCGAGAAGCAGATCGCGCGCGACCCTTCGCCGATGCGGTCGGCATCGTCCAGCAAGACGACGCGCTGGCCGCGCTGGGCCAGATCAATGGCGAGCGACAGGCCGACCGGGCCTGCACCGACGATGACGACGGGGTGCTCGGCCGGACTTTGGCCGGGACGATCCTGGTCAGCATGGCGGCGATAGCCGAACTGGATTTTGGCCTGATGCGTATTGGCGTCCGCCATACACTAACCTCGGCTCTGGTCAGGAGAGGACTGATCTGCTAGATAGTCTCATGTGCAACTATTTTGGACCGGAGCCGGCCGGCCGTCAACTGGAATTCGGAGCGCTCTCCTTGGCAAGGACATCAAGCGACATCGCGCTGAAGACAAGGGAAGCTGGCGAGGCTTCCCCACGGCCGAGATCGCGGCTCGATCTGTTCAAGTTCGTGCCATTCCGCCTCAATCGGCTCGCGGCGGAGGTCAGCTCCGCGCTCGCGGTGGAATATCAGGAACGTCACGGCCTCGACATTCCGGCCTGGCGCGTGATCGCAACGCTTGGCTTCCGCAACGATGCCTGTAGCGCGCAGTTCATCTCGCAATGTACTCGCACGCATAAGTCGACGATCAGCCGCGCGGTGACCACGCTGTTGCAGAACGGCTTGATCGAGCGGGTCGAGAACGAAGCCGACCGCCGCGAATTCCGCCTGCAACTGACGAAGAAGGGCCGCGCGCTCTACGAAGAGCTGTTCCCGCAATTGCTGCGGCGAGAAGACGAGATCCTCGCCTGCCTCTCCGCAACTGAGCGCAAGCAGCTCTCGGCGCTGCTTGGCAAGATCGAGGAGAGTCTCGACCTGATCCAGACCAGCGAAGAGGCCGACGCCAAGCAGGCGTATTAGAGCGCGCACGCATAGAGGCGCAGGCGCCTTCATCAATTGGGAAGGCTTGGTAGGCTCGTGAAGGCACTGGCTTATATCGCGGCGCTACTTGTGGCGTTTGCCGCAACGCGCGCGTACGCCGCTGACATAGGTTGTAGAAACGCATTAGGGCCGCCGACGAATGTCAGCGGCCCTTCCGGGTCAAATGATACCGTGCTCAAATCAGCCCCGGCATTTATTTATTGCCGTCCCTTTTTTGCACGGCCTTGATTCAGCGCAAATTCAACTCTCCTCTTGGGACTGCAATTTGCGCGGTGACGGGCAACCCGCCGTAGCTGGCCTCGATTTCGGAAGCACAACGTAGCTCCCCCACTCAGCGGTTTGGACTTCGGGGGCGATTTTGATCTGGGGAGCGGTCGGCGGAGATGCGGGCAATGCGGGGGCGCAGCTCGGCAAGGTCCAAGAAGACATCAGCTTGTCGGCGAAGCTCGTCTGCAATCATTGGTGACTGGATCTCTATCGTCGAAACCACCGTAACATGGACCCCGCGCCGCTGCACTGCCTCGACCAACGGACGAAAATCGCGATCGCCGGAAAATAGCACCATTTGGTCGAGATGCTCGGCAAGCTCCATGGCATGCACGGCAAGTTCGATGTCCATGCTGCCCTTGGTCTTGCGACGTCCGTTGGCGTCGATAAACTCCTTGGCCGGCTTGGTGACGACAGTGTAGCCGTTGTAGTCCAACCAATCGATCAACGGGCGAATCGAAGAGAACTGCTCCTGATTATCGATGACGGCAGTGTAATAGAACGCGCGAAGAAGCGTCCCTTGGACCTGAAACTCCTCCAACAGTCGCTTGTAGTCGACATCGAAACCAAGAGCTTTCGCGGTCGCGAAGAGATTCGCACCGTCGATGAACAATGCGATGTTGCTTGGCTTAACGGATGACATGAAGCGATACTCCGGCCCTGCGATCGATTGTCGATGCGCATTTGCGAGGTCGATCTGAGTTGAGGCGGGAGCCGCGATTCGCGGCCTATCAAAAAGTCCGGCGCCATCCACCACGCGTCCGGGGAAGCGCGCAGTTCGCCACCGCAAGCAACAGCAACACGCTAACGTGTCTTTCCGCTTGCGAGTCTAGCCCGCACGAAATTGAGCGCGGCGGGCATTTGGTAACAAAGCTAACTAAGTGAGAGTCGTTCACTTTCAAAGAATAGAAGTACGTGACGTTACGCCGCACCAGCCGGCGCTGGAGAAATCGCAGGTCAGCCAAACCACTCTATCACTCAGCGCGTGCGGACTTCTGCTCCTGGCCCGACTCTGACCTTCCGCGATGCTGGTTTGCGCGCTGCTTTCATGAGCACAGCGGACATCGGGGCGCCTGTAAGCTTAAGGCTCACAAGGACACGCCCGGGATTCCGTCACTTCGCAAACGATCGCGTCGGCGGCAGATGCAGCGCCCAGGCATCGACCTTGTCGCTCGCCCGCGGATAGATCTCGGTGACGACAGGATCGTGGCCGGGAATGTAGCGGTCGGGATGACCGGCGAGACGTTCGATCGTCTCCCAGCCGAGTGCCATGTCGCCGACATTGTAGACGATCGGGAATGGGCTCCTGCGCTGCAGATTGGCGTAATAATGCGCGGCATCGGAAGCCAGCACCACCGGCCCGCGCGCGGTCTCGACCTTGACCACCTGCAAGCCGTCGGAGTGACCGCCGACGCGGTGAACGGTCACCCCGGGCGCGACCTCGCCGTCGCCGGAATAGAAGGTGACGCGCTCGCCATAGACGTGGCGCACCATCTGGGTGACGTGCTCGACCGAGAACGGATGTCGCAGCAGTCCGTTGCACATGCAGCGGCCCGTCGCGTAAGCCATCTCGCGCTCCTGGAGATGGAAGCGCGCGTTTGGGAAGCGATCGAGATTTCCGGCGTGGTCATAGTGCAAATGCGTCACGATCACGTCGCGGATACTCGAAACCGGGACGCCAAAGCGCTCCAGCGCATCGACCGGATTGAGCGTCAGCTTGCGCGCACGCAAGGACGCTTCCTCGGCATTGAAGCCGGTATCGACCAGGATATCGCGGCCCTGCCCGCGGATCAGCCACACGAAGTAGTCGAGGTCCTGCGCCGCGCTGTCATGCGGGTCGGGTGCCAGAAAATTCATGCTGGGCGTGCGCGGCGACATCGTCGCATAGCGCAGGGCGTAGATTTCGTAGGCGTTTCCCTCTGGCTTGTTCATGGCTTTGATCCCGGCTTTTGCTTTTCTGAGCGGACCTTGGCGCACCAAGCCATCGCGCGCCGCAAAGGTCAAACCTCGCGGTTGCGGCGAACCCGGCAGCAATGTGAGACCAATCACATTTTCGTCGCGAGTGCCGGCCTAACATGGCAGCCGGAACCCTGAACGAGACCGCGTCGAGTGATGCCGTGACATCAGATCTATTCCCCTCGCCCCCGGCCTGCGCCTCGCGGTCAATTGTCGCGATAGTGCAGAATCTCCAAGCGGTTGACGCCCCCGCTCCCCGGTTTGATAATGCACTTTGCGTAAGTTAAGGTCGCCGCGGCGCAAGCTGGAACGGCGCCTTTTTGGCTGGACCGCGCTGATTATGAAAACTCGCTTCCTTTTTCTTCTGCCATTGCTTGCCTTGTTCGTCCCGACCGCTGCGTCGCATGCGGCCGGCGACCGCTTCGCGCTGGTCATCGGCAATGCCAAATATCCGGATGCCGACAGCCCGCTGAAGGAGCCGATCAACGACGCCCGCGATGTCGCCGACGAGCTCAAGCGCGATGGCTTTACGGTCGAGGTCGGCGAGAACCTGACCGGCGACGGCATGCGCCGCGCCTTCGACAAGCTCTACGGCAAGATCAAGCCCGGCTCCGTGGCGCTGGTGTTCTACAGCGGCTTCGGCATCCAGTCGGCGCGCCAGAGCTACATGATCCCGGTCGATGCACAGATCTGGACCGAGTCCGATGTCCGACGCGACGGGTTCAGCATCGAGGCCATCCTGGGCGAGCTCAACACCCGCGGCGCCGGCGTCAAGATCGCTCTGGTCGATGCCTCGAGGCGCAACCCGTTCGAGCGCCGATTCCGCAGCTTTTCGGCGGGCCTGACGCCGGTGATTGCACCGAACGGCACGCTCGTGATGTATTCGGCCGCACTGGCATCTGTCGTGTCGGATGCCGGCGGCGACCACAGCCTGTTCGTCCAGGAGCTGCTCAAGGAAATCCGCGTCCCCGACCTGATGGCGGAGGAAACGCTGAACCGCACCAAGATGGGCGTCACCCGCGCCTCGCGCGGCGAGCAGGTGCCGTGGATATCGTCCTCGCTTGCGGAGGATTTCTCGTTCATTCCGAGTCCGAACGGCTCGCGCCCGACGGCGACGATAGCGCCAACGATGCCGCCACCGGCGCCTCCGCCAGCGCCGCCAGCGGTCGCCAACAACCCGCCGGCGCCGCCTCCAGTTCCACCGGCGTCACCGGCGCCGGTAGCTTCGAACAATCCGCCGGCGCCGCCCGCCCCTCCGTCACCGCCGCCGGTGCCGAAGCCGCAGGTGGATGCCGCGCTGCCTCCACCGCCCCCGCCGGTCAAACCGGCCGAGCCTGCGCCACCGACAAATGCGGACGGCGGCCCGAGCGCGGCTGCGCTGCAGGAAGATCCCACCATCAAGGGTCTGACGGCAAAGATCGCCGCCAATCCTGACGACGTGAACGCGCTGTACCGGCGAGGCCAGGTCTATGCCAGCAAGGGGGCCTACACCCTCGCCATCAAGGATTTCGACGACACGCTGCGGATCAATGCGAAGGACGTCGAGGCCCTGAACAATCGCTGCTGGACCCGCACCGTGGTGGGCGACCTCCAGGGCGCGCTCAAAGATTGCAACGAGGCGCTGCGGCTGCGGCCGAATTTCGTCGATGCACTGGATAGCCGCGGGCTGGTGAACCTCAAATCGGGAGCGGTGAAGAACGCCATCGCCGATTTCGACGCCGCCTTGCGGATCAATCCGCGCCTGACCTCCTCGCTCTACGGCCGCGGCGTGGCCAAGCAGCGCAACGGCTCGGCCCAGGAAGGCTCGCTCGACATCGCCAATGCCAAGGCGATGGATCCGAACATCGTGCAGGAATTCGCAAGTTACGGAGTGCGTTGATATTTTTTTGATTCCAGGCAGGCGGCGCCTCGAACCCATGGCGCCCGGCCAAGACTAATCAACGGATGCCGGAGGCCCTGCCGTGGGGCCTGTTGCCGGAATTTGGAACCGCGCGGGCTCGCACAGGAGGGACTGACAATGAGATTGGCTGCAAAGGGACTGACCGCACTCCTCTCCGTCATCACCGTCAGTGCCGCCCTGTCGCTGACACTCCCTCCCGCCTTCGCCGGCGACGACGGCAACAGCAAGAACGTCACCGAGGATGAGATTGTCCGTGCCCTGGCACCGCCGCCGAAAAAGCCCCTGACTCGCGGCCTCTCGATCGGCCCGCAGGCGGATCCGGTCCCGAATGCGACGGAAACCAAGCTGATCCAGTCAGTCCGCGGCCGCGCCACCCGTTCGCTCTCCTCGACCGAGCGCGAGGAGATCGCAACCGCCGCCAAGGACAAGCCCAATATCGATCTCGAAATCACCTTCGACTACAACTCGGCCGATATCAGCGCCAAGTCGCTGCCTTCGGTGCAGGCGCTGGGGCGCGCGCTGACCAGCCCCGACCTCAAGGGCTCGACCTTCGTGGTCGCAGGCCACACGGACGCCGCCGGCGGCGAGAGCTATAATCAGGACCTGTCGGAACGCCGGGCGGATTCGATCAAGCGCTATCTCGTCGAGAAGTACAGCATCGCCGCGACCGACCTCGTCACCGTCGGCTATGGCAAGAGCAAGCTGAAGGATCCGAGCCAGCCGATGGCCGAGGTGAACCGCCGCGTGCAGGTCGTCAATATGGAAAACAAGACCACCGCATCGAAGTGACTACGACGTGAATCCGTTGAAGTGACAAGTGCTGATGTGGTGTAAACTATTGGTCCCAGCGCGCGTCCCGCAGCCCTGCGGGACGCCGCTTCGTTTCAGGGATTCGTTCCCGACAACCTCGAGCCAGGCCAGGATGATCCGGCGATGAACATCTCCGAATATCTCAAGCCTGCGGGAACCGTGGCGTTCATCCTTGCGCTCGGCGTCGGCTATTACTGGTTCGAGCATCGGCATCGCCCTGAAGCGAAGGAAACGCCGGGCGAGGCGCTCGTCATCGTGACGAAGTCGACCAATGCCTGCTTCTCCGACCTCGTGCGAGTGACCGGCTTCTTCGTGCCGAGGCGCGAGGCCGTGGTCATGGCCGACCAGGAGGGATCGAAGGTCACCGACCTGTTCGTCACCGAGGGCACCATCGTCACCGAGAACCAGGAGCTGGCGCGCCTCACGGCGCCGCCGCAGATTCCGGGCCAGCCGCAACGGCCGGGGCCTCAGGGTCCGATTTCGCTGAAAGCGCCCGCGCCGGGTCTCATCACGGAAGTGCGCACCGTCGTGGGTGCCCCGGCCTCACCCCAGGCTGGACCGATGTTCCGCATCGCCGTCAACAACGAGATCGAGCTGGATGCGCAGGTCCCGGCCGTGCACATGCCGAAGCTCAGCACCGGCGCGACGGTGCGGATCAGCCGGGACGATGCCGCCGATCTGATCGGCCGGGTCCGCCTGGTCGCGCCCGAGATCGATCGCGCCACCCAGCTCGGCCGCGTCCGCATCAGCGTGACCAATAACCCCTCGCTGAAGGTCGGCGTGTTTGCCCGCGCCTCCATCGACGCCAAGCGAAGCTGCGGCGTCGCGGTTCCCAAGACCGCGATCGACCATCTCACCGTCCAGGTGGTCAAAGGCAATGTCGTCGAGACGCGAAGGGTGCGCGTCGGGCTGACATCGGACAGCCAGACGGAAATCCTCGAAGGGGTCGAGGTCGGCGAGATCGTCGTCGCCGACGCCGGCTCTTCGCTGCATGACGGCGACCAGATCAAGACCATGTTCGCCGATGAACTCGATCGCACGCGGGTACGCTAATGGCTCTCAATATCTCGGCATGGTCGATCCGCAATCCGCTGCCGTCGGTGGTGTTCTCGATCATCCTCTTGATCCTCGGCTGGACCTCCTTCACCAAGCTCGCCATCACCCGGCTGCCTTCGGCGGATATTCCGGTGATCTCGGTCGCTGTCTCGCAATTCGGCGCCGCGCCGGCGGAGCTCGAATCGCAGGTCACCAAGACGGTTGAAGACGCCGTCTCCGGCGTCGAGGGCGTCAGGCACATCACCTCCTCGATCACCGACGGCGTGTCGATCACCACCATCCAGTTCGCGCTGGAGACCAACACCGATCGCGCGCTCAACGACGTCAAGGATGCGGTGACGCGCGTGCGCTCGAACCTGCCGCAGAACGTCACCGAGCCGCTGATCCAGCGCGTCGACGTGATCGGTCTGCCGATCGTGACCTATGCGGCGATCTCGCCCGGCAAGACGCCGGAGCAGCTTTCTTACTTCGTCGACGACGTGGTCAAGCGCGCGCTGCAAGGTGTGCGCGGCGTCGCCCAAGTCGAGCGCATCGGCGGTGTCGAGCGCGAGATCCTGGTCTCGCTCGATCCCGATCGCCTGCAGGCGATGGGGCTGACGGCCGTCAACGTCAGCCAGAGCCTGCGCGGCACCAATGTCGACGTTGCCGGCGGCCGCGCCGAGATCGGCAAGAACGACCAGGCGATCCGGACGCTGGCCGGCGCCAAGACGCTCAGCGACCTCGCCGGAACCATGGTTCCGCTGTTCGGCGGCGGCGAGGTCCGGCTCGACGATCTCGGCACCGTGACCGACACGATCGCCGATCGCCGCACCTTCGCCCGCTTCAACGGCGAGCCGGTCGTTGCGCTCGGCATCAAGCGCTCCAAGGGCGCCAGCGACGTAAAGGTCGCCGAGGCCGTGCAGAAGCGCATCGACGCGCTCAAGGCCGCCTATCCCGATGTCGACCTCAAGCTGATCGACACCTCGGTCGAATACACCAACGGCAATTACGAAGCGGCGATCTCGACCTTGTTCGAGGGCGCTATCCTCGCCGTCGTCATCGTGCTGCTGTTCCTGCGCGACCTGCGCGCCACCATCATTGCCGCGGTCTCGCTGCCGCTGTCGATTTTCCCGGCCTTCTGGGCGATGGACATCCTCGGCTTCTCGCTCAACCTCGTCAGCTTCCTCGCCATCACGCTGTCGACGGGTATCCTGGTCGACGACGCCATCGTCGAGATCGAGAACATCGTGCGGCACATGAACATGGGCAAATCGCCCTACCGTGCCGCACTGGAAGCCGCCGACGAGATCGGCCTCGCCGTGATCGCGATCTCGCTGACCATCATCGCGATCTTCGCGCCCGCAAGCTTCATGTCTGGTATCGCCGGACAGTTCTTCAAACAGTTCGGCATCACCGTCTCGGTGCAGGTGTTCTTCTCGCTGCTCGCCGCACGCTTCGTCACGCCGATGCTGGCGGCCTATTTCCTCAAGCACGGCCATCACGAAGAGCCGCCGCCCGGCCGCATCCTGCGGACCTATCACAGCCTCGTCTCGTGGTCGGTGAAGCACTATTTCATCACCGTGCTGATCGGCTTCGGCATCTTCGCGGCCTCGATCTGGAGTATCACGCTGCTGCCGCAGGGCTTCCTGCCGGCGCAGGACAGCGCCCGTTCCCTGCTCGCCCTCGAACTGCCTCCGGGCACGCAACTCGCCTATACCGAGAAAGTCACCGAGGACATCGTCGCGCGCCTGCGCCAGCGGCCCGAAGTGAAGAGCATCTTCGTCGACGGCGGCCGCGTTCCACCGGGCACGCAGGAGGTCCGGCGCGCCTCCCTGATCATCAATTACACACCCAAGAACGACCGCAAGATCACCCAGCGCGAGCTCGAATTTTCGATCAGCCAGGAGCTGGAGAACGTTCCCGATATCCGTTTCTGGTTCCTGGACGAGAACGGCCTGCGCGCGATCTCGCTGGTCGTGACCGGTGTCGACCCCAACATCGTCAACAACGTCGCCAGCGAGCTCGCGACGCAGATGAAGCGGATTCCGACCATCTCCGACGTCATCTCGGAAACCTCGCTGGAACGTCCCGAGCTGCGCATCGAGCCGCGCGCCGATCTCGCCGCGCGGCTCGGCGTCTCGACCGAAAGCCTGTCGCAGACCATCCGTGTCGCGACCATCGGCGACGTCGGGCCGGCGCTCGCCAAGTTCGACGTCGGCGACCGCCTGGTGCCGATCCGCGTGCAGCTCGAGGATGCCGCCCGCGGCAATCTCAAGACGCTCGAGCAGCTACGCGTGCCGCTCGGGGAGCACGGCGAGAAGGGCGGCGTGCCGCTCGCCGTCATCGCCGATGTCAAGCTCGATCAGGGCCCGACCAGCATCAACCGTTACGATCGCGAGCGGCAGGCCACCGTCGCCGCCGACCTCGTCGGCTCCGCGGCGCTCGGCGATGCCACCAAGAAGATCTACGAACTGCCCGTCATGAAGAGCCTGCCGAAGGGCGTTAAGGTCTCCCCCTCGGGCGACGCCGAAAGCCTCAACGAGCTCTCCGACGGCTTCGCCACGGCGATCACGGCCGGCCTGATGATGGTCTATGCGGTGCTGGTGCTGCTGTTCGGCACCTTCCTGCAGCCGATCACCATCCTGTTCTCGTTGCCGCTCTCGATCGGCGGCGCGATTGCAGCGCTGCTCGTCACCGGCAAGCAGCTCACGACGCCGGTGTGGATCGGCATCCTGATGCTGATGGGCATCGTCACCAAGAACGCGATCATGCTGGTGGAGTTCGCGATCGAGGCGATCCGCGACGGCAAGCCACGCGACGAGGCGATGATCGACGCCGGCATGAAACGCGCCCGCCCGATCGTAATGACCACGATCGCGATGGCCGCCGGCATGATGCCGAGCGCACTCGCGGTCGGCGCCGGCGGCGAGTTCCGTTCGCCGATGGCGCTCGCGGTGATCGGCGGCCTGATCTTCTCGACCATCCTGTCGCTGGTGTTCGTGCCCGCGATGTTCATGGTGATGGACGATGTCGGCGCGCTGATCTGGCGCTTCGGCAAGCGGCTGATCGTGCACAGCGCGGATGCAGAGACGGACGACCATCACGGCGCCGCGCCGGCGGAAGCGCCGCCGATGCCGAAGAGCATGGTCCATCCGGCGGCGGAGTAGCGGCGGCTACGCCAGGAGCGGCGTCGCTACGCCCCTACTCGTTCCGCGCGATCGCCGTCAGCTTGGTCATGTTCCTGAGCAGGATCCGCCCGCGCTGGAGATCCAGGATCGCTTCCTTGCGCCAGGCCTGAAGCTGGCGGTTGACGCTCTCGCGGGCGGCGCCGACGAAGACGCCGAGTTGCTCCTGCGAGATGTGCACCTCGGAGCCGAAATCGGCGGCAAGCGCGCAGAGCCGCCGCGCCAGCCGCACCGGCAACGGCTGCAGCATCGACTCTTCCATGCGCTCGCTCTGCCAGCGGATGCGCTGGCACAATAGCGCGATGATCTTGATCGCGACCTTCGGCTCGCGCTCGAGGAAGGCGAGGAAGTCTTCGCGCCGCAGCACGAACAATTCGCTCACCTCGCCCGCGGTCGCATCCGCAGTGCGGCTCTGGCCGTCGAGCACCGCGACTTCGCCGAACAGATCGCCCGGACCCATGAAATTCAGCGTCAGCCGACTGCCGTCGGAGGCGCCGGTCTCGATGCGGACCTGGCCGCGGCGCACCCCGAACAGGGCGTCGCCCGGGTCACCCTTCTGGAACAGCACCTCACCATTCGCCAGATGCTGGGTGTGGCAGAGGTTGGACAAACGCTGGAGTTCGTCCACGCCGAGATCGGCGAACATGGCATTCATTTTCAGAATGACCGCAAATTCGGCCTGCTTGCTCATTTCAACGTCCTTGTGAATTTACTCGTCAATTGCCAGGGCAAATCGCTTGGAAGCATGAACGTCAGAATCGCGTAAAACCGCGCCGCAGAAGTGTGTCATAAGTCACATAACTTTGCAGCACCTCCCGATTATTTTTAGTCGCTTGGAGCGGCTTCCCGTCCCGGGATAAACTCAGGCGCAAAGGACGGGTCATCCGCCGGTTGCGACGCCGCCCGTCCGTGGTTGGAAAGTCGACATGAGAGCAGTGAAATTCGCCGGCGCGGCGGTGGCCGCGATCATCATCGTGATCGTCCTCCTGCTGGTGATCGGGGTTCCCTCGGGCTTTTTGACTGCGACGATCGCCTCGCGGGTCGAGCAGGCGACCGGATATCGGCTGTCGATCGACGGAACCACGAAGATCAGCCTGTGGCCGACGCTGAACGTCACGCTGAACGACCTCACGCTTGCCGATCCCAAAGACCGCAGCGGCATTGCACGCGTGACGATCGACACCGTGCAGGCCGACATGTCGCTCGCAAGCGTGTGGTCGGGTCATCCCGAGATCAGCGAAATCATCGTCAGCCATCCCGTGCTGTACCAGCCGCTGCTGCGTGAGCGCCTGCCCAATACGGATGCATCGCCAAAGCCGCTCGCGCTCGACACGGGCGGCGCAACCATCAACCGCGTCAAGATCGTCAATGGCGAAATCGCATTCTCGCGCGCACGCGATCGCGTCGAAGGCCGCATCAGCGCGATCAACGCGGACATCGTCGCCGGCCAGGACCGCAAGGTCAATATCGCAGGTACCGCGCGCGTTGGCGAACACCCGACCAAGTTCGACATCAAGGCGACCACCCCGGCGCCCCCGATCGAGCGGCAGACCGTCCCGGTGGATTTCGCCGTCGACATGCCCGATGTGCTGAAGTCGCAGCTGGCCGGTCACGCCGAGCTGCGGCTGAGCGGCGCAATCGTGATGATCAACAGCGTCAACGGCACGCTCGGCGATGGCGCCTTCAACGGTTGGGCTTCGGTCGACACCGCAAGCAAACCGCTGGTGAAGCTCGATCTCGATTTCCAGCGCCTCGCAATCCCACTGGCGAAATCGCCCGATGGCGCGGCCGGGCAGCCCTGGAGCGATGCGCCGATCGACGTATCCGGGCTCAACTATGTCGACGCGCAGGTCAGGATCTCGGCCAACGAAGCCGTCATCGGTGATGCCCGTCTTGCGCCGCTGGCGCTCGATGCAAAGCTCGCTGGCGGCATCCTGAAGGCTGGCACCGCCAATCTCGGCGCCTATGGTGGCCAGGTGTCGGGCGAGGTGATCCTCGATGCCACTAGCGGCGCGCCGAGCTTTGCCATGCATTCCGACTTGGTCGGCGTGCGCGCGCTGCCGCTGCTCCAGGGCCTCGCCGAATTCGACCGGATCGACGGCAAGCTGCAGGCCAAGCTCGCGCTGCGCAGCGCAGGCACCAGCCAGCGCGCGCTGATGGCGAACATGCAAGGCACCGCCTTCGTCAATTTCCAGGACGGCGCCATCCGCGGCATCAATGTCGCGCAGATGATCCGCTCTCTGACCTCGGGCACGCTGACGGGCTGGCAGGACAACCAGAGCTCCGGCCAGGAGCAGAGCACGGATCTGTCGCAGCTCTCCGCCTCCTTCCGCATCGACAAGGGCCAGGCGGTGACGACCGATCTCAACCTGATCGGCCCGCTGGTGCGCGTCACCGGCGCCGGCACCATCGCGCTCGACACCAAGATGATGGGCTTTCGTGTCGAGCCGAAGTTGGTGATGACGACGGAAGGCCAGGGCCGCACCTCCGAACCTGTTGGCTTCGGCATTCCCGTGATGATCACGGGCGCATGGTCGCAGCCGAAGATCTATCCAGACATGGCCGGCGTGCTCGATAATCCCGATGCGGCCTATGCCAAGCTGCGCGAGATGGGCAAGGGCCTGTTCGGCCCCGACGGCGCTGGGCTCGGCAACATCCTGAACAGCTTTGGTCTCGGCGGCGCCGTGCCGGGCGCCGGCGGCAGCGCGGCCAGCAATGCCAATCCGCAAGTCCAGCAGCCGGGGCAAGGGCAGGGTCAGAACAATCTGCTCGGCGGCCAGCTGGGCGAGGCGATCGGCAATCTGATCCAGCAGGGACTCTCGAGTGGCGCCGGAAGCGGCACCGGCCGAAGCCGCAGCCTGCCGGGCAGCCCGACCACACCAGCACCGCAGGCTTCGCCCGCCCCTCCGACCCAGGATCCGCCTCAGGCGCAGCAGGACAGCCAGCCGATGAACGACGTGATGCGGCAGCTGTTCAATCGGTGATTAGCGGACCAAGGCGTCGAACTCCGCGCGCAGCCATACACCGCCGCCCCGCCCGCTTCTTCATCCGAACGGAGGAGGGAGCCTGCCGGCTGCGACAATTCACCGCCCAGGCGGTTGTTCCGGCATTCCCCGACGGGTAACCACACGAGCCCGTTCCTCGCCCCCTACCCGTCCAAACACCCAAATTGTGGTAGAAGGGCCATGGGGGCCGTAGGGCCCTTAGCGCCGGCGTCGGTCGCGGCGCGAGAGGATCGGGATGGCGGGAGCGAAAGACAAGACCTGGGTTCTGCGCGAGGGCCTGTTCGCCAAATATGTCGTCTCCCTCGTCGGCCTCGTCGTGTTCGTGCTCGCGGTCAACGGCGCGATGGAGACCTGGATCTCCTATCGCGCCACCAGGACACAGCTGACAGGCGGGCTCGAGGACAAGGCGCAGGCCGTCGCCCGGCGCATGGAGCAGTCGATCTCCGAGCTGGAGCGCCAGATCAGCTGGGTCACGGCGGCCAGCCAGGACACGCTCGAAAAGCGCCGCACCGGCTATGCCCAGCTGCTGCATCAGGTCGCGGTCGTCACCCAGCTCTACCAGCTCAACGGCGAGGGCCGCGAGGTGCTGCGCGTCTCGCGGCAGTCGACCACGACCGGCGGCAATGCCGACCTCTCCCGCGACATGCGTTTCACCGACACGGTGGCGCGCGGGGTGAGCTACTCGCCGGCCAGCTTCGTCGATGAGAGACCGGTGATGTCGATCTCGGTGGCGCATTCCGGCTTCAATGCCGGCGTCACCGTGGCCGAGGTCGATCTCAGCTTCCTCTCCGACTACCTGTCGGACAACCAGGTCGGCAAGGCGGCTTTCGCCTATGTTGTCGATCCGCACGGCCGCGTGCTGGCGACATCGTCGAAGGGGCCCGATGTCGGCACGGACGTGTCGAAGCTGCCGCAGGTCGCAGCGGCCATCGCGCCCGGCCGCGAGCCCGACACGTCGGGCACCGACTTCAACGGCCATTCTGTGCTGACAGCCGCGAGCACGGTACCCAAGCTCGGCTGGACGGTTTTGTTCGAGCAACCGACCACGCAGGCCTTGATGCCGATCCGCGACCAGCTCGTGCGCATCGCGCTTTTGATCGGCATGGGGCTGCTGGTCGCGATCCTCGCCGGCACGCTGCTGGCGCGTCGCATGATCATCCCGATCACCGCGCTGCGCGACGGCGCGCACAAGCTCGGCGAGGGCGACTTCAGCCACCGCATCGACGTGCATACGTCGGACGAGCTGGAAGATCTCGCCGGCCAGTTCAACCGCATGGCCGGCCAGCTCCAGGAGACCTATACGGATCTCGAGACCAAGGTCGAGGCGCGCACCCGCGACCTCGCGCAGTCGATCAACGAGCTGAAGGTGCTGGAAGAGGTCGGCCGCGCGGTCTCGTCCTCGCTCGACCTCAACGCCGTGCTGCCGACCATCGCCGCCCGGGCGCTGGAGATCAGCCATGCCGATGCGGTGCTGATCTACGGCTATGAGGCCGAGCTGCGCCGCTTCAACCTGGTCGAGGCTGACGGCATCGACAAATCGGCCGGGGGCGACCATGTCAGCATCGACGAAGGCGCGAACATTTTGAGCGATGCCGCCAAAAGCGGTGAGCCGATCGCGATCGCCGATCTCGACGATGCCGCCGAGCAGCCGCTGCGCGACGTCGCGGTCGCCGCCGGCTTCCATTCGGTGCTGGTGGTGCCGCTGGTCGATCAGCAGGGCACTCTCGGCGCGCTCGTCGTTCTACGCCGCGCCAGCGGCGAATTCGAAGGCAGCCTCACCGGCCTGATGCGCACCTTCGCCAACCAGGCGGTGCTGGCGATGCGCAATGCGCGCCTGTTCACCGAAGTGGACCATAAGAGCCACGCGCTGGAGACGGCAAACGAGACCGTGCGCGCCCAGGCCGACAAGCTGCGCGAGCAGACCGAGCAGCTGAAGAACTGGAACAAGTCGCTGGAAGAGCGTGTCGCGACCCAGCTCGGCGAGATCGAGCGCATCCGCAAGCTCGAGCGCTTCCTGGCGCCGCAGGTGGCGCAGCTGATCGCCTCCTCCGACAGCCCGGAGGGGCTCCTCACCAGCCAGCGCCGCGAGGTCACGGTGGTGTTCTGCGATTTGCGCGGCTTCACCGCCTTCACGGAAGCGACCGAGCCGGAAGAGGCGATGAACGTGCTGCGCGAATATCACGCCGCGCTCGGCAAGCTGATCTTCAAGTACGAAGGCACGCTGGACAAATATGCCGGAGACGGCGTGATGATCCTGTTCAACGCGCCGATCCAGTTCGAGGACCACACGCAGCGCGCCGTGAAGATGGCGGTGGAGATGCGCGACACGATCGGCCCTTTGACCGAGCGCTGGCGCAACCGCGGGCATAGCCTCGGCTTCGGCATCGGCATCGCGCTCGGCTATGCCACGCTCGGCCAGGTCGGCTTCGAGCAGCGGCTGGAATATGCCGCGATCGGCAGCGTCACCAACCTCGCCTCCCGCCTCTGCGCCGAAGCCAAACCCAACCAGATCGTGGTCAGCCGCCGCGTCTACGGCATGGTCGAGCAATGGGTCGAGGCGCGCGCCCTCGACGATCTCCAGCTCAAGGGGTTCAATCATCCCGTGCTGGCGATGGAGATCTTGTCGTGGCGTGATGAGGTCGACAACGTCGTCGACGCGACAGCGGCACGTCGCCGAGGGTAATCATCGCCACGGAAGTCGAAAACAACCCCATGCACAGTAGGTAGGGCTCGGGCGATACAGCGAATTTTCGATGCGACTACGGATTTCACGAATTTCCCTTTGACGCGTCGGGCAAAACACTGGCATAATGGCATCATCGGGCGTTTGCGCCTGATCTCCCCACGCGCTGATGTGTGTCCGTCGGGTCAACCGATCCCGCGATGACCATGCTGTTGCGATCTGCCTCTCTCACGAACCACATCGCGGCTCACCGCGACTAACCCAGGCTTCAACGACGAAGCGGAGTTCGGATGGGAGACGGCCTGTGGTGTTTGCCTTGCCTTCGCGCGCCTATGATCTGCAGATGCAGGACCGTTCCGCCGATCGCGCACGCGACCATGGCTGGGTCTTCGGCCTGCCGCCGGGCATTGAGAGCGAGCAATGGCCACTCGATCCCGTCACCGGCTATCCGCTGATGCACGGCTTTACGCTTCTGCTGCCGGACGATTATCGCGTGCATGGCGAGGACATCGTCGCGGTGTCGTTCTTCGCGACAGCGCCCGACCACAATGACGGCGGCGCGCCTGACGATCCTGAAATCCGCGAGGCGGTGGCGGCACGCGCCTCACATCCGCGCCTGTCGCGCATGACCGACATCCTCGATTACGAATATGCCGCGATCCTTCTGACCAAAGCCGAATATGACGGCGCATTCGCAACCCCGCCGGCGCCGCTCGCACTTGCGACGGCGGAGCGGCCGCGCTGGCTCGATGTCGGCGGCGCCAGCGCCTTCCACGAATCGGCGCGCGGCTACGCGAAGAAGCTGCTGCCGACGACGCCGCGCGCCGATCTCGCCGAGAACCGCGCCATCGCGCTGACGGCCCGCGCTGAGGATCCCAACGCCGGCAAGGGCCCGCAGGATACGCATGTGAAGCGAGGGCCGCCGACCGGATATCAGCCCTATTATTACTATGTCGACGGCGTCGCGAGCCGCGACAATTTCCGCCTGCACGATTGGGGCAAGGATCACGCGCCGAACCATCTCGGCGGCACCATGCGGCCCTGCCAGGCCGTGCCCGAGATGAGCCCGTTCTACATCGAGTTCGAGGAATATTTCGGCGGCTACAATTTTGGTGGCGGCAATGCGCAGCTCGATTTCAGGGATATGAAGTTCGACTGGGCGTGTGGGTGAGGTTACGGCTGCCCCGTTCCACCACCGAGAAACGGATTGACGATGGTGAGCCCGCCGATGTTGCGGCCATGTTGCAGGTCTTCGCTGTAGAGCGTGTCACAGCCGGCCTCGATCGCCGCGGCGATGATCAGGGCGTCGTAGAAGGCAAGTGTGTGATCGCGAGCGAGCTCAATCGCGGCAGCGTGCGTCTCTGATGTCAGCGGCACGATGTCAGGGAAGCGGAAGCGAAGGGACTGCACCGCGGCTTCGATGACCGGCCATTCTTGCTTCTGCTTCTTGCGCAGCACATTGGTGAATTCGTTCAGCACTTGCGCGCTGATCGCGCCGCCCCCAGCGATCGTGGTGAGCGCCCGCTGCCGCCTTGCATCGCTCGAAAAAGCGTAGATCAGGATATTGCTATCAAAGAACGCGCTCACCGCTCGTTCGCCTCATCGCGGTCGAACTTGTAGCCTTCCGGCAGAGGAAAACGAAACTGCTCCACCTGTCTAAGAAACTCCGCTCGCTTGTCGATCTTCTCGACTACGAGTTGGCCCTTCGAGGCCTCCACCACATTGAGTTCGTCGCCGGGAGAAAGCTTCAGTTCTTCAACGAGAGCCTTGGGCAGGCGGACCGCCAAGCTATTTCCCCATTTGGAAACAAGCATGAAACCTCCATGATATACAAGAATAGATGTATATCATAGGGCGGTTACCCTTTCGCTTCAAGAGGTTACGGCCCTGCCAAGTAACGCTCACATCGCCCGCTTCGGCCCCATCGCCTCGAAGGCTGCCTTCTGCTCATCGCTGAGATCCGCTTCGAAATCGTCGACCGCATCGCTGACGCCGCCCACCGCCTGCTGCATCGTCTGCAGCCGCAGCTTCACGGCGGCGAGGCGAGCTTGCGGTGTCGCTTCCGCCTTCATCGGGCAAGAGCTTAGCGTTTCCAGCGTGCGCAGCGTGGTGTCCTGGAGCACGTCGAGCCGGGCGCTGCCGGTGTCGTCGAGCTTCAGCGTGGACACGATGTCGGCGGCGGGCCATTGCTGCTGCACGAGCTGTTCGTACTGGTGCTGGGCCTGCACATCATAGCGGGGATCGTAGTTCGGATCGCAGGCTTTGGATGCCTGCGGCGCCTGGGCCGCCTGCGCATCCTTGTGCTGGGCGGCTGCAAGCGCGGCGCGGCGCTCGTTCGCGAGGGATTCGAGCTTTGCTTTCTGGCCGTCATCGAGGAGGCCAACGAATTTATCCAGCGGCGCTGCCAGCGCATCCGTGGCCTTGATCATCGCATCCAGCCGCGCCTGCATCACGCCGAGGCGTTCCGCGGCAGTCATCGGCGCCTGCGCCGGGCACGAGGTGCGGATGGTGTCGCGCGCTGCAGTCCAGGCGACGGCGAGTTCGTCGAGCGCGGTGCGCTGCATCTCGTTCGGCTGCACGGCGCTCGCGATGCGATCGACAGGCAAGCCACCGGTGTCGCTGCTGTCGCAGACGGCCTCGACGGTCGGGACTCGTCGCGCGCGGCGGCCTTGCGGCGCGGTGTAGGCCGCGAGCTCGGGCGCCGCATAGGGCGCGAAGATCGCGGCATAGATATCGCCATAGCCATAGAGCGAGAGACTGGTCGTGTCGCCGAAGACGATTGCGGTGGTGAGATCGTCATGCGCGAACGGCCAGAACACCGGACCGATCCAGCCATAGCTGCCATCAGGATGACGCCACCAGCCTTGCGGGCGGCGGCCGCCGTGCCAGCCCGATAGCGCAGCCTGCGCCGTGAGCGCGGCGCGCAAGACGTAAGGGTTGGCGGGCCGGCCGCGTTCACCGCCCCTCGGATCCTGAGCGCTCATGGCAGCGGACCGATAGCGGCTACCGCGCACCGCCATGCGCGAATGGCGCAGCCGCGACAGGCCGATGACATGGCCGACGGCAAAGCGGGCAACGCCGAGCGGGCCGCCGCGCAATCCGAATTGCGCATTGGCTGTATCAGGCAGCAGCACTGTCACAATCGCAAGGACCGCGCCGACCAGCGCCAGTCGCAAGTGTGATCTCGACCTGACCACTGAGCTGACCACTGCGTTGTCCTCTCAAACACGCATCTCGTCTTAGGGAGAAGACGCGCCGGGGAACCAAATGTTCCGGGGCGAGACGGGCCAAAGCGTCGCGGATCGAAGGGCGGCAGTGGCGGCGAGCCCAATCGCTCGTCATTCCGGGGCGCGCCCCTCGGCGCGAACCCGGAATCCATCGAGCGACGGTGACGGTAGGACAATGGATTCCGGGTTCGTCGCTTCGCGACGCCCCGGAATGACGACGCCTCACTGCGCCTTTTGCGGCACCAATACGGTCTGGCCGGGATAGATCAGATTCGGATTGCGGATCTTTTCGCGGTTGGCATTGAAGATCACCGCGTAGCGGGCGCCGTCGCCATAGGCCAGACGACTCAGGGCCCAGAGGCTGTCACCCTTGGAAATCACCCGGCTGCCGCTGGCCTCCGCCGGTGCCGTGTTGAGCACCTCTGCGGGCGAGGCCGCTGCGACAATCGCAGATGTCGCAGGCACCCTCGCCATGGACTTGGGTTTGGACGGACCCATCATCCGCGGCCGAGCCGCGGACCGTTCCGGCGTCGAGGCCAGACGCGGCGCCGGAAGCGAGGCGACAACCTCCGGCTTGTCATCAGGTTTTGCTTCTTGCGGCTTTGCCTCGGGCTTCGCGGCCACAGCGACACGCGCAGGCGGCGGTGCGGCTTCAGCAATCGTCACCGGCATGGTGCGGCTGGATTGCGTGACGCTGCCGTCGGGTGCCTTGGCGCGCAGCGCCAGCTCATAGTTGCCGGCGGGAAGCTTTGGCGGCGTCATCACGAACTGGCCCGACGCATCGGCCACCACGCTGTCGAGCGGTTGGCCGTCGCGCAGCAGCTCGACCTTGGCGCCCGGTGCAGCCTGGCCCGCGATCACCGCGGCCTCGCCATGATCGTCGACACGGGCGACATCGAAGCGGGGGCCGGTGTCTGCAACAGGCGGCTGCGGCTTGGCCGGAGCGACATCCGCCAGCGCGGCGATCTGCTTCTGGGTCTCGGCCAGCGCGCCCGCCTTCGGCGCCTCGGTCGTCGCCGGCGAGGCGGACGGCGCGGGGGCAACCGTGGCGAGCTTCGGCACTTCGGCCTTCGGTTGTGGTTTGGGTTCGATCTTGGATGCGGTCTTGGCCTCAACCTTTGGTTCGACCTTGGCCTCGGCCTTGGGTTCGACCTTGGGCTGGATTTTCACCTCGGGCTTGCTCTCGGGCTTTGCGACCGCGGCCATTTCGGTCTTCGTCCCACCCGGCAGCATGTGGCGCAGCTCGGTCGGGCCGATCACCAGCACGGTGCCGCCCACGGCAAGCAGACAGAACGCAATGAAGGCCTTGGATGCGGTGATCATCAGTCCTCAAACCTTGATCAAAAATCTCTGGGTCGCAAATCAGCCCCGGCAAATTGCGCCGTTTTGGCTGCGGCAGCAAGACGTTCGAAGGGATGAACCGCGCCGGCCCTGTCCGCGTCAAACCAGCGAGGCCGCATCAAGCCCATTTTTTAACGACCATTTTCCTGGGAATTTCACCATGACCGCATTTTGCCGCGCCGCGCCATGGCTGGCGCTTGTCCTGACACTCGCCGCAGCTCCCGCGGCTGCCGCCTCCGGCCCGCCGCCGGGGTTCGTTCTCACCGACGATGCCGACCTCGCCTTCACCTCGCCCGACGGCGCCACCAAGCTCGAGCAGTACACCAAGGACCCCGGCACTTTTGACGTCAAATGGCAGGTCTGGGCCCGTCGCGGCGATCAGATGACCGAGCTGAAGCCGGAGCAGGGCTATGGCGCCGGCTTCCGCTTCACCGCAGATTCGCAATGGCTGGTGCGGATGCAGAAGACCGGTTCAGGCGAGCAGGACCTGTTTCTCTATCATGCCGAGAACGGCACCTTTGTCAGTGCGACCAGGACAAAATCGCTCAGCGATCTCGCCTGGGCCTATTTCTACGGCCGGCCGGAGACGAAGACGTTTGCCAAGCTCGACTTCCACATCTCGGCCAATCTGTTGAAGGGGACCGAAGAGGCCTATCACTGGCTCGGCGTGGATTGGCCCAACAACCGCTATCTCGTGATCAGCCTCGCCGGCCAATACGACAAGCATCCGAAAAACACCGTCATGAAGGGACTGGGCGGCTGGCAATGCCGCTATGACCTGAAGACCGGCAAATTCGACGTGCCGCCGATGTTCGCCAAGGAGAATGCGGAAGCGCTGAAATGGGAAGTGAAGCGGGAGTGATAAGCAGCTCCAGAACCGCCCCGCGTTTTGGAGTTCCCAATAGCCGTGCCAACCCCCTGATTTTGTTCCAGTTCACACTTCGCTAACCCACAATGGTAACGGGGTCTTGGCGTTTTTGGCGCATTCTGCATCCCAGGGGAGGGCAGGATGGGCGCATCAATCCGATGGACCGCGCGATTGCGCGTGCTGCTTCGCCAGTGGCGCGGCGCGCCGCTGACGTGGTTGATCGTCGGCGGCTTCGTGCTCATGGCCGCGACCGCCATCGGCACCGGGCTCACCGTCGACCGCTTCCGGCAGAACGCCATCGAGAGTGGTCGCGACAGCCTTGAAAGCTCCGTCCGCCTGCTGGCCCGTCATTTCGATCGCGAGTTCGCGGATTTCGCGGTCCTCCAGAAGAGCATCATCGCGGAACTCGAAAGCCACGGCATCGCTTCCCCCGAACTGTTCCGCAGCGAGATGGCGACGCTCGCCATGCATGAGGTGCTGCGCGCCAAGGCGAGCGGCTGGTCCGACATTGCCGGCGCCAATGTGTTCGATGCCGAAGGGCGGCTGATCAACTCGTCGAAACGCTGGCCCGTCGCCGATATTTCGGTGTCCGATCGCAACTATTTTATCAGGCTCAAGAACGATGCGATCGCCCAGGAAGAGGTCGAGGTCGTGCCCGGCCGGTTGGGCAAGGGTCCGGCGATCGTGCTGGCGCGACGCGTGTCAGGTCCGCACGGTGAATTCCTCGGCATCGTCACGCGCGCGATCGCGCCGGAGCAGATCGAATCCTTCTTCGCCTCAACCGGGCTCGGCGAGGATTCCTCGGTCGCGATGTACCACCAGAGCGGCCAGCTCTTCGCGCGCATTCCGCATGTCGACGCGATGATCGGGCAAAATTATCGCATCGGCTCGGCGGAGCAGAAGGCCGTGTTCGATCGCACCTCCGTCTCGACGAAGCTCACCAGCCCGATCGACGGCAAGGACCGCATTGTGGCCTCCCGCCTGCTGACCGGCGAGCCGCTCGTGATCATCGCCACCAGGTCGCTGGATGCAGCGCTCGCCACCTGGCGCACACAAACTAAGTTCTTCGTCACCGTCGCCGTGCTGTCGATCGGCTTGCTCGTGCTCACCCTGTTCCTGATCTTCCGCCAGGTGACCAACCGAGTCTCGCTGGAGAAGCAGCGGCTCGACACCGCCATGAACACGATGACGCAGGGCCTCTTGATGTTCGACCAGGACGAGCGGCTCATCGTCTGCAACCGCCGCTACATCGACATGTACGGGCTCTCGACCGCGGTGGTGAAGCCCGGCGTCAATTTCCGCGACGTGATCCAGCATCGCGCCGACACCGGCTCGTTCGACGGGGACGTCGACGCCTATTGCGACAGGATCCTGAGCCAGGTCGGACTGACGCAGAGCCGCATCGTCGAGACCTCCGATGGCCGCCTGATCGAAATCAAGAACCAGCCCAGCGCGGCCGGCGGCTGGCTCGCCACCCATGACGACGTCACCGAGCGCATCCGCGCCGACGAGCGCATCGCGCATATGGCGCATTACGATGCGCTGACCGACCTTCCCAACCGCGTGCTAATGCGCGGTCATCTCGAGCGCCGCGTGGCGGAGCTTGCCCAAGGCAAGCCGTTTGCAATCCTCTATATCGACGTCGACGAGTTCAAGGGCGTCAACGATTCACTGGGCCACGAGGTCGGCGACGAATTGCTGCGTCAGGTCGCGAACCGCCTGCGCGCCTGCGTCAGCGGCAACGATCTGGTGGCACGTCTCGGCGGCGACGAATTTGCTATCATCAAGGCCGGGACCTGCGACCAGGCGGAGCTGGCGATGCTGGCCGAACAGATCCTGGCATCGCTGCGCATGCCGGTCGATTGCAAGGGCCAGGAGATAGCGTCCGACGCCAGCATCGGCATCGCGATCGCGCCCGACCACGGCGACGTCATCGACGACCTGCTCAAGCGCGCAGATCTCGCAATGTATGCGGCGAAGTCAGAGGGACGCGGCACCTTCCGCATCTTCGTGGGCGAATACGACGCCAAGGCGCGGCAGCGCCGCCAGCTCGAGCTCGATTTGCGCCAGGCGCTGGCCCGCCGCGAGTTCGAGGTGCATTACCAGCCGCTGGTCGATCTCTCCGCCAATGTCGTCACCGGCTGCGAGGCGCTGCTCCGCTGGCGCCATCCGGAGCGCGGCATGGTCTCGCCTGCGGACTTCATCCCGGTCGCCGAGGACACCGGCATGATCGGCGAGATCGGCGAATGGGTCTTGAGGCAAGCCTGTCTTGAGGCGGCAAGCTGGCCCGGCGACATCCACATCGCGGTCAACGTCTCGCCGGTGCAGTTCCGCTCCAAGACGCTGGCGCTGAAGGTTGCGGCTGCGCTCGCCGAGTCGGGCCTGGCGCCGGGACGGCTCGAGCTCGAGATCACCGAGACCGTGCTGATCCGCGACGACGAGGAGGCGCTGACCATCCTGCAGCAGCTGCGCGAGCTCGGCGTGCGCATCGCGCTCGACGATTTCGGCACCGGCTATTCGTCGCTGAGCTATCTGCACCGCTTCCCCTTCGACAAGATCAAGATCGACCGCAGCTTCATCAGCGATATCGGCGAACCTGAGGATTCCTCGCCGATCGTGCAGGCCGTGGTGCACATGGCCGCCGCCCGCCACATGGCAACGACCGCCGAAGGCGTCGAGACCGAAGCCCAGCGCGAGGTGCTGCGCCAGCTCGGCTGCAGCCAGATGCAGGGCTGGCTGTTCAGCCCCGCCGTGCCGGCGGCAAAACTGAAGCAGCTGTTGTCGAAGCAGGCGGCTGCGGCCTGAGAGTTTTTCCTCCGCGCCTTGCATTTGCACGGAGGTCCCATATCTCATCGGCATGATGAAGCTCACACGCATTCAGGACCACGCCATTCAGGCGCTCATGGCCGGTATCGTCGGCGCCGAGACGTTCGATCACGTCTTCGCGGGTATTCGCTTCGATGAAATCGAGGGCACGATGCTCTACGCCTTCGCCAGGAACGAGGACGTCGCCTCCGACATCGAGGACAGCTATTCGCCGCTCATCGCCGCCGTCGCCTCGCGGGTGCTGAACAAGCAGGTCGATGTCGTCGTCGTGATGCCCAAGGTCCTGCAGTAAGGTTTTGCAATAGCGTCTTGACGCAACCCACCGCCTGCGTGGGCGGGGCGTGACCTCGCGATATTTCCGCGTTACCCTCTTGGGGCAAGAACAAGAGGAAACGCCAATCGTGTACGACTACATTATCGTGGGCGGCGGCTCGGCAGGGTCCGTGCTGGCCCACCGGCTCTCCGCCAGGAGCGCCAACAAGGTCCTGCTGTGCGAAGCCGGGCAGGACACACCACCCGGCAACGAGCCCGCCGAAATCAGGGACAGCTATCCGGGCACGGCCTATTTCGATCCGCGCTTTCACTGGACCGAGCTCAAGGTCACGACCGAGGTCGTCAGCCACAACAATCCGAACGAAGCGCGTCCGCCTTTGCGCAAATACGAGCAGGCGCGCGTGCTTGGCGGCGGCTCGTCCATCAACGGCCAGATGGCCAATCGCGGCGCGCCGACCGATTATGACGAGTGGCAGGCGCGTGGCGCGGAAGGGTGGGCGTGGGACGACGTGCTGCCCTTCTTCAAGAAGGTGGAGCGCGATCTCGATTTCGACGGACCCTATCACGGCAAGGACGGAAGGATTCCGGTGCGCCGCATTCCACGCGAGCACTGGACGAAGCATTCGCAGGCGTTCGCCGACGCCTTCGATCAAGCCGGCCATCCCTACGTGGCCGACCAGAACGGCGAGTTCGTCGACGGCTATTTTGCGGTGACGCATTCCAACCAGGCCGAGCAGCGCGTCTCGGCCGCGATGGGCTATCTCGATCGCGACACCCGCAAGCGCACCAATCTCACGATCTCCACCAACACGCAGGTGAGAGAGCTGATCTTCGAAGGCACGCAATGCGTCGGCGTGAAAGCAGTGATCGACGGACGCGAGCAGGAATTCCGGGGACGCGAGATCATCCTCTCTTCCGGCGCGATCCATTCGCCGGCGCATCTCTTGCGCGCCGGCATCGGTCCGGTCGGCCACCTCAAGGACATGGGCATTCCGGTGCTGATGGGGCTCGCCGGCGTCGGCCAGCGCCTGATGGACCATCCCTCGATCTCTCTGTCGTCCTTTGTCCGCCGCGGCGCGCGCATGAACGAGCATACAAGGCGGCATATGCAGCTTGGCCTGCGTTACTCGTCAGGACTTGAAGGCGTGCCGAAGGGCGACATGTTCGTCGTCGTGCTCTCCAAATCGGCCTGGCACGCGGTCGGCGCGCAGATCGGCTCGCTGCTCACCTTCGTCAACAAGACCTATTCCGAGACGGGGCAGGTGAAGCTCGCCTCGCGCGAGCCCACGGCTGAGCCGATCGTCGAGTTCAATCTCTTGTCCGACCGGCGTGACCTCGACCGCCTGATGAGCGGCTTCCGCAAGATGGCCGCCATTCAGATGAGCGATATCGTAAAGAAGGTGACGGACAAGCCGTTCCCGGCCGCCTATACCGACAAGGTGCGCAAGATCGGCGTGGTCAACACCCAGAACAAGATCCTGACCAGGATCGCCGCGACCATGATGGATGGGCCGGCGGCGCTGCGCCACTATCTGATCGACAATTTCGTGGTCGAGGGCTTTACCTTCGATGACGTGATCAACAATGACGAGGCGCTGGAAGCTTTCGTGCGCAAGGCCACCATCGGCGTGTGGCACGCCTCCTGCTCATGCCGGATGGGCCGGGCCGACGATCCGATGGCCGTCGTCGACACGCAAGGCCGGGTCAAGGGCATTCAGGGCCTGCGCGTCGTCGACGCCTCGATCTTCCCGGTGGTGCCGTGCGCCAACACCAATTTCCCGGTGCTGATGTCGGCGGAGAAGATCGCGGCTGCGATGATGCAGTGACGTGCCGCGTACTACTGGACCTCGGCGATCTTCGGTCCGGATGATTGCATCTGGGCAGCGGTTGCCGGAAGCACGATCACTTTCGCTCCGACTTTCACCCGCTCGTAGAGGTCCACGACGTCATCATTGGTCAACCGGATACAGCCGGACGAGACCCGCTTGCCGATCGTATCGGGCTTGTTGGTGCCGTGGATCCTGAATTCGGTCTCGCCGAGATACATCGCCCGAGCGCCAAGCGGGTTGCCGGGACCGCCTGCCATGAACCGCGGCAGATAAGGCTGGCGCACAAGCATCTCCGTAGGTGGACGCCAATCCGGCCATTCCGTCTTGCGGGCCACCGTCTGTTCGCCGGACCATGTGAAGCCTTCACGGCCAACACCGATGCCGTAGCGCAGCGCCTGCGTGTCGTTCAGGACGAAATAGAGGAATGTGTTCTTGGTATCGACGATCACAGTGCCCGGCGTCTGGTGGCTGGCGTAGTCAACCACCTGCCGAACAAAGGCTCCGGGACCCTCAGCGGCTTTTGGTGGCTCGACCAGTGGCGCCGGGGCTGGAGCTGGAATCGGCGCCGGAGCTGGCACCGAGACATGAGCTGGTGTTGCCACGTAAACCGGAGACGACGACGCCTGGGCCTGGTGCGGCGACGGCTTCTGTTGCGATTGCACACCCGCCGGGCGAGACAGCAAACTGTAGCCCACGATGGCGACGGCTACGGCGCCAATTGCAACTCTCGCGGCCTTTGGTAGTGCGAGCGTCTCCGCTTTTCCACGTTTGGCCCGCTTACCCATTACTTTCCCCGGATCAGTTGTCAGGGAGAGGTACCCAGCAAAATTTAAGAAACTTCAAAGCGATTTGGCCTCAGCGCGGGAACCGTTAACGGTGGTTAACCGCGGCTGAGCTTGGGCACGGCGAGCGTGGACGAAGCGTCCTACGCCGCCCGGAGATCGCCGACAAAGCGGTCGACGTCGCGCTTGAGATCATCAGACAGGCGCGCCAGCATCTTGGCGGAATCGAGCACTTCGCCGGCGGCGGCGCCGGTCTGCCCGGCCGCCTGCGAGACGCCCGAGATATGCCGCGAGACGTCGTTGGTGCCTTGCGAGGCCTGCTGCACGTTGCGCGCGATCTCGCGCGTCGCGGCGCCCTGCTCCTCGACAGCCGCCGCGATCGCGGCTGCGATCTCGTTGACGCGCTGGATGGTGGTGCCGATCGACTGGATCGCCGTCACCGACAATTTGGTGGCGCCCTGGATCGCGGCGACCTGGCCGGTGATTTCCTCCGTCGCCTTCGCGGTCTGCGTGGCGAGGTTCTTCACTTCCGATGCGACCACCGCAAAGCCGCGACCGGCTTCGCCGGCGCGCGCGGCCTCGATGGTGGCGTTGAGCGCCAGCAAATTGGTCTGCTCGGCAATGCCCGTGATCAGCGCGACGACATCGCCGATGCGTTGGGCGGCATCGGCCAGCGCCTGCACCTCGGTGTTGGTGCGATCGGCTTCGCTGGCAGCGGCGCCGGCTATGCTGGAGGATTCCGCGACCTGGCGGCTGATCTCGCTGATCGAAGCCGACAGCTCTTCCGTCGCCGCAGCCACCGTCTGCACGTTGGAGGAGGCATCGCCCGACAGGGTCGCGACCGAGGCCGCCTGGGACGAGCCCTGCTCGGCGGTCGAGGACATCGACTGCGCCGTGGCATTCAGCTCGCCCGAGGCCGAGGCCAGTGTGTGCAGCGATTCCGTGACAGTCTTTTCGAACTGCTCGATCAGCCCGTCGATGGTAAACTGGCGACGCTCCTTCTTGGCCTGCTCGGCGGCCTTTTCCTCGCCGAGGCGGTCGCCCGCGATCATGTTCTCCTTGAACACCGACACGGCGCGCGACATTTCGCCGATCTCATCGCCGCGCTCGATGCCTGCGAGCTCGATCGCATAGTCGCGCTCGGCGAGCTTGCGCATCGCCTGCGTCAGCTTCCGGATCGGCGTGCTGACGCGGCTTTGAACCAGGATGAAGCCGAACACCGTGATGGCGAGCGCGACCAGCATCATCGCGCCGTTGAAGACGAGGCTCCATATCGCAGCCGTCTTCTGCTGTCCGGCACGGGCGACCATTTCGGCCAGCGCCGCCTGACCGGCCTCGACATAGAAATTGAGAATGGCGGTGTTGAGCTTGGCAAGCTCGACGCCCTTGATGTCGATGGTCTGGTTGTTGCTCAGCGCCTTGATGAGGCCCTGCTGGCGCTCGACCATGGCAACCGCATCGCCCGCCTTCGATCGCGCGATCACGTCAGTGAGGCTTGCGGGGGCGTCAGTGCGGCTGGCGGTATCCCGCACCTGGCTCCAGGCCTGCTTGGCGCGGCCGGCATCCTCAGCCGCCCCGACGATGTCGGCGGCGGTCCAGGGCTTTGCAGCGGCACCCGCTGCCTCGAGACGGATCGCGATGAGGCCGCCGAAATTGCGCGCGGCCCAGGCCGACTGCTTGACGCCGAGGAGATGATCGACCACGGGGTCGGTGAGCTTGAGCGCATTCTCCAGCTCAATGGTGAGCGCGAGGATGGCGTCGAGATAGTCCTGCGCCGTCTTCCTGAATTCGTCGGCTGCCTTGGTGTCGCGCGCAGCTTTGGGCTGGTGGATCAGAGATTCGGCCTTGGTTCGCAGCGGCATCAGCGCATCATGGAGCGCAACGAACTTGCCCATGACCCCGGCAAGGCGGGAATCGGCCACGCCGTTGAGCCGTTCGAGCACGCTCTTGTAGGCCGTTTCAGACGATTGCCGGTTGGATGCGATCCGGTCATCGGCAGCGGCATTGGCCGGCTCTTCCGCGACCAGCGCCGACAGGAAAGTGCCGCGCTCGATCCGGAAACCGAGCAGGGCCGTGAAGAGCTGCTGGTCAGTGCCGGCATAGCGCTCGACCTTCTGCGCCGCGCCGTT
Source organism: Bradyrhizobium sp. CCBAU 11434 (assembly GCF_028128895.1). Lineage (NCBI taxonomy): Bacteria > Pseudomonadati > Pseudomonadota > Alphaproteobacteria > Hyphomicrobiales > Nitrobacteraceae > Bradyrhizobium > Bradyrhizobium sp. CCBAU 11434. The sequence goes on from NZ_LBJX01000085.1 coordinate 58,102, forward strand.
GCGCTCAACCGCACCGAGCAGCCCGGTTGCGAGCTGCCCGACCAGGAACAGGCCGAGGACGCCGATGATGGCGCCGAGAACAGAACGAATGGAAGGATTGCCGAACAATGCCATAGGGAGCGCCGGGTCTCTGAATCGGAAAAAGATGCAGAAAAGTACCGCGCTGCCCCTAAGATTTGGTTCACCAAGGGCGTCCACGCGCGAGGCGAGTCGAATGGCACCCGCGCAGATGGATGTTTCAGACCGTCGTCAGGCTATTGCGCCTGGACTGTCACTGTCGTCCGGCGCGGATCTCGGCGAACTCGGCGTCCGGGTGGGTCACGATCGTGGTGAACATGATGCCGCTGATGATCAGCGACCAGGCGGTGTCCCAATAGATCCAAAACACTTCCAGCCTCCGTTTTGCCAGCCTCCGTTATGTCCTCGGCTTGCGGGACCGGGGTAACGGCGCGAAGGGACTGCCGTTCCCTGACGATTCGCGTGGCCGGGGCCTGCGACTTAAGCAATAGCAGGCAAAGCTTAGCGCTTTCGTGTGTTGGTCGGCGAGACCTTGCGGCCGGTTTGATCGGTGTGGCGCTTTGCCACGACATCTTCATCGTGCCCGCCTTCGCGCGGACGCGACGGCGGCTTGGGCTGGCCAGCTTGGCCGCCGTGCTTGCCGCCCATGTCGGGCTTGCCTTCGAGGTCGTTTTCGCGGGGCATGCCGGATCAATGCACACCGCCGGCAATGGTTCGTAATTTTGCTCGCGCGCCATGTGGCTGTGAACGAGTTCACAGCCGGGTCGCTTTTTGCGGTGCACGATGGCCAGCGTGCACCGATCCTTCGACCCGACGGATTTGGCCTGATGCGGAAGCAACTCGTCGCCTGGACCATCCTGACCTCCGCCATTGTGGCGATCGCCGTGTGGAGCGTGCTCGGGCCGCCCGACCATGTGGCCGGCCCGCATCTGCCCTCGCGCGACCTGACGGCGTCGGTGCGCTAGCGGCGGGAAGAGGAAACGATACAATTTAGGCATCGATCAATCCCATCTGGATTTTGGTGCCGGGCAATACGAGCCGCTATCCTCTGCCGCAAAACAACAACGCCACACCGGCAGGAGGACGCCCTTGATCAAACCAACACGCCAAATCACATCGAAATCGCCGCGCGCTGCGATCGCCACCACTCTTGTCACCTCTCTTGCCCTCGTCTTGGGAGCCCGTGCCGGCATGGCCGAAACTTTCGCCTATGTCGGCAATGCCGACAGCAACGACATCAGCGTGTTCAAGATCGCCGAGAACGGCGAGATGACGCCGGTGCAGACCGCCGCCTTCGCGGGCGTCGAAAAGCCCGGCGCCTCGACGCCGCTCGCGATCACGCCCGACCATCGCGTGCTGATCGCGGGCGTCCGTTCGCAGCCGTTCCAGGCCGTGAGCTTTGCGATCGACCAGAAGACGGGCCAGCTCAGCCATATCGGCAACGGGCCGCTTGCCGACAGCATGGCCAACATCGCCATCGACCGCGGCGGCAAGGTGTTGTTCAGCGCTTCCTATGGTGGCAACAAGGTCGCGCTGAATCCGCTTGCCGCGAACGGCGTCGTCGGCGAGCCGAAGCAGGTGATCCCGACCGGACTGAACGCGCATGCCTTCCTGCCCTCGCCCGACAACCGTTTTGTGTTCGCGACCAATCTCGGTTCGGACCAGGTTCTGCGCTTTGCGTTCGATGCCAGCGCCGGCACGCTGACGCCGAGCGATCAGCCTGCTGTCAAAACGCCGGAGAAATCCGGGCCGCGGCACTTCGTGTTCCACCCTGATGGTAGGTTCGTCTATCTCATCCACGAGCTGAACGGCGACGTCGCGGCGTACGGCTATGAAGCCAAGAGCGGGGCCTGGAGCGAGATCCAGCGCACGACCACGCTGCCGGAAGGTTTCACCGGAAAGGACTCTGGTCAAAAGCCTTGGGCCGCCGACATTCACATCACCCCTGATGGCCGCTTCCTCTACGCCTCCGAGCGCACCACCAACACGCTCACCGCCTACAAGGTGGATGGAACGAACGGGAAGCTGACCACGGTCGGCAGCGTGCCGACCGAGAAGCAGCCGCGCGGCTTCAACATCGATCCGACCGGCCGCTACCTCGCCGCGGTCGGCGAGCTCTCGGACGGCATGACGGTCTACGCCATCGATCAGGCCACCGGCGCGCTCAGCAAGCTGAAGTCCTACACCACCGGCAAGAAGCCGAACTGGGTGGAGTTTTTGGCGTTGAAGTGAGCGGGCTTTCTGGCCCTCCCCTGGAGGGCAGGGGAATCGCGAACCTCTTCGCTCGTGCAGCGACTAATTCAACAGGCGGCATCGCGCCGCCTGCGCTGCGGCATTTCTCATCCAGTCAGCCCATGGCCCGCCGCCATCGCTTCTGCTATCGATGAAGGCCTCATCGCCTAGAGCCTTGCGGCCAACCGGAATGACCGATGCGTTCATTGCCTGCGCGTTCCCTGTCCCAGACTTTCATTGCCCTTGCCGGACTGGCGCTGCTCTCCGCCCAGCCCGTGCGCGCGGCTGATGACGACGCGCCCAAGGGGCCGGCGGTCACCGTGTTGAAGGCGGCCAAATCCTGTTTCTCCGACATCGTCGAGGCCACCGGCTCGATCATCGCGCGCGAGGAGACCTCGGTTCGGCCCGAGCGTCCGGGGCTGAAGGTGACGGAGGTGCTGGCCGAGGCCGGCGATACCACGACGGCCGGCCAGGTGCTGGCGCGGCTGGCGCTCCCCGAAGGCGGCACGCTTCAGATCACCGCGCCCGTGGCAGGCATCATTGCCACCTCGACCGCGCAGATCGGCAACCTCGCCTCGGCCAAGGGCGAGGCGCTGTTCACGATCGTGGCGCGCAGCGAATATGATCTCGTCGCCCTGGTCGCGACCAACGACGTGCGCAAGCTCGCGGTCAGCCAGCCTGTCACCGTGCGCATTGCCGGTGCCGGCGATATCGACGGCAAGGTGCGCCGCATCGGGCCGACCGTCGAGCCGAACATCCAGCAGGGCATGGTCTATATCGGCATCTCCTCCCCGCAGAAGCGGCTGCTGCTGAATGCGAGCGGACGCGCGCTGATCAAGACCGGGCAGAGCTGCAATGTCGCGGTGCCGCTGACAGCGGTGCAATACTCGTCCGCCGGCACCGTGGTGCAGGTGATCCGCCGCAACCGCGTCGAGACCAAGCGCGTCGAGATCGGTCTGATGTCGGGTGGCAATATCGAAGTCCGCGATGGATTGAACGAAGGCGACATCGTCGTCGCCCGCGCCGGCGCGCTTCTGCGCGAAGGCGATCCCGTGCGGCCGGTGATGGCCGCGGAAGCTGCGAAGTAGCTCGCGCGTCATCCATCATTGCGAGCGCAGCGAAGCAATGATGATGAAGAGGCAGACGTCCCCAGGCACGCTGCCGTAGGGTGGGCAAAGCGAAGCGTGCCCACGTCTTTCTCGCGAATATCGGAAGGGTGGTGGGCACGGCGCTTTGCGCCTTTGCCCACCCTACGAGAGCTTACTACGTAGCTACGTTCGTCGCTAAATAACTAGCCGCCGGCCTGGTCGAAATGCACGTCCTCGAGCAGCGAGGACGACACGGTCGGGACCTGATCGCCTTCGGAGGCGCGGGCGATGGCGACGCGGGTCTTGTTGAAGACGCCTTCGGCGGTGCCCTGCGCATTGAGGTTGTTGAGCAGCTCGGTGACCAGCGTCGAGTGCTCGCCCTTGCCATCGTCGACGACCTTGCCGGGCGAAGCGGACGACAGGATCAGCGCGTTGTCGGGCGTGCCGATCGGCGCGAGACCATGCGAATAGGACCGGAAGCGGCGCTCGTAAGGATTGCGGCGCGAGGCATCGACCACGACGAGCTTGGCCTTGGCGCCCTGCTCCTTCATCATCTCGAGCACGCCCTCGATCGAGACGCCCTGGCGGCGGACGTCGCTTTCCTTCCAGATCACGGCATCGACGGGCAGCATGTAGCTCTCGCGGCCAGCCTGCACGCCATAGCCGCCGAAGAACAGCATGACGGTGGTGTCGCGCTTGATCCGGGACTTCAGGCGGTTGACGGCGCGGATCATGTCGTCCTTGCTGGCGTCTTCCACCATGTCGACGTCAAAACCGTTCTTGCGCAAGCTGGAGGACAGCGCGCGCGCGTCGTTGATCGACTGCGTCAGCGGCGCGCTGGCGTCGGGATAATGACCATTGCCGATGACGAGCGCGAGACGCGAGGTCTGGCCGACCGAGCCCGTGACCTCGGTCGAAACGGCCTTGGCGGCGTCGAGCGCACGCATGTTGAGGGCAGCATGGGCGCCGATCGCCAGCGACACGGTGCCGATGAGGGCCGCGGCGAGCGCAATCGAACGTCGGGAAATGTCGAGCTGCCTTACATTCATCTCGGTTCATTCCTGTCAGTGCCAAAGACCTGCCAAGCGCGCGCACACTGGTTGAGTAGCGCGATGGCGTCTTTAGGTTTGAGGGATCGGCCGGGGGAGTGCCCCCGAATTGCGCGCAATTTGCGGCGCCGCACCAAACAAACCTTTAACGGCATATAGTGTGCCCTGCAATAGATTGCCCAAAATTTGAGCCAAGCTACTGAAATAGCAAGTAAATTTCTTGCTCTCGTCTCCTTCGTTTTTGGTATCCCCGTAGCCTTCCGGGCTCCGATCATGCAGCCCGCGTGCCGACTTTTTCCGTGACTCCCATCACATTTGTATTTCCTGCGAATCCGGGTAGCTTTTTCAAACACTTGCAGGGGTGGTGCGCAGATGGGAGCGCACCGGCCGTCCCCGACCAAGGCCCCGCGACCAGGTATTTCATGAGCTTTCATTATTTTGCCGGCGCCGCCTGCCGGGCGTTGACCGCGCGGAAGGACGGCCCTTCGCTTTACGACGTCTGCGATCCCGTATTGTCAGGCCAGACCAGCGGCGATCCGCATCTGGCGAAATTCTACAAGACCGCGCTCGGCAATCCCGCGCTGCGCCTGCTGCTGCGCCGTGGCGGCCTGCCCGAACTGCGCGACGAGGCGAAGCTCGCCCGGCTGCGCGAGGCTTTGGTCCGCGCCCGCGACGATGCCGAGCCCGACTGGGCCGCAGTTGGCCAGCCCGTGGCCGAGCTCGTCGACACCATCGCGCTCGACCATCCCAAGCCGCCGCCGGCGATGCTCACCGGCTCGGCTCCCCCGCAGGCGCAGATCGACGGCGTCATCCGCGACTGCGCGCAGCATCTGCTCGGCTCCTACCGCAAGAACGGTTTCCTGCCGACCTATGCCGCATTCAACCTGATCGGCGATCCCGATTTCAAAGGGCGCGAGCTGATCATGGCGCTCGCGGGCCTGAACGCGCGTGGCTACAAGAACTCATCGCTGCTGTTCAACCTCGCCCGCGTCTTCATCGCGCGCTCGCCTGCGCGCGCCGTGGTCAATCCGCCCTGGGCCGGCATCGCCGAGCCGATGTGGGAGCCGGTGCAGATCCGCCACCGCTCGGCCTATTACGACGCGTTCTTCATCGAGGCGCTGCTCAGTTATGTCGAGACCGGGCTGGCTTCGCCAACAGACAAGACAGCCGCCGAGCGCGCCATCGCCGACATGGTCGATTTCTGCGTCAATATCAGCCGCGAGGAAGTACAGGGCGCAGATGGCGCGCGCTTCAACGTCATCACGGCGCTCGCGCCGGCGCCGCATCCGCGCTTCTCCCGCTATTTCGCCCAGATCAAGCAGGACCTCGGCTTCGGCGTCTACGTGCCGGACTGCGACACCACCGCCTGCTCGATCTCGGCCGCAACGCAGGCCGGCTGTCTTGACGAGATCATCGACCAGCCACTGCTCGACTTCTACGCGGGCTATCAGGTGCAGGCCGGCGTCAACGAGCCGCGCGTGACGGTTCCGCTCAACGATCATCTCGACTACGAAGGCGGCGTCGCGACCTGGATCGACAACCTCAAAGGCGAGCGGCCCTATGGCAACGATCTCGACCCGACGCTCAATCTCGACATTCTCGAGGTGAGCTTTCGCAATCTGGCACGCTGGAAGATTCTGGAGACGCCGACGCGGCTCGCCACCGTGCACCGGATCATCGGTTTCCAGAAGCGGCTGGCGGCCAGCGGGGCCTTCACCAATCCGCGCTCGCATATCTATTATCTGCCGGAACTCTACAGCGCCTATTTCGGCCGCTGCTATGCGGCCTTCCTGGCGCTGCCGCTGGCAGCCCAGGCCGCAATCGACCCCGCCGGCGATTTCGACTTCATCCGCCATCGCGTGCTCTCCTACGTCAAGGGCGAGCTGATGGCCGCGGAGATGAACGTATTCGACGCGGCGCTGGCGCTGATTGCGCTCGGCCATCTCGGCGCCGATCCGCGCGCCTTCGCGCCGGCGCTGACCGTGATCGTCAACGCCATCGGCGAGGGCGGCCGCCGCGGCCCGTTCCGCGCCTATGAATGGAACAAGATGAAGACCCCGACGCGGATTCTGGTCGGGGGACCCGAGGTGACGTCGGCCTTCGTGCTGATGGGGCTTGCGGTGGCGAAGCGGGCGATGGCGCGGGGGTGAGGCACGGCTCTCGTGCCCCGAGCGCAGGTCTCGTAGGATGGGCAAAGGCGCGCACTTCGCGCCGTGCCCACCAACTTCTGATGGTGGGCACGCTACGCTTTGTCCACCCTACGAGACCTGTGCCGTGCAATGACGGGAAATTGAAAGCCTATCTGTTCGGCCTATGCTGGCCGCAAGGCCTAAAGCCGACCACAATTGCCCGGCTTATCAAGGTGTTCTTGAGACAATGCGGACCGGCATGTTGCGAAAATTCCTGATTGCGCTGTCTTTGCTCAGCTTGCCATCGCTGGCGCTGGCCGCTGATATCACCGGCACGGCGAAGATCCGCGATGGCGATTCCATCCTGATCGGCACGACGCGGATCCGGCTCGGCGGCATCGACGCGCCCTCAGCCGACCAGCTCTGCCTCAACACCAAGAGCGAGCGCTGGACCTGCGGCGTCGCCGCACGCGACGAGCTCGCCAAATACTCCGAGGGCAAGACCTGGGTCTGCCATGCCCGCTCGATCGACCGGCGTGGCCGCACCGTGGCGCGCTGCGAGGTCGGCGGCGAAGACATCCAGAAATGGCTGGTGCGCAGCGGCTGGGCGCTGGCCTATGTCCGCCTCTCGAAGGACTACGAGGCGGACGAAGCGGCAGCGCGCGAAGCAAAGGCCGGGATGTGGCAGGGCGCCTTCATCGCGCCCTGGGACTGGCGCGTGCGCAACAAGAAGACCACGATCCTGGGTGCCACCAAGCCGCCCGAGGGCGCTCATGCGGTGCTGCTCGCCTCGGCCTCGGGGCCGGTCGCGCCCTCGCCGGATTGCACCATCAAGGGCAACGTCAACTCGTCCGGCGAGTGCATCTACCACCGGCCAACCAGCCGCTGGTACGCCCAGATCAAGATGAAGATCAGCAAGGGCACCCGCTGGTTCTGCTCGGTCGAGGAGGCTGAGGCCGCCGGCTGCCGGGAGACCAAGAGATAGAGCATGGTCCGGACCCGAAGGGCCGCGTCAGCGCAAAGTGTGACGCGGTTTTCCGACAAGACCATGCTCAAAACAAAAAGCCGCCCCAGACCTGCGTTTTCGGTGCTTTTCTCGGCCCTCCCCGCCGCGTAGAAAGAATAAGTCAGCGACCCACCAGACAGTCTTCACGACACAAGGAAGATAGCAATGACCGTTCGCGCGGGCCGGGAATTTCTGGCCATCCCCGGACCCACCACGATGCCCGACGCGGTGCTCCAGGCGATGCATCGTCCGGCGATCGACATCTACTCCAGGGAGATGCTCGAGCTGACTGAAAGCCTGCTCCGGGACATCTCGAATCTATTTGCCACGAAAGGCAAATCCTACATCTACATCGCCAACGGCCACGGCGCCTGGGAAGCCGCTTTGAGCAACGTGCTGTCGCGCGGCGACAAGGTGCTGGTGCTGGAGAGCGGACGCTTCGCGATCGGTTGGGGCAATGCGGCAGCCTTGATGGGCGCCGAGGTCGAGGTGCTCAAGGGCGATTGGCGCCGCGCCGTGCGGCCGCATGAGGTCGAGGAGCGGCTGCGCCGCGACACCGAGCACAAGATCAAGGCCGTCGTCGTCGTCCAGATCGACACGGCCTCCGGCGTGCAGAACGACATCGAGGCGATCGGCAAGGCCATCAAGGCCGCCGGCCATCCCGCGCTGTACATGGTCGACACCGTCGCCTCGCTCGGCTGCATGCCGTTCGAGATGGACAAATGGGGCGTCGACGTCGCGATGTCCGGCTCGCAGAAAGGCCTGATGACGCCGCCCGGCCTCGGCTTCGTTGCTGCCAACGCCCGCGCGCAGGAGGTCCACAAGAAGGCGAACATGTCGACGCCCTACTGGAGCTGGAGCGAGCGCGAGGGCACCGAGAATTACCGCAAATATGCCGGCACCGCACCGGTGCATCTGTTGTTCGCCTTGCGCAAGGCGATCGACATGCTGCATGAGGAAGGGCTGGAAAACGCGTTCCGCCGCCACGCCTTGCTTGGCGAAGCCACACGCCGCGCGGTCGGCGCATGGACCGAAGGCCAGGTGCTCGGCTTCAATGTCGCCGAGCCGCATGAGCGCTCCAACACCGTGACCACGGTGACCATGGCCACCGGTCACGATCCCGCGGTGCTGCAACGCTACTGCAAGGAGAAGTGCGGCGTCGTGCTCGGTACCGGCATCGGCGATCTGTCCGGCCAAGCCTTCCGCATCGCCCATATGGGCCATGTCAATGCACCGATGCTGCTCGGTACGTTAGGGGTCATCGAGGTCGGCCTCAACGCGCTGAAGATCCCGCACGGCAAGGGCGGGCTCGAGGCCGCGGTGTCGTATCTCGGCGAGCAGGTGGCGGTGTAGGTGCTTCTTCCTTCTCCCCTTGTTGGAGAGGGGAAGTTCAGCGCTCGAGGCGATACGCCGCCACCTGCGCCTTCAGCGCATCCAACGACGCGAGCGGATTGCTCGCGTCGACCCGGTATTCCCCGCTCGCCAGCCATGACAGCACCTTCGCGTCCACCACCGGCGAATGGTGGATGACGTCGCCGTAATTGGCGAGATCGTGCGTCACCGCCTTGATCGCGCGGAAATCATGCAGACGCACATTGGGGAGCTGCGTCAGGCGCTGCGCAATGACAGCCGTGAGATCCATGACGATCTTCAACGTCTCGGGTGATGCATCGCGCATCGCGACGAATTGCAGGATGGAGTATGGCGGGAAGTAGATGTCGAACGTCACGTCGGGATGACGCGTGATCAGACCCACGGCATCCTGCTCGAAATGCCGGACCATGGCCTCATAACCATAGCCTTCGCCGAGAAAGCGGCTGCGCGATGGCGCGGTGATGTAGGCGAACGAAGCCAGCGCCTTGTTCGCATTGTAGTCACGCGCGACGTCGACGTTTCGCGGCAGGGCATAGATGTCATCGACATCGGCCAGTGCGAATGTAACGGGCAGATAAGGCGCCGCCTGTGTCAGTGGCTGCTTCAACGGCGGGATCGACCGCAACAGCGCGAACAGGGATTCCTTCGCCATCGCCGCGCTGAACAGATAGGACGCGATGCCTTTCGTGGTCCTGCGGTAGAGATCGACGGAGAGATAAGGATCGGCCTCGATGTCGGCAGCATCGACGAAGATAAAGTCGTCCATCTCCCAAATCACGCGCTTGGCACCGCGATCGATCGCCTGCTCCATCACAAAACTCTGCTGGCGCGAATTCGATCCGGTCATCGCCAGCTTGAGCGAGTGCACACCGAGCACGCGGTCGATGTCGCTCTGGCGGAAGTGAATCGCCAGCGAGGTGCCCATGAAGACGGTATCGAATGACTGGCTGCGGATCAGTCCGGCATTCTGCACGCGGGTGTCATCGGAATAGAAGGCGGAGCGCGAGGAGCGGAACAGTTGCAGGGGATCGACGGCATAAGTCAGCACTGCTGCGCCGAGCACGCAGGCGATGCTCGCGAGCAGAAGCTGCCTGATATGTGTGAAAGTGCCCTGCATCAGAACCGGAAATAGATGAATTCGCTGTGGCTCTGGATGCCCAGAATGCCAAACGCGAGCACCAGCGATGCGCCGTAGAGCACCAGCGGCCGCATGCGCCCTGCCCGCAACGCTTCGCCCACCCGGCGATTGTCGTGATCATAGCCCATGATGGATTGCGTGTTCGGCGCCAGCCACACCAGCGCGGCATAGATTGCGATCAGCGCCATCGCTGCAATCTCCTCGCGGCCGAAGACGATATTCGAGGGATCTGCCATGGCGCGGAGCACCCGCAGCGCCCAGTCAATGCTCACGGCACGGAAGAACACCCAGGCAATAACGACGGCAAGGAACGTCAGTACGGCGCCGGCCATGCGGGCCGGCCGCGCAAGCGCCGATGGGATGTTCGGCACCAGCGCATTGAAGGCGTGATTGACGCAGAGATAGGCGCCGTGCAGCGCACCCCACGCCACGAACGTCCAGGCCGCGCCGTGCCAGAGCCCGCCGAGCAGCATCGTGATCATCAGGTTGACGTAGCGCAGCAGGCGGCCGCGCCTGTTACCTCCGAGCGGGATGTAGAGATAGTCGCGCAGGAATTGCGACAGCGTCATGTGCCAGCGACGCCAGAACTCGACGATGCTAGTGGCCTTGTAAGGCGACTTGAAATTCACCGGCAGGAAGATGCCGAACATCAGCGAGATGCCGATCGCCATGTCGGAATAGCCGGAGAAATCGAAATAGAGCTGGAACGTGTAAGCGAGCGCGCCAAGCCAGGCCTGGTCAAAGCTCGGCGAGCGCGCCTCGAAGGCGAGCGCGACCAGTGGCTGGATGCCGTCGGCAAGGCAGGTCTTCTTGAACAGGCCGATCGCGAAGATGATGACACCGCACAGGATCAGATGCGCGTCGGGATGCTTGGACTCCTTCCGCTCGAATTGCGGGATCATGTCCTTGTGGTGGAGGATCGGCCCCGCGATCAGATGCGGAAAATATGTCACGAACAGCGCGTAATGCGGCAGCGCATAGGCTGCGACCCGGCCACGATACGCATCCACCAGGAACGCAATCTGGGTGAATGTGTAGAAGGAGATACCGACCGGCAGCAGGATGTGGATCGCAAAGTGCGTGCCGAGCAATGCATTGAAATTCTCGGCGGCGAAACCGGCATATTTGAAGATGCCGAGCACGATGAGATCGCCGGCGACGCCGAGGGCAAGCGCGGTCTTTCGTTGCGCGGGGCGGAGCTTCGCCACAACGAGGAGATGGCCGATACCATAATTGAAGGCGATCGACATCAGCAGCAAGGCCACGAACTGCCAGTTGCCGATGGCGTAGAAGGCGAGCGAGGCCAGCGCCAGCCAGATCACCGGCGCAAGATTGCTGCGTCGCCCCAGCCAGAAATAGCCGGCCAGAACGACCGGCAGGAACAGCAGGATGAACGGGTAGGAGTTGAAGAGCATCAGGCTGAACCGGCGGCTGGATTGTCGCCCCTAAAGCATAGAAGGGACCGATCAACAACCCGGCGACTTGAAGCACCGGCGCTGGCAATTCGCGAATTCGGGACGATATAAGACGGAACACACTTCTCAATGAGGATCGAGTGACCCAGGCCAAGACAACCTCCCAGCCCCCCGTCGCCCCGCGCCGGCCGCATTCCTTTACCCGGCATGGCATTACCGTGACCGACGACTATGCCTGGCTGAAGGATGCGAAATGGCAGGAGGTGCTGCGCGACCCCGGAGTGCTCGACCCTGATATCCGCAAATATCTGGATGAGGAGAACGGCTACACCGAGAGCCTGCTCGGCCACACCGCTGGCTTGCAGAAGACGCTGGTGCGCGAGATGCGCTCCCGCATCAAGGAGGACGATTCCAGTGTGCCGTCGCCGGACGGGCCTTTCGCCTATTTCCGCAGGTTTCGCGAAGGCGGGCAGCACGAGCTGTTCGGCCGCATGCCGCGCGATGGCGGCGTTGAGCATATCGTGCTCGACGGCGATGCGCTGGCAAAAGACCACAAATATTTCAAGTTCGGCGGCAGCCGGCACTCCAACGACCACAAGCTGCAGGCCTGGAGCGCCGACACCAAGGGCTCGGAATATTTCACGATCCGCGTTCGTGACTGGGCGAGCGGCCAAGATCTCGCTGACCTCGTCGAGGAGACAGACGGCGGCGTGGTCTGGGCCTCGGATTGCAAGAGCTTCTTTTATGTGAAGCTCGACGACAATCATCGGCCGATGCAGGTGTGGCGCCACAAGCTCGGCACCAGGCAGGCCGACGACACGCTCGTTTATGAAGAGCAGGATGCCGGCTGGTTCACCCATCTGCATGAGAGCACCAGCGGCCGCTTCTGCGTGATCGCCGGCGGTGACCACGAAACGTCGGAGCAGCGACTAATCGATCTTGCCGCCCCCGAGATGCCGCCGCGCCTGGTCGCGGCGCGCGAAGAGGGCGTGCAATATTCGCTCGCCGATCGCGGCGACGAGCTCTTCATCCTCACCAATGCGGATGATGCCATCGATTTCAAGATCGTCACCGCGCCGCTCAATGCACCCGAGCGCAAGAACTGGCGCGACCTGATCCCCTACCGTCCCGGCATCTACATCATCGACCTCGATCTCTATGCCGGCCATCTGGTGCGGCTGGAGCGCGCCAATGCGCTGCCGGCGATCGTGATCCGCGAGCTCGCCGGCGGAGAGGAGCACGCGATCGCCTTCGACGAGGCCGCCTATTCGCTCGACACGATGGGCTCCTACGAATTCGACACCACGAATTTGCGCTTTGCCTATTCGTCGATGACGACGCCATCGGAGGTCTACGACTACGACATGGCCAAGCGGACGCGCACGCTTCGCAAGCGCCAGGAGATACCGTCTGGCCACGACGCCGCCGACTATGTCACCACGCGCATCATGGCGAAGGCGCTAGATGGCGCCGAGGTGCCGGTGTCGATCCTCCATCGCCGCGGGCTCAAGCTCGACGGCGCCGCACCGCTGCTACTCTACGGCTACGGCTCCTACGGCATGGCGATGCCGGCCTCGTTCAGCGCCAACCGGCTGTCGCTGGTCGACCGCGGCTTCGTCTACGCCATCGCCCATATCCGCGGCGGCGCCGACAAGGGCTGGGGCTGGTATCTCGACGGCAAGCGCGAGAAGAAGACGAACTCGTTCGACGACTTTGCCGCCAGCGCCCGCGCGCTGATCGATGCGAAGTACACCAGCGCAAAGCGCATCGTCGGCCATGGCGGCTCGGCCGGCGGCATGCTGATGGGCGCGGTCGCCAACCGCGCCGGCGAATTGTTCGCCGGCATCGTCGCCGAGGTGCCGTTCGTCGACGTGCTCAACACCATGCTCGACGACACGCTGCCGCTGACGCCGCCGGAATGGCCGGAATGGGGCAACCCGATCGAGAGCGAGAAGGATTTTCGCACCATCCTGTCCTACTCGCCCTACGACAATGTCGCGGCGAAGGACTATCCGGCGATCCTGGCGATGGGCGGATTGACCGACCCGCGCGTCACCTATTGGGAGCCCGCCAAATGGATCGCCCGGCTGCGCGCGACCATGAGCGGCGGCGGTCCGGTGCTGCTGCGCACCAACATGGGCGCCGGCCATGGCGGTGCCTCGGGCCGGTTTGACCGGCTCGATGAAGTCGCGATCGTCTACGCGTTTGCGCTGTGGGCGACGGGAATGGCGGAGGCATAGACCCGCAGCCGGGATGGAGCGCAAGCGTAATCCGGGATTCGTGCGGACCACAGCATCGTTCCCGGAGTGCGCTCCGCTCCATCCGGGCCACAGGGCACCAACGGAGTCATAGGGATCGAGCATGCCGCGCTACACCAAGCGGGATTTTCCAGTCGCAAACGTCCGCCGCTTCCTCGAGCCGGGCCCCATCGTGCTGGTCAGCTCGGCCCACAAGGACGAGACCAACATCATGACGATGGGCTGGCACATGATGATGGAATTCACCCCCGCCCTGATCGGCTGCATCATCTCAAGCGAGAACCACAGCTTCGAGCTGATCCGCAGGAGCCGCCAGTGCGTGATCAACATTCCGACCGCCGACCTTGCGGCCACGGTCGTCAAGATCGGCAACTGCTCGGGGCGCGACGTCGACAAGTTCAGCGAGTTCGGCCTGACGCCCAGGCCCGGCACCCATGTCCGCGCGCCGCTGGTTGAGGAGTGCTACGCCAATTTCGAATGCCGGCTTGTCGATTCGAGGCTGGTGAAGACGTACAACATGTTCGTGTTCGAGGTGGTGAAGGCGCATGCGGCCACGTCGCCGAAACTGCCGAAGACCATTCACTATCGCGGCGACGGCGAGTTCATGATGTCCGGCGTCGAGACGCGCAAGTTTCGCAAGCTGTTCCGGCCGGAGATGCTGTGACCTCGTAACCTCGTAGCCCGAATGGAGCGCGGCGCAATCCGGGATTCCCAGCGCGGAGATGACCCGGATTTCGCTGCGCTCCATCCGGGCCACGGGCTTACCCTGGCCTCATTACCTTCCGTTCTTCTTTCGCCATTCCGCGAAATCGGTCAGCGTCTGCGGGTCGGTCGCGGGATAGAGACCGAAAATGCCGCGGCCTCGGCTTACTTCCTCGGTGACGAAATCCTCGAACGCGGTCATCTCGAAGGTCTCGTTGGCGATCTCGTCGGCCAGATGCGCGGGGATCACGATGACACCGTCGGCATCGCCGAGGATGACGTCGCCGGGAAACACCGGCGCATCGCCGCAGCCGATGGGAACGTTGATCTCGATCGCCTGATGCAGCGTCAGATTGGTCGGCGCTGACGGGCGATGGTGATAGGCGGGGATGCCGAGCTTGGCGATCTCGGCGGAATCGCGAAAGCCGCCATCCGTGACCACGCCGGCGACACCGCGCTTCATCAGCCGCGTCACCAGGATCGCGCCGGCCGAGGCCGCGCGCGCGTCCTTGCGGCTGTCCATCACCAGCACGGCACCCGGCGGGCAGTCCTCGACGGCCTTGCGCTGCGGATGGGAGCGATCCCTGAACACCTCGATGGTGTTGAGGTCCTCGCGCGCCGGCATGTAGCGCAGCGTGAAGGCCTCACCGACCATGGTCGGCTGATCAGGGCCGACGGGATGCACGTCCTGAATCATCTGGATGCGCAGGCCGCGCTTGAACAGCGCGGTGGCGACGGTGGCGGTCGAGACGGATTTGAGCTTGTTGCGGGTGGCTTCGCTGAGTTTTGACATGATCTGCTCTCTAGTAGATCGACGGCTCGCCGATCGGCGCGCCGAAATCGGTCTCGAGGAAGTCGAAGTCGCAGCCGTCATTGGCCTGCTTGATATGCTTGGTGAACATCCAGCCATAGCCGCGCTCGAAGCGGCGCTCGGGCTGCTTCCAGGCGGCGCGGCGCTTGTCGAGTTCGACTTCTGAGACATCGAGATTGATGGTGCGTGCTGCGACGTCGAGCGTGATGCGATCGCCGTTCTGCACCAGCGCCAGCGGGCCGCCGATATAGGACTCGGGCGAGACGTGCAGGATGCAGGCGCCGTAGCTGGTGCCGCTCATGCGCGCATCCGAGATGCGCACCATGTCACGCACGCCCTGCTTCACGAGTTTTGTCGGAATCGGGAGCATGCCCCATTCCGGCATGCCCGGCCCACCCTGCGGCCCCGCATTGCGCAGGATTAGGATGTGGTCTTCGGTGACGTCGAGATTGGGATCATCCACCGCCTTCTTCATCGAGGGATAATCGTCGAACACCAGCGCAGGCCCGGTGTGCTTGAGGAAGCGCGGTGCACACGCGCTCGGCTTGATGACGCAGCCGTCGGGCGCGAGATTGCCCTTGAGCACGGCGAGCGCGCCCTCTTTGTAGATGGGATTGGCGACTGACCGGATCACGTCGGCATTATGCACCTCGGCGCCATCGATATTCTCGCCCAGCGACTTCCCTGTCACCGTGATGCAATCGAGGTGCAGATGCTGCTTGATTTGGCCCATCAACGCCGGCAGGCCGCCGGCATAGAAGAAGTCTTCCATCAGATAGGCCTCGCCGCTTGGGCGTACGTTGGCGATCACAGGCACCTTGCGGCTCGCGATTTCGAAATCGTCGAGGCCGATGTCCTGGCCGGCGCGGCGGGCCTGCGCGATCAGATGGATGATCGCGTTGGTCGAGCAACCCATCGCCATCGCGACCGCAATGGCGTTCTCGAACGCCTTGCGGGTCTGGATCGCCTTCGGCGTCAGATCCTCCCACACCATCTCGACGATGCGGCGGCCGCATTCGGAGGCCATGCGGATGTGATTGGCATCGGCCGCCGGAATCGAGGAGGCGCCCGGCAGCGTCATGCCGATCGCTTCGGCAATCGCCGTCATGGTCGAGGCCGTACCCATGGTCATGCAGGTGCCGTAGCTGCGGGCGATGCCGGCTTCGATGTCGAGCCAGTCCTTGTCGGAGATCTTTCCGGCGCGGCGCTCGTCCCAGTACTTCCAGCCGTCGGAGCCGGAGCCGAGCGTCTTGCCCTTCCAATTGCCGCGCAGCATGGGACCTGCCGGCAGGTAAATCGCAGGAATGTTCATCGAGGTCGCGCCCAGCAGCAGGGCCGGCGTGGTCTTGTCACAGCCACCCATCAGCACCACGCCATCGACCGGATGGCTGCGCAGCAGCTCTTCGGCCTCCATCGCCAGCAGATTGCGATAGAGCATGGTGGTCGGCTTGAGCAGTGATTCCGACAACGACAGCGCCGGCAACTCGACCGGCAGGCCGCCCGCCATCAGGATGCCGCGCTTGACGTCATCGACACGCGACTTGAAGTGCATGTGGCAGGGCTGTGCTTCCGACCAGGTGTTGATGATCGCGATGCACGGCCGGTCCTTCCACTCCTCCGGGGCGTAGCCCATCTGCATGGCGCGGGAACGGTGACCGAACGAGCGAAGGTCGTCTGGTGCAAACCAGCGCGCGCTGCGGAGCTGGTCGGGTGTTTTCTTCTTGGTGCTCACTTGCCTTCTCCGTCAGGGAATTCACCCCGCTCTTCTCATGGGATGTCCACCACCCGCAAGGCACGGGACAGCCGGCTTTTGCCTGGTATGCACGCAAACGTGCTTAGATCCAAGGTGCAGCGCAATATTGGGGCGGCCGATCTCGACGGGGCCCGAAGTGCTTGCAGGACGGACACAATCCGCGCAACAATTTCGCATTTGGAGCTTTAATTTGGGTCGCGGGCATTCCCTTCCGACCCGGAGGTTTTTGACGTGGCCAACATCCTGATCGTGGATGACGACCCGGCCGTTCAGTTGACAATCCGGCTGCTGTTGGAGCGGGCCGGTCACCACGTGACGGTTGCCGGCGACGGCCGCAAAGGGCTGGCTCTGTTCGAGGGCAGCGAGTTCGACCTGCTGTTCCTCGACATCTACATGCCAGGCATGGACGGGCTGGAGACAATGCGCCACGTCCGGGCCCTGAGACCTGCCATTCCGATCGTCGTCATTTCCGGCCGCTCGATCACGCCGGACTCCTATGCCGAGCCGGATTTCCTGAAGATGGCGACCAAGCTTGGCGCCGTTGCGAGCTTGCAGAAGCCGTTCCGGGCCGACGCGCTGCTGGCGGCGGTCGACAATTGCCTGAAGGCGGGCGAGTCGGAGGGGTCCGAAGTCAATGCCAGCCGCCGATGAGGGGAGCACCTCCACAGCTCAAGGCCAGAACAGGCGCGATCATCCAGGGAGTCCAGCAAGAATTCCCATGACGCTCGCAACCCGACTGGCCGTCGCGATGATTCTGCTGGTGGCGGTTACGGTGGCGGCGGTCGGTTGGCTGGGCTACCGCAACATCTCGCAGGCCGTCATTCCGCGCGTCCTGGAGCGGGTCGAAGCCCAGTCGCGCCTGCTCGCCAATAATCTTGAATCCTACGTTGCCGGAGTTCGCGGCGATCTTGTCGGCTACCGCTCCGCCGCGGCCATCAACGGTCTGATCCGTGCTCACGCCGGTGGCGGAATCGACGCGCTTGACGGCGTGTCCGAGCAGACCTGGCGCGATCGCATCGCGGCGCGGCTCGCAGCCGAAATCGAGGCCAAGCCCAGCTACGCGCAGTTTCGAATCATCGGTCTTGACGACGACCAGCGCGAGCTGGTCCGCGTCGATCGCTCCGGCCCGAACGGAACAGCGCGGATCGTCCCCAACAGCGAGTTGGAGCGCAAGAGCGAGCGAACCTACTTTCAGGAAACGATCCGGCTCGCGGCGGGCCAGATTTATGTTTCGCCAATCGAGCTGGCGACCCACCGCGGCGGGACCACAGTCCTGCACACGCCGACTCTACGGGTCGGGACGCCACTGTTCACACCTGACGGCAAGCCGTTCGGCATCATCATCGCCAATATCGACATGCGTCCGGCACTCGACCGCATCCGCTCGACGACGAGCTCAGGAGGAGAGATTTTCGTCGTGAACGCGCGCGGCGACTATCTGGTTCATCCCGATCGCGCACGAGAATTCGGTTCGTTGCGCGGCCACCCGACCAACTGGCGCGACGATTTTCCCTATTTTGCAGCCTTGGCCGGCACGCGGGATGCGACCACGCAGCTCATCACCGATGCGTCCGGCCGGCCGAGTGGCGCGGCAATAGCGCCGGCACTGCTCGCGGATGCGGATTGGGTTGGAATCATCGAGACGATTCCTCCGGCCGTCTTCGGCCGCGTGCCGGCCGCGATTCAAAAAACGTCTTTGCTGGTCGGCATGCTTGCGGTCTTCGCCGCAGCTTTACTCGCGGTGCTGCTCGCACGCTCATTGACGCGCCCGATCACCCGCCTGACCACGGCCGTGGAGGCTATCGGCAACGGACAGCCGGCCGACATTCCCCTCGACGCGAGCGGCGAGACCGGCGCGCTGGCGCGGGCTTTTGCCCAGATGGTCGAAGAAACGCGTGCGAAAGCAGCCGCGCTCGAACGCGAGGTCGAGGAGCATCGCCGCACCGAGGCGGCACGAAGCCATCATGCGACGCGCGAGCTCTTGTTCAGCGCCGCTGTGGAATCATCCGACGATGCCATCGTGATGCAATCCCTCGATGCCATCATCACCGGTTGGAATCCCGCCGCCGAACGGCTCTATGGATATCAGGCGAACGAAGCGATCGGGAAGTCCACCTCGATCATTGTCGCGCCCGACCGCCGCGAGCAGGGCAAGGACTATTTGGCGCGGATCTCGAAGGGCGAGCCGGTCGAACGCTTCGAGACGGTCCGGCTGCGCAAGGACGGCACGCCAGTCGAAATCGCACTCAGCCTGTCGCCGATCAGGGGACCGTCGGGCGAGATCACAGGCGCCTCCGGGTCCGCGCGCAGCCTGACCGAAGCGCGGCGCGCGGAGCGGGCGCTACAGCAGCAGCTGGAGGAGCGACGGCAGCTGTTCGACACCTCGCAGGATCTGATCATGATCATGAACTCGCGCGGCCACATCGTGCAGATCAGCCCGAGCAGCGAGGTTATTCTCGGTTACGCGCCCGACGAGATGATCGGACGCAGCGGCGCCGATTTCATCCATCCCGCTCACCTCGAGCTATCCCGCGAGGAGATGCGCGAGCTTCGGCGCGGCGGACATCCGAAGCTCGCCGACACGCGCTGCTTCCACAAGGACGGCCGCGAGGTCTGGCTGTCCTGGCTCGGCAACTGGTCGGATCAGGCCAAGCGCTTCTTCTTCGTCGGACGCGACATGACCGAAGCGAGGCTGGCTGCAGAATCCCTGCGCGACAGCGAGCAGCTTGCGCGCAACATCGTCGAGACCGCGCTAGACGCCTTTGTCCAGACCGACGAACGCAGCACCATCCTGAACTGGAGCTCGCGGGCCGAGGAGCTGTTCGGTTGGCGGCGGGACGAGGCGCTGGGCAAGAATGCGGTCGAGCTGATTGTCGCCGAGAGCGAGCGCGAGAGGGTCAATGCCGGCCTCGCGCGCTTTCTCGATTCGGCAGAGGGGCAGACGCTCAACCGCCGCCGCGAGCTGATGGTCCGCCACCGCGACGGCAAGGAATTCAGGGCGGAGCTGAGCGTCACGGCGCTCAAGCGCCGCGAGGGCATCCTGTTCAACGTGTTCTACCGCGACCTCACCGACAAGATCGCCTCCGAGGAGCGGGTCCGGCACGCCGAGAAGATGGAGGCGGTCGGCCAGCTCACCGGCGGCGTGGCGCATGATTTCAACAACATTCTCACCGTCATCACCGGGACGATCGAGATCCTGGCCGACGCGGTGGCCAAGGATCCGGGGCTTGCCGCGATCACGAAGATGATCGACGAGGCTGCCGGCCGCGGCGCCGAGCTGACCCAGCACCTGCTCGCCTTTGCCCGCAAGCAGCCGCTGCAGCCGCGCGAGATCGACATCAATTCGCTGATCATCGACACCGCGAAGCTGTTGCGGCCGACGCTGGGCGAGCAGATTCAGATCGAATCCGTGTTCGAGGACGAGAGCTGCGTGGCGGTCGTCGATCCGAACCAGCTCACCACGGCAATCCTCAACCTCGCGCTCAACGCGCGCGACGCGATGCCCGGCGGCGGCAAGCTGATCCTGGAGACGGGCGCCGCCTATCTCGACGAGGTCTATGCCAGCGCCAACGATGTCCCGCCCGGTCACTACGTGCTGATCGCGGTAAGCGACACCGGCACCGGCATTCCGTCCCACATGCTGGCGCGCGTCTTTGATCCCTTCTTCACCTCGAAGGGGCCGGGCAAGGGCACCGGCCTCGGCCTCTCCATGGTCTACGGCTTCATCAAGCAGTCCGCGGGTCACATCAAGATCTACAGCGAGGAAAGCCATGGCACGACGATCAAGATGTACCTGCCGCCGGGCAAGATACCCGCGGTGGTCGCCGATGGCGTGACGCCGGCATCGATCGAAGGCGGGCACGAGACCATCCTGGTGGTCGAGGACGACCGGCTGGTGCGCGACTATGTGCTGGCCCAATTGCATTCGCTGGGCTACGTGACCCTGCAGGCCGCCAACGCCGCGGAGGCACTCGCGATCGTCGCCAGCGGCAAGCATTTCGATCTGCTGTTCACCGACGTGATCATGCCCGGCAAGATGAACGGACGGCAGCTCGCCGACGAGGTGCTGAAGACGCGGCCCGATCTCAAGGTGGTCTACACGTCAGGCTATACCGAGAACGCGATCATCCATCACGGCCGGCTGGATTCAGGCGTACTGCTGCTGGCGAAGCCGTATCGCAAATCCGACCTTGCGCGGATCATCCGCAGGGCGCTGAACGGTTGACGTGGCCCCGCGTGTCCCGGACGCGCGGCAGCGTCTCACGCTGCTGCGCAGAGCCGGGACCCAAAACTGTCAGCCGTTGAGTTGGAGAGATGGGCCCCGGATCTGCAGCGCATCACTGCGTGACGCGCTGCGTCCGGGGCACGAGACCATTTTACGACGCGCGCTGGGCTGCGGTCATCACGATGCGGATCAGGTCGGCGGCATTGCGGGCGCCGAGCTTCTTCATGATGTTGGCGCGGTGATCCTCGATGGTACGCGGGCTGATACCGAGCGTGCGGCCCGCTTCCTTGTTGGAAGCACCGGCGGCGAACTGCTCGAGCACCTCGCGCTCCCTGCGCGTCAGCGGCTCGCGGCCGGGGAAGTGCAGCGAGCCGAATTTCGGCGAGGCGTTCTCTGCCTGCCTGCGTGCATACGCGCCGATCGCCTCGTCCAGCCGGCCCACGATCTCGCTGCCGCGGAACGGCTTCTCGATGAAATCCAGCGCGCCGCTCTTGATCGCGCCCACTGCCATCGCAATGTCACCCTGCCCGGAGATCATGAAGATCGGAGCCGGATAGTCCTCGCCGTGCAGCTCCTTCAGAATGTCGAGGCCCGACTTCCCGGGAATGTGCACATCGAGCAGGATCGCAGCCGGTGTGCGGTTTCGCGCGACGGACAGCAGGGCCGCACCGTCCGCAAAACAAATCACCTCATAGCCCGCCGCCTTCAACACCATCGACAAGGTGTCGCGAACAGCCGGGTCGTCATCGACCACGAAGATCTCACCACGGGAGGTTTGTTCGACCATGTGCCATGTCCATTCGCCAAGCCACGCCGGCAGTCAAGGACTCGCGTCCGCGCCTGATGTTTATGGCTTTCGGCGCAGATTCGGCCCACCCGCATTTGTACGGGACATGAACTTAACGCACAAGTAGCGCTGAGGTGCCTTATTGCGGGGGACGGAGAATATCCATGCTAAATTACGCCGGCACACCCCCGCTTGCCGCAATGGCTGAAACGGACAGCCGTCAGTTGATCGCGGCCGAACTTCGCTCCCTGATCGCGCGCATCGAGATCAGCATGCGTCTGATCGACGCTGCTATGGAGCCGGATGACGATAGCGCTGTCTTGACTGCCGATCTAGGTTCCAGCGACATCATCGTGCTCGACGACATCACGCCCCGCTTTGCCACGGCGAGCGCCGCCCTCAATGCCTGCAGGGCGGAGCTCGGTCACGCCCTGAAAAAGCTGTCGGAATCTGGCAATCCGGCCTAGGCGGCAATCAGCGCGGCCGATTTGCCGCACCGACTGCATGGCACCTCCGCGCCTCAGGCGCGGTGCCGTTCCACGATTGCGTCGGTCGCAACGCCGCCCCAGGTATGGATAGTCGGTAGTCCCATTGCAGTCTTGCCGAGATTGGCGAGGCTGATGCGCAGCGCAGCAAGATCAAGCGGCTTCGGCAGGCTCTGAAGCTCGATCCCGACCGAGCGGGCGAAGCTGCGAGCGGCGCTGCGGCGCTTGCCGTCCATGCCGCTGATCACGATCACCGAGCCGGTGAATTTAGCCGCCGCCATCTCGCGCAGCACGTCGATGCCGTCACCATCCTCCAGCACGAGGTCGAGCGTCACGCAGTCGAAGCGCGCGGCACGCAGCTTTTCGATGGCTTCCGCAACCGACGGCGCAACGGCCACTTCATGGCCGGCCTGCTTGGCGGCGACCGTGATCAGGCTGCGCTGCGTGGCGTCGTCATCGACCACCAGGAGCTGAAGCGCGCGCCGCTCGGCGACGTCGGGCAGGTTTGACGTGATGGGGGAGAGAGAGCTTCTTGGCATGGCCGGACCCTGAAATTGCGACCGCCTGATGATACACGGCGCGCGCTTAAGCCACGTAAAGCGGGGTCGGCGAATTCGTTCGGATGTTTTCAGAAAATGTGAAGCAACACGTCAGGAAAAGGCAGCAAGGAGTGCGTGGCGATCACGCCACTGCGTCATGGCCGTTGGCCGCGCCGCGCTTCTTGCGGTTCTTGCCGCGCAGGAACTGGATGTCCATCTCCGCGCCGTTGACGCGCACCAGCTCGCAGCGGCGGTAGGCAAGGCCGGTGGAGGACAGCAGCAGGAAGAACTCCTTCAGGTTCAATCCCTGGATCGAACCCTCGACCGTAAGGATGGCGTCGGTGTCCGAAATCGCATTGAGCGTACAGTCGCGCCGCCATGTGCCGTCGATGGCCATGATGCAGACATCATAGCCACGACTGAATGTGACGCGCTCTACGCCCTTGCCATCCTCGGCCATGCTTATCGTCCTGCCATTGCCGCCACGCGCGGCGCTGCGACACCGTCAGCCGCCGGCTTGGCCGCTGCCGCACGCGGATCGTTCGGTCTGTAGAGGCCGCGGCGATCGGCGAGCGGCCTGAACGTATCAGTCAGCCCGACCACGGTTTCCGCCGCGCCGAGCACCAGGAAGCCGTCGGGCTCGATCTGGCGGGCAAGGCGGTTGAAGATGTTGATCTTGGTTTCCTGATCGAAATAGATCAGGACGTTGCGGCAGAAGATGACGTCGAACGTGCCGAGGTGCGAAAAATCCTGCAGCAGATTGAGCTGGCGGTGCTGGATCATCGCCCGCAGTTCGGGATTGATCTGCCAGGTCTCGCCGGTCTGCTTGAAATGCTTCATCAGCATCTGGATCGGCAGACCGCGCTGCACTTCGAACTGGCTGTAGACGCCGGCTTTGGCCTTCTCGAGCACCTCCTGCGAGAGGTCCGTCGCGATGATCTCGACACGCCAGCCGGTCAGTGCCGCGCCCATTTCCTTCAGCGTCATGGCGAGCGAATAGGGCTCCTGCCCGGTCGAGCCGGCGGCGCACCAGATCCGCACGCTGCGGCGACCGGCGCGAGCCTTGAGAACCTCAGGCATGATGGTGTCGCGGAAATGATCGAACGGAACCTTGTCGCGAAAGAAGAAGGTCTCGTTCGTGGTCATGGCTTCGACCACGCTGGTGATGAGCACGCTCGAGCCGCCCTGCAATTTCTGCACGAGCTCGGGGATACCGGGCAGCCCGGCCTTGCGCGCCAGCGGCAGCAGGCGGCTTTCGATCAGATATTGCTTGTCCGCGGACAGGTCGAGGCCGGAGCGCTCTTTCAGCAACTTACGCAGATACTCGTAGTCGGGCGAGTTCACAGGATACCTCTTGACGCTACTAACGGGTGTGTTTTCAGGCCGCCGTCTCTTCTTCGCGCGCGACCAGTCCGACCTCCTGGAACTTCGCCAATACGATTTCCTTGTCGAACGGCTTCATGATGTATTCGTTGGCACCGCCACCCATCGCCTTGGTGATGTGGTCGATGCCGTTCTCGGTGGTGCAGAACACCACCTTGGGCTCGTCGCCGCCGGGCATGCGGCGCAGTGTGCCCAGGAATTGGAAACCGTCCATGACGGGCATGTTCCAGTCCAGCAGGATCGCTTCCGGCATGGCCCTCTTGCAATGGACCAGCGCTTCGACGCCGTCTTCGGCTTCAATGACCTGGAAGCCCAGCGCTTCGACGATGCGGCGCGCGACCTTGCGAACGATGCTGGAATCGTCAACCACCAAACACGTCTTCATCTTGGATCTCCGGCTAAAATCTCTTTCGTGAAAGTTCAGGCAGCCATTTGCACTTTGGTTT
>NZ_LBJX01000086.1:0-88142 GCF_028128895.1 Bradyrhizobium sp. CCBAU 11434
GACAGTCATTGGAATGTCGCCATGGCCGGTAATGAAAATGATCGGAATATGTATGTTCAACCTCGCGAGCTCGGTCTGGTAGTCAAGGCCGCTCAAGCCTGGCAGCCGGACATCAAGAACCAGACAGCTAATAACGTCCGGGATCGGGCTCTGCAGCATTTCGCGCGCCGATCCGAATGCAATGACGCCTAACCCTACCGATTGAAAAAGGTTCGTAAGCGAGCGACGCATTGAGATGTCATCCTCCACGACGAAGACGGTCGCCTTTGTCGAGGCCTCGGCATTGCTGCCTTCACCTGGCGAGTTAAATCGTCCTGTCACGAGACGGCCTCCTTATGCGGCGGTAGGGCAACCTGGAAGGTCGCGCCCGGTCCACTTTTGTGGACCATTGACAGCCGTCCTCCGTGAGCTTCCACAATCGACCGGCAGATTGAAAGACCCATTCCAAGGCCACTCGACTTGGTGGTGAAGAAAGGATCCAAGACGCGGTCCGCGTCGTTCTCGGCGATGCCGACGCCGCAATCCGTCACGGCAAGGTGGATGTGCCCCACATCGTCCTTTGATGATTGAATCAGCAGTTCGCACGTCCGGTCGGTAACTGCCTCCATGGCTT
This sequence comes from Bradyrhizobium sp. CCBAU 11434, assembly GCF_028128895.1. Taxonomy (NCBI): domain Bacteria; kingdom Pseudomonadati; phylum Pseudomonadota; class Alphaproteobacteria; order Hyphomicrobiales; family Nitrobacteraceae; genus Bradyrhizobium; species Bradyrhizobium sp. CCBAU 11434. The sequence continues at coordinate 614 of NZ_LBJX01000086.1, forward strand.
CGATTCCGTTCATCACGAGATTGATGATCACCTGTTGTAGCTGAATCCGATCGCCGAGGATCCTAGGCAGCCCTGCCGTCAACTCGGTTCGTAACGTCACTCGGTGGCTCACCAGCTCTCGTGTTACCAGCACAATGACGTCCTTAACGACCTCATTGATATCGAGCGGCACCATCTCAATCTCGCCCTTCTTCGCGAGCGCGCGAATACGACGGATCACCTCGCTTGCCCGGATTGCGTCTTCGATGATCCACTCCACCGAAGAGCGGGCGGCGGAAAGCTTAGGCGCTTCCCGGCCCATCCAACCGAGGCACGCATCGGCGTTGCTGATAATAGCGGCGAGTGGCTGGTTTATTTCGTGGGCGATCGAAGTTGTCAGCTCTCCCAAAGTCGTTACACGCGTCACATGCGCAAGCTCCGACTGTGCCCTTCGTAGTTCTTGTTCGGCTTGATCGGCGCGAATGGTAGCGGTGATGTCAGTGCTGACGCCACGGTAGCCGAGAAAATTGCCCTTTCCATCGAAGAAAGGCTTGCCACTCGTGCGGACGTAGATCGGAGAACCTGTCCGATTCACGGTGCGGTAGACGAGATCCCGAAACGGAAGATGGGCCTCCAATATCGCCCGATGCTGCCGCCACTTCTCGGGGTCCTCTTCGACGTCGCACGCAATGTCCCAGCGAAGCAGGCCGATCAATCCTGTCGCCAAAATTCCCGCAGCGCTGGTGTGCTCGGATAAGCGAGTGACCTGATGATCCGGCCCGGTCTCCCAGAGCCAGTCGGAAGCCGTTTCGGCGTAGTCGCGAAAGCGCTGTTCGCTTTCGCGCAGCGCGGCAAGCGTGTTTTCCAGGCGTTCCCTAGCTGCGTGTTGCTCGGTCACATCCATATGTGTTCCGATCAGCTCGCTGACGTTGCCATCGCTGCCGACCACCACGTGCGCAACGGAGTGTATGCGTCTTATCCCGCCATCCGGTAGTAGGATACGAAAATCATATTCGAACCGCCCCTCCTTGTGTTCAATCGCCTGGCGCTGCACCTCCTGTAGCCGCGGCAAGTCGTCCGGATGGATGCGCGATCGAATGGTCTCGATCGACACCGGCTCTTGTGGGCGAAAGCCGAACAGACGATCGACCTCGGCGGACCGATATATGAAATCTAGACGGTAGACGTCCCAGGACCAGCTCCCCGTGTGACTGAGATGCTGGGCCTCGGCCAGATAGGCCTCGCTGCGGCGCAGCTGCTGTTCTGCTCGCCTCGCCGCCGTGATATCCGTAGCTGCTCCAACAAACTCGATGTCACCAGAGGCTGTTCTCGTCGCCCGTGCCTGGGCATGGATGTGCTTTACCGAGCCGTCCGGCAGCAGAAGCCGGTATTCGTGCTCGAAATCGCTCGGGTCTCGCATCGCGCGATCGATAATTTCTTTAACCGAAGCCCTATCATCCGGATGAGTGCGTTCAACGACGAGCTGCGGCCCCGGCTGCACTGTGTCAGGATCTAATTGGAAAATGCGAAATGTTTCCTTTGACCAGAAGGCCTCGCCCGTAGTGGGATTCCAGCTGAAGCTGCCTGTGTGACTCAATTCCTGCGCCTGGGCCAAATGTGCTTCGCTCCGCTGCAGGGCAAGTTCGGTCCGCCTTCGCTCCGTGATATCTTCGCAGGCGATAAGGACAATGGGCTGCTCATCGCCCCAGAGCATGGCTTTGGCGTTTTCACGTACCCACAACACCGAGCCGTCCTTCCTGACTTTCCGGACGTCCCACGTGCGCGTTTGTCCGACATCCTCAAGGCTCGTCCGAACGCATTCGCGAACGAACGCGCGATCCTCCTCGAGAAATACGTCCAGCACTGATCGACCGACCAGTTCAGCAGGAGCATAGCCGAGCTGTGTCGCGCCGAGCGAATTGACGCTGAGGATAGTGCCGGCTTCATCGACCATGAAGTACATGGCGGGATTGTGCTCGAAGATGGCGCGCCACCGCTTCTCGCGATCCTCCAAATCGGCCGCACTCCGCTGAAGCTTGGCCGCAACGACACGCGCAGCCTCTCTTTCCTGGCGGAGCTTTCCGACCAGGTGCGCTCCCACAACCGAGGCAATAAAGAATGCAACAACCACCGGCAGATCTTGGGGGTCATGGATTCGCAGGCTGAACGCCGGCGGCGCAAAGTAGTAAGCGAGAGCAGCGATGGTTACGATGCAAAGCGCCGACGACGCAATGAAGCTGCCCATCAGCGAAAACAGCAAGATCACTAACAAATACGCGAACGCCGTCGCGGCGAAATGCGCGTGAAGGTACAAGCAGGCCAGTGTTACCACGGTCAGGGTTATGCTGCCGAAGGTAAACTGAAGGGCCGAACGTTCTAAACTGCTGATCTGGCTACGCATTCTGATACCACCCGGCCTGTTCTCCGGCGGGAGAGCTATAACATTTTGCCAAAGTAGTGTTAGGGCGCGTACTCATAAAGCCACGACAATACCGGGCCTCAGGTCAGTTGTCCGCGCAGTTCTGGTTCAGTTGATCAAGCGGGTTTTTGGCGCAACCATCCCTTCATTTTGAGACCGTCCCGCATGTTGAGAGCAAGAAGTGTAATGTTTGTTGCGCCCGCGACGAGCTCGATCACCTGCACAGCATAGAACGTGCCATCGAATTCTGCCGCCTGAGCCTTGGACGCAAGGAAGAGCGCAGACGGAATAAGAATCAGGATGCCGTTTCCTGCAATGAATGGCATGCGCTTGAATTTGGCCCCGATCAGTCCGGCCCGGCGCGCCTTTGCCAAGATGACACCTGTACCACCGGTCGCAGCGAGCGTCGGAATCAGCAACAAGAAACCCCACGGTATGGTGCTCTTAACCGCTGCAACGGTGGCATGGGACGCGAACAGCTCGCTGAGTACCGTCGACAGCCAAAATGAGCCGATCGTTCCGATAGCCAAGGCACCAGCGACAGGATGGATCAACTTGATCATGAGTATCTTCCCTTCCTAAAAAGAGCAGGGCTAGGCAACGCAGATGCCGGGCACGGCAACTTTCTGGAACAGATGAGGGGAGGCTATCGCGGAGGCCGGATAGCTGGCGATTTTTGCTAGAAAGTCAGGATGGGTGAAGGCCGCGCGGAAGTGTGCGGTGGATTCCCAGACGGCGTAGTTCAGATAGGTCGAGCTGTCGCCGAGAGCTCTGTGCAGCTGAGTGGAAATGAAGCCCGGCTGTCGCTTCATGAACGCTGCATCGTCCTGCCAGGTCTTGAGAAAAGCCGCCTCATCGGCTTTGTCGAGTGTGAATGGGTTCACCAGGACGACCGAATTTGCCTCAATAGCGATCTGGCGGTCGATCGGGAAAGAAGGGTCGAGTGGGCGTAGCAGCGACATGAGTGCCTCCATTGCTATTTGATATGTGATGTCTAATTGGTATTATGTTCACGTACCACGTTGACATCATGATGTCAATATAAAATAATGGTGACAAATGAAAAGAGCCAAGCGAACCCCGGAGGGTGACGCCCTGACCGACCTTGTTCTCGATCTATTCAGGCTCGACAGCCTATTTCTGACGGCCGGCGACCGTCTGGTCGCCCCGCTCGGCCTAACAAGCGCACGCTGGCAGGTGCTTGGCGCCATTGTGTCCGCCGAACGTCCCCAACCGGTCGCTTGGCTCGCACGTGACCTCGGCGGCAATCGTCAAAACGTGCAGCGGATTATCAATGATCTGCACAGAGAGGGCCTCGTATCTTTTGAGGTCAACCCGCATCACCGACGGGCGCAGCTCGTCGTGCTCACTACGAATGGACAGCGCGCCTTCGAAGCCGCAATGGAGTTGCAGGCTCCTTGGATCAACGATCTTTCAGAAGGGCTGTCGGTCAAGGATATACGGATTGTCCATCGCGTGATCACGGCCTTGCGAGATAAGCTTGAGGGCAGTCGTGAGGACAAGTCGGCCTGACACGGCAAAAGCATTGTGATTGGCCCGGCGCCCGTGATTCAAGCTCCCAAACTGGGGCTTCGAATCATGCGCCATGAACTAACGGACTACGAATGGGCAGCTATCGAGTCGCGTGGAGCCCCTCGGGTAAACGACCGACGCGTCCTCAATAGTATCTGCTGGATGCTGCGATCTGGTGTATGGTGGCTTTAATGAGTTTCAACCTTAGTACGCGGTTCGCGCGCCGATTGCCCTCAAGCCGCACGACCTCATCGCGCAGAACCGTCCTCGCGATATCGTGCGGACTTCGAGTGTACAAAGCATCCAACACTGATCTTGTTAAATCATGATTATCGAGAATTAGTGGGAGGTGTTCTGCGGCCGACCTAAGGTTTGGCAGTTCGTCTAGGAATTGCCGAGTGCATCTTCCAGAATAGCCTTAGGCCGCGCGGCTCCCTTTACCAGCTCGCGATCCAGGTCCGCTTTGATGGCTACGGCATAATCGTTGCCGAACTCTACGCGTGGCCTGAATCGTTGTGGTCCAGCGTTCCTGGGGCAGGCCCTGATAGGCTCTTATACCCAGGGCGGGCGTATCGTTCGCGCAAGCAGCAACTCGTGCTTCATCATAGGGCGGGGCTTCGACTGTCGGCAGCAGATCGGCTCCAGCGCATCAGTTTAACTCCCCCACGAATACGCCTGGAGATCGACCAGAGAGTCCTCACATATGCTGTGGAATGTCGGCGCGCGCGTATATGACGTCCCGTCGGATCGCTTTGCGTGCAAGATGACATGCAGTTTGTTACTGCGTTGATCGCCGTTATGTTGCTTGGGTGCAACGCAGCTCCAGGTCCCCATCCAGATGGACAACGAGCTTCAGCGCGCGCAACCTTCTTCCTCAGAGCGCGAATTGTCTGTGAGGATCGCAATCCCCGCCGGAAGACCCTCGAGGATGCAAGTTCCCTGGTCTTGTTCATCCTTGCAATCAAGAGCGTCGTCATATGTCGGCCGATCGATGTCGATGTCGACGAAATGCCAGCGGTAGGTGTCCTTTCCTGCTGGCGTTGAATTTATAGTCGTACGCCCAGTTTGAGATGGCGGCCAACGAAGTGTGCCGATCGGCTCCTTGAGCTTGGGCCTGCGCTGCCGGACTTAAGTGCCGCTACGCCAGTTCCGCAATGACAGAATGGCGTGGCTGTCCCCACGCTAGGGCGGAAGATGTGCTGTCTACAGCAGCGGTGCAGATCGCAAGTATGGATCTGAGTGGTTGCCCAATATTGATGACTGCGTCAAGTCGTTTGCGGACAGAGGCAGGTGCCTGGGTTACGGCACGTCGACCGGGGGCATGGATGCCGTCGGGCGTGGCACGAAGCCATTTTGGTGCCGGTCACGTGCCGCCAACATGATCGTAAAAGCCGCGAGGAGGATTAGGAGAGCGCGCATGCAACAAGGATTACTCGAAAGGATATATCGCAACTATGAAACGACGCGCACCCCGGCCTTGGAGGAGGGGCGGCTCTTACAGGGCATCCCACGGCCTATTGGCCAGCAAACACCCACAAATTTTGATACTCGTTCGTTCTCGCCGGTCGCCGCCTAATAGCGCGACGATTGCGCTAATAAACTGCATTTTCCCGTGCAGACTGCAGGAATAGTGCAGCGAATTTGAGTAGTAATCCGGTGATTGGCCATTCACCACGAAGGTAGCCGCCCCTCGTGGTGCTTTCCGGGCGCCATGAAGGACGGTTCATGCGCAATCATGACATTGTGTCCGGCAGCCTGTTGGCGCTGACCGCGGCTGGGCTTGCGCTGCTTCGCTCTAGCCTGCTCGCATTTGTTTTTATTTTGATCCGGGGGCCGACCTTGGTCGCGCTAGGATCCCTGCGAGACCCCACGCGTACGCAGCTGGACAGGGGCGCTGGTATGTTTTCCACGTATGAAGGCCCGGCGCTTGCAGATGATCTGCTCAGGCATCCGTAGGGATCCGCTTCCTCGATTCGCGTCGTTTTCGCATGTAGTGCCCGTCTTTTTGAACGGCCGACCTGATCTCGTGGCTGGCCTTCGTGCAGTTGCCCACTAACAACGCAATTCCCCTCCATCGAACGATATAGTTAGTCTTATGATTGCGCTCGCATCACGCGTTTGTTGCGTGGGTTGCGCAGCATTTTTGCGCCAAGCCACTTCGACGCTGCGACTAGCGATCCTCGAACAATCAGGCCCAGAACCGCAGGAAGCCTCACCTAGCAAATCCCCGACGCGCATTGCCTTTCGGTGAGGCGGCCCCCTCAAGAGCACAGGTATGAATGTGGTGCTTCACGGGTAATCCCCTCTACCGGCCCTCATTATTTACCTCACCACCTGCAGCGCAGTGCGTTGCTCGCAAAAACCCTGATGCGATCAAGTCCCGGCTTTGGGGACAACATTGCTGAAAACGATGCAGCGAGGGTTGCGGCTTGCGGCAGCTCTTGACCATCTTCTGCTATCGCGGCAACGAGAACAACCAAAGCAGATCGAGATGACGAGAGTGGGGTGTGGCTGTGACGGATCAATCCCAAGCATCGGAGTTGCCGCCGGTCCTGCAGAGACCGTCGAAAGGCCTTCGGTGGATCTTTGCTCTTCTAGCCGTATTGCTCTTTCTTTGCGCCGGAGGAGCCTATGTTTTGACGAATATCGAAACATTTGCGGAGGCGCCGCCAGCGCATGAAGTCGCGCCTCAAACGCTTGGCTTGTCACCTGAGGATAGGGCCGTCCTTTTGGAGACCCAATCTGGGCAGCAGAAGACAGCCGATGAACTTGCCGAGCTCAATCGCAACGTCGATGCGCAACAAGCCGATCTAAAGCGGATCTCGGATCAGATCACAGCGCTGACCCAAAGAATCGAGGAGCTGCAGAAGCCGGCGGCTGTTGTTTCTCCTGCTCCTGCTCCTGCTCCTTCTTCACCACCCGTGCGCACCACATCCAAGCCGGCCAAGAGAGACGTCCGGCCCCCGAAACCACAAGGTCCGGTTTCCGTCGGAGGCGCGCCGCTGACTGCGGAGCCGAGCACGGAACAGCGCTGATTATCACAAAATGCCGGCCACTATGACGCTGCCCCTTCGTCCAAAACCAACGCTCCCCCCTCCTTGATCGGCAGGCAGACCCTCTCATTGCTCCGCGTGGTTTCGGAAATCCTCTGTGAGTCGCAAGAAGTTCATAAGCAGGACGTGCCCCTGTGAGGTAAGGATCGACTCGGGATGGAATTGGACCCCATAGGTGGGATAATAGCCGTGCGTGAGGGCCATGATCTCGCCTTCCTCCGAAAGCGCTGTCACTATGAGGGTCTGCGCACATGACTGATCAAGCTCGACGATAAGGGAATGGTAGCGTCCGACGTCAAGCGGGGTTGGCAGCCCCTTGAATAACCCTCGGCTGTTATGCGCAACGTATGAGCGCTGGCCGTGCATGGGCCGTCGCGCACGCGCCACCCGTCCTCCAAAAACGCTCGCAATACACTGATGTCCAAGGCAGATGCCGAGAATTGGTACGCGTCCCGAAAGTTCGCGGACCACTGCTGTCGATATTCCTGCCTCAGTTGGGGTGCAGGGACCGGGCGATATCACCACCGCGCGCGGCTTGAGACCAACGAGCTCGCTGATGCTGATAGCGTCGTTTCGGATCACTTCGGTTGCTTCATCGAGCTTGTGGAAATAGCGGGCAATGTTAAACACGAAAGAATCGTAATTGTCGATGATGACAATCAAAATGCACCAGCTGGTTCAGAGCCAAATGCATCGAAGATTCGCTCTGCCTTGGCGAGCGTTTCCTCGTATTCGGCCTCGGGCTCCGACAGGGCCGTTATACCGCTGCCCGCATGAAACACAGCCAGGTCGCCGTCGATTGTGACAGTGCGAATCGCAATACTTGTGTCCATGTGCCCGTTGAATCCGATGAAGCCGATCGCCCCACAATAGACCTCTCGCGCTATGCGCTCGATTTCTGTAATAATTGCCATCGACCGCAGCTTTGGGGCTCCCGTAATCGAGCCGCCGGGAAAGCAGGCGCGGAGCAGGCTCACGGCGTCTTCGTCTCCGCCAAGTTTCCCCGTAACGATCGACACGAGATGGTGCACCGAGGCATAGGACTCGAGATTGCACAGGGCCGGGACCTCTACCGAATGCGCAGTGCAAACGCGTGACAGATCGTTACGCAAAAGGTCGACAATCATCGTGTTCTCGGCATGATCCTTTTCGGAAGCAAGGAGAACAGCCGCACGCCGGTGGTCTTCCTTGGAATCACGCGAACGCGCGATCGTACCCTTGATGGGTCGTGTCTCGACTTGTCGCCCCTCAAGCTTCAGGAATCGTTCCGGCGAACTTGACGCGATGGTCAGCTTTCCCCATCGCAGCAGGGCCGCAAAAGGCGCCGGATTCAACGATCGTAGATGGCAATAGAAGGCGAGCGGGTCAAACGAGGTTGACAGGCGGGTGCTGAAACGCTGCGCAATATTCGTCTGGAACACGTCACCCGCCAGGATCAAGTCGATCACGCATTGTACCGCCGCAATGTAGTCCTCGCGGCTGAAGTTCGAGCGCCATGTGCCCGCTTTGCTGGGACAACCCTTCTGTGGCGCCTTTGGACCGGCAATCAATGCTGCAAACTCGTCGGCTCGACGGCGCGCTCGTTCGCTCCGTCGCACGCGATCCTGCTCCGGCCATCCGGTCGAGACGATCCAGCATTTGTTATCCCGGTGGTCGAAGCTGATGACCAGGTCATAGAAATGCAGGATGGATTGGGGCAAACCCAGACCGGTAATTGCCGGCGCAGACAATCGCTCCAATGTCCTGTTCATGTCGTAGGCAAAGTAGCCTGCCGCTCCTCCCTGGAACGGCGGGAGATCGGGACGATGCTCTTGAGGGTATTTCGCGAGTAGCGTGCGAAGGACCTTCCATGGATCGGCCTCGAGAGTAAGTCCGTTCCAACTGGCTTGGTCGTTCGCGACCCTATAGGTGCTGAACGGGTCGCACGTTAGATATGAGTAGCGCCCAAGCAGCTCGTGCCTTGCTGCGCTATCGAGAAACGTGAGATGCGATCGATGCCCAAGACGTCGCATCGCTGTGACAGGTTCGACCCACTGCAACTCGCGAACGTACATCGGGTTATCGATCACCGGCGGCTGACGTCGTGAAAGTGCTGTACCATCTGTTGCCCCAGCCGATGACAATGACGCTTGTCTGCGATGGCCCGAAACTTGAGCTCCATTGCCGAGTTAACCCGGCGGTGGACTTTTTGCTGCGGCAGCACCTCGATCATCCTGCCGTTGAGGCGAAAGGAGTATCTATTGATACATCGTAGTCGGCCGCGAACCGCAGCTCGCGGAGCGGTCGGACCCGTTTAATCGACTGCTGGTAGAGATCGTGCGCCTTGTACGCGGCAAGCTCCGCCTCGCTGTCGAACTCGCCATAGACCACGATGTCGATATCGTTGCCGAGCTGATCGGTCTTGCGGTTGCGGGCAACCTCAAGCCGGCGCGCATGTGGTATCGTGGTCAGAAGCGAAAGACCTTCGACGATCTGGTCGATATGGGCCTCGTCCTTGGCGCTGAAGAAGACGATGTGACGAATCATGACTGTCCGTGGAGATGTCGCTAGCGACTGGCATAACTATCGGGGAATAGAACCCGTTGCAATGAGGCTAGTCGCTTGCTGCATGATCGTCGCTCGCGACCGCTGGCGGTCTGCAATGAATCTTGCCAGAGTTGCTCAGGACGCTGGAAAGGCAAGGCGCTCAATCGTCTGAATGTGCCGCGTGAGCAGGTTACAGGCTTGATCGATGTTGCGCGTTCGCAAGGCTTGCAGAATCAGGCGGTGATCTTGATTGGAGCGCGGTCGCCAGCCCACCGATCGCGCCATAGCGAACACCAATCGAGAATTGGCAAGCTGCAGTCCATCGAGGCTCGCGAGCAGACGCGGCATTCCGCACGGCGCGACCAAGGCTTGGTGAAAGGCGCGGTTGGCCGTCTCAAACTCCTCGATCGTCTTTGCATTGTCTCCTTCGATCAAGGCGAGCTCGATCCGAGCTAAATGAGCTGTCGCGAGCCTTGGCGCCGAATGGCGCAATGCCACCACTTCCAGCGCGGCGCGCATTTCGGCGATCTCCTTCACTGACCGGGTATCGAGCGGGGCAACCCGAACACCGCGGCGCGGCACAGCGACAACAAGATGTTGTGCCTGCAGCTGCCGAAAGGCCTCTCGCACCGGGACGTGGCTGGAACTAAATTCTCGTGCAACGTGATCCTGACGGAGTGGCGCGCCTGGCTCTAAGGCGCCGCTGATAATGCGCTTAGCGATCGAGTCCGCGATGCGCGCGACCGTCGTCATGTTGTCAGTAGTGATCATAGATTATCTACCGCAATAACCGGTGCATTTGCGAGGCAGCTCGATTAGCATCTCCTCGAGAGCGATGACTATAGATAATTCACGTGATTATCTACAATTGGGCGGAGTTGGGTTATGGATGCTGCTGCGCAAGTCCAACCGAAGGAAAGAAGCAACGGGGCGCAGGTTCGGAATGGTTGGAACGTCGAAGAGGCTAAGGTGCTCTACGACCTTCCTTTTGCGGACCTGATGCTTCAGGCGCAGCGCGCTCATCGCAAGAACTTCGATCCAAACCACGTCGAAACCACGAGCCTGCTCAGCATCAAGACCGGCGGCTGTCCGGAAGACTGCGGGTACTGCTCGCAAAGCGCGCATTACGAGACCGGCCTGAAAGCCACCCGTCTGATGCGTTGCGCAGATGTGGTTGCGACCGCGCAGCGCGCGAAGGATGCCGGCGCCACGCGCTTCTGCATGGCCGCAGCCTGGCGCACGCCTAAAGATCGCGATCTTGATTCCGTCTGCGAGATGGTCAACGCGGTCAAAGGGCTCGGCATGGAAACGTGCGTGACGCTCGGCATGCTGACGCCGAAGCAGGCCGCGCGCCTAGCCGAGGCCGGGCTTGACTTCTACAATCACAACGTCGACACATCGCCCGAATTTTACAGCAAGATCATCTCCACCCGCAGCCTGCAGGACCGCATCGATACGCTGGCGCATGTGCGCGATGCCGGCATCAAGATCTGCTGCGGCGGGATTATCGGTATGGGCGAGCGCGTTGAGGACCGCCTAGGTATGCTCGTGCTGCTCGCCAATCTTCCCAACCACCCCGAAAGCGTGCCGATCAACCTGTGGAATAAGATCGAGGGCGTGCCGGTGGAAGACACCGCGGAGCCGCCCGATCCGATCGCGCTAGTCCGGCTGCTGGCGACCGCGCGGATCATGGTGCCGAGGAGTGTGGTTCGCTTGTCCGCCGGGCGGCAATACATGACCGATGAATTGCAGGCGCTTTGCTTCTTGGCCGGCGCAAATTCAATCTTCATCGGCGACGTGCTCTTGACCACCGAAAACCCGAAAGTTGATCGCGATGCGGATCTGCTGGCCCGGCTCGGCATCACGTCCAGGCTCGCCTGACAGAAGCATTGCGCGAAATATGTTGCCTCGACTCCAGCCTAGGTGAGAAATGCAGATAACTTTGATGAAGGGCAAAATCCATCGCGCCTCAGTGACCGAAGCTGATCTGCACTACGAAGGATCGATCTCGATAGATCGTACGCTCCTGGACGCGGCAGGAATGGTGATCAACGAGCGCGTCGAAATCTACAATGTCGAAACAGGGGCGCGCTTTGCCACCTACGTGATCGAGGCGCCGCCGAGGTCTGGTACGATATGTCTGAACGGTGCGGCCGCCCGACTGGCGATGCCCGGAGACAAGATCATTATCGTTGCATATGCCTCATTCGACGAGGCCGAAGCAAAGATATTCAAGCCCCGCATTGTGCGTGTGGACGGAGAGAATCGCATCTTGGCACGTTGAACCTAACTGGCCATCCATCCTTAAACGGCCGGCGCAGTTTTTGCGCGGTTTGATGCGATCCTGTGAGTGATGAATGCGGTCAATCCAAACAGCTAGACTTAGTCGCTACGTCGCAGCGTTGAATGCCTTGAACGAAGAGAAACGGCTGCGCTGCATCAAGCCGCGCGTGGGTATCGACTTCGCATCGAACGACTATCTGGCGCTCGGGAGCGCCTCGCGCATCAAAAAGGCGATGGTCGCCGCGCTCGAGGCGGGCACTCCGGTTGGAGCCGGTGGGTCGCGCCTTCTGCGCGGCAATTGCGAGGAGCATGAACGGCTCGAAACGGAAGCAGCTCAGTTCTTTGGCGCGGAGGCAGCGCTTTTCTTTGGAGGCGGCTACATCGCAAATTTTGCCCTCCTGACAACGCTGCCGCAGCGCGGCGATTTGCTCGTTCTCGATTCGCTCGTGCACGCCAGTATCCACGAGGGCGCGCGGGCCGGCCGCGCAGAGTGCCGAATTCACGCGCATAATGATCCCCAGTCAGTCGAAGACGCAATTCGCGACTGGCGAACCAAAGGTGGAGCGGGCCGCGTCTGGATTGTGGCCGAAAGTCTCTACAGTATGGATGGCGACTTCGCTCCACTCGAAGCGCTGGTGGCAATCGCTGATCGCCATGACGCATTTCTGATCGTGGATGAAGCTCATGCCACAGGTGCTTACGGGCATCAAGGACGAGGGCTCACGGCCCCTTATGACAGGCGCGACAATCTCATCGTAGTTCATACCTGCGGCAAAGCGCTCGGTGCGGCGGGGGCACTTGTTACCGCTTCCGGCATCCTGCGCGATTTCATGATCAACCGCTGCCGTCCGTTTATTTTTGCTACCGCCCCATCACCATTGATGGCCGTTGCCGTTCGAGAGGCACTCCTCATCCTGCAGAACGAGCCGGAGCGGCAGCAACGGCTGGCCAAACTCGTTGCGTTCGCGCATCGGCAGATCACTTCGCTTGGCTTGCGCACACCTTCGACCTCTCAGATCGTGCCGTACATCGTCGGTGACAATGCACATGCAATGCGACTTGCCTCTGCTCTGCAGGCGCGCGGCTTCGATATCCGAGGAATTCGGCCGCCAACCGTCCCCGCAGGCACCGCCCGCTTGCGAATTTCGTTGACACTCAATGTTGGGGAAGCGGACGTGCGCGCAATGCTCGATGCGCTGGCCGAGGTGACGAGGGGCTCGTTTTGATGAATAAGCAGATCGTCGTGGCTGGTACGGACACCGGGGTCGGCAAAACGGTATTTTCCGCGGGGCTCGCCGGCCTTCTCGGCGCGAATTACTGGAAGCCGGTCCAGGCCGGGCTCGAGCAAGAGACCGACTCCGAGTGCGTCCGCCGCCTCGGCGGCATCTCGGCCGATCGGATTATCCCGGAGCTCTATCGACTTCTGACGCCTGCGTCGCCCCATTACTCCGCGGAGATCGACGGCGTTCGCATAGACACAGAGACGCTTCGACCGCCGCACAGCGGTGAGCGGCAACTCGTGATCGAGGGCGCCGGCGGCCTCATGGTGCCGCTGACAGCGCGCACTCTTTACATCGACATCTTGGAGCGCTGGCAGCTGCCCGTCGTGCTTTGCGCAAGGACGGGACTGGGCACAATCAATCATTCCCTGCTCTCCATAGAGGCTCTGCGCAAGCGTCAGATTCGAATCCTTGGAATTGCGTTCATTGGTGAAAGAAACGCCGAAACTGAAAGCGCGATTTGCGAGATCGGGAGAGTGCGTTGGTTGGGACGGCTCCCGTGGCTTGTTCCCCTCACGAACGACACGCTGCAGGCCGCTTTCAAGGACTCCTTTGTTGGCAGTGATTTTCTGACCCTATGAAGGTAGCCAAGAGGTCGCCGATCTGGCACCCGTTCACGCAGCATGCTCTACAGCAGGACATGACGAAGGTGCTGCGAGGAGAGGGGGCTTATCTCTACACCGAAGATGGCCGACGCCTTATCGATGCAATCTCCTCCTGGTGGGTCGTGACCCACGGCCATTGCCATCCGTGCATCGTGAACGCAATCCGAGAACAGGCAGGCAAGCTCAATCAGGTCATCTTCGCCGGATACACTCACGACCCGGCTGAGCAAGTTGCGACGGAACTATTGAAGGTCACCTCCCCGGCGCTCGAGCATGTGTTCTTCTCCGATAGCGGGTCGACCAGCGTCGAAGTCGCGCTGAAAATGGCGCTCGGCTACTGGCACAATACCGGAAGACAGCGAACCCGAATTGTGGTGATGCAGCACTCGTACCATGGCGACACGATCGGGGCGATGTCGGTAGGTAGCCGAGGCGTCTTCAATGCGGCCTACGGGGCGCTGATGTTCGAGGTGACCTCGATTCCGTTCCCGGCAAGAGATCGTGAGCAAATAGCGCTCGATGCGCTTGAAAACGCGTGTCGAAACGAACATCCCGCAGCCTTTATCGTGGAGCCCCTGATATTGGGTGCCGGTGGAATGCTGATGTATTCTCCCTCGGTGCTAAGAGAGATGAAGCGGATCTGTGAAGCCTTCGATGTCCTGTTCATTGCGGACGAGGTCATGACCGGCTGGGGCCGGACGGGTACCTTGTTTGCGTGTGAGCAGGCCGATGTCACGCCCGATATTGCCTGCTATTCGAAGGGCCTTACGGCTGGGGCGCTGCCGCTCGCCGTCACGCTCTGTCGAGCCGATATTTTCGATGCGCATTATTCTGAAGATCGCACGCGTACGTTTTTTCATTCGAGCTCATATACGGCCAATCCAGTGGCCTGCGCCGCCGCCAAGGCCAATCTGGACCTATGGCAGGATCAGGAATATCGCCGGCGGCTCGCATCCTTGGCCACGATGCAAGAACAGTCTCTCGCGCCATTTTGCGCCGATTCACGGTTCGCAAACGTCCGACGCACAGGAACAGTCACAGCGCTTGAACTCAACACGAGCGATGCCGGCTATCTGGCGGACATCGGGCCAAAGCTTTTAGCTTTCTTCCAAGCGCGGAACCTGCTGTTACGCCCACTCGGTAACACGATCTACGTGATGCCGCCTTACTGCGTTACGGCGGCCGACCTTGACGAAATCTATGCTGCCATCCGTGACGCTGCTGACTTGCTGATGTGAGATGCATGAGGCTGTGCATCGTATGCAGTGACAAGATCTTGCAAGGTGAATGCGTCCGTATTGCTGCCGTTTGATAGTGCAACGAGGCTGCAGCCCCCACGGCTCGCAGGCTGATCGTGCTTTGAGCACTTGCTTTAAGCGCTCCCGATAAAGCTGCCGCAGCAATCCTGCGGGCTAGCCGTGATAGGCGCAGCATTTGGTCGAAATGTCGAGCGAATTGCGTTAATCACGATAGAGAAATCCATTAACTTGAACAAATTCTCGGCGAGGCGTTCTGCGGAAAGTACTGCTTCTCGAGGCGGCCGCACATCAGTGTCAAGGCTCTTGATGGCTGCAAGAACCAGGGAGACGGCCCGCCGGGCGACCGCAGCTTTAGTCCGCGCGTGGTGCTGTGGTCAGAGGGCAGCTGGGCTTTCCAAGTAATGTCTGACAGGAGGCGCGAATGCACATTGGCTTCCGTAATTCCCTCGACCCGTCAGCCAAATGCTGCGCCGTATGCGGCGGAAAATTTGGGATGATCCGCCATTACTGCTGGCGAACGGCCCTTTGCTCCACGAAATGCCTCAACCGCTTCAAGGCGCGGCGGGAGGCCGATCAGAAATGGCTTCGATGGTTGCGAGCGGCTTAGGACTAGACCGAGCTGTGCCGTTACCGCCTGGTCAGACTTGTTGCAGCCTCGAATGGTCCTCTAGAGCGCACGGAAATCAAGTGACAGAAACATCGGCAAAAATAATCGATTTCAGGGCCTATAGGGCCAGCAGGCTGGCTCGGTCTGAGCGTCTTCGCGACGACATCTACTCGACCGCGACACTCGCTGCGCTTACATCGGCTTGTCACCTTTGGACGTTCCTGGCCTGCCATCCGTTTGCTTTGCTCGCTGCGCCAGCGCCGAAGCAGGAGTCTCACGAGTACCCCATGAGGGGCAGACACGAAGATGTGCACTGAAGAGGAAGTGCCCACTACGTGCATCTGCAGCTCGGTCCGGCGGTGCCTTCACCGTCTGGAGAGTCTGCAATCAGCCCAGATAGCGCGTGCAGATGGTGGCTCGTCGCGAGCGCCGCTCCTCGATCGAGGCGGCGGCCGGCATAGTCTTTGAAGCCGTACGAGAAGATCAGCCATCGGGTGGTTAAATCGCGGTCTAGCGATGAGGAAGGTCTTGCCTCATGATTGCGCGACCATTGGACTGTTTTTGTGTTGTTCTCCAGTTCTAGAGAACTTCGATCTCCATCCTGCATGCTATTGACAGGTTTCTCCCGCATTCTCTAGGAAGCGCCGACGGTGTGCGGGGAGCGGATCCAATATGAGCCACAGTTCAGGACGGCCTCTAGAACGTGTCACGATTCCGGCACTGCAGCAGTGGAAGGATAAAGGACGGCGTGTTGTGATGACCACCGCCTACGATGCTGTTGCGGCGCGCATCGTGGATCCCATTGTCGATATCATCCTGGTCGGCGATAGCGTTGGAAACGTGTGCCTGGGATTCGACAACACGCTGCCTGTCAGCATGGCCATGATGAATCATCACCTGGAGGCTGTTGCGCGCACGAGGCCTCATGCCCTGCTTGTGGCCGACATGCCCTTTCTGAGCTTTCATGTCGGTTCTAAGGATACGATTCGCAATGCAGGAGGTTTTCTGCAGCGCGGCGCCGATGCTGTGAAACTCGAGGGTGGTGCCAAACGCATCGACGTGGTACGCGCCTTGGTTGATTGCGAAATTCCTGTGATGGGACATCTCGGTCTGACCCCGCAGAGCGTCAACGTCATGGGTGGATTCAAGGTGCAGGGACGGACAAAGGATACCGCCTTGCGGCTACTCGATGACGCGCACCGTCTGCAGGAAGCCGGCTGCTTCGCGCTGGTCCTGGAGGGCATTCCTGCCGAGCTCGCGGCGCGAGCGACCGAATTTCTCACGATCCCCACCATCGGGATCGGAGCAGGACCCGATTGCTCGGGCCAAGTGCTCGTGTCTCATGATGTCTTGGGGCTAACCGAAGGCCATCGGCCCAAATTTGTTCGTGCCTATACAAATGGATTCCAGCTGTTGCAGGAGGCGCTGTCGCGCTGGGCTGCCGATGTCCGCAAAGGTGCATTCCCGGGCTCAGAGGAGTGCTATCGGCTTCCTGATCAGCTTCGGCATGCCGTCGCCAACTGGGTGCCCTCCAATTCAACCTCAAGGTAAGAAATGCAAGTAATTACGAAGGTCGCTGAGCTGCGTCGCGCCCTTGCAGACGTTCGTAATGCCGATAAGCGCATCGGATTCGTTCCGACGATGGGGTACTTGCACGACGGCCACCTGGCCCTGATCTCGGCTAGCCGGGGACACTGCGACGTCACTGTCGTTAGCATCTTCGTCAACCCCACTCAGTTCGGCCCAAACGAGGATCTCAGCAAGTACCCTCGCGACTTCGCGCGCGATGAAGCGTTGTGCCGCAGTGCCGGGGTCTCCATCATCTTCGCGCCAAGTGCAGAGGAGATCTATCCGGCTCAGTTTGAGAGCTTTGTCGACCCGGGCGAACTCGCAAAACCGCTCTGCGGAGGTTTCAGGCCTGGACATTTTCGTGGTGTAGCGACAGTCGTCTGCAAGCTATTCAACATGGTGCAGCCGGACGTCGCGTACTTTGGACAGAAGGATTTTCAGCAATGCGCTGTGATACGCCGCATGACGGTTGATCTGAATCTTCCGATCGAGATTGTCACCGCGCCAACCGTGCGGGAACCAGATGGACTCGCAATGAGCAGTCGCAACCGTTACCTCAGTCCCGAAGAACGTGGTCGGAGCCTTGCAATCAGCCGTGGCTTGTTCGCCGCGGCCCAAGAGTTTGCCTCAGGGGAGCGCGAGGCGTCAACGCTGATTGCGCTTGCAAGAAAGCATTTGGAAGGGGTCGATCGACTCCAGTACCTTGAGCTTGTCGACGCTGGGACCCTCAGGATTGCTGAGAGCCCTCTGCGCCATCCAGCGGTGCTCTGTGTCGCAGCGTACGTCGGCTCGACTCGGTTGATCGACAATGTAGTCCTGACCTAGTCGCCATCGTAGCCAGATCCGCAAGCGACTGCGCTCAGAAGCAGTCGAACCCGATCAGTTGGCGCTGAAATCCTCAACATCCTGAAAGAGCTCTCGAACGCGATCCGAAAGTGCTCCTTTGCGTCCTGAACAACTGCCCCACGCTCGAGCACTTGATGTCGGTTGATCGGCTCTGCCGCTGACAAGTGGAGCGAGACGGAGCCGCTCCACTCTGCCGAGAGCAGCCAAGCGCGGGTTCGCTTTTCGTATTATGACTTTGGCGGCTCGCTCAGACGTTCCGGGCCATTCCGACCGCTTTGCGCGCTTTCTACGACGTGGCGCAAAGCAATTTCAGAAAGTCGTACAACCAGCTGTTTGAGGCGCGCAATCTCCTTCTAACGGCGCTCCAGCTCGTACTGTTCGGCCGTCATCACAGATGTTGTGCGACGTTGGCTGCTGCCGAGATAATTCATGTAGTTGCCTTTCCGATTGGACAAGCACAGCAGAAAGTCTGAACAGCCCAGTCGCTTCTCTTCGCTGAAACGAGGCGCCTCGCCGACAGATCGGAGGTTTCATATGCAGGCCGCGGCGGGCTGGTTTGCTAGCTCACTCCCTCCCAAAGGGTTCGCGCCCAGCTCGCTGATGCGACCGTACTTTCGGCGACGCCATCTCGCTCATGGCTCATGCTCAGTTGCAGTAATGGCTCACAATGTGGCCGCGGAATATGCCGCCCTCCGGCTGCGTATGATCGCTCTGGGCGGAGACTGTAACAAAATGGCAATATCGATTAATGCGACGAGTCCTGCTCCCGCGCTCAAATCCTGCATTACGGCAGCGCCTTCGATGAATTTTCACACGACGTTCGCGTGTCCGTGCTTGGGCCTTCGGCTGCGCCAGGCTTATATGCCCAAAAACGCAAGTCGCTACTGAGATCATCCGCCTGTAAGCGAGCATTGCCAAAGGAGGCTCGCTCAAAATCGTGTGCTGCCAATGCGTGCGATTAATTAATCCCCACACGTCCGTAACCACGAAATCGCTTCACGATCGCGAGCCGACCGGCTAGGGGACGAGTCACGGGTCACTGATCGTCGCGTCAGATCAGATCTTGGCGCGATTTCGGCGCCAAACACAGGGTTGACGCTGGTTTTTGACGCGAAGATATGCTTCATCCCAACAATTGATCGCGACGTCCCTCTGCAGTGCAAGATGCGAAGCGCTCGGACTTGGTTGGACGCGGCAGGCGCGATAAGCAACAAATCCTCTGACCGCAATTGAACCTGATGAGATCGGCAACCGAACTGGCACCGTCCGAACACATTGGTCAGCCGCAGCCGGCCAGCCAGTCCGGCGCGCAATAGAAGTCCCCGCATGCCTTGCGTAATCCCAGGGCGTCGCGTTCGGCTCTGAGCTTCGCCAAGCTTGTCAGTTAAGCCAGAGAGGGACGACGAGAAAAGCAAAAGCGGGCCGATTAAGCGAGCTGCCGCAATTTGCACCGCCATGAAAATCGGCTCACCTGCAGTCACAAAGCCTCACGCGATCTGATGTGCTTGCGTTGCGGCCCAGCAAATGTCCATTATCTTCCTCGATGGGATGAGGGAGATCTCCCAATGCTGGACGGTGTCACGACCGCGCTCCTGCGCACGATCCTGGAGGAGGTTTGCGAGAACGTCTCACCGTATGACGCCGGCATCCGCGCCTACGTTGCTTCCAAAATCCTGGAGGCCGCCACCAGAGGTGAGACGCGGCCCGATCGGCTTAGACAGATAGGTCAGGAAGCTCTTTCCAAAGCGCCAACGATGTGGCGATAGATCTAGGACGTGGCTTGTCATTGAGGTGAATTTACAAGTCGCAGTGCTGAAGATCCTGGCCTGTTCTCTAGGTTCGGTCGCCGTCGCGTCGCCTGCGGCATGGCGACCCGGCTAGCTCGCAGAGGTGTATCCGTCCGCGCAGAGGTTTTACTCCCGTGCGAGCGCCGCAAGTGCCTTTTCGATCACTGTGATTTCTTGACTGACCTGAGCGATCGCTTCCTTCGGATCAATTCCGGTTACGCGGTTCAACTTCAGCAGTAGCTCCCGCCGATGCGTCAGAAGGTTCTCCAGCGCGCTGCGGTTGTTTAGTTTCACATAGCCGTCCACAATCAATCCAATCGAAAGAGACATCGAAACTCTCAAACAAACCTGTTCTCAACGGAGCTCCGTATAACACATCGGCAGATGATGTTCAGCTCGCCGGAAGAGAATACTGACGGGCGAGCTTGTTAGCGATAAGCCTCCGCACCCGCGGCCTGCCAACCGTTCCTTGCGTTTTACAAGCGTCCAGCTCTGTTTGAGGGACTAGCGGAGCAGAAAATCGGCGCATGGGGAGCAAAAAACGCTGCGGATCGTCGAAATGGAAATGCTAGGAATGATATTGCGAACTGCCATGCCGAACGGTTTCCGCGATGCGACGACAGGCAGCGCGTTAACTAGCGACATGCTCGCCTAAATATCTCCTCGTAGACATTGCGACGACGTCAGGAGCGCCCAGGATGCTCGATGAATACTTCGCCCGCATTCGTGCTTACCGCAACAACATCCACCGCTATCGTCGCCTGCTGAAGTCGAACCTGTCGGATGTGGAGCGTCAGTTCATCGAAAAACGCCTCACCGAAGAGCAGACCACGCTCGAGTCTATTTCGGCCGAAACCTTCCCGCTCGCGTTTGGCCTTCGGAAAGGGGGCGGACGTGACGGCGAGCTAGGCGCGGAGCCGCGAACGACGTGCGCGTCCGGGACCCCGGCGGTCTGATCTGCCGACCTGCGCAGGGCGCGGTGGCACCCCAGTTCTACTCAGGGATGCCCCAATTTTTCCGACGAAATCGAATTCAGATCAATATGTTAGTTAGAGTGTTTCTGGGACGCGCACGCGACTCATCGAAGCAAAATGGCCGCGCGAGCGAGCGGCCATTTGTCCCTGTCGTCGCGACGAGTGGGCTGGCCAGGGGATAGCCTGGCTCAGTAGCTTGAGCGTGCGCGTTCCGTCCGCGTTGAAACAGAACGCCACCGATTGAAGACGTGCAGGGGCGCGGTAGGCTCGTGCAGGTGGTAATCAGCGGAGTCCTATCATGCCGCAAGGATCTATTCTTCTCGTGCACGGCACTGGTGTTCGGCTTGGCAATTACGAGAAGAGCTTAGAGGGTCGCCGAGAAAACGGCCAGCGAGGGCAGCTTGGGACGGAATTTGTTCCCTGTGCTTGGGGAGACCCGCTCGGGGTTGAATTCGAAGGGCTTTCTCTTCTGGATGTTCCGACTGCGGAAGTCGAGCTCAAGGCGGAAGAGGATCTCGCTCAGTGGATCTGGATCCTAGATGATCCGCTTGTTGAACTTTCCTTGCTCGGAATTCCAGATGGAAGTGCTGCAAATGCAGGCGTTCTGAATCCGGAAGGACCAACGCCGGCCGAGCAAAATCTCGAACAGGTGAGGGCGTACGCTCCCAGCCTGGAGTTCCGGCAATTGCTCGCTCGCGGCGGCCTTGAGAATGTTTGGGAGCCCGCCCGGACCCGGATTTTATCCGATAAGGTCACCGAGCGCGCATTTGAGGCGTCCGAGCATGAACCTCAAGAAGCGTTCCGCGGGCTCGCCCGAGCTTTGGTGGCGCAGCTGCATGTGGAAGCTGTCTCTCGCTCGCGCCCCGCTCTGTCCGCCGTTCACCGCGAGAAGCTGGTGCAGCGGCTCTTGATTGACTGGAAGCAACAGGTGTTCGGGATAAGCGACCGATTTCTCAAATTTGTGGCGCGCGCCGGGACGAGATACCCCAGAGATCGCCGCAACGCGCTCAATACGGTCGCGGCTCTCCCGCTCGGAGACGTCCTGCTTTATCAGACCAACGGAGCCAAGATCCGCTCGTTCATTAAGAGCAAGATTGAGCCCTGTCCTGCGCCAGTGACCATCGTCGCACATATGCTCCACGACAGGATCTAACGGTCAATAGACAGCTTGCGTCGTTGTTCGTGCTCGCACTTGTTCAGTCTCTGTTGGAGCCGCCGGAAGAGGAGCAAAGCCGATCGTCAGTTGCCCTCGATGTTCGACAACAGCTCGAACGCCGCCTCACTGCGGCCCTGGCCGCTTTGCCGCAGTCTCCAGCCGAATCCGCGAGCGAGCTTGGACACGTCGCAAAGTTATTGTCGAGCGATGGCAAACGAGACATCCCATGGATGCATTTCGAAGCCCGGCTCGCCGCTGCCTATGTCGAAGTCTCCTCCCGGTTAAACCAAGCAAAAACCTCTCCGCGGCGATACAGCACTACCGGTGCCTTCGGGACTATTACTCCAAAGTCGAACGGGATTCGCTTGAAGTTGGGCGCATGGAGAGCCACCTAGGTGACACTCTCTCGCTCAGAGGGGAGCTTACTCAAAGCCTGACTGATCTCGAAGCCGCAGAGGCGTGTTCCCGAAGGGCCGCAGACCATTTCCGCGCCGCTAACCCGACGAATGAGGCTGCGAGCTTGCAACACCGCATCCAGGTGTTAGCCGATCGACGACGAGTGCAGAGCGCCTTTCAAGATGCTCCTGTGGCTAAGAAGACCCACCCAAGATCGCCACGAGCGAAGAAGCCTCCCTCCGAGTCAAAGTCTGCTAAATCGGCGGCCAGAACGCGGAAGCCGAAGCGCAAGGTTGCGAAAAAAAGAAATAGCTCAAAGGACAGCCACAGGGCGGCGCAGCTTGTGCCAAGATTTCCAAGATTTCCGAGCGTGACGTCAGGAGTAGTTTGCAACTTCTAAAAGCGCGGATTGAAGCCGTTTGGGATCTTGACGCTTCGTACTGCTCGACCGGTTCTCGCTCGCGGACCTGTTGGTATTCGGCCAATATCTCGCCAGTTTGTTAGATTGGCTACACGCGCAGCCAAATCGCTCGCTCGCTAGCCAGCTGAGACAGCCACAATATTTGTCGTTCATCGGTCTGCTATCACGGCATGACATTTGCTCTACTAGTGAGACGATGGGTATCCGTAGTCGCGGCGAGAGGCACAGCTAGGAAGGAGACGACTTGGCAAATCTGGGACTGGAGACAGTTCATGTCGCCGCCAATATCTCCAGCAGCATTCTGGGAAATACAAAGGTAAGCGGCGGTACCGCGCGAAAGGTGGAACATCAAGCTGGTGCGCGCCGATCCGGGTCGGCTGCGAAATACCCGGGCGCCTGTAGTTTTAATAGTCATGGGGCAAATGGCAGGGCGTTTGCGTGTAGCCAATCCCGTAGGATTACTGCACGGGTTCTCGGCAACCGGCCGCGGGGTTTTTCGACAGAGATCCCAGTCGGCCGTGCGCCAGGGGAGGCCGCAGTTCCGGGGCAGAACAACCGCCTCCAGCCTTTGGATCAATCACTTCAATCTGCACGGGGCAATCGAACCCTATGATTGTGCGTAGTCTGCACGACGTTGAAGCAACCGATCACTTCGTCGATTGGGGCAATGGTACTAGCCATCGCCTCCTAACGGATAAGGACGGCATGGGTTTTAGCATCTGCCACACCGTCGTGCGCGCCAACACCGTTTCCCTTCTGCAATACCGGAATCATCTCTAAGCCTGCTACTGCATCGGCGGAGAGGGTGAGGTCGAGGACATGAACGGCAATGTCTTTCCCATTCGCCGGGACGACATGTATGTTCTTGACAAGCATGACAAGCATTTCCTGCGCGGGGGACGGGGCAAGGACTTGATCCTCGTTAGCATCTTCAACCCGCCCCTCACCGGAACCGAGCGCCACAAGCTCGACGACACTGCAGGCTCCACATATTGAGCGATGCGAAGAAACACCAATCCAATATGAACTGCCGCTAATTGCGAGAAACATTTACTCGAGCCATCCAGCACTGCCCCGTACCGCACGCGCGGACCTCAGAAAAACTCTTTGTCCCGGTTTTGCGAAAGGCGCACGCGATGCTGTTCGGTTGAGCCGACAAATTACTTTGGGAGCCCAGGCTTGTCCGGAAGAACAGGCGGTGGATGCTTATGCCGATTAATGGCGCGCTCAGTTGTACGATGTCGGGCGACGCTGTCGGAGAGCTGACATAGCCCCGCTGTGACGATCGCAGTGATCGCACTCGATTTCACTGTTGGCACGATACATGCGCAATCCTCTAAAGAGCGCCATAGAGGAGAAGTCGTTCGATGAGAGCGCTTACCAGAAACGCTGACGCGGTTGAGTGGCAGCTGCGATACTGCCGGCACCATGCTTGGTGGTGCGGAATGAGCGATGAACAGGTGCAGAGCATATCTGGCGCACATGAGCTGCTGGCGCGCGGGGAGGGTTTTGGCGACGGCGCCTCGAGCAGTTTAGAAGATTGCATCCTCCTTTCGTGTCATCGTCCGTGGCTGCGGCGCCGGCAATCTTGAGTTCCCGGGCCGCAACCCTGTTCTGAAGCAGCTTGCATCGAAGATTCGTTTGCAGGTGCAGCCCAGTAACAGGGCGGTGATTCCGGTTCGACCGACCGGCTCACAGTCTCTTCTTTGTCCCCACAGGTTTTGGGGATTGTTCGTATGTCCTCGGTTTGGCAGCGGAAATAGATGCAGACTGCCCGGTCTACGCTCTGCCATGGCCCCCGTTCGATGACGTTCGTCCACCGACGCTTGAGGCGGTGGCCGCAGAGGTGATCCTTGCGATCAAACAAATCCAGCCACGTGGCCCATACCGCTTTGCTGGATACTCATCAGGTGCGATCCTGGCTTATGCAATTGCCGAGCAGTTACTGAGTGGTGATGAAGTTGTGTCATTCATGGCGTTCATTGATGTTAGTCTACCTGAGGCTTCTTCAAACGGATCACTAAAGAATTTGGCGCGAGAATTTGTTTTGGATCGTTGTGGAATCTTGCGCGATGCGTATCACGAGATTTTGGAACGCGACTGCGAACAAGCTTCCATCTCTGAGTTGCTTGAAAAGGCGCAGCAAATAGGAGCGCTAGCTCCAGACGCGCGCTACGATCATATCGCGTTCCGTCGCTCGCGATCGAAATACATCAGTTCTATGCGAGCGAGCCTCTCATCAGTCATCGGGTCCCACCTGACAAACAACTCAGAAGCGACTTGCCAAACCAGGGCTGGGACCGGGTCGTGAATGCTATTCGTGCCGTACCGGTTGCAGGCAACCACGCAACAATAGTGAGCAATCCAGAAAACCGCCGAGTTTTGGCTCGAGCCATTTCAAAAGCCCTTGATCGCGGCTGTTGAATAGACCAAGAGAACTTTCTCCGAGGCCCCAACCTTCGACGCCGTTGTGAAGCGGATGCGCTCCGCCTCAAGATTGAGCCGCGGCGCTTGCGAATGGGCCACCGACTTCGGATGTGGGGCGCCAACGCGGTACTAGATCAACGCAGCAAAGCGAAAATTGGGGAGCCTCCTTGAGGAGCTTGAAACTTGTCGTCGAGCGGCGAGGCACGCCCAGGACTTGCCAGAGGCGCAAGAGCTGATCGACCAAGTCGTCAGGGCAGGCTCAGCAGTTCTGGACTACTACGCTGATCTGCCCCCAAACTTGGCGCGTCGCATTCTGCCTGACGATGGGGCCCGCCGGCTTAGCTCATCCCGGACTTTCGGATCATCTCAATGCCGCGCTGGCAGAGATTGCGGGAGCGCGCGACACCGGGGCCTTATCGCGCGCAGTAATGCGCAAGAGCAAGCGGTTCCGCAGCGCAGCTTGCTCATTCAGCGCCAAACTTGAATTGCTGCCGCGTTTTCTCAACTTGGGCACGCGCGCATTAAAACTATTGTCCAAGAACGAAGTGAAAGCGCTGACACTTTCTTCTATTCTTCTATTCTCATTTGGAAAATCCTCAAGGATGGCCGGGTGGTGGGTGCAAGCGTGTTGGCACTGAGGCTTTCGGGGGCCGGAAGGGACTCGAGAGGCGTGTGGGGGCTCGCACCGGCTGGCACTCATTCTTGGCATGCAAGCTGCTCTGCTCGATTCCGAGGTGCTTCACCATCATTACCCACGACGTCGGCTTCCTGTTTGGCGCCGACGTCGATGCTTATGAGCCGGCCAAGATCAACTCTTTGAGTCGATCTTGTAAGAGGCCTGAAAGAATGTACCCCAGCGCTCCATACTGTACTTCGCAAGAATGCGCGGGGCACCGACGCAGCCGCTGCTGCTGCACAAAGAGTCGCTGTCCTTTTTGATCCACATGGCCCAATAGCGGCCACCGACGCCGACGCTGATGTTTTTGGTGATCGAGTAGGACAAGACGCCTTCGATCTGGACGCCGCCACCACCATTTCCGCGTTGTTCATCAAAGGTGGTCATGTCGCGCAAGAGATGATAGTCACGTCCCTTAAAACCGGTCCAGGGCAAGTAGGCCACGTCGGCGTTCAAACGCCAACGCTCGGTCAGCATGGTTTCGGCGCTCACGCCGATCCGAGGCGCATTCCATTGAGTATCCTCTCCGCCGATGATCCTGCTGTCACCCGACGTCAAACACGAATACAGCGGGTTAGCCACCTGCATGCATCCGGTCGAGTCCGAACTCTGGCCGTAATAGGTCTAGCCTATAAATCCCCCGACCTTGTAGTCGCTGCTGCGCAGGAAGTCGTAACCGACGTCAGCCGTGTAATAGGCAAACCTTCCGTTTGACTGCCCGGAAAGGTTGTTGATGTAGGAAAGTCCGTCCTCGGGTATCCAATCTTCATTATTTTTCCTTTGTTGAACTGCCCGATACCAAGATTGCTTTTCAAGAAAACTCCCCATGGACTGTCAACACGGCCGAATAACTCCCCGGAAAGTCCGTCCAGTCCATGATAAGTGAGCCTCGATTCCAGTATGCTGGGGTCTTCAGGCCAGCCGTACCGAACTGCGCTGTGATCCCACTGGAACCGTCCCCGGCTCAGCCAGAGCCGCGAGCCGCCTTCGAAGGACCAGCCGGGCGCGTAGAAAATGGGTGGTACGCTGCCAGCTGATTTCGCATACAGCGGCGCATCGGACCATTGTGCGGCCTCTGGGTCCGCACCAAAGTGGTAGTTCAGGCCAATCTTTCCGATGTGATAGTTACTGGTCAGGCTGGTTGTGCTCGCCGGCAGAATCGCAAACGGCGGAAACTGCACTGTCGCAGCCGTCGCGACACTCGGGCCGCCAAAATGCAGATAGTCATATTCGACGTTCACCGACCATGCGGGCGTTAGGGCTTGTTCGACGCCCAGCCCGATAATGCCACCGACCCGACCATCGTCGAAATGCGTTCTGCCCTGTGGCCAGCCGCCTTCAAAGTTGTTGATGACACCGCCCCGATTGTTTTGCCAGGCTAGGCCTGCCTTGAGATAGGCCAGCGTGTGTCCGAGCGCGCCAAAGGCGTAACCGACGCGACCGGCCCCGGTGGCAAAGAGGCTCGGACCTGCCTTGCAATTTGCGCTCACAACGAAGCGAAGAGGCGAGGCATGTACTTGTGCCGTTGGCGACAGCACCGCTGGCATCCAGCTCGATGCCAAACACCCAGCTGTTGTTCTGCCAGTTGTAACCGATCTGGCCACCAGCAAGGAACGCCGGGGTATCGACGACGCCGCCATAGATTGATGGACCGTATGGATTGCTGAAGGAGGTGCGGCCGTACCCACCGCCGGCATGCCCGCCAATATAGCCTCCAGACCAGTTCCGCACCGCCTGTGGCAGTTTAAATTGTGGCTCAAGATCCGCTGGCTTCGCCGCGCTGCTTGCGACGAGCGCAATTGTTGTCGCACCACAAAAAAAGATTCTGCATCGCATCAAAGATTACCCCGGAACTTGCCAGTTCACGACCCGCCTCCTCAAGTATCGCCGCACGACAATCGTCGGAGCAGACCAGACACGCGGGCGCGCCGGGTCCGTCCCGAAGATCACCGCACTACGATTGGTGATGATTTCCCGAATGAAGCAAACCGCGTGCCGAATTGAACTCGTAGGCTTTGCGGGGTCTTCGGAAGTGTTTGTCGCGTCAACTTGCCGACGTTGTCTCAAATTCGACAATCTGAGCTTCCGATAGTCTCTCCATGCCCGACATTTGCGAAGGCAGATCCAATGCGCAACGTTTATGTTTGCGTGGAAATAGTTGCGTGCCAAGCCGCCGCCAAACGGAAGACAGCCAAGGCTTGGGAGTGAGTGGCGATTGTGACCCCGGATGCTCAAAAGCAACACACACGATGGAGTGGCAGCCGAAATGGAGAAAACACAGGACTTTTCTAAAACTGATTGCGTTAGGTGATTTCAAACGGCAGGCGCCCACTTTAAGATCACAAAGGATCAAATGCCGATTGCACGAGCCCTTTGAGCGCAAGCTCGGAATGACAAAAATCCCGCAACTGGATTTGTGACGATCGGGTCGCTGAGTTTCCTGCTATAGTATCGCGCGCGCCGTGGTGGTGGTGGAAGGCGCAGCCGTCAGACTTCTATCTCACGGAACCCACCCGCCATATTCATCCTCGGACCACCACTCATTATCCTTGTCATCGGCTTGATCTATTGGCTGGTGTTCATGCTTGCTGCCTCTGCGCTCCCGGTCTTCGTTGGCGTGACGATCGCCATGTTCGGCTTTTATACCCGTGCCGGCTTGCCCGGAGGCATCGTGACGGGCCTTGTGGCGGGCGGTGTGAGCTTTGGTGTCGCCCGGCTTGCGCTCGCTCTCGCGCCATGGGCTTGGGTTCGGCTCCTGATATCCTTCTCTACGTCGCGCCGCTACCGTAGCGGGCTATGGCGCCACATATGGAATCGCCTCTGATGACGGTGCCTTCACCAATCTGGCGGATGATATTTGCCGTCGTCGGCGCCACTGCCGTCAGCATCACAGCGTTCATCCGCTTCACTGGAATAGCCGTAGCTGGACCTGCCCGGCAATGATTGCGCCACTGAAGGCGTCGCGTCGACGGGCGGGACCGCACCAGATATCCGCAATGCTCGCGGTCCTCAGCGTCGAAATTCGAACGAGAGCGGGCTGGCCTTTGAAGCTCCGATCAACAAGCTTGCGCCCCGGCTTCGTCACGGTGATCATAGAGGCATGGACCAAGCGGTCGCATCTCAATGGATACGGCGACAATAAATGTGAACGAGCAGCGCGGCCGATGCGTAATCTCGGTCCCAGATCCGTCCGTTGCTGGAGGGACAAAGCGCCTGTCACCATCGAACTCAGTTGCCGGCCTCTCGGTGCGGTCGAACTTGCCACGTTCTCCTTGACGTCAGTTCTGCAGGCCGAGCGCACCAACGGCCTCTTCGATGGATTGATCTAGCCCGAAGGACGGCTGACGCCTCAACCGCATAAGGCGCAACAGCGGCGTCACAACTTTCTTCCCCGCGACTGGGCCATCATTCTTCGCCCTAGCCAAGAAAGTTGCTGCTTTGCTCTCAGGCCCCTTGTTCGCCGTCGATCGCCTCCGGCCTGTCGATCACCATCGAGGGGTTGGCGAAGATCGGAGCGGTGAAGCTCGGATCGTCGAGCTTCAGACCTAGATAATCGCGGCCCTCGTTGGAGCGCTTCGACCAGGCGGCCCCGATCTCCACACTGGATGAGGAAGGTGAGGGCTTCAGCCTGATCTGGCCCCCGTCTCAGCCGTCGCAACGGCGACTGACCCGATCCACAATGCCTCGCCGGCTGCATTACCTTGCGCAGGAGCCGGCCGCGATCTTGCGGCAGCGTCGCACCCCGACCATGCGAGCTTCGCAGGACGGACGCACCGATCCCCTCAAGGAGCTTTAGTCGCAAGTAACCGAGGGCTCGTCGTTGTGCTTGAGGTGTCGCTTTCGTACATTGTAACTCACCAGCCAGATCACGCCGACTGCGATCGGCACGAAGGCTGCGGTCAGGAACGAGGGCTCTACTCGCAGTCCGACATCATGGGCGCCCTTGGCAAGATAACTAAACAGGCTGACCACATAATATCCTATCGCCCCGACCGACAATCCTTCGACCGTGCACTGCAGCCGAAGTTGCTGTCTCGCACGCTCGTTGATAGCCTGCAACAGGTCACGATTCTGTCGTTCGATTTCGACGTCGACCCGGGTTCGCAACAGGTCGGCGGCCCGCGCGAGCTTGACCGACAGAGTCGCTTGACGGTCCTCCACAGTGGCGCAGGTTCGCATCGCCGGCGCCATGCGGCGTGCCAGAAACGACGACCAGGTCGGATAGCCCGAGACATCGTTGCCTTCAATGATGGATAGTCGCGATTGGACCAGCTCGTTATAGGCCCTGCTGGCGCCGAACCGAAACAGACTGCCGGTCGCGCCTCTTTCGAAGGATGCGGCCAGCGCCGTCAGCTCGGCAAGCAGATGGTTGTTGAACTGCAGCCCCTCACCGCTTTGCATTTTCTCGAGCGCCTCGACAAGACGGCGGTCGATGCGATCAACAGATGGTGCAAGCTCAAGGGCCGCCGACAGGCCAAGCAGCGCCAATGGACGGTACGTCTCGATTTCCAGGAGCCGTTGCACCAGCGCTCCGAGATCGTGCGACGTCAACCCGAGGTCGCAGACGAGGATTTTCGTAAAGCCTTTTTCGTCTACGCGGAAGTCTGAGGCGGCCACGCCTGCGCCGCTCTTTGTGGCAACCATGGCCAGGCTGTCCTTGTCAAAAATCTGTTCGGCCCGCCTGGTCGGCGAGGCCTCCCGCTCCACTTCTAGCCTGATCGCGACCAGCAACTGTCCGGTCTGACGCAACGCGCGGATCAGCGATCGGATGGTCCCATCAACTTTGTCAAATTGGTCTGCGGCAGAACAATTTGCATTAGTCCAGATCCAGGTAAATGTTGTAAATTCCGAATGCTGCTCCCAGCGTAACGTGGCGGGACCGATGACAATCTGATGAAGTTTCGCCGATTGCTCAGGCGGCGTAAGATTGCGCTCGAGGCAAAAATCGATAAAACGGCAGCGGTCGCTTGTGGCCGCCTCGCCCTGTGCAAGAAAAGCGAAGTGGATCACGCTGAACGGCGAAACAAGGCGCGTGAAGGGGCGCGCGTGCACTTCGCGGAGCACAGCGTCGCGTTGCGGATGTGGCGTGAAGGTTCGCAGATCCAGTTCATCGACCATGTATTGACGCCTCGCTTCAGGTGAGCAGGCAACCGGCCGCCTTGACGCGGGATGCAATGGCGGTGCTGGGAAACGGTTGCGCGGCTAGGTTGCTGATGAAGTCATGTCGACGGTCACTACCGAGGCCGCCTTGAACTCGGGAGAAAGGTCTTGCGGGAGGAGCGTCGGGCCAGGCAAATTGAGATGGAGGCGCCCCATCCAGCTTTCGAATGACGGCATCAACGTATGGTCCGGTGTTCACGGCGAAATGTCGGCATTGCGGCTCATAGCTGTAGCGCTGCGTGCGCGAACTTGGCGGTGGCGCGCGGCACGGTTCGACGAATGCCTAGATTTACGTGGACATGGTTGTCTGGCCGTCCCTCAAGTGCTGCCGCGTGTCCGCCGATGAGCACCTCGGCTTGTGGCTTGATTATGCCGATGTCGAGAGGGGGGCGGGCGGAAGCTCCTTCGCAGCCATGACCAAAGCTCCTGCTCGCCCTGCAAACGATCTGCGCGCGGGTTGGCGAGGTCGAACATCGCGAAGAGCGAATTTATGAGGTTCGCCTCCAGGAGGACGACGCTCGCATTTGGTCAACAGACCTAGTGCGCGGGGTTTTACAAGAACGGGCATGAAACCTGCCAAGACGTTTTTCGTCCCACCAATATCTCTCTAGCGTGACAGACTTTCGGTCGCACGATGCAAACGCGTCTTTATGTCCCATACCAAATTTGGTAGGTAGCCGTTTTAGCTCCGCGTTGCGTAAACTGTCGTTCCCGCGGCGAAGGTTGATATTCGAAGCAAGCGCAATTTGCACCAGCAGAATCATCGGCTCCCAAAGCCGATCGATCGACCCGATATCGGACCAGACTGCCGCTCACCGAAGAATTAAAGGCGTTTTGTCTGTGAAGAGTCGGTACTTCGTGGCCGTGGGTAAGTTGCTTCGTTAGACGAAGCCGTTGATGCAGTGGACGCGGGCTAGACGCATTCGTCTTGCGGCTGAGCAAGGGCGTGCGTGGGCCGTCCTCGAGGCGGCTCGCTAGATCTAATCCCAGCCGAGTGCACACGAAATCACCGAGTCCGATCGGCGGTCCGGTTGGAAGTTTCCGGCGACCAACGTTCGCAACTTGATTGATGGCTGGCAGAACGGCAGATCAGACCGGAAGGATAACTTGTGCATCTCGTCATCGTATCGAACCGGTCGCCGGTGGCGACGTCAATCAACCCAAAACAGGCTGGCTTGAGGCGGTCCTTGCTACTGTGGGGCGATTTCTGTGGGGCCGAGGCGATGCTCGCCTATGATTTGATAGATTTCAGACGGACGAGAATCGACAGAATTTCCTTGCCTGTGTCCGTGCCGATTTCGAGCTCACGCCTGATGGAAATCGTGTGGTGATTTCCCCCAATGGCCGCGTGACAAGATCGCAAGTATTTCCGATCGGCATAGATATAAATAGATTTGCACAAAATTCTGTCCAATGCCGATGCCTTGTTGCTATTGCCAGGTCTCAATCGTGAGAAACGTGCCGTCGACGTCGACCGGCTTCGGCTGGAACCACGGTCCCTCAAGCAGCTCCAGACGCCCTGCTCGGCGCGCTCAATAGTGTAGATGGCATCCCGAGGGCCGTACCAGCCCACGGCGGATGTTTGCACCCATGGTCATCCGTACATGGCACAGTCGGCTGCAGGCATAAGGGAAGGGACAGCCGACAATCCGTTCGGCGCCGAGGTTATCCTCATACCTCGACTTAAGGGCGGCTGAAAGGAAATGGCTTGTCATTGGCTGCCTGCTTGAAACCTCGGCTATCGGGCGCCGCAGCTTATCGCGATCCTGCGACTAGAGCAGTTCGACGCCGGCACAAAAGCCGGTACAGCGATCAACCTCCAAGGCTGACATCGTCGCGAATCGAAGATGACGAAGTTGCCTTTGTGTTTGACGGTCAGCCCTTCAGCCTTGAACCCGCAGTCGCTGACGTGGCCTGACGGCGGCAAGGTTCATTCGCCACGATTAGTGAAGACCTTGACGAAGACTGCCTGCGCGGCTGGACAACTCTGACAAGTTTGAGGCTTCTAGCATCGCTGTTCTAAGTTGAGTGGGGTGCGCCGTGCCCCGCGAGTTACCGAATTCTAGGAATTTATCGCGGCCGTCAGCTTTTGGTCAGGGGACGGGGTTAGTCAGGCACTGCCCGCAAGGTGCCTGGGCAGCCCCACGAAACTCCTTTACCGGTCATGCTCGATCAGGTGGAGGGGAAATGTCGTAGCGTTTGATGAACACGTATCGCGCTCTGCGCGCGACGTTTGATGATCGGCAACGCAGACAAATCACATATCTAGGGTGTCCAAAATGCCGCATGAATATCGCAGCCTTAGTGTTATCGTTCGGTTCTCGTCGGGCGCGAAGGGCGATAACGGCGAGATAGCCGGAAGGACAATACAAGGTCGAGGATGGATACGTACTTCTTAACAAGTTCAAAGATAGTAGCATTGCGTATCAGGCGGCCCGTGGCAAGGACGATGATCCCATCGCTATCGCGAAACGACACTTAAAATCCTGGGAGACGCAGGATGTTTGCCGGAACCTGGAGCCGTCTAAGCGGATTGCTTGAGCCTGTATTTGGCGCGTCGCAAATACGGCATCTGGAAGCACATGGGCCTCGCTCCATCATCCGTGATCCACCCGCCGCTGTTCTTGCGTGAGTTGTAATGGCCCAATATGTGATCATGGCAGACGATGCCGATGTCTATCTGTCATTCGCCGCCGAGCTAGCGGATTCGGTCAGGCCCATCGTGCTGTCCTATTTCCGCACGGCGCTAGATGTCGTGGCCAAGTCCGATGCCAGCCCGGTGACGATCGCCGATCGAGCCGTCGAGTTGCGTCTCAGGGAAAGGATAGAGGCGCGCTTTCCGGAGCATGGCATCATCGGCGAGGAGATCGGAGCCAAGCCCGGCGGAGCGTTCACCTGGATAGTTGACCCGATCGACGGCACTAAGAGCTTTATCAGCGGCTTTCCCTTGTTCGGCACGCTGATCGCGTTGACCTATCAGCAGCAGCCGTTCTGCGGCCTGATCGACATCCCCTTTACGGGCGAGCGGTGGATGGCGAAGCCCAGCGTGGCGCGGTTTGGCGATGGATTGGCTCGGACCAGCGCATGCGAGAGTCTCGCCGACGCGAGCTTCTACACCACATCGCCTGACATGTTCCGCAAAGGCGAGATGGAGCCATTCGAGCGGTTGTCGCGAGTTGCGCGGATGCGCCGATTCGGCGGCGATTGCTACATCTATGGCCTGCTTGCGTCGGGACACTGCGATATCGTTCTCGAAACGGGGCTTCAGCCATATGACTACATGGCGCTGGTTCCGATTGTGCAGGGCGCCGGCGGCTGCATCACCGATTGGGAGG
The DNA here is from genome assembly GCF_028128895.1 of Bradyrhizobium sp. CCBAU 11434. Taxonomy (NCBI): domain Bacteria; kingdom Pseudomonadati; phylum Pseudomonadota; class Alphaproteobacteria; order Hyphomicrobiales; family Nitrobacteraceae; genus Bradyrhizobium; species Bradyrhizobium sp. CCBAU 11434. The sequence goes on from NZ_LBJX01000086.1 coordinate 34,905, forward strand.
GATGCCCGCTCTCGATTCACTCGGAAGGGCGCATCTTGGCAACCGCAACGCCGCGGCTTCATGCCGAAGCGCTGGCCTTGATCCAGGGATAACCACCAATCATGCCCTACGGAGGGACGGATGTCCGCTTTGCTGACCTCAGGGAGCTGATGGCCAAGGTGACGTCCGAGTGGACGGGCGATCAGCTCGTCGGCATCGCCGCTGACGGTCCGGAAGAGCGGCCTGCGGCCAGATGGCGCTCGCCGATCTGCCGGTCAAGGCCCTGGCCGAGGAACTGATTCCGGCCGTACTGACGACGTCTCTCGCCTGATCTTGGATCGACATGATCCGGCGGCGGCTCTTTGCGATCGTCTCATCGCTCACCGTCGGCGAATTCCGCGATTAGCTGCTGAAGCCGGAAGGCCAACGAAGGTCCAAGTCGATTGGTCCTTCAGTGTCCACGGTTAGTAATGCATCAATTTGCGCAAACTCGCGACTTTCGGATTCCGTCAAACCAACAAGCTTGGGGCAACAGCCTCGCGCAAAAAAGAGATGGCCAGGAAGATCAGGGAGCCAACGAGCCGGCAATCGAATAGGCGCTCTCGACCGTCTTCTCTATGCAGATCAAGTGTAGACGCTGCATAGGCCAAAATCCACATTCTTAGCTTTCTTGTTCTTGTTTAGTGATTATGGCCGCCCCGTGCCCATTCCGACGCATCAACGATCTCGGTGCGACCGCTCAAAGGCAGTCTGGTCACCAGCATCCAGTCGATGAGGGACATCTCCTTTCAGCCGCCCGAATTGACGCTGTTTCTCGATATGACGGCGGCTTTGGGGAGCGAATTCAGCAGCGGCTCGAGGAAATACGGCTGAGCGGGAGCTGAAAGGGGGCGTGGCGATGAGGACACACATTATTGCGTTGGCTCCGCGCAATGACCCGGGGGGTTATCCAACGGTCGCGCGCCAACCTTGAGCTGATTGAGGCTACCTATGCCAGCGAGGGCCAGGGCCACGTGGTCACGCAGCTTGATCAATCACTCCTCGCGTTCATTGTGTTTCCGAAGGAGAGACACTTCTATGAAAGCATCGCGCAAACCACGCTGGACGACCTCGCATCACTCGGTTGGCCGTCGCCCGCTCAGATCGTGGGTGAGACCGACACACTTGGGCAGTTGCTCAGGCATTTGCGCAATGCGGTCTCTCACGGATTGATCATTTTCCACGGCGCTGGCCAGAGGGCTCCGACGCTCGTCAGCTTGACCAGATATTCATCGAGTTTGCGGATCGGAAGACTTCGTCCAGCCCCATCTATTGGGAAGTCCGGATCAATGGCACCGACCTAAAGGCCTTCTTACGCTCCTCGGCACCGAACCGCAGCGTTGACGAGCACGATTGTTCGCGCGGCTCGGTCGCGGCACGTGGGTCTGGCCAAGCCGCTCGCCGGAATTCCCACATTCCACAGCCAATCTGCGTAGAGCCCTCAAACGAATCGTTGACACTCGCTCGCGAATATCACCACATGTGGACGTCACGGTTCCGCTGGATCGCAAGATTTAGTGGCTAAGAGGGAAGCCGGTGAACTGCGCCAGAAGGCGCGGAATTCCGGCGCTGCCCCCGCAACTGTCAGCAGCGAGCTGCTTCCGACAATCGTCACTGGTGCTTTTGGCGCCGGGAAGACGGGAAGCGAGCGACGACCTGCGAGCCAGGAGACCTGCCGTGACGATCTGAACGTCCACGGGCGGGGTGTCCGGCGGTCGCTTGCATGCACCGTCCGGTACTTTTCTGCCGGCGTTTCTGCGGCGTCCCTCCTTCAGCCCCGTCCAAACACAACGCGCGCATCACGGGGCCTATTGATGTCACTGAACCTGCACGACGCGGAAGGCGCTTCCGCACCCATCATCCAGTTGCGTCCACATTCACTTGCGGCTGCTTCCAGCGAACCCGCCATGCAGATCATCCGTCGGAACGGCAAGGTCACGCCGTTCGATTCCGCAAAGATCGCGGTCGCCATGACCAAGGCCTTCCTGGCCGTCGAAGGCGCCAGCGCGATTGCTTCACGTCGCGTCCATGAGAGCGTCGAGCAGTTGACCGCCGAAGTCTTCGCCGCCTTGATGCGGCGGGTAGGCGATGGACGCACCTTCCATATCGAGGATGTGCAGGATCAGGTCGAACTCGCCTTGATGCGCAGCGAGCACCACAAGGTCGCGCGCGCTTATGTGCTGTATCGCGAAGAGCGATCGCGCCAGCGTGCCGAGGAGGCAGCTGCCGAAGCTGTGCCCGCTGCTGCACCATCGCTTCACGTAACGCTTGCTGACGGTTCTCGCGTCGGTCTCGATACCAAACGGCTCGCGCTGATCATTGGTGAGGCCTGCGTCGGTCTGGACGGCGTGTCCGCCGGCCCCGTGCTGGCCGAGACCACCCGCAATCTCTACGACGGCATTAGCCAGGATGAGCTGGCGCTGGCCTCGATCATGGCCGCGCGCACGCTTGTCGAGCAGGAGCCGAACTACGCTTATGTCAGCGCGCGCCTGCTGCTCGACAAGCTGCGCGGCGAGGTATTGTCCTACGTCCACGGCGTTCCCACGTCCGCTGCCCGGGCTGACATGACGACGCGCTATGCCGAGTACTTCCCGGTCTATGTGAAGACCGGGATCGCCGCCGAACTGCTCGATCCCGAACTCGCCCGTTTTGATCTCGGCCGGATCGCGGCTGCGCTGAAGCCTGAGCGCGATCTGAACTTCCAGTTCCTCGGCCTTCAGACGCTCTACGATCGCTACTTCCTGCACGTTCGCGGCAAGCGGATCGAGTTGCCGCAGGCCTTTTTCATGCGCGTCGCGATGGGCCTCGCAGTCCGCGAGATCGATCGCGAAGCAAAGGCGATCGATTTCTACGATCTGCTGTCGTCGTTCAATTTCATGGCCTCGACCCCAACACTGTTCAATTCGGGCACACCGCGCCCGCAACTCTCGTCCTGCTTCCTCACGACCGTCTCTGACGACCTCGACGGCATCTTCAAGTCGGTCAAGGATAACGCGCTTCTGGCAAAATATTCCGGTGGTCTCGGCAACGATTGGACGCCGGTGCGCGGTCTCGGCGCCCACATCAAGGGCACTAACGGCGAGAGCCAGGGCATCATCCCGTTCCTGAAGGTCGCCAACGACACCGCGATCGCCGTCAATCAAGGCGGCAAGCGCAAGGGGGCGGTGTGCGCCTATCTGGAGACCTGGCACGTCGACATCGAGGAATTTCTCGATCTGCGCAAGAACACCGGCGACGACCGCCGCCGCACCCACGACATGAACACCGCGAACTGGCTCCCCGACCTGTTCATGCAGCGCGTCGACGTCGACGGCGAATGGACGCTGTTCTCCCCCGACGAGACGCCTGATCTGCACGATCTCTACGGCGAGGCGTTTAAGACGGCCTACGAGGCCTATGAGGCCACGGCGAAGGCCGGCGGCCTGCGCGTATTCAAGACGGTCCGCGCGACCGATCTCTGGCGTCGCATGCTGACCATGCTGTTCGAGACCGGCCATCCCTGGATGACCTTCAAGGACCCCTGTAATCTGCGCTCGCCGCAGCGGCACATGGGCGTGATCCATTCCTCGAACCTCTGCACCGAGATCACGCTGAACACCTCGGCCGACGAGGTCGCGGTCTGCAATCTCGGCTCGATCAACATGCTCGCCCATGTCGGTGCGAATGGCCTGGATCAGGCCAAGCTGAAGCGGACGGTGACCACGGCCGTGCGGATGCTCGACAACGTCATCGACATCAATTTCTACACGATCCCGGAGGCGCGCCGCTCCAACATGCGCCATCGCCCGGTCGGGCTCGGCCTTATGGGCTTCCAGGAGGCGCTTCAGGTCCAGCGCATTCCGATCGCGTCAGATGCGGCCGTTACCTTCGCCGATGTGAGCATGGAAGCGATCTCCTACCACGCCATCGAGGCCTCATCGGATCTCGCCGCCGAGCGCGGCCGCTATCCGAGCTTCGAGGGCTCGCTGTGGTCAAAGGGCATTTTGCCGCTCGATTCGATCCAGTTCGTCGCGGAGTCCCGTGGCGGGCATGATGCGGACCGCTCATCCACGCTGGACTGGGACCGTCTGCGCAAGAAGGTCACCACCAGCGGCATGCGCAACTCCAACGTCATGGCAATCGCGCCGACCGCCACGATCTCCAACATCTGCGGCGTCTCGCAGTCGATCGAGCCGAACTACCAGAACCTGTTCGTCAAATCGAACATGTCGGGCGACTTCACCGTCGTGAACGAGTTCCTCGTGCGCGACCTGAAGGCGAGGGGGCTGTGGGACGAGGTGATGGTCTCCGACCTCAAATATTTCGACGGCAGCGTTGGCCAGATCGACCGTGTCCCTGACGATCTCAAGGCGCTTTACGCGACGGCTTTTGAGATCGACAGCGCCTGGCTGATCGAGGCGGCTGCACGCCGCCAGAAATGGATTGACCAGTCGCAGTCGCTCAACCTCTACATCGCCAATCCCTCGGGCAAGAAGCTGGATGCGCTCTACCGGCTGGCCTGGCGGCGCGGGTTGAAGACGACGTACTACCTGCGCTCCCGAAGCGCCACCCATGTCGAGAAATCGACGCTGAACGGAACCGACGGCAAGCTCAACGCGGTGTCCGCATCAGTGGCCGTCTCGCACGCGCCGAGCATGATCCCGACTGCAGCAGCGCCCGACCTCGACGGCATCAAGGCCTGCCGGATCGACGATCCCGAATGCGAAGCGTGCCAGTGAGGAGATGACGATGCTCGATTGGTCCGATACCGAAACAACGGCGGCTCCGACCGCCTCAAGCCTCGCCACCGCGCTGCGTCTGCAGACCCAGCTCAAGCTTGAGCCGGCCGACCCGACCGGCCTAGGCGCAATCGATCGCACCGGCGGCCGGGTCTCCGTCGACGAGAAGCGGATGATCAACTGCCGCGCCGACGTCAACCAGCTCCTTCCGCTCAAATACAAATGGGCCTGGGAGAAGTATCTCTCGGGCTGCAACAATCACTGGATGCCAACGGAGGTCTCGATGCAGGCCGACATCGCCCTATGGAAGTCGCGACACGGCCTGACGGAGGACGAGCGGCGCGCGATCAAGCGCAATCTCGGCTTCTTCGCCGCCTCGGAATCGCTTGTCGCGAACAACATCGTGCTGGCGATCTACCGTCATCTCACCAATCCGGAATGCCGGCAGTATCTGCTGCGGCAGGCCTTCGAGGAGGCGGTTCACACCCACACCTTTCAGTACATCGTTGAGAGCCTCGGCCTGGACGAGGGGGAGCTGTTCAACATGTACCGCGAGGTGCCGTCGATCACCGACAAGGCGGCCTGGGCACTGAAGCACACGCAGCATCTGGACGATCCGTCGTTCCAGACGGGCACGCCGGACCACGATCGCGCCTTCCTCCGTGATCTCGTCGCCTTCTACGTCGTGTTCGAGGGGATGTGGTTCTACACGGGCTTCGCGCAGATTCTGTCGCTTGGCCGCCGCAACAAGATGGTCGGCATCGCCGAGCAGTATCAGTACATCCTGCGCGACGAGAGCATCCATCTGAATTTCGGCATCGACGTGATCAACCAGATCAAGATCGAGAATCCGCATCTGTGGACGCCGGCCTTTCAGGACGATGTCCGCGCCATGATCCGCGACGCAGCCGAGCTTGAAGCGGCCTACGGACGCGACACGATGCCGCGCGGCCTCCTTGGGCTCAACGCCGCGCTCTGCGAGCACTACATGCACTTCATCGCCAACCGGCGCTGCGCGCAGATCGGGCTCGTACCGGTTTTTGCCGAGGCCGACAATCCATTCCCCTGGATGTCGGAAGCGATGGACCTGAAGAAGGAGAAGAACTTCTTCGAGACCCGCGTCATTGAATATCAGAACGGCGGTGCGCTGAGTTGGGACTGAGCGTCGGGCCACGATGGCGACCGGTGCCTTGTCTGGCTGAAATCTAGAACAGATGCTCGCACGCTCGAACAGGACGGTGCGGGATTATAGTTTCGGACCCGCACATCACCATGAAAAAGGGGAATTGGCGCGCCCGGCAGGATGAAACTGGGAACTAGTATACCATTGTTGCTGCTCTCTAATTTCGCTTGGAAAGCCCGGACTGCTAGTGTTGAGGTTCTATACCGACGCGATTGCAGCGTTTCTTTCCGCCTGAGCGGCAATTTTTGCGAGTGGATGATGGAAGTAGTGGTCCCTCATTGCACTCCGGATAGCTGTGGACGACGCCTTCTCGACATAAGGCTTCATGGCATCGCCATCTTTCCAGCCGACGCTGTAATCCGTTGGGGCTGGGTGCGCTTTCAACCACTCCAGCGCATCCGCCCCGATTGGGCCGTTCGTCCATAGCTCGAATGTCACATGCTTTCCTGACAGGCGCGAGTCCGTCTTAAAAATCTTGTGCAGCAGCGGCACGCGGTCGTCGCGCCACTTCTGTACTTCTTCAAGGTTGACTCGCGCTCCAGGAATTTTCGCCTTGCATTCGACCACGAGTGGCCCTTTGTCATCCGGCCGACCTAGGAGAACATCGGTTTCCGCCGTTCGGCCCGTTTCGTAATCCTTCCATTTTTCGCCCGAGCGCAAATATCCCCCCTCGACGTCTTTCACCAGCGATCCAACGATGATCTCGAAAAGCGCGCCGCGAAGATTGTTGGCAGCCCCCTCTATGCGCGTGAGACTATTCAGCACGCGTTCAACGTGATCCGGATTGACCGAAGCAGTCGCGCCCGTATCAGCCAGCAGTGAGATTAAATCACGAAGCGCTTTCGCAACGTCCTCTCCGAATAGGTGAGATGTTGTCGTTGCGAGAATTCCACGCGAGCGCGCTAACCCGAACGCTTTGCCCGAAAAGCCGTCTGCAATAAGGAAAGGCATAATCGGCGCGACATTTGCTGGTGCCGACGCAAGATCATGCTTGCGCACGAAAGCTGCGATAGCATCTACGTCCAGGTGAAACACCGAAAAGAACCGCTCGCCTGGAACGATATCGAGGAAGCTGTGGCGCGCTTCGTAGAATTGCGCGCCGCTCACAAGCGTGGTGAACGCCAGGGAGAACCGGGATTTCTCATCGTCAGCAACGCAGCTCCCAACGGCCCTCTTTCCGCTCGGCTTACAGCGGCCGACTGGCCGGGCGATGTGCAGGTTGATTGGCCATCGGCCGATCCAGAAAAACGTATCCTTCCGGCGCCGCAATCATCGCTTGTCGAAGCGGCGGAAGAGGCCGGCAGGATGGCCGGGGAGTTGCCGTTCGCGACACTCGCGCCGGAGACTCTCGTTTGGAAGCTGGCTGGCCTCGTATCTCTTGCGGCAACGGGAGAGGACGAGAGCCTCGATCACACCTTCCGGGCTGGAGAGCTTCCCAATCTTTTTGAGCAGCTCGTAATGCAGTTGCAGGATCTGCCACTGCCCCCGTCTCCCTATCGGGTGCAGGAGCAGGAGCCCAACCTGGTGACGGAAGAAAGGGTCCGGCTGATTGTCGGCTATTCGGGGCCGGAAAAACATCGTGGCTGGCACAGGCTGCTCAACATACCCGGGCGCTTTGATCTATCTCGATGTCGCCGATACACCCGGCACTGCTCTCGCCAACGCCGTTGCCCGGGAAGTCGCTGGTCGGTTGTTTCAGTCGGGAGGCGGCCTTGGGCAAATACTTCTGCCTGGCGCGTCCGGGCGAGAAATACTCCAGCTTCTATCCCGCCACCTGACGGAGCGTAGAGAGGTTGTCACAGTTGCCCTCGACAACATTCACCAGTTGCCTGCCGACGATTTGATGGGAGTTATTCAGTCTAAGAGAGAGAGATCCGTTTTGTGCTTTTGGGCCGCCCCGAAGGCGAAGTCTCCGCTCTTGAGGCAATCCTCGGCGTCACCCGAGAGGCTCTGTTTGGATGGGCATCAGATACAGTAGCGGCGGCGGCCCATGATCAAGGATGCCAGAGCGATGCCGCCACTTGCCAGCGGTTGATTGATCTAACCGGGGGCCTTCCGCTTTTCGTTCTAAATGCAATCTCCGTCGCAAAATCCGCCTACGATGGTTCGCTAAAGCAGTTCTGTGCTGATCTTGCGCAATCGGCACACACCCGGGAAGTCGCCCAGGACTTCATCCTCGGTCGGGTTTTTGACCGGTTGCCAAAGGCAGTGGCTGACGTTGCCGAAACGCTAAGCCTTTGCGATGCACCACTGAGGCGCACGGAAATACAGGCCTATATTTCGAGCGCGGGCGGGTCCGATCAGGCTAACGCCGACCGGGCTCTTCGCCACCTGGTGAGTCACGGTCTGCTGCAGGTGTTTGCCGACGACCGGATCAAGCTACACGATGCGGCGCGCGCAGTAGGCAAAGGACGATTGCTTCTCCGCGGCGCTGAGAGTGTAAAAGCGTCCCGGGAAACCCTTCGAGCTGTCGTACAGAAGAGCCTTTTAGAGAACTGGCACCCGGCGAAGCTATCGCTGTTCCTCCGGCTGAGCGGAGAGGTCGGTCGCCTCGATGTTTTGGTCGAAATGGCTACAGACGAGCTCTTCCACGAAATGGGTGTCTGGCCCGAGGTTGAAGCTTTACTAAGCTTCCCTGGGCGTGCTGTGAAAAGAATATCTCCTGGCTCTACGCTGTCGATCTTGATGCGTTTCATCACTTGCCCCATCAAGAATCGAATTCTTCAAGGGATAAACAACTGCTCGGAAGAGGCGACTTTCCGGTCTTTGAATGAGATACCCCGTCAGTCACTAAGGGGCTCCGCTTTGGCAAAGGAGTCCGCGTACAATTGCTCAACCTTGGTAACTTCATCTTGGGTTAACTCGGCGAATTCGCTCTCGCGCGCCCGCTTCGAAAGCCTCCCTTGATTTTGCCGCAGAAAGCCGAACAGATTGTTCAGCGTTCGCTCCGGCATGTCGATGATGCTTTCGACTCCGGACCGGAACAGATCGAAGTTGCGAAGGAAGCTCGTCTCGTTCGGAAGGTCCTGCTCGATTGTTTGCCGCACGCATTCGTACAGGAATTCTGCATGAGGGGTCGCGTCGAAGAAACGGTAAAAATCCCCGGTGTCGTTCAAAACCTTCACGTTGTTCTTTGGGGTCGCCTCCCATTGAACGCAGGGAAGCAGCCTGCTGGAATAGCTTTCCAGCACGCCCTTGTACTCAACGATCCGGTCAAGAATTGCCGACGATACTGGAAAATGAACACCTGCCGGATTGAACCCGCGCCTCGCGAGAACGTGGTGCATCAGATAGCGGTGAATACGTCCGTTGCCGTCCTCGAACGGGTGGATATAGACAAAACCAAATGCGAGCACCGCCGCTGCGATAACGGGATCGATCTCGTTTTCTGCGGTGTGATCGAACGCGATCAATCCTGCCATAAGAGAGGCGATGTCTTCATGCCGCGCGCTGATGTGGTCCGGGATAGGCCGCTGCGTGTCTCGATCGTGCTCACCCACAAAGCCGCCTTCTTTACGGAAGCCAAGCTTCACGAAACGCTCGTCTCCGATAACGATCCCCTGCAGGCGCAGGAATTCCTGCTCGTCAAGCGGCGCGCGTCCCGCCTCGCCGATGGCGCGTCCCCATCTCTGAATGCGATCCTGGGGCGGTCTTTCTCCTTCGATGACGTAGCTAGACTTTGAATCTTTCAGCAGCAGGAAAGCAGCCGTGCGCGCGAGCAGATCTTTCGGAACTTCGCTTACGACTGCGCGCGCGCGCTCCTTCCAGTCCTGCGCGATGAATTCTTTTAGCGTGGGCGTCTTGAAAACGAGCGGACAGAACTCCGGCGTGCCGGGTAGGTTGTTGCGAACGCGATGCCGGGCAGAATTCGTGCCGTCCCCGCCGAACTGAATGTCAGTGTCGATGGCGTCCACATAAGAGACCTTGTCTGTAAGCGACAGCTTTAGCTCGCGGCCAAGCAGCCACTCGTACAGAAACCAGATACGGCGCGTGTAAATACCAGTCGGCTTCTGCCGGACAAGCTCCGCGATATCTCCTTCTTTAACCGCGAGGAAAAGCCGCTTCAGGATGGCAAGGTCGAGGCCTTCATTCTTGAGGGCAAAAGTCAGGTGTCCCTCAAGCGAGGCCTCAGGCGCATGGCGGGGCGTGTAGATGCGCCAACCATCCTGTTCAATGATCCGGTGCTTGGTGCCGATGGCTGAAAGGATGCGGGGTACTGGGACGGAGAGCTTGTAGGCCCCAATAAGCGCCGCATAACCCGCTGGTACAGCGGGTTCAGGCAACCGCCTATCGTGAAAAACGCTCACCGATCCTGAAAATTCAGCGCCCAATTGCGGTTCCTCTGAAAAACCTTCTCCGCTCCCGTTTTTTCTTCACTGGAGCGGCTCCGTCTCGAAAATTTATCTTAGCACATGAAAAATGACCGCTCAACGTATAACTCGTGAAAAGCCTTCACCCCTCCTAGATTTGACATTGTCACCAATTTTTGCATAAAGTACTGACATTGGAGCCGCTGATGAGCGATGGACCGCACAGAAGTCTCCCCATGAGGAGGCATTGGAAGGACCTTGCCGAGCGAGCTGCGAAAGCGGCGTTCTCGTCGGATCAGGTTGCGGAAGGACTGCCCCATGCGCTCAAGAAGGACATTCTAAGCGCGCCATTAGCCGAGGTACGCGACATCCTGGGAGGCGGCACTCTATTTCCAGACATGACGATCGAGAGACTCGAGCTGCTAAGGCAGGGCCACTACGGCTCTGCGGCGACGCATCAACTTATCGACTGCGCAATCGAAACTGTCGCCGTCGGAATGAGCGGCGATACCGCTACCGAAGCTGCTCTGGCGAATGCGCTGGAAGGCGCGGCGCGCGACCACATTCGCGGCATTGAAGAGCACTATCAACGCGAGGCTTCTTCCCGCAGCGCCGGATTCGTTCGGGCCCGCTTAGACGGGGCCCGACAGCAGCTCGACTGCGGCGGCCTCGCCCGAGAGCTCTTATCGTTTAGCAAAATGCCCTCCCAGCGGTCAGTCACGCTGCCTCGCCAGTCGGGGCTAGATGAAGGACCGCCACTATGAACATTACGGCATACAGGCCGAAGATCAGTGAGAGAGCGGTTGATGTGGTCGAGGCTGGTCGTCGCCCTCGGAAAGGCCGTATCGGACTTGAGCTCAATCGTGATCTTGAATTTAGCACCGACGCCCTGCGATCCTACGCGTTCGCGCGATGGGAGCCGATGATTTACGACGCAATGGTCGTCGCCGCCGCGGTCGAGTTTTCTGATCGCGCCGTCAAGCGTCCGTCGCGAGGCTGGACCCGAAAAATTGAAGTGCGAATTGCCGTTCATGACCCGATGCGCTGGAGCGATCCCTCCGTTTCAGGCTCGTTGCATGAAGTGTTGGGATTCCTGACCGGCGATTTGTGGAAGATCGAGTTCGTCAAAAGGGCTAAAATCGAATCCTCTCCCGTGCAGGAATGCCTGCAGATCCCGCGACCGACGAAAGCCGTTATCGCATACAGCGACGGCATGGACTCGCGAGCTGTGGCCGGACTTCTCGGAAAGACGCTTGGCGAAGAGCTTGTTCGCGTACGCGTCGGCGCTAAGGCTGCGGGAAAGCCGGTCGTCGATGGACGATTGCAGCCTTTCACGAAAGTCCCTTACAAATTTAAATCGGTTCTGACGAACGGAGAAACGACGGCAAGAAGCCGCGGCTTCAAGTTTGCGCTGATCAGCGGCCTTGCGGCCTATCTGACGAACGCAAGCGACATTCTTGTTCCCGAAAGCGGGCAAGGTGCAATTGGCCCCGCGCTGGTGACTGTAAGTCATGGCTATCCGGACTACCGCAACCACCCCAGGTTTACGCGATTGATGAGCCGCTTCTTGAAAGCGCTCACGGGCCATGCAGTGGAATTCAGGTTTCCTCGCCTCTGGAATACTAAGGGAGAGACGCTGCGCGCATTCGCAGCTCTGCCCGAGGATGATTCTTGGAAAGACACGAAGTCGTGCTGGAGGGATAGCCGTTGGAGCACGCTCAACGGGACGAAGCTTCAGTGTGGCGTATGCGCGGCCTGCATGTTGAGGCGCATGAGCGTGCACGCGGCGGGCCTTAGCGAAGAGCCGGGAAGGTATATCTGCGAAGACTTGCGGGCGCCCACCTTTGCCGAAGCAATCCATCCGGAATTTCAACGAAAGAGTGCGGCCTTCGAGCAGTACGCCATCGCAGGAACGCTTCATCTTGATCACATGGCAGATATGGCCGAGGACGACGCTCGTCCAGCCGTGCGTCGTCACGCGTTGCTGACAGGAATGGTGCTTGGGCTTTCAGCCAAGGATACTGAAGAAAAACTTGGAGGCATGCTCGAACGGCATGCTGCTGAGTGGGACGGCTTTTTGAATGATCTGGGAGCGCGCTCCTTTGTCAGGAAGTGGACGCGGGCAAGTAAATGATCGGTGAACGGCTAACGGAAGTGGAAATCGGCGAGCGGCTGCGGGTCGCGCGCGAAAGCGCGAAGCTTACTCAGGCTGACGCGGCTGCGCAGATCGGCGTGGTGCGAACCACCCTTGTCGCAATTGAGCAAGGCAAGCGGCGCGTGCAGATCGATGAACTTCAAAAGCTTGCGAACATCTACGGCACTTCGGCCAACGCGCTGTTGCGCCGCGAAGCCGTTCATCTGGATATGATTCCTCGTTTTCGCAAGCTTGCAGAAAATGAAGATGGTGCAGTCGAACGGGCGACCCGGCTATTGAATGACCTGGTCCGTGCGGAACTGGAGCTGGAAAATGCGCTTGGTGTGACCCGAACCCGTAACTATCCGCCTGAGCGACCCATATTGCCCGGAGACGTGCGCGCACAGGCGGAGCAGGATGCTCAGGAGTTACGAGACTGGCTCGGACTTGGGCCCGGTCCAATCACCGACATTGTTTCCATCCTCGACTTGCAGCTCGGCGTCCGCGTTTACGTGCGACCGCTCGATGGCAAGGTTTCGGGCTTGTTTGCTTTCGACGAGGCGGCTGGGGCCTGCATTCTGCTTAACTCCAATCATCCGTCGGAACGCCTGAACCAAACCGGAGCGCATGAGGCCGCGCATCTGATCTCAACGAGGCGTCAGCCCGAAGTCCTGACGGACGATGAGCGTTTCACGTCGCGAGAGGAGCGATATGCCAATTGCTTCCAGCGTTCCTTCACCATGCCCGCGCGGGCCGTACGGCAGCGTTTCGCGGAGATAACGGCAGGTCAATCTCATTTGACTCGGCGTCATATCATCCTTCTCGCTCACGCGTTGCATGTCTCACGAGAAGCTATCGTCCGGCGGCTGGAGGAGCTGAAGCTCGCGCGTGAGGGTACCTGGGATTGGTTCACGGCCAACGGCGGGATTACCGACGACCAAGTTCGTCAGGTGTTGGGCGAACTACCGGACCGGAAGACCCATTCTGCTCGCGCGCAGGGGGCTGTGCCGCCCCGGCTCGCCCTGCTCGCGCGAGAGGCATCGAAAAAGGAGATCTACAGCGAGGGCCAGCTCGCACGCCTGCTCCATCTTGATCGTCACGAGGTGAGAGTGCTTCTTGATGGTGTGGAAACTGAAGAAAGCGAAGCGAATGAACTCGTCAAGCTTTCCCCTTAGTCCGCACATCGCACTCGTCGCCGACGCGAGCGTTGTCATTAATCTGAATGCAACGGGCCGTGCTGCTGACATCATCAAGGCAATCGGCAGTCCCTTCTTTGTAACGGAGAACGCATCTTCCGAGTTAGCGAACGGATCGACAAAGGGGCACCGCGATCATGACCGCCTTCTGGAGCTCGCTGACGCTGGATTTATCCGAACGCTATCGGTGCAATCCACCGGGCTGCGGATTTACGAATCTCTGATCGAAGGCTCGACTGCCGCTACGCTCGACGACGGAGAGGCCGCCACGATAGCTTGCGCCTACGAAATGTCAGGAATCGCCCTCATCGACGAGCGGAAGGCGAGAGCGATCTGCCGAACCTCCTTTCCCAAACTCCCCGTGCTGTGCACTGCAGAGCTTCTGATCCACAATCTAATTGCTGATGGCCTGGGAGCGGACGGGCAGGTCGATGCCTTGATGAAAGCGCTGACAGTCGCAAGGATGCGCGTGCCTCCAGAACTTGTGCTTTCGGTGACGCGATTGATCGGCACCGAATGGGCATCGAAATGCCCAAGCCTCCCTAAATCAGCGCGGCAGACAGCCGCCTAGCGGCCAATCGAATCCGTTACGGTTTGCGTGGCTTCTTCTTATTCTTAAAGAAATTGTTCCGAAGATGAAGGTTCATCTGCGCCATCATTTCCTTCGGTTCGAGGAAGTCGGCAATGTAGGCCCATACGTTGTCCAAATCCTCCAGATCGGCATCGGTGAACATCGAGGCAAAGATGCCATGCTTCTTGAAATAGGCTTTATGCTTGGCCATTTCCTTGTCGAAATTCGCACTTGCCTCCGCATTGATGTCCTTTTGAAGCTTGCCTTTTGTCGCCGTCAGCATGCCATGACTGGCCCAAGGCGACAGCTCGAAGCCTGTTTTCTGCATCGTTGACCCATCGATAATGCAAAAATCCAACCGATACTTGCGCGCCTTCGCGCGTCCCTCAAAGCGAAGCTCGGGGATCAAAAGCGGCACATTGAGCGGGTCCGCTGACCCGCGAACGAAGGCGCTATACCGTGCCGCGATATCAACCTGACACTTTGAGCCGCTATGTCGAACGATGATATCCTCTAAAAAGTCCAGGAGATCATCAACGTCGGTAAAAGTTCTTTTCTTGTTCTTTCCTGGTATTACTAGTCCCGTTTCCATTGCGTGACCAACGGTCCAGTAGCCCGGCTTGAAGTGCCTGATCTCACTCTTATCGTTTTCCCAGTCTCCGTTTTCGAATCGTGGCGTGACGAGCAAGCCGTAATCAGCATTGTTTTGACCCATCCAGACTTCGGCCTCCCCAACGGACGCCGTTTTTTTGGAATACTCCTCGTAGTGCTTGAGATAAGACCGTTCCAAAAACAACATCAGGTATTCTTGGGCTGCGTCCGACGCCTGCGAAGTTTCGTACAGTTCATCGTATGCGGTCTTCCAGCCAGTCGTAGAAAGGTGTCCTTCGAAGCTGTCGAGATAGAGAGTGACATAGTGGAGGGGGGAGGTAATAACCTCGTTCTTGAGATCGATAAACTCGTCGGCCTTGCCGCCAATCTTGGCATTCAAAGAGGCCTCGTCCTTTATACCTGTTTGGGCAAAAACGTCTGGCAACAGCGCTCGTAATTTGGCAGTCATCGCTGCAATTTCTTTATTGCGCGCGGTTTTGATAGGGGCGCGCTTTTTGGGCGCGGTTTTCGATTTCGTGGCTAACGCCATGATCGATCTTTTCCGTGTTGCGATTGGTGCACTACTAATTCATAACACTCGAAAGTTGAAAAGAAATTCGTGCCCTATTTTAGACTTGGAAGAAACGCCGGGAAGGATCAGCGATTTTCATAAATCATCCATGCCGCGCTGATAGCCCCTTGGTCGTTTCTGTCTCTGGCTCGCATTGACCTTCGTCCGCCGAGTCTTCCATCGCTTATCGTTGGAACCAGGAAGCTCACCATGAGGCAGAGTGATATCGAGCTTGTTCACCTCGATTCTGTCTTGCAAGGACTCTACTTTCAGTTCCCGGGCAGCTTCCGCCTCGTAAACCTGCCGCCTGATTTCCGTTTCGAGGGAGCGCAACTCGCGCGCCTCCAGCTCGCCCAAGCGCCTTGTACCTCCGCTCCAGCACAAGCCTCTCGCGCTGATGCCGCCGCTCAAGCGCTTCGCGCTCGATCCGATGCCGCTCGGCAGGATTGATTTTCGGATTGCGGCGCAGCGGCGCGATCACGGACCGCAGGCCCGGCACCCGGTCGAAGAGCGCAAATATCGCCCCCGCCGCCCGCGCGAACTGCTTGCCCGCTTCGCTCTTGTGCGCGGCATTCAGCGACATGCGCTCCGAGCCATGCGTTGTCGCGAGCTCCTGCGCCCGGCCATCCAGCCTATGCCGCCGCACCTTATGCTGGGCGGACAGCTTCGCCCCGGTCATTATAGGCGCTGGAAATGTCGGGCGCGCAGTGGCGCAAACGGCGATCGCATTGGGCGCTCAGGTGACAATCTTCGTGCGCAACGGCGCCGAGATAGCGCAAATTGAGCAGGAGTTCGGCAGGCGCGTGAGATGTCTGCTCAATCGCCGAGGTGTCCTGCGCGAGGAAGTCAAGAAGGCTGACGTACTGATCGGCGCAATTCTGATCTCCACCTTCAATACGCCCGCGATGGTGGACGAACGCATGGTATCCACCATGAAACCTGGATCGGTGATCGTGGACGTCACTTGCGGCTACGGGAAGGGATACTTGCCGTCCCTTAAGCGCACAACAAGCCATCGCGCTCCAGCGCAGCTCATAAACAGCGTCTTGCACATCAAGATCGATCATCTGCCTGCATCAGTGCCGGTAACAGCATCTAAAGCGACATCCGAGCGTGTGATCAGATATGTCCGCAAGTTGGCCGATGTCTGCTTGCGCGGCGGTCGGTCAAGAATGATCGAACGATGCATGATAGCCAAGGCCGGCGAGCTCGTTCATCCAGAGCTCATTCGGCATGATGCCTTAGAAACGCGAATGCCAATCGCCTAAACGATGTGGAGTTCGGTATGTTCTCGCAATTTGAGATGAGCCCTTCAAGGATCCATCCGGAGGTCCTCCGCTACTTCCTCTCCAAACAGAGCGAATTCGGGTGCACGAACGTCTTGCCTGCGCACCTTCCGAAGACCTCGCATTCAATCGAGATGGCTAAGAATGCGATCACGCTCGACTTTGCGATATCCAAGGCCTATCGGATACCGTTCTATGTGAGGTCAATCGAAAGGTTTGCGGGCGAGCGGCGATTGTCAGACGGTCAGTGCGGGTCCGTGAATCTGGATTTGCCCGGCTGGTTTTCGGCGGACTCGACCTACTCGTCCCACCTCGATAGCATCCGGCGCGCGACCAGAGAGGAACTGTTGAGCCGCGTGCGAAGCGATTGACGAACTGCGTAGATTCTCTGCATCTTTTTTGTCCGAAGCAGTGCAATTTGGCGTGTTCGGGCTGCTATGCGTCCGCCGTTCCGATCGACAAGCACCCGTATACGGAAGAGCAGATAACCTCCTATTTCGATGGGGCAGCCGGCATCATCTCCCAAGCTCGCGCACTGGGTGCCAAGGTGATACAGACATCGGGGGACGGTGAAGTAACTGTGTTCCCACGGTTCGTCGATCTGCTGGAGCTCGTCGCAGCATCCGGCATGCAATGGCTCATCTTCACCGCAGGATTGATATTTTCAAGCGAGGAAGCGGCTGCCGGTCATTGGCGAACATACGGCCGTTTTTCGAGCTCTCACATCCGTGAACAGGTTGCTCGCAATATTGAGCGCTTCTCTGCCGCCGGCGACAGCAAGCCGACTGTCTTGCAGATCTATCATTCCGTTTGGAGCACATCGGGTCCCCAATAATTCAAGCTGGCGCAATCCGAGAACCGGAGAATACGACTATCGTGAGGTCGTGCTTACTGATCACGCGCTGGAGCTGCCATCGAGCCTGCTGGACCTGATGGCGGTGTTCAAAGGGAACCATCGCAGCCGTTTCGGTATAGAGTTTCCCGTCAGCGATACTTCCGCTCGAGATGTTCCTGCGTTAGCCACGTTTGTCGCTCAGGAAGGCCTTCGGAGCTACTTCGAGCCTGTCATAAGGACGGGACGGGCTAGACGAGGAAGAATAGGCGGACAAAAGTCGTGGTCCTGCGAAAGTGAGGCCATAGCTTCGCACGATGTGGACAAGCTGCTTGCAAGAAAGGAGTGCTCGTTTCGTTTCCTCCATCAGCCGATCGCGAAGTTCAGAGCTGGTGACGGATTCTTTGCCAGCCCAGGCACCGGTGTCGACTTGGACGATCTGGCAAGCCTCGGCTTGCTAGAAGGATTGAGTGTAGGTGACAATTTGTTTGGTGCCATCCATTCGCCTTTGATAGTCAATGCCAACTACAACTACACGTCTGGTTGCAAATGCAATCACTTCTCAGAGCGTCTGTTGTTCGATAGAGCGAACCTCGCCGCTGAATGGCAGAACCTCGTTAACCTATCTTCAGCCGATATCACGGCCGCCGATCTCGTCAGTCGCTTGTGTGAGACGAGCAATGAGCTCTAACGTTGGTGCTTTGGGTAAAGCAGGCTCGGGTCCAACAGGCGGAAATCACCCGCTTCCAATCGGCTATAGGGAGAGAAGTGCATTCTACGATTATGAATTTGGCTCGTTCCCGGATGAAGTCGAGTTCATCGCCTCTGTGGGGCAAATGCGGGGGGGGAATGTCCTCGAGGTGCCGTGCGCTTGCGGCAGATTGACGCTCCTACTTTCGCGCCGCGTTGAGCGCATCACTGCGGTCGACCGTGACCCGAAGATGCTTCTGCAGCTGCAAAGGCGTTTGGCGGCATGCGGCGGAATCGAGAATGTAAAGACTGTTCTTGAGGACATGCGGTTTCTCAAGCTGTCCGCCATGTTTGACGTCATCGTGTGTCCGCGCGAGTGTTTTCAGCTTCTCGGCAGCGAGACCGAGGCACTGGACGCCTTATCATCATTCAAGCGCCACATGTCGAAGCGAGGGCGCCTGGTCCTAGATCTCGCGACGTTCGCCCGGTCGAGCGAACCTACGGAGGATGGGCCTGAATACTTCGCGGCCGGACTCGGTGACAACGAACTCATCGCAGAGTGGGAAAGAGGTCTGGACGATGGTAGCCTCCTCAGGCGATCGCGATACCAACGCCTCCGTTCAAATCAGCTGCTCGAGCTAACGTTCTTCTACACTCTCGTAAAAGGCGCGTTGACCGACGAGTTTGTCTCGACGGTCGAGTTAAGGATCTACTCGCTTTGCCAGATGTCCGCCCTGCTGCAAGCCGTGGGGTTTCGGATGGTTGAAGCATATGGCAATTACAGTCGGGCGCCCGTCAGCGAAAACTCTGCCCGCCTGGTCATCGTGGCGGAAGCTACGTGATGCGAAGCCGAAGTCAGTATGTTGGCGGGTGGTTGGGTGAGGACGAAAGCCGGGTGACGTCCTCCAGCGCTCCCTGGAGGGACGCGCTGTCACACACCAGGCTTGATCAAGAGCATGTTGATTACTTCTCGCAGTACCGATCCCTGTATTTCAATGAATCCTTCCGGGACGGACAGGGGACCGACGAAATTCTCGAGCTCATCGCGGGCGTAGAAGAGATCGAGTGCTGGCTTGATCTTGGTTGCGGCGCAACGACCTTGTTCTGGTCTATTCCCGCAAATGTCCGAACGAGCATCGATTGCTGCGACAAAAGTGCCGAAGCACTCAGGGGGCTTCACGACTTCATTCCATCGGACGACATCCCTCCCTGCTACCAGCAAGTGCTAGCAAGGTTCGGGCGTGACCACCATCACTTGGCGTGCGTGCGGGAGAAGATCGACAAGTTCATCATCCATGATGTGCTCAGCACGCCCTTTCGTGACGCACCCGGCCCGCAGCACGGTTTGATTACGGCAATTGGTCTTTTCGGGCTTTGCAAAAGCCCAGAACGTTACGCGTGGGCTCTTGGAAACGCCGCGGCTCAACTCGCTGAGGAGGGCTACATGATCGGTGCCGACTGGGTCAGGAGCGCGCGTTTTATCGACGCGGAAGGGCATGATAACTCATATATCAACGAGGCATCTATCAGGCGTGCCGCCGACGAACACCGGCTAGACGTACTGTCTCTGAGCAAGGTTTGTATTCGGGACGACCCGCTTTATTCGACCGTGTTCGTCTGGCTCATGCGCAGAGAGTAATTCGTGAGGTCGCTCCGATTGGACGCCAGTGACTAGTCCTCGCTCTGGTACGGCTATTGCGGTGAAGATTTGATGATCCGCAGCAAGTTGAGTTGTTTGACCCAGCGGCTATGACGACCTTCTTGAGGTGAAATGACCTGGAGAGGACCGGTCCCGCTCGGCAATGGGGAGCCCTCTTGCGCATCTGCCACCAGGAACGTGCCGTTATCAAACTCGGGCAGAGAAAGAATCGCGACGAAACCATCAGCGCCTTGAACGTGGAGATATTTTGCGACGTCGGCACCTTTCAGATCTTGCTTGAGCGGCACCCCTGCTTTGTTCAAAAGGGCAACCAGGTCAACTCCTGAATAGGTCGTACTTTTCCCGGCCGAATCCGTGACGGTGATCGATGTGTGAGGAAGTGCCTGAAAGTCGGCTTCAGAGAAGGACAGCGGAGTCGTCACTTGTCCATCTACCGTCAAATAAGCAGATGACGTTGCAGTCTGCGCCTGCGCGCTTGCCGCAAAGAGAAAAAGGAGAAGGGCCGTACGTTTCGTACAGAACACGATCATCATCCTCCCTTTAAAAGGTCAGGGCCTACTTCCAAGCGCCGAGCGAAAGCTTACTGGGAATCAATTCGGGCTTGCAAAGGCGGATTCGCGCTGTAATTGTATCGGAATAAAAATGGTGCGTCATAGAGGAAAGAGGCTCATGCGCGTTATTCAACGATTAGGAAGTCGTATATTTCGCAACGTCCTTTTTGCGACCACTATCACATGCCTTGCTCCGACGCATGGACATGCCGCAAGCGGTTGTGCTCCCGGATCGACCTGCCTGTCGGTGACAGGGAAGGGCGTTCCGGCTCCTGAGCCGGCACCTTTCATTGCGCAATGCACCGGGGTATTCCCAGACTTCATCACGCCATCAGCGATGGTACCGAACGCTGGTCCGTGGTTCAAGCTGTCCCAATCGTACCCTACGGCTGTCCCGGCGAACGACGCACCGTGGTCGAATATCGACTTCAAGGACGGAGTGACGGGGGCCAATGCTTACCTCTATGCTCTGCGAGACTATGCATTTGATGGCATGATCGATGCCGACTTCAAGCCGGAAGCCAACAACGTTCGGCCCTGGTTTCACATGCCGCTGATGAATTTTGGACCCCGTGCACGAGAGCCGATGCGTGGCTTGACGTCAGAACGTTCTGTTACCGGACCGGAGCTCGGTCTCAAACCAGGAGTGACCATTCACAATTACGCGGTCGGCTTCTACAACGCAGCGGGTGCCGTCACGATCGGACAGGTCCTGGGCGGCGCTTCGCCGGATTTGGCAAAGGCTCAATTCGCCCAGGGAGCAATGACCTTCAAGATCTTGTTTAGCGACGTTACCGCGAATGACTTCCAGGGTTCTGACGTCTTGTCGGGTGCTCCGCAGTGGACGATCCGAACAGCGGCCGGCCCCCAAACCGTGCGCCTCATGCAGATGGACGTCGCCGCGGTGGATAGTCGCTCGCCAACCGGGTGGGTCTTCGGGACTTTTGCTTTTGACAGCAATGCAACTGATACGTCCCCGTGGCGGAGGCTCCGGCCCGTAGGCCTTTCATGGGGAAATGACTTCGGCTTCACACCCGCTGATCAGCAAGCAGGGAAGGAGCTGACCGAAACCACGATCTCGGACCAGGCGCCTGCTTACGCAGCCTCCCATTTGGGATGGGCGGGGCGCGCGAACGGGCCGGTCGACAATCCGATTTCGGGGTGCTTGAGCTGTCACAGCACCGCCCAATTGCCGTCGGCGCCTATTACATTTTCCAACACCTGTACGACGGACGCTCAGAAGATGCTTTGGTTCAGAGACCTGAAGGGTAATCAGCCGTTTGGAGGTGTGGATGCAAGCTGCAATCCCATCACCAGCGCACCTCCGCCGAAGCCTCTCGATTTTTCACTCCAATTATCGGTCGCAGTCCAGAACGTGGTGCAGTTTGGCGATGCCAATCCGTGTTCGCCATCGGCCTCTATCATGAACCTTCGGGTCGACGACCATCCCGGAGAGCACCCGCGGATTGCTCGCTAGCGCCAGTAAGGGATAGAAGAGGCGCTTCGGCAAGATGGTTCTTCTCAATGACGTGCTGTGACATCTTCGTCGCAGCACGGTTGGCATCAAGCTGTCAGGTCTTTGAGGAAGTCCTTCTCGGAATAGGTCTTGGCGTCGAGCCCGAGAAATTTCGAACTCAGTTCGGGATTTCTGGCGATCGTCTGCAACTCTTCGATCTGCGGTGGGGTTGCAGGCAGAAATCCGGCAAGCCTATGTGCTCGCTCGACTTCATCTGCATATAATGCCGTGCGCTGAGCCCACTGGAGCTTGAGTTCCTGCTCGAAGCGGGTGTCCACGTGGGGACGTGCAATAATGAGCTCTGCCAGCAAATCGGCATCAAGAAAGGCATCGGTAATTCCCTGGGCGGTGACCGAGTCCTTGTGAGACCAAGCATCGCCAATGAGCCACGCTCCGGTGCCTGGCATGGCGCGAACGAACGATGGCTGATTCAACGCCCTTCGGAAGCCTTCAAAGAGCGCGGCCTGGGGCGGGAGCGTGACGAAGTTTGCTATTCGAGTTGCTGCTTCGCGCAGAAAACGTTGGGGACCAACCTTGAGACTGTTGAAGAGAGCCGCCGGTCGCTGAATGACGTAGATCATGTCTCCGTCTGTGGTGGGAACACAGGCTTGGGCACCCCACTCGTCCACAAGGATGTAGCAATCGCTCTCGACCGTATTTGGCACATACTTGTAGAGCGTGAAAGTGATCGAACGACGAAACATTGAGTATTGGACCTGGAGTCGCGATGCCACGCTCGACATCATGCCGTCGGCGGCTACAAGGAAACGGGCAGCGACCGTCCGAGTACCTGCGGGCGTGGATGCCGAAACAGTCCATCGGCCGCTCTCGAACTCCATAGCGCGCACGTCATGCTCATAGCGCACCTCGGCATTCGCTTCCATCGCCAGCTCGCCCAGTAAAGTGTCGAGCGGACCTCGTTTCACGCATGTACTGGAAAGTTGGGCCGTCGCCGTCCAGGGAAGCCCGGAAATCGATACCCCATGAATGATCATGTGGATTTTCGTCAAAAGCGGAGCGCCGAGCCGTTTGACCTTCGGCAATACGCCCCATCGATTCAATAGCCGAACGCCGGCCAGCTGAATCGTATGGGTTGACCTCATCTCAAACTGAGATGCATGGCGTTCGAATACACAGGCCTTCAGCCCCGCCCTAGCAAGGAGCATTGCGAGCGGCGCGCCCGCGCAACGTCCTCCAACTACAACGACATCGTAATCATTTGCCATCGTAGCCGAGCAATTTGCGGGCCTGCGTCCACTGAGATTCCATGTCGCCTTCCACGACGACATGCCGGACGTTCAAGGCCTTCAGCCAATAGAGAGTCTTTTCATGGATGAGGGAGACGTATCGCGGATCCGTTTCACGTATGCCATCCTGCTTGTGTACGTCGGCATGGCTCAACACGAACACCTCCGAATATTTGGTGCCGTGCCCGTTCGCGAGATAGTTGGCCATGCAATTGAGAGCCAAGTCTGGTCGGGGCGCGCCATTGTAAGCTGCGACAGCATCTACATGGATGATCGGATCATAGACTGTGCGGTCGGCCACGAAGTGGACGAGTTTGGACTCCACCGCGATCTGCGCCAGCATCATCAACAATTGCGTTTCTATGTCGCTGTCAGGTCCAAGAGCTCGACCACGTGAATGGAAGTCCCGAGCAATTTCAGCAATGAGCGGCACTCCAAGAGCCTCGGACAGACGCGCCGTGAGAGTCGACTTTCCCGTGCCCGGTCCCCCCAGTACGCCGAGCTTAATTGTCCCGCTCGGCGGGCCTGGTCGAAATCGGCCTAGAATATCGTTGAGACTCGTCATGCTGGCATTTTTTCTACTACACGTTAGATTAGAAACATGGCCTCCAAAAAGCAAATAGTCGCAAGCGCGCTAATCCCGGACTCGTTCGGACGGATCTTCGTGCAGAAGCGCACGATGAGCCGTCGACTCTTTCCCGGTTGCTGGGACCTCGTCGGCGGTCATGTTGATGAAGGCGAACACGTGTTCGCTGCGCTGAACCGAGAAATCGAAGAAGAGACTGGTTGGAAACTCAGAACGATCATAGAAGAGCTCACCGTCAAGCCTTGGTCCAGCAACGGAACGGAGTATGAGGAGCGGCAGTTCATCGTGACCGTTGATGGCGACCTTGAAAGACCGTCTCTTGAGACTGCCAAGGTCTCCGAGGGGCTTTGGGTCGATCGGACAAACATCGAGCGGCTCAAGGAAAATCGCGAGCCAGGCGATCAACTTATCTATGATTCTGTTCTGGAGGCCCTTAATCGTCTGAAAAAGGGTCGCTCCTCCATAGGCTAAATTAGCCGAGCCCGGCCCAGAAAAGCTGGTTGCGCTTGCCCTTCTTTCGAGGTCGCGCCGTTGCGAAACCGAAATATCGCTTCGGAGAAGTTGGCAGAAACCAGCGTCCGAAACGGACGTTCAGGTGTGCTGCAGCTTTTCAACTCGATATAGTTGTGTCAATATTATGCCGTTTTGAACTAAGGGAAATCTTTTCTTGAAGGTAGTTCTCCGACGATCATCTGAATCACGTGACCGCAACAATGGAGCTCTCAGGCCGGACCCGGCTGCCGATCCAGATATGGCGACGACGGCCGCTTCAGCGCGGCTCGGACGAGTTGCTGACGAGGCTTTCCGCGATGCGTGTCTGAAATTCAGTCAAGGCGCCTATCCGTGGCTTCTCATAGAGAACTTCTTTGATGCCGGCGGACTTCCCGACACCCCGCAAACAATAGCCCCGACGGGCGACGATTCCTGGTGGCCGGGCGCCTATGCCGCCTTGGCGGCAATCGATGCGATCAAGCATAAGCCGGTGGCTTATCGCTGCGAGAACGACGGTCACTTGTTCGTCAATCTGACCGGCTTGCCGGGCCAAGGAAAGCTTGCAGAGAAGTCACGCGCCAAGATGCGCGGCCATACGGATGCTTGCAGTTTCCCTTTCCCGAGTGAATTCAAAGCCGGCGATGTCATTTCGCCGTCACCCGACGTCGTTGTCCTTGTCGGATATCGAAATCCCGACAGTGTTCCTACCTTTCTTGCCCCCATGCATGCCATTACCGACAAAATGGACGCGGCCGACATCGGCGAGCTGCAGAAACCGCATTTTTCAATTGGCACCCAGAACACATTCAAAATCAATCACACGCTCGTGGATGCGTCGATCACCAGCTTCGATCCTATGAGAGGCTGGTCGATCCGCTTCAGCCATAGCAAGATCGTCGCAGATCCGGACAATCCCGCCGCGGTCAAGGCTCTGGAATCCCTGCGGCAAGCTGCTGCCAATTCGTTCGAAAGCATAGTTGTTTCCCCTGGTAGTGTGCTTTTGGTCAACAATCGGACGGCCTTGCACGGCCGTGGGCTTGTCGGAGGTGAGATTGGCGGCCAAAGCAGGTGGCTGATGCGCACCTACGCCAACAAAGAGGACACTCCAGGTCATACAATCGATCCAGGCCGACCATTCCTCCTCTCGCCCTGAGAGGAGCTCAACTCGATCGTGCCCGGGACGACCGCAGTCAGTGGTGACGCAGATTCAGGCCCGGCTAGCTGAATTCTTGAACTCACCTGCGCGTATCGCGTCACATACCTTCTTAAGCCCTTCAATGTATTTCAGAACCAAACCTTCATCTTCTGGAAAGGCCCATACCGGGAGTTTGATCGCACTCCCCCAATAATTGCGTGAATTCGGATTGGTTCGGTTCGTTCTTCCTTCCGCCGGGGCTAGGTGACGGAGTCGTGGCATTG
Organism: Bradyrhizobium sp. CCBAU 11434; assembly: GCF_028128895.1. NCBI lineage: Bacteria > Pseudomonadati > Pseudomonadota > Alphaproteobacteria > Hyphomicrobiales > Nitrobacteraceae > Bradyrhizobium > Bradyrhizobium sp. CCBAU 11434. Next base: position 60,476 of record NZ_LBJX01000086.1, read on the forward strand.
CCTGTTCCGGAGCGGAGAAAAGCGGCAGATCCGACACGGGCCTCATGGAGTTCGGAATGTCTATCTCCCGAAGACCCTCTGCATAGAGCGCCTTAACAAACAACTCGCGCTCGATGCCCGCAGCTGCCGGATCAAAACGGAACGTATAAGCGTACCAGCTAGGTGAGGTGTTCACTGTCTTCGGGATCGAAATGAACTCGTACTCGCGAAGCGCATTGTCGAAACGCGCAGCGTAAATGGATTTCTGAACGATCCATCGCTCCAAGTTGCCGAATTGCTCTGCAGCCATCGCGATCGCCAGCGGATGGGCGCGCAGCTTCAGACCGAAGCCCGTCAACGCATAACCATAGAGCGGATGGTCCTTATCGATCTCTTCGCGGCACCTTTTATTGTACTGGCCCTGCAACTGCGCCCGCACGTAGATCTCGCGATCATTTGTCGTCAGGATGCCGCCTTCACCTCCCGTAACAAGCTTCTGCGCCTGCAAACTCCAGGCCGACGCGATGCCAAACGTGCCAACGAGGCGTCCCTTAAACCTCGCCCCATGCGCATGTGAGCAATCCTCAATCAGTGCAATTCCGTTGCGAGCACAGATCTCAACGATCCTGTCCATCTGGCACGGAACGCCCCACATGTGCGTTACGATGACGGCCTTGGTTCGAGGCGAGACCAGAAGCGCCAGTTCGTCAGGATCAAGATTTCCATTGCCGTCCACATCACAAAAGACCGGCCGCACCCCCAAATAGATCAGGGGGCCAGATGTTGCGAAAAACGAGTAGTCGGCGCAAATGACTTCATCGTCTGGCCCAAGGCTAAGTCCCTCGTAAATCCCGAAGAGGGCAGATGTCCCGGAGTTTGTCACCAACGCGTACTGGGCGCCTTGGTAATGCGCAAAGTCATCCTCGAATTCCTTGAAGATGCCGCTTCGATCATAGATCGATACGGTTTGATCCAGCTGGCGGTTGATCGCTCGGCGTGTTTGCTCGGTTACGACTGGCCACACAAAATGCGGGTCCGGTTGGTCTAGAACCACTGTACCACCGTGAAGCGCAAGCATCGTAATCCCTCATGATAGGGAGTGATAGCTGTTGATAGGTGATTAAGACCAGGCGGTCAAGGCATCGGCGTCGGTTTAGCTAAAAATCAGAATTGCCGTTTATTATCAACGGGTTGTTTCGGACCAGAATGGCTTGGCGTTGTCGGGAACGAAAATGTAAGCGCCGAGTTGGGTTCTGGTAATTGTTGATTGGCCCGTGATTCTCTGCTAGAAGTTGATAGGTCTAGTTACGAAAGTGGGGCACCCTCATGTCGGAATTTGTCAGATGAAAGCACGGTTGCAAAAAGAGACGAAGGTTCACGAAACCCGGTTGCAACCCCTCCCAACAAAGGTTCACGAAGCTCTACTGGAGTTGCTTTTAAAGCAAGTGAATTACTCGTTTGATCAAAAATCTGGTACGCACATTTTCTACTATTCGATTGCACCTGGTTGGGTTCCTAGAGGGATTGGTGAGTTTCCGGACGGAGCCTACGCCGACTTCCAATTCCACGCGCATGAGCTTGTCAAAGCGCTTTCGGCTCACAAGGCCAAGTCGTTCATTGCTTCGATAGGAGAGCAACGTCGTGCTCCGAAGGCCCTCGCCAAGGAGGAGCCGCCTCCTTCCGTGGTGCAGGTGGGCCTAAGTACGTCTTCCGCCTTGCACCGGGATGTCGCGAGCCGAGCCAAGGATTGCGCGCTTAGTCTAAACTCCTTCTGCGTCGAGCTGATCGAGCGAGAATTTCCGCGCCTGGACCAACAGGCGTTCGATATGCCCTCGATCGAAGTTCGCAAGATGATCGTGGCTGCTAAACCTCCTGCAGCTTCGGAGAAGCATGATTGGGTAATCAGAATGCCGCGCGAATTGAGGGCTCGGTTACTTATATTCGCCAATGAATATAGAGTGACGCTTCCTCAACTATGCATGTATTTGCTTGGAGAGCCTTCGGCCGTGAAGTCGCAAACTGCTCGCGGCGAGATCGCTGAGCATTAGACGCTCCGAAGCACACTCAGACGATCGCATGCCGGGGCTCGGCATGGGCATCTTCGATACGTAGAGGCGGCCAACGGGCCGCCTTTATCTTGCTTCTACACCGGCTTCATTCGCCGAACGGCTAACGGCCACTCGCGATGCAGTCTAATCCGCGTGCTGAGCTCCGATAAGATCGAGCCATCTGGCATTGAAGGTCAGTGTCCTAGGACACTCGATCACGTGGGCTCCCAAACGAATCTCAATGTTCATTTCCCCGATCTGCTAAGCCAGCCCGGATCTTCGCTTCCGCCCCCCGCCGATCGCAGCGTTTGCCGGCTTTTCGACGAGCACGCACAGTGAGGCAAACCGCTGAGACGATCGAAGGAAAACAGGAACGGCGATAGCAGCCAAGCCTTCATCGATCTCTCCGATGCAGGTCGCATATCGGCGCCTGCATGTTCTGCTCAAGCGGGAGCCGGATGTGTTGAACCACAAGTAGCTGTTCCGGCCCTATCGGAAAGAGACGCTCATGGTTCGTCGGGGTGGCCGCATGCGGGCGCTCGGGACCACGGCGCCGGTGCCGATGACGCCGAATGACCGCTGGTCGCTCGACACTTCGTCTCGGATCAGCTCACCGATGGCCGCCGCTTCCGCATCCTGATCGTGATCGAGGGGTGCACGCGTGAGTATCTGGCGTTGGTGGCCGACACCTCGCTGTCCGGCTCCCGGGTGGCGCGGGAACTGGGCCGGTTGATCATCGATCGCGGCAAGCCCAAAATGTTGGTCAGCGACAACGGCGCCGAACTGACCAGCAACGCCATCCTGACATGTGCCGACTAGAGCTGCGTCGCCTGGCAATACATCGCACCCGGCAAGCCGACGCAAAATGCCTTCATCGAAAGCTTCAACGGCCGTCTCCAAGACGAATTGTTGAACGGGACGCTGTTCACTTTGTTGGCCCGGACCAGGGTCGAGCTCGGACATTGGCGGGCCGACTACAACAATACACGACCCCACTCGCAATTCGGATGGAAAACACCATCGGTGTTCGCCTTCACCTGCTACCCGCGAGGGGATCTGGCGCTGCGCTATGCCGATGGCTCCGCACTAGCTCCGTCGCTACCCCGGCCCATTCGGGTAAATCCACCACCAGGGCGAACTCAGGACTGGACAAAACTTGATGTGGTGGAACGGCCCGCTCCAACAGCATCAAAGTGCTAGAACGTGGTCGTTGTTCGAACGCCACAAAGGAGGGACCGTTCCGTGAAACAGGTTAGCACCATCGGGTTAGATTTGGCCAAGCACGTTTTCCAGGTTCACGGCGCGGATGCGGAGGGCTCGCCCGTGTTCAACAGGAAATTGCGGCGCAGCGAGGTTCTGCGCTTCTTCGAGAAACTGCCACCATGCCTGGTGGGGATGGAAGCCTGCGGTAGCGCCCACTATTGGGCGCGCGAGATCGCAGCTCTCGGTCATGAGGTGCGGCTTATTCCGCCGGCTTATGTCAAACCCTTCGTAAAGCGAGGCAAAACGGATGCGGCGGACGCAGAGGCCATCAGCGAAGCGGTGACCCGCAAGACCATGCGCTTCGTCCCGATCAAGACGGCCGAGCAACAGGCTGCCGCGATGGTGCTGAAGACCCGCGCCCTTCTAGTGCGGCAGCGAACGCAGGCGGTCAACGCGTTGCGCGCGCATCTGGCTGAATTGGGCATCATCGCCACCGCTGGCCTGGCAAAGGTTGAGGCGCTGATCGCAATCGTACGGGATGAGACAGATGCTCGCCTGCCCGCAGCAGCGCGCTTCGCGCTGAGGGCTATTGCCGACGAGATTGAAGCTTCAGCCGACCAAATCGAGAGGCTCGAGCGCGCGATTGTTGTGGAGACCAAGCACGACGAGGACATGCGTCGGTTGACCACGATACCTGGCGTCGGCGCCATCACGGCGGCGACGATCAAGGCGCTCGTGCCGGATCCCGGCGGGTTCAAGTCGGCTCGCCACTTTGCCGCCTGGCTCGGATTGACGCCGCGGCCTCATTCAAGCGGAGGCAAAGAGCGACTGGGAGGAATATCGAAGATGGGAAATCCGGAACTCCGCTCTCTGCTCGTTGTCGGGGCGACGGCCGTCTTGCGGGTTGTCCGAAACGACGCTCGGGGGCGGCCGTGGCTGAAGGCGCTTCTCGCCAGACGGCCCTTCAAGGTTGCCGCGGTCGCGCAGGCCAACAAGACGGCGCGGATCATCTGGGCGCTTCTGAACAAGGGCGGGACGTACCGACGTCCCGACCCGCTGACTGCCGCGGCCGCCGTCTGATGGACGCAGTGACCGCCAAAGCGATCTGACCGGCGCAGGCCGGCAGAGGGCAAGGTGCAACAACAGCCGATGAACCCATGGGACGACATCCCGAAACGAGTGAAGCTACTGCCCCCAATGCGCTCAAACGCGTAAACTTGATTTAGCCCCTCGTTCCGCGGATCTCATCGAGGCCAGCGGCCATGTGCCGCGCGCAAAGGCCGGACATATGACCGCACCGTTCCAATGTGTGAAATCGACTGAAAAAGCTCTTGCCACGCGGGCCGTTCCACATATGGGGGCAAGGTCATGACCGCTCAAAGCGGTGCAAGCAAGATGCTGCTGCTCCAATCTTATAGCGTGCCGCAAGAAGGATCAGGAGTCTTTGCATTCCGCGATACTTCTCAGGGTCTGTATCGCAATCTAGGAAGTGACTCACCTCCGGGGATTCGAAGAAGCGGCCAAAATCCTCGCGGTACCAATCAGCTACAACTCGATAGTCTCCTTGTTCACCGCAGGGTTACGAGTTTCGTCGTGGCACCGGAGAATGCTTAGCTTCCCGCACAGTGGTAGGGCACTTTGACAGCAGAAAATCATCAGCTACCAAAAGCAAAGTCGGCCACCGACTTGCGCAGTTTTGTACCTTTCGTACATAACTTCTTCTTCTCATGCAGCGCCGGTTGAACTACATGTGCTGCGAAGATCGCTCGTCCCGCTTTGATCTTTCGAGATCCGCCGACCTGTCGGTGGTACCTTGCGGTAGTCTCGCTACCGCTGCCCACATGGGCGTTTCCTCCCTTGACTTGGCTGCCGGTCTCAGACCGGCGGCCCTTTATTCGTCTGAGGCTTAAGTTCTCAGTCGTGCTGCGATTGGTGAAGTAGGCAAGGCAGCCGGTGTGCACCGGAAATCCTCGACGAGGCCTATGTGTGCTACTTGCCGCAACAAGGCCCGTAGGCAGTCGTGGGCGAATTATCGCACTTTTTCGCGAGAGATTATCCACCCGTCATCAGCTTAAAATCGATTGCGTGATATCAGTGGCTCTGAAATAGAATACTCGTAGAAATTGTACGACGGGAGCCGCTTTGAGCATCAGCATACATAATCCTGACCAGTACATGGCCGCGTTGCGGACTATCGTTGCGCAGGGAAGAAAACGCATCGGCCTTTTAGTCGGCGCGGGCGCAGGGGCGGGCACCGCTAAGGACGACGGCAGCTATCCTCTCATTCCTGCCGTCGAAGGGCTCACGAAGCTCGTTCTTGATACGCTGACGCCCAAATATGGCAGCCAAATTAGCTCACTCAAGGCTGAGTTGGACAAGCATGACATTGAAACGATTCTGTCACGAATCCGCTCTCTTAGCAAAGTCATCGGAAAGTCAAAGATACATGGCCTCGATGGTGGCGGCTTCAAAGCCTTTGGTGAGGACATCTGCGCCGAGATCGGAAAGATCGTGAATGTGCGGCTTCCGACGAACGGAAGCGCCTACAGTGATCTCGTCAACTGGATCACGGGGATCTCTCGCGATCATCCCGTTGAGATATTCACCACGAACTACGATCTGCTTTTCGAGGAGGCCTTTGAGGCGGTTCGTGCCCCTTATTTCGACGGGTTTACGGGTGGACGAGAGCCGTTTTTCGATCCCGTATCTGTCGCCGGGAATGACCTTCCGCCGCGGTGGACAAGACTTTGGAAGCTGCATGGTTCTCTCGGCTGGAAGGCGAGCGGCAAGGACGAAGTGATCCGAACCGGCAGTAACGCGGCGACCCATTTGGTCTTTCCAGAGCATCTCAAGTACGATCAGACTCAAAAAGCGCCCTATGCAGCGTTGTTTGATCGTTTGCGCGCTTTCTTGGCGACCCCCGACACGCTCCTCATTTCAATTGGGTTTTCCTACGCGGATGCGCATGTATCAGCTCGTATAGATGAAGGTCTGGCGGCCAATCCTTCGGCAAGCGTCTTCGCCTTTCAATATAAGTCCCTTGCCGATGAGGTTGCCGCTTGCGACCTAGCAAGGCGCCGTCCCAATCTGAGCGTCTATGCTCCCGACAAGGCGGTGGTAAACGGCATCGAGGGGCCTTGGCAGGTCTCGACCGAACTTCCCAGCAAAGACTGGGGACCGATTAGAGCAACCTATTGGTCGGCTCCGGCCTCGGGTGGGCCGGCTCGCTTTACGTTGGGCGCGATTGAGGCCTTCGGCCGGTTCTTCGCAGCATCACGTTCGATGCAAGCTCTCACTGCCACGCCCGCTGCAATCGTACCTGGCGGCGCTGCTGCTCCGGCAATAGCGAGCGGAGCGACCGCATGATTGCACCGACCCTACTTGGGCATGTTGGCGCGGTTTCGGGCGCGACCATCAGCGTCCGTCAGTTCGAGGGCGTGGCATCCGGCATAGCCATCATTGGTGGACGCAGCTATCGCGTTGGCCAGGTCGGTAGTTTCGTTCGGATCCCGCAAGGCTACCATGATCTCTACGGCATCATCGCAGAGGTCGGTGCGACGGCGACACCCGAAGCCGCGAAGAACTTGAACTCGCGCGGAGAACGATGGACGACGATCCAGCTTGTGGGAGAGATTGTCGATACAACTTTCGAACGCGGTATCAGCCAGTACCCGGCGATCAACGATGAGGTGCATCTTGTCACCGAGGACGATCTCGCGAAGATCTATGGTACGGCCGAAATGGGCCAAGTCATCATCGGTAGGCTCGCAGGAGCTGAGAGCATCCCAGTTCGCATCGACTTAGACCGTCTGGTGACCCGACACAGCGCCGTGCTTGGGTCGACCGGCTCCGGAAAATCGACAACAATCGCGAGTCTTCTCCGCGCCATCAATTCGCCGAGCGGCAAGAGCGGGTTTCCAAGCACGCGCATTCTGCTCCTCGATATTCATGGGGAGTATGCGACTGCGCTGAAAAACATCGCGCACGTCTTTCGTGTCTCCCCGTCCGGCGACGAAAAACCGTTACTCATTCCGTACTGGGCCACGGACACGACTGAATTGCTGGCTTTTATGATGGGAAAGCTCAGTGACCCGGCCTTTACCGCCATTACAGACAAGGTTTTTGCAAAGAAACTGCAACTGGCCAAGGATAGAAAGTTTGACGGCATCGACGTCAACTCGCTTACGTTCGACTCCCCGGTTCCGTTTAGTTTGAAGCAGCTATGGTTTGATTTGATAGATCCGGAAATAAAGACGTGGAAGGAGAACACGCAAGTCAATTCTGCATTGCAGAAGGCGGGTGACGCAGAGAAGCTGACCGCTCCGATCTATCCCTTGCCGGGTCCAGGTAATACGACGCCCTTCGCAAACAAAACAGGTGTCCTCTCAATTCGGCGGCAGCTCGATCAAATGAAATCGAGATTGCTCGACCGTCAGTACGACTTCATGCTTCATCCCGGAGACTGGGAGCCAGCTCTTAGCGGGGAGGCAAAGAAGGATCTGCCGGAGTTACTGGAAAGCTGGCTTGGCACGGAGAAGCCTATCAGCATTCTTGACCTCTCGGGCATACCAAGCGGTGTCCTCCATCACCTTGTCGGCGGCATTCTCAATATTCTGTATGAAGCGCTGTTTTGGGGACGAGAAACCCCTGAAGGCGGCCGTCAGCGACCTTTACTCGTCGTTATGGAGGAGGCGCACCGATATCTGGGCAAGGATGCTGATGGTCCCGCGAAGGCGATGGTTCAGCGTATCGTCAAGGAGGGACGCAAGTTTGGTGTCGGCGCCATGATTGTCAGTCAACGGCCGTCAGAAATCGACGACACCATCCTTTCCCAATGTGGGACCTTTATTGCGCTACGGCTCTCCAACACAGGCGATCGCAACAAAGTTCAATCCGCCCTGCCTGATAGCCTCAGCGGCCTTATGGATAGCCTGCCAGTTCTGCGCACCGGTGAAGGCATCATTGCCGGAGAGGCGGCGAAGCTGCCAATTCGTTGCCGCATAACATTGCCGCCTGAAGATGCGAGGCCAAGCAGTGAAGATCCGCGAGTTGCGCAGGCCTGGGCCAAGCCGAGAGTAAAGGAAGACTACGTGAATCTGAGCGGCCCCTGGCGCGCGCAGAATCCAAAATGGAAGAATGGAAAAAAAGGAAAGTAGATAATGGAGCGTCAACCGGTAAATTCGACCAATCTGATTTCGGTGGGCTATGATGAAGATAGTTCGACCCTTGAGGTCGAGTTCAAGGGCGGCGTGTATCGCTACTACAATGTCCCAGCATTTGAATACGAGCGGCTGATGGCGGCTAATTCTCATGGCGTCTACTTTAATGCCAACATTAGGGACAACTATCCGTCCGAGCGCGCATGACTCTCGATGCCACGATAACCTGTCCCAGCTGTCGTACTGAAATCAAGCTCACCGAATCGCTCGCCGCGCCTCTGATCGCAGCAACGAGACGTGAGTATGAGCAGAAAATTGCCGACAAGGACGCCGCGCTGTCTAAGCGCGAGGCGGAACTTCGCGCCGAACAGGCAGCGGTCAAGCAAGCGCAGGAAAGCGTCGACAGCTTGGTCGCAGAAAAGCTGCAGATCCAGCGTCAAGCGATTGTGCAGGACGAAGCGCGCAAGGCCAAACTGGCTTTAACAATGGATATGGAAGCTCAGGCAAAGGAAATAGCAGAGCTCAAAGATGTGCTCGCCCAACGAGATACAAGGTTAGCCCAGGCGCAGGCCGCTCAGGTCGAGTTGTTGCGCAAGCAGCGCGAGCTTGACGATGCCAAGCGCGAACTCGAGCTTTCTGTCGAGAAGCGAGTTCGGGAAGCACTTGGCGCGATTCGCGAGCAAGCCAAAAAAGACGCCGAAGACGGTCTTCGGCTGAAGGTGTCTGAGAAGGAAGAACAGATCCTGTCGATGCAGCGGCAGATTGAGGAGTTAAGGCGCAGAGCCGAGCAGGGGTCTCAACAGTTGCAGGGTGAGGTCCTTGAATTGCAGCTGGAGGCTCTCTTGGGAGGGCGATTTCCGCTTGATGTGCTCGAGCCCGTCGCTAAAGGCGAGTTCGGGGGTGACTTGTTACAACGCGTGGTCGGCCCGATGGGGCAGGCCTGCGGCGCAATTTTATGGGAGACAAAACGAACCAAGAATTGGAGTGATTCCTGGCTGCCAAAGCTGCGCGGAGATCGGCGATCCGCGAAGGCGGAGCTGGCGCTACTCATATCTGAGGTCTTGCCGAAGGGAGTTGAGAGCTTCGAATTGATGGAGGGCATTTGGGTTGCGCACCCTCGGTTCGTGCTCCCTGTGGCCGCTGTACTACGTCAATCCTTGATCGAGCTCGCTGCCGCCCGATTGTCTCAGGATGGGCAGCAAACCAAAACGGAGCTCGTGTACCAGTATCTGACTGGCCCCCGGTTCCGCCATCGCGTCGAAGCCATCGTTGAACGGTTCTCTGAAATGCAAGAGGACCTAAATCGCGAACGGAAGACGACCATGCGTCTTTGGGCTAAGCGTGAAGCGCAGATTCAAGCTGTCATCGACTCGACGGTCGGAATGTATGGCGACCTTCAAGGCATAGCAGGGCACGCACTGCAGGAAATACCTGCTTTGGAGATGCCCTTGATCGAAAACAAAGACGACTGACACGTATTGCCGGCCATTTTGCGCTCTCTTCCGCTTGCGGGTGTGGCGATTGGCTGTCAGCAGTAGTCAGGCGATCGTCCAGCTGAACTGGAAAACACGCTGGGAAGCCGGTTCCGGCTGCAATGCACCTGTAGTTTCGCACCGGATAATTTGGCGGAATAGGCAGCGCGCACGCAGGATCGAACCAAGGTCCAGGATGACCGCGCGCGTCGCGCGAGTTGCCGAATAATCGGCTACTCGCGGTCAACGATGTGAGTCCCTTATCAGCCTAAGCATGCGAGCGCATCATGTAGACTCAGGCTCGGTGAGAGGAGCATTGGAATTTTCGATGCGCTTCCTTCCAGGCGCGGGCGGATTGTTGCGAGCGGCTCGTTGCATTGCGGCAAAGATCGCCTGCTTTCGTCCGATGTGAGCAAAGAGGCGTACCGTCTACCTCCACCCATTCAATATATTCGATCTTCGACAGACCAAACTGCTCGGCAGCAAAGCCGTCGGGATCGGTGCGGTACCGCTCTAGATCGGCCTCGTCCAGCGAGATGTTGTTTCCGCCGCCTGGCACACGCACATTCGCAACATAAAAAATCTGAGAGGGATCATTCAGGCTCACGCAATCCTCCTTGATGGCATGGACAACTCTTACCAGCGTTCCCGCTAAGTTCAGTTTGCTTTCCGCGCATGATATTCGGCTTTGCGGCGCGCTTCCTCACCACCGAAATGCTCATCCTCCTGAAGAAACCATCGGATCAGATGGAGGGCCTCGGATTGCTCGTCAATCTCTGCAACGAACATCAGCTCTTCGGCTGCCTCTTCGAGTCCGCGCGCCTCGCCGCCTTCCTTCGCGAAGACCCGGAAGATATGGCGAAGGCGGGACGTGAGGTATCGATGCTTCCAATAAGCATCCCAGGCTGATCCGATGGCTTGGTTCGACTGTGCACGGCGCGCGACCTCTTCCCAATCCACTTCATGCGGTTGATGCGCCGTTGCGGATTGAATGCACGATCGCAGATCATCCAGCTTTAAGTAAATGTCGGTCAAATCCCGACGCCGCGACTTGATCTGCGGGATGATGTCGGCGCAATCCGAGCAGATCTGCACCGATTGGGATCCTTTCATTATGAAGGCATGCGAGAACCCGGGCAGAGTTCGCCGCCGATGTTTTACCGCAATCGCATCCGTTTCCTCAATGGGGTCGACCAGCTCCCGAATCCCGCCAGCCCATTTTCCACTACCCGATTTTCGAATGAGCGCCCGTTTTCCTCGACCGCAAACGGGGCATGCCCAATCTTCACTAGCCTCACGCCAGCGCCGGGGCGAGACGACATCGCAATAGGCTGCATACTCGTTGTCCGTCGGGGCCGCGCCTGCACGAGCCTCGCGCCGCGGTCGCGGGGTCAGGGCGAGCGAGTCTTTTTGAACCGAGCGGGCAAGGAATTCGGACATCGTTCGCGTCAGCTCACGACCGCGTTCGTCACGATCGGCTTCCCGAAGAAAAGCCTTGTAAAGCTGGAATTGCGGCTCGAATTGACGTTGAGACATCCGGAAGGACGATGTGCCTCTTTCCCGGTAGAGCGCGCCGGAATGAATCATGTTCAACGTTTGATCGATCAAAGCGATACGTGCATTTAGCGAGGGCGCGCAGGCTTGCCAGGCCTTTTCAACGCGGTCCTCGAGGATCCGGTGGTCCGCGTTCGCAACCGGCTCGATAAACGTGCGAATTTCAGCGGGCGAAAAACTGAAATACGCCGGAATGGCGCCCTTCATCATGAGCTTTGCCTTGCCGTCGGCGGCATTACATTCCGAGCAGACGAGCTCGCGAGGGAAGCTGAATACCAAGTGTTCGACGGTATCGGCTATTTCTCCACATCCTGGGGGAAGATCCACGGTCCAGCGGTCCCCGAACAACATGCGCCCTCGACGCCCCACATAATCCCGCAGGTGATCGTGATGCTCTTCCAAATTGGCGAGCAGGATACCGCGACTGGAAAGGCGGAAGATATCGACTTTGCTGCGCCGGCACACGGGATAGAGCCAATTCTGTTCGACAAGAGCCCAATTCTGATTGAGGTCGAGACCCTTCGCACCGTGTCTGAGAACGGCAGCCTTGGTTTGACTGCTCCATCTTCCATCTCGGTCCCGAAAGCGGGATTCCATTTCATCGTCGCCCAACGTTGAAGGGCGCCAGAAGGCGAGTTCGACAAGCCACATACGGCTCGGTCCCCGATCGAACTCAGGCTCAGTTTCAAAGTCGCCGATTATGTCTGTCATGAACGTTTTTCAATCGCTTGTGTTCATGCTATGTTCCCAAGCTCGATTCCGCAATCTGGCGCGCTTTCAGAGGCAAAATCTCCTGTGGGGAAGCTTTGACGAGTGAGATCTGGGATTGATGGCGTCCTCGCCAGCTCCTTGATAATTCCCACATTTCTCTGAAGTATGGTCCATTAATGGACCATAAGGGCTGATTTGATCTTTTTATGCATCAACCAGTTGAAGCTTCTGTGGCCTTGGTCTATATATGATCCACGAAGGACGTGACGATCTAGTTATGAACCATGGCCAAGGTCTATCATCCCATTTCTGCCTATGCAGCCGATGCTGCGGTGCTGCTTGGGCAGCTCCTGCGCAAGGCCCGCATCGAACGGAAGATGAGCACGCTCAATGTCGCGGAGCGGGCCGGGATCTCGCGCGGGCTGCTGCGGCGCATAGAGGCAGGCGACCCGCGATCCACCATTGGCGCTGTCTTTGAGGTCGCTGCGATTGTCGGCGTCAGGCTGTTCGACGTCGAGCAGGCGACAATGTCTCATGCGATCGAAAGCAACCGCGAAGTCATGACGCTTCTGCCTAAATCCATTCGTGCCCGGCGGGGTGAAAAGGTCAAGGATGACTTCTGATCCCAAATTCACCGAGGCCTATGTCTGGACTTGGCTACCGGGCCAGACGAAACCGGTTGTTGCGGGCATTCTGTCGGCGCGTGGCGAACAGCTCGTGTTCAACTATGGACGGAGCTATCTCGCGCGCAAGGACGCCATTGCGCTTTACCAGCCCGAATTGCCGCTGCGGAGCGGTATCCTTCCGCTTCTTGCAGATCTGAACATGCCCAGCTGTATTCGCGACGCTGCTCCCGATGCCTGGGGCCGGCGCGTGATCCTCAATCGGAAGTTCGGCGCCCGCGGGAAAGACATTGACGCGGGCAGACTTGACGAGCTGACCTTTCTCCTCGAGTCAGGGTCGGATCGCATCGGCGCGCTCGATTTTCAAGCCTCGCCCTCCGCCTATGTCGCGCGTGAAGGCGAGGGCGCCTCTCTCGATGAGCTTTTAAATGCGGCGGCGCTCGTCGAAGAAGGAACGCCGCTGACGCCCGAGCTCGACCGGGCACTTTTCCACGGTAGCTCCATCGGCGGGGCGCGTCCAAAAGCGACGATTGCCTCCGATGATAAGAAATTCATCGCGAAGTTTTCTTCGCAAACCGACCTCTATAGCGTTGTGAAGGCGGAATTCATCGCAATGCGCTTAGCCGCGGCGGCCGGGCTTCGCGTCGCGCCTGTGAGCCTTCAACGCGTGGCGGGCAAGGACATCCTCCTTATCGAGCGCTTCGATCGTGCGAAGGCTACCGGCGGATGGTACCGCAAGGCCATGGTATCCGCCCTAACATTGCTTGAGCTGGACGAAATGATGGCCCGTTACGCCAGCTACGAACAGCTCGCCACGACCATCCGCCACCGTTTTAGCGAACCCAAGGAGACGCTACGGGAGTTGTTTTCGCGCATTGTCTTCAACGTGCTCTGCGGCAACACGGATGACCATGCCCGAAATCACGCAGCCTTCTGGGACGGCACGAATCTGACGCTCACACCTGCCTATGATATTTGCCCGCAAAGCCGCACGGGCGGCGAGGCGACGCAAGCGATGCTTATATTGGGCCAGGATCGACACAGTCAGATTGCGCTCTGCCTGAAAGGCGCGCCGTCGTTTCTTCTCAACGAGGCGGAGGCCGTTGCGATTGTCGTGCATCAAATCAAGACCATCAAGGATCGCTGGTCGGCGGTTTGTGACGAAGCCGCGCTTGGACAAGTGGATCGAAACTTGTTTTGGCGCCGCCAGTTCCTCAATCCTTACGCCTTCATTGGCGCGCCGCAGGCCATAACGAGCCTGATCAGCTAGTTCGATCGGAGACCAAACACATGAGCAACAAACACGCGATCGAAGTCTTTCAGGATCTCTCGATCCTTGGTCCCGAAACCAGGCGTGCAGAGCTGCGGGAGGCGCTTATTGCTGCTGCGGCAACGCCATGGGAGCGTGGGATAGACGCCGAGAAGGACCTTAGTCGCATGGCGCGCGGCGACGATATCCTCGTCTTTCAACGGCAGAGCGACAAGAGCCTGCCTGCGGCCAGGCTCACGCTCTGGTCTCGCGAAGGCGGGTATACGATTACAAATATCGTTCCAAGAGAGCTCGGCCGGCTTACTTACGCGCAATACAATGGCCTCTTGCAAGAATTCGAACGCCTGGTCGCCAAACCTGCAGCCTTGTCGACCGGCTTCGTCGTAGAACACTCTTCTCCCCGGCAGTCCCTTGAAGAGTGGGTCTCGCCTGAGGCGGCTAAGGCGCTCGAAGCCTTCTCGGATTTGGCGAACAAATCCACCGGCTCATCGCATCCGCTCGACCAACAGCGCTGGCTCCGCTTTTTGATCCTGGCGCATCGCAGCGCGCAAAAACCGGACGGCGAACGGTTACGCCGCTGGTTGATGGAGGCGGAGGGGTGGGACGAGGACCATGCCTTCAAGCTCCTCATTGAATATGAGTTCGGGCTTGATTTGCTGAAAGCCTACGATTCCCAGCGCGCGTGATGGCCTTCCAGTCTCCGACATCGTGACGCGGGGCCCGGCGGTGCTGTGCCTCGACACCTGCACTATCCTCGACATCATGCGCGATCCGACGCGGGACAACGCCAATCCAGCGGATCGGCTTGCTGCGCTTTCGATTCTGTCCGCGATGCAATCGACGTCGCAGGTCGTGGGTCTGCTTGCCGAACAGGTGCAGGTAGAATTCATGGAGCACGTTAAGACCGTCGGGAAAGAGGCCGAGAGGGCGCTCTCGAAATTGCGTGAGCGATTGAGACGTCTCGATGCGATTAATGTCGCACTTGGCGGGCATGGCGCGGCCGATGTCAGCCATTATGATGATCACGTGTCTCGATCGAAGGTGATTGCGGAGCGCGTCGTCGCGTCGGTCACCCCGGTACCTCAATCCGACGAGATTACGTCCCGCGCATTCAAGCGGCTGAACGAGGCTCGGACGCCCGCAAGCAAGGGCAAGCAGTCGATGAAGGACTGCGTTGTAAGACTTATCTCGCCGCAGTGGCAGAGCTGCGCAAGGCGGCCTGGCGTCAGTTGTCGTCTTTGCATCCGCGAACACGAAAGACTACGCCGGTGAGGTCGGAAGTGCCCTAAGAACGGATCTCACCGCCGAGTTCGCTGCGTTGGGAATGGAATACGCTCCAAACCTCTCGGGCGGCGAAACACCTGCTTGGTTATGAGACACGCGATCGATCTGACGCGAGTGGTTCGACGATATCCCTGTCCGCTGTCAGCGCGTCGATGGCTTCAAGCAGCGTGTCCCGCACGAAGAAGCGGGCAACCGGCCCCGGCGTATCAGCCTGTCACGACCGGAATAGTTTCACGGCAATCGCTCCAAAGAATATATGATACAGACGTCACGGCCGCATATGCAACTCGGCAATGTCGTGCAACGGACCGAGCTCAAGTTCAATGAACCCGGTGGCGGCCTTACCGAATCCCGCAAAGATGAAGCGGTACTCCCTTTGGTGGGCGAACCGGAAATCCTTCGACATTGCGTTATCGACGCGCTCGTTGCGCCTACGCTCATGCGTATCGAAATATTCAACGGGACAATAATGAAAATACCAGCCCGGGAGTAGGTTCGCGGCGGCACGTTCAAGGCGCCGTGCGAATTCATCAGGATGCTTAATGACGACGCAGCAGTCGGTTCCAGAAAAATCGTCGAACAGATGCGGATCCCAATCCATCGAGACGCAGTAAAGGAAATAATCGGTGCCCGACGTGCTGTATTTGAGATCACTGGTCGGGTGCGCCTCCCGCCCGTCCGTCATCGTGATGGTGACGTATTGTCCCGGGGAATAGGAGTGCTTGATCTGCTCGTCGTCCTGTCGCGCCGGGTCCTTCTCCATCAAGGCATATTCTTTGGCCGATTTCATGCGTAGGCGCCCGAGATCTACCAGACCTTGCAGCCATTTTCGCTCGCCATAGCGAAACAACACATCTCCCGCGTTCGGACTCCGGGGCCGGGCAGACGCCGCACTCAAGTCGCGCCTCACGATCACAGGCAATGGTCGATGAAATTGCAAGTTTCGGAGGAAGAATTCAAAGCGAGTCTGATGTTCCTTGCGATACCAGTACCAAGAACTCAGGAATGAATTGATTGGGATGACGTTGCGATCATCACTGACAATGGTTTGGAGATTCCGGGCAATCCCGTCGTAACGAGCTCGCAATTCCGCTTCCGGCATGCGACCGAGATAGCGATGGACGCGGTATTCGAACTCCCAAATATCCGGCTCATAGGATGAGGCTGCTTGTCCCCACGATCGCATAGCCTCGTCGCGCGGAAGGGAGGTCGGCAGGGGCAGAGACGGGATCTCGGACATGACAATATCACTCTCTTGAGCGCCATCAGCAGCACGACTTATAGCCGAGTCGTTCTGTGATCCTGTCATGGGCTGTTCGGGGCATTGCCGAAATTGAGGACCGTTGTCGTCGGTCCCGATAATCCCACTATCAGCTGCAAATCGGTTAGGATGCCGGCCTGTGGGGGCCTGAATCATGAAGACTTTTGAACAGATATTTGAAGAAATGATCGAAAGGGGCCTCGGAACATCCTGATCTAACTGTCCAGGGCTTCGGCCAACTTGCTGTCGCAGTTTATTCCAGCTGTCGCGCGCGATATGTGCAAGGATCTGAAGCGAAGAAAGCCTCAGCTTCTTGCGCGCGGCAGAAAATCGGACGCAGGTTTCGAGAAGAGAAATTTTAAGCGATGGCGCAAGCCGCTCGATCTTCTGGAGCTGCTCTGGAACATATCCCAGGAAGTTGGCTCAAAATTCAACGAGACCGAACGTCCTGATGCGGTCGCCGCGAAGGACTATCAATTCGATGCGCTGGTGTCTCTGCATGCGCGAGCGCTGCTCGTCGCGCGCGAAATTCAGTGCTTGCTTTACGGCGGCTACCCCGACGGGGCACTAATCCGCTGGCGCTCGCTTCACGAGATTGCGGTGATGGCGGTCTTTCTCAAGCAGCATGACAGCGAGACCTCCCACCGCTATCTCGCGAGCTTTCCATTCACCGCCCTTCGCGCCGCGCGGCAACTGAACGAGCATGCCGAACGAGCCAATATGACGCCCTTCTCGGAGCAGGAGCTCGCAGCGATGCGACACCAATGCGAAGGTTTTGCCCAGCGTTTTGGCGAGGAGATGTACCATGAGTACGGGTGGGCATCGGTCGCTCTGAAAAATCCAAAGCCCAACTGCGCTCAGCTCGAGAAGGCCGTAAAGCTGGATCATTGGCGGCCACGATACCGCTGGGCCTCGCAGCGCACCTATAGCGGCTATCGCCCGCCACTTTCGTTGCTGGGGACGGTCGAGAGCAAGCGCGACATTCACCTTGTTGGCCAAAGCAACTCAGGCTTCACCGATCCGTTGCATATGACGGCGATCTCACTGAATCAGGTGACCGGGTCTCTCCTGATGACGCGCCCAACCTAGATAACGTCGTTTTTGTTCAGCTCATCAGTGATCTCTCCGAGGAAATCGGCGACGTTGCGTTCAAGGTCGAAAAACAGACCTACGCCGAGGCGCAGAAGAAAGAAGAACGCAAGCGCTAAGCGCGACCGCCCACATCGCGAGCGACCGGAAGAGCATAAGGAAACGACCAGCTGGGAAAAGATGATCCTCGCGTCGGGATCAATTGTCCATATTGGCGTGCCGATCGTTTTCCTCATGCCAATAATGCATATAGGCTTCGCGCTCCTCCGGCGTATCGGCCACGACAGCGGCGTACTCGGCGACGCTCCTTTCATCAAACGAGGGATCAACGCCACCCTCAAGAAGACTATAGGCGGCCCCAAAGCGGGCCCGTGCGAAACATGGCGACTACGGCATCGAAAACCGCACAAGCCGAGCCATGGTCTTCCTTCTCGACGGGAAAGAAGCTGAAGCGAATACTTTGCCTGAATTTCGTAAAGTTCGCGGGCAGCGCGCCCACGGCACATGTACAAACAGGGATCCGCCGTCGTTTTCGACGCCGCCATGGGAAAATGGATTGCGAACGCGCTCTTTTAGCTGTTTGAGCTGGCTGTAGAG
The DNA here is from genome assembly GCF_028128895.1 of Bradyrhizobium sp. CCBAU 11434. NCBI lineage: Bacteria > Pseudomonadati > Pseudomonadota > Alphaproteobacteria > Hyphomicrobiales > Nitrobacteraceae > Bradyrhizobium > Bradyrhizobium sp. CCBAU 11434. The sequence goes on from NZ_LBJX01000086.1 coordinate 78,726, forward strand.
CTTCTGCGTCGCGGCGTCGGCGTCGACATCGATGAAGGTCCGTATCTTTTCGTCCCAGTTAAGGCTCAGGAACGCCTTCAGCTCGCCTTGGGTTAGCGGCGTGCCGTGAAAGGCCCGGAGCAGGATAAGCTGATACTCAAGCCGGCTGTAAAACGCATCGACCATGGCGACCGAATAAAAGAAGCCTTCCGTACTCAAGCGGCTATTGTGCCGCCATGAGGCCATCATATCGTCGAACGTCGCGGCGATTTCATCCATCTCCGACAGTGCGGTTTTCGCCTTCGGCTTCTTCAGTGGGGCTTTCGCGGCCCGCTTGTACGCACTATCGGCGAGCTCACGAAAGAACCGATAGCGGCGGTCGAATTCGGTGTTGCGGTTCGCGATGGTGACGTTATTTGCCTGAATCTGCTCCTGGGCGAGGGCCGCCAGCCACTGCTCGGTGACCGCGACGGCGTGGCACAGTTGGCCGCAAAGGCGATTGAGGTCGACTTTAGCTCCTGCCGCATGGCATATTGTAAATCCAAACTTGCGGAGCTCTAACGACACCTCCACGCCGTTAAACATCAACAATCCAACACACTTTGTCTTCCGGACCGGAGGTCGGAAACAGGTGCACGGTCCGAGTGCAAATTTTACAAGGTCGGGAACCGGGAAGTCATCCCTCGACGGCTTCATGGCACTGGCGAGATCGCGGCGCTCCCAGCCTTCCGGCGTTTGCCTCGAAAATCCGACGAGCGCCTTCTCAAGCCGCTTTCGCAGCACGGACAGGGCGTCGTCTGTTGAGGCCGTCGTTCTCTGCTCTTGTGCGGTCTTCCATGGAGGCTTCGGCGGCGTCGCGGCACGCTTGCGGAGATGTTTTGATTTTGCCTTGCGCATCGGTCATGGTGGGAGCGGGAGTGATGTCGGCTGAACTGTAGCGGATCGTCAGCAACCTGCCACGATCATTTCGTTTGGTCGAAGACCGTAGAGTCTTGGTGGTCGCCCCAAGAGCTTCGATCCGGGCGCGCCAGCATGAACGGCGTCTCCTTGAAGCCCTCTGCCATGCCATGGCACAATCGTCGCCGACCGTGGATAATTATTTAACGCGCGCCATTTTCAGCCTTTAATCACGCACTCGGTCAGAGAGATCACAGCGCATTTCGCGTTTTACGTGCGAATGCCAACCCTTCATGACAGTTGAGGAATTGGGGTACAAGATGCTCGATGAGTTAGTCTGAGGGGAGTCGACGCGATGACGTTTAAAACTGCCGAAGAGGCAAAGAACCCAAACATTGAAAAGATGGGCAACCAGCTGGGCGAAATCTATTCCGCTCTGTGGCAGGAAGTAGCGGTATTGCATTTCGATTGGCATGAGTATGTTGAACTCTTCGGTGCGAAGACCGCGCGAGTTGATCCGATGAACGCGACGGCCTCGCGCTTCTTTCGACTGCTTCAAGACCGGCTGTGGGAAACAACCTTACTTCACTTGGCCCGGTTGACTGATCCGGCAGAGTCGCCAGGAAAGGGCGGCGGGCGCACAAACCTAACGATCAAAGCTTTTCCGGACCTTATCGATGATGCGGCGCTTAAGGAGCGCGTGACTAAGCTGGCCGACGAAGCCGGCAACCGCACTGAGTTTGCTCGCGATTGGCGCAATAGACATATCGCGCATCGCGATTTGAAGCTTGTCCTCGAACAGGCGACAACGCCATTGGCGGCTGCCACTCGAGAGGACGTCAAGAAAGCGGTTTCGACAATAGCGGCTGACTTGAACGAGGTGGCGGCTCATTACACCGACTCGCAAACCGCCTTCGAACATGTGGCTGGTCCTCTCGGCGGTGCAGTTTCGCTTCTGTATGTTCTTGGCATTGGAGCGCGAGCGAAGGAACAGCGAGCCGAACGACTTCTAGCCGGGAAACAAACGGCCGAAGATATGGTCATTTATGACGTCTAATTTTGAACGCTTAACTGGCATTGGGCGCAGAGGACATTATGGCCCTTCCACAGTCAAAGGAGACCGAGCGAACTGTCTTCTTGCGGGATATTGTTCACGCCACCGCGTCTCAAGACGTGATGGGGTGGCCGAAGCCGACGGAGGAGGATTTAGCCCTGTTTGGCCGGATCATTCAGTTTTACTGCGGTATCGATTTCGCGCTACGATACACATTAGACGTTATGGATCGGGGCGGGATGCTCGCGTCCCCCTGGGCCGGGAAAACAGCTAAACTGAACATGTACAAGACCGCTCAAGCACTTCGCTCGTCGCCAATTTGGAATGAGGGACATAGGTTTGCCTTCGACGCGATCGAAGAGCATCGGCGAGTGAGAAACCTCGTCGCGCATTTTGTGGCGCGCCGCTTCGTGTCGGAAGATGCTTACATCTTTGTGACAATGAGCGCGGCAGACTTCGAACAAGTCTACGGAGTGCAGCCTGATGCCGATAACATGCTCTTTGGGGTGACCGATGCTGCCCAGATGCGTGGTATCATTCCCGAACTTCAGGCCTTGGCCAGTTGGTGCTCCAAACTGCCAGGCGACTTGAGCGGCGCTAAAATTCGCTAAAGGTCGAGCACTGAGCAACGCCTTTCTACGAAGCTGAGCATCTGAAAACAAGGGTTCGAATTGAGTGGCGAACCGTTCATAGCGCTGCGAACACCCGACGCTTTGAACGCCGGACTGCTAACTGTTCACGTGCGCTCCTAGTTGGATTTCTCGCTGTAAGCCATTGATCGCAAATCGCCCCTTCGTGGCGCGGTTGGAAAAATTCTCTTGACAAATCAATGGGTCGCAAGGTGTCTCTTAATCAGCAGGTCCCAGGTTCGAGGCGCCATGTGCCAAGCCTACAAATCAACCACTTACGACCTGCTCCTTGGAAGAGAACTTTCAGTTGGACGGGTGCTGCGCCATCCGATCCATGGACCTCCCAACCGCGCGAAGCAGTGCGTCTTTCCGTTTCATCGGCGAGCTTTTCGTTTAGACGTGTAGATGCGCTCGCGGCGCATCCGTATTTTGCGAGGCGTTCCATTCGTCATAAGGCGACCGTTGCGATTCAACCGTGGGCTTGAGCCCGGACAGCCGGTCAAATGCTGCATCTATAGCTTTCCTGTCCCACCGATGTGTTCCGGGAATGGGTCCCGGCATGATCCCCCGCCGAATCCAGTCGTTGAAAGCTGATAGCGTTTCATAACCGGCGTAGGCCGCGGCCTGCTCTTTTGACATCCCGCGAGGTGGGATCATTTGATCGTCCTTATCGTCAACGAGTTCCTTGGTCCAAACGCACTAAGCTGAGATCGAAGGGCGTGCGTGGTAATCGGTTCGATCGTAACTTTGGATCCATAACTAATTGCCTCGACCAGAGCATAGCACCTTACGTTTCATTCGGAACGGCCCCTTGTTGAATCGTGCCGAGACCCGAGTGTGAGCTTTACTGATTCCCTACCGCTGTTGTCGTCTTTACTTATTTGTACGATTTTACGCTCGAGTGCGCGATAGAGGTGGGGCTGAGCTTGCCCACGGAGTAGGTCTCCCCGACGAATGTTGCGGCACGAGTAAGCTTCCGCTCTACAATATTCGATAAGGCGTCGATGACAAATCGAACGCAACCTGAAATTACACCCGATACCCCTCTTCGCCTTGCTGATGCCGTGAAGATCGCGTTTCCTTTGGGAGGAATGACGGTCGCGGGCTTACGTCGCGAGCGCGATCGTAACCGATTGGTTATTGAGAAGATTGCCGGCAAGGAATTTACAACGCTGGCTCATATCGGACGGATGCGAGAGCTATGCCGCGAAGAAGCAAGGGCGCCAGACTTCAGCTTAAGGCCGCCCGCCGAAACAAGAGCGGAAAGATCACCCACCAAGCAACCTGGATCATCAGAGACAACGGCCGGGATGTCGGCACAGGCTGCGCTGCAGATGAGATTGCGGCCGCGGAGGAAAAGCTAAAAGACTACATAACATCCAAGCACACACCGAACCGAAGAATCCGCCACATAGACGATATTCCAATCGCGGATGTCCTCTCGATCTACTTGGATGCGCAACTGGACAAGCTTCGCAGTCGCTTCAATGTGGATAGCCAAAGCGAAGATACCACCCCGGATATCCGCAAGTTCAAGAAGCGAATCGAACGACTGAACGACTGGTGGGGGGCAAAAATGCTGGGCGAGGTCAATGGGGAGGCCTGCCGGTCCTATGCCAAGAAGCGCGGCAAGAAGGGAGGGGCTCGGCGAGACCTTGAAGACCTGCGAGCTGCGATTGGCCACCATGCAGCCGAAGGATTTCACCGGGAAATCGTGAAGATCTCACTACCAGAGAGAGGCCAGCCTCGAGACCAGTGGCTGACGCGCAGCGATGCGGCCAAACTGATTTGGACGTGCTGGCGCTATCGTGAAATGCAGAAGGGCTCGCGTCGGCCGACCGACGACCTGAAGGTCCCGACAAGCAAGCGTCCGCTACGCCATCTTGCACGGTTCATTTTGTTGGGGATCTACAGCGGAACTCGTGCTGGAGCTATCGCAGCTGCATCTCCCATTCCCGCGATTGGTCGCTCTTACGTCGACTTAGATCGCGGCCGCTACTACCGCCTGAAGCAGGGCAGCGCGAAAACCAACAAACGGCAACCCACCGTGCCGATCCCCTTGCGCTTGCTCGCGCACCTGCGGCGCTGGCACCGAGCTAGTCCAGAGGCGAAGCATTTCGTGGAGTACAATGGGAAGGCTGTGACGTCAGTCAAGACTGCATTCAAGAGTGCAGTCAGGCTCGCAGGCCTCGGCCCGCGAATCTCCCCTCACACTTTGCGGCACACAGCTGCGACTTGGCTCATGCAGAGAGGTGCGGACCCTTGGCAGGCAGCTGGCTATCTTGGAATGTCGCTAGAGGTGTTGCTCAACACCTATGGTCATCACCACCCCGATTATTTGTCCGATGCCGTGGAAAAAATCACCAGTCGAAATCCGGCTGGGGAACGAAAAGCCCACGTATCTGGTGCGGTGATTCCGATCCGGCGAAATGGCGCCTGAATGAGTTACGGACTTTTTTGGTGAGCCCGGCAGGGCCATCAGACTCTCGATTTATCATTGGTGTGCGACGAAGTGGGCAACTTGCGCGCTTCAAGCGATTTCAGGGGTTTTCGCGGCACTGTTACCAACTTTTTGAGCCACAGGTCCGGGTTAACCGCAGCAAAGGGCTGCTTCGCCGCTCGTCGTGTAAGCCTAGGGCACAGCCACGACTGCTTCGCCTTCGGCGGCAAGCCAAACCGCACTGGCTTTCCCGCAAGACGCACCAGGCTGATCAATTCGTAGGCGGCCGTGAGTGAGCCGAAGTGACGAACCACCGTGCCACACGAAGGCAGGTCAGAGTCCTCATCGATAAGTCGGGCTGAAACCCGGCCCTTTTGCTCCGCTAGCCGCTTCAGTCCAACCAGGATGTCTTCTGAGCGATACCATGGACGGGCGCGATGGCCTTGAAGTCTGGGCTGACGTCCAATGATCGCCCTGCCTTCCTCCTTCCGCTTCAAGGAGGCCTTCATGACGTCGGAGGCCGTCCGGGGTGGCAGGTCCGCCAAGGTCCTTCCATTCGTAAGCGAACCGAAGCGCTTCGTAAAATAGTAGGCGCTCGGAGTAACACCGTTCTGGTCGAGCAGCGTCGCCGATATGTAGCCGTTCTGCTCCTCAAGCTGGCGCAAGGCCTGTAGTAGATCCTCAGCGGCGGAGCCAGCTGCACGCCGATACGTCGGCCGAGCTGGCTCTCAACAAAATCCCTCAAGCCATCCGAGGTGTCGCAGCCTTCCAAAGCGACCCGTTGCTCGATCTCAGTGGGGAGTCTTAGGACGCGTCTCGCGACCAGCCCTCGACCGCATTGAAGGCGACCACGCGCAGGACTTGGTCGTATTGTCCTCCGAGGAGGTCAGAGATTAACGTTGCGTGGTCGATCCCTTCGTCCGCTTCCCCGAAGGCCGCGCCATCGCGAACTCTTCCAGAACCAGGTAGAAGTCTTTGTCGAGGCGATCATTCGGTGCGATCGACGGCGAGGCCATACGTGAGAACTCCAGTGACCGGAGTCGAAGCTATCGTGTCGCGCTTTTGCCCCATTGGCGCGGCGCACGCCGCGGGAGCTGTTGCAGAGCAGAGCCTGTGGTTTTTTATTCGCTTCGGGGAAGCGATGCCCTTCGCTGGCTCCTTGTGCTTTTGCCTCAACTCAGACCGCGTGAGTTGGGGCCTCCTTTTGGGAAACGTGTTTGGAGTTCTAGTTCCAAGTTCCGACGCAAGCCGGTCGCGCCACCTCATACATCTGTTGCCATATCGCTAGAACGCTCGAGCCCTGTGCACGCTGGGCATGGGCTAGCATGACCCCATCAGGCTGGTCCCCGCGTAGTCTCGGCCCCAACTTTGCCCGCCAGCCAATTGGGGCCGCTTTTTGCGAGACGCAAGCGCAGTGCCTCAACAAGCTCCGCTACGCCGCGCTCTTTGCTTCACGATTTCCGAAGTGAAGAAGCTCGGCTGAGATGCCTGACTTTCCCGGTGCAAGGACTGACTTCTTGTCTACCGCAAAGGCTTAGTTGACGCTAACCAAAGCGAGCATTGCCAAGTTTCCCCATACTCGTTGCATCGGCATTAACATGGTGAAGCGTTTTCTCGTTACGCTCTGGTCGGATGGTGCTCTTAGCCGAAACTCGGCATTTCATCACGGCCACGTCGCTGGCCGTGATGGCATGGCTAACGGGGGCGCGCGGCGTGGTTGAAGACTGAGCTGCACCCAGACCCCCAAATAGAAGCCCCTAGCTTGTCTTTCTCCCCCTGCGATCACGCGAAACCGGGGAGCCGCCAGCCTGTCGGGCGGGACGCGGACGGGTGTAACCTTAGTGTCAGTCCGCTGAGCGCGCTTGCAGTTCGGGCAGACGAAGAGGTGAGCGATTATGGCGGGCGAAGTGTCTCGCACTGGTTCGGATCGAAACCAGCTCATGCTTATGTGGCATTGGGGCAGACAGGAGCTTCGAGGTGCTCCAACGCGTCCTTTAGCCGGTCCATACTCGTCCCCTCCGCCCTGAAAGCCCGAGCAGGACAAGCGGCGGACGCAGTATGAAATAGCACGCAGCTCAAAGCTATTCAGAGTCGTGCGCCGAGCCAACAAGGTCTTCGTACGCTCGCTCTGCCTGCTCCTTTGTCAAATTAGCTGCTAAGTCGGTCCCGATTATCGCTGGGCCCCGACGCTCTCGATCGTAAACCATCCAACCCATGCCTCCCATACGAATAAGAAACCTGTTTGTTGGTGGCAGCGCATTTTCACTCACCGTAGCCCTCACTTCCTGCGAACCGGTGAGTAGGCCGCGCTCATTCCTTGATTGCAATTGTCTATGTGAATCAGCTCGGGAAAAATAGGCAGCCGTTTTAGGTCCGGCGCTTGGTTTCCACGACATAGCCGTCTGGCATGGCGAGGAGGCCGAAGCGGCGGCCGGGAAGCACGAAGAGCCCCACTCTCCGAATGTGCATGGTCTGCGGCACCGCTGATGCGAGCATTAACCCACTTGCCTCTGCGGGAACCTGGGCTACCGGCCTGTGTTGTCGGCTAAGCGAACCGGAGGTTGGGTGATGAGCACCGAGACGACGTTCGTCTGCGATTGTTGCCTACGGAAAGCGGATAATCGTGTTGGTTGGGCTCATATCAGTGTCAATTGGGCCGATGGGGATCGGCAGGTCATGCCGGATGAAGTCCGCGATCTATGCGAAATTTGTTGGAGCCCACTGCAGCAATTGCTGAAACAGCAGCTTGAGCAACATGCTCGGAGGCGAGGTGCATAAACACGCAGATCATAGGATTCAGATCTGCAAAAGCATTGGATGGTCAGTACAAATTGTCGGCCGGAATGCAGCGATGTGGCATGTTCATGATGTCTCTACCGTCGGACCGTCGGCAACGTCTTCTAAACTGCCCTGAGCTATTCTTGTCGCATGGACGACGATGATGTACCTGCGGGGTTTGGCACCGCTCTTCGACAGAGCTATGCCCATCTAGCCGCTTGGATGGTGCGGTTTAACCGCGCATCTGAGCCTAGTCGATCGCCGCACGCGACGCGGGTTGAACAACCCAATCGAGTTCTCGATAAATCGCGTCGGCCCGCGCCCCCGCGCCCATAAGCTCGGACAGGCCACGTTGACGAAAAGCCGCTTGCGTCGATCTTGGTCACCGGAAGAGGAGGGGCGATTAGTCTCCCGTGTTGGCGACGGAGCCACTGCCGAAGAATTGGAGAACGGCTAGGTCGGACACGTCAGTCGGTTTTACGCTCGCCTCGAGCGCTTTCAGAGGCAGCGGTGGCAAGCGAGCAGAACAAGCGGGAAATTCTTCCTGCAGTTGCCCATTGTGCGAACCCTTACCAGCTCGCATTGCTCTTTCGCCAGCTACCGCTGCCATCACGCGCCGCACATGCATGTCTCGCCAGAATCCCTGTGGCAGAGACCCTCACGGCGGGGGCGATCGGCAAAGTATCGCGTTGCCGAGGCGGAGGACCCCAAAACGAGACCGGCAGCGGCTCATGACCCTCCGGTGTCGAGCGGTAACCGGGCATCAACCGATACCGGCTTACGATAGATCATCGCGGATTGGTGACGAGTACCGCGGTACGCATGGGCATTGAGAACCCGCTGGCTGTCGAGGCCGGCGGGTTTTTCGTTGACTAGTTTTCTCGGTACGGAATACCGAGGTTGTTGCAGGCCGCCGCGAATGACGCTTTTGCTTTGGCATCTTCAAAGCAGAACTTAGTGCCGACCTGCGCGCGGTCTGTCCACCAGCCAACATTTGCACCTTTTGCGATACGAAAGGCTTCGTCGCGCAAAAGGTCCAGTTGCCTGCCGGCAGCACGGACAATCAGGCAATTTTCTTCAGGCATAGGTATTGTCTCCAACGGCAACGAACCACAAAGTTGTCAATTGAACGGAAGACGTTCGACCGGAGCGGCTGTCAGCAAAACGCCGCAGCAGTCCTCCTGCTGCGGCCACTTCTCAAAACATTGCTGAGTAAAAGAGGATCTAAGTAGAATATGCGCCAGCTACGGTAGAAATTTCCTAACACATGTACGCCGCCAGTCGCGAACCATTTCGCTAGTTCCGAACTTGGAACCTTTCAGGCGATTCGCCCCCGGCGCTCTGACCCGCAATTGGATCGGCAGTCGGGAGCATTGGGGCTGGGAAATATGCCTGTTCGGTCTCAAGGCGCAATCCTTCGAATGACATTGATTTCAGAACGGTATGTTCGCCCGCAGGAACGCCAGGAAGCTTGATCCTATACGAGCGACATCTTAGAGCCCTCAAAAGAGCCGCGCCGATCGTGCGGAACGTCGCGGCGCCGGCCGCGGGGGGTGTACCAGAGCGGCGCCTGCGGCTCTTCCCCTTTAGAGCTGTGGGAATTTGGATATACATCCGGGAATAATCGGAAAGCGAAGAAA
>NZ_LBJX01000087.1:0-103599 GCF_028128895.1 Bradyrhizobium sp. CCBAU 11434
CGGCATCCATCAGTGCGCACATCGCGCATTGGTGCGCTCCGAACGCCCGCCCAAAAGCCTAATGCACTCTCCTGAACTGTCCTACGTCCGGACACGCAGGTCCAATCCTGTCGCCGTCACGTCTATCATCGAGCCCGACGCCGGCATTAAATCCCCATAGCGCTCGCTGCTTGGCCGGTGCTCAACTTCCCGCGACTTCGTGCCTTGGCGCTTTTTGGACGCCGGTCAGTTCGGCGTGCGGAGCCTCTTTGTCGCCGGCGTCCAAAAACCTGCACATGAGCGGACAACGCGCAGCTTTCCCATGGCTGATCCCGAATTTGATCCGGCGGTAGCCTCGGCGCCACCGTGAGAAACATCACACAGCGCGGAGGCGCGGTACGAAGCGTTCGCCAATATCTGCAAAGAATCCGAGCTTTTCGAACCATCGGCGGAGACAGCGTGACCAACGTCGCAGAGCCCGGTGAAGGGATCCAATATCTGCAACGGGATCGTTTCATGGATCGGAAGCACTCCCGTGAAGAACCATTTTGCATTGCTCGATCCGCTGCGCTTCGCCACCGCTCTCGGCGTCGCCGTTTTTCACCAGATGTTCTGGTCATGGGCCTGGGTTTCGATTGGCGTCCCGGGCTTCGAGCGCTACGTCGCCGCCGATGTCCTCTACCCGTCTGCCGCGCCCTTCACATGGTTCGGCTGGGTGGGCGTCGAAATCTTCTTCGTCATTTCCGGCTTCGTGATCGCCAATTCCGCGTGCAAGTCGTCGCCAGGCGAGTTTTTGCTCGGTCGTGCACTCAGGCTTTATCCGGCGGTTTGGGTTTGTGCCACCGCGACCCTTCTTGTTCTGCTTCTCTTCGGAAGCGGACCGGCATCCGAATTCATCCTGCCCTACATCGACGCCATGCTGATGGTGCCCAAGGGGGTCACAGGGCAGTGGCTTGACGGCGTCTACTGGACGCTGGCTGCCGAGACCGCGTTTTACGGCCTCGTGTACTGCGCGATGCTCACGAAGAAGGTCACGCTGCGGCACCTGGCTTGGGGTCTCACCATCTACAGCGCGATATTCAATGCTGTCGCGTTACTGGTGCTGTCGTGCACGACGCCGTCCGATTTGCCCTACCTCGTCATCCTGATGTTTCGGGTTCCGGCCGCGGCATTCCTGTTGAATCATGGCTGCTTCTTTGCGCTCGGCATCTGGCTGTTCATTTCTTCAAACAGAGAACTGACGAAGCTCGAGCGGGTCGCCGTTGCCGTCGCCTGTCTTTCGGGCGCCGCGGAGATCTACTATTTTGCGTCTTTCTTCCTGACCAGCATTCCCGCCATCGCGGACCAGTCTGCCCTGGTGCCGATCATGGTTTGGGCCGCCGCGGTGCTCCTCATCGCCGTGGCCGCGAACCGGAACAGGCGCGCTGCGGGTGTCGCCTCTCCTGAGGCGCCGGCCTATTGGCGAACGCTCGGACTGATCACCTATCCGCTCTATCTCAGCCACAACGTCGTCGGCACCGCGATCATTCGTGCCCTGGTCGATGCCGGGCTGGATGCCACCACGGCCGTGTGGGTCGAGCTGGGCATTCTTGTCCTGATCTGCTGGTTGATTTGCGCGAAGGTCGAGCCGGTCATCAGAGCTGCGATGACCAGAACGATCACATATTTCGGACAGCTTCCGGCAAGACTGCCGACATCGACGCGCCCGAGGTTTTCCCGGGGGCTGGGCCTTCGGCCGCCCGTGCCGGCAAAGATGATCGCTACGTTGCGATAGAAGATAGAATGCCGGAGCCATCGCGCCTTAGACCAGGCTCAGGACCCATTAGCAATGCGGGCGTAACGACCGCTCCGAGCCCTTTGCCGTCATTCACGCGGCACCATATGTTGACCCGTTTCCGCGCATAGCCTAGAGAAATTTTCATGAAACGCACGATGACCATTGTCAAACTTTGGTGGCTGGCCTGCTGACAGGGCGGCCGGACGTTTCATTGCATCTGGGGCCGCCGCAAGGGCGGCCTTTTTGTTTTGATGATCCCCCCATGCGGTGTCCCCCTCATCTCACAAGGACACCCCATGACCAGACCCGTTATTCTGACCGGCGACCGCACCACCGGCGCGCTGCACATTGGCCACTATGCCGGATCGTTGCGCAACCGTCTGCGGTTTCAAGACACCCACGAGCAGTTCCTGCTCCTGGCCGATACGCAAGCCCTGACCGACAATGCTCATGACCCCGACAAGGTGCGGCGCAGTGTGATGGAGGTGGCGCTGGACTACCTTGCCGTCGGGATCGACCCAGCCAAGACCACGATCTGCCTACAATCCCACCTGCCCGCGCTTGCCGAGCTGTCGATGCTCTATTTGAACTTCGTGACCGTCGCCCGGTTGGAGCGCAATCCCACGATCAAGGATGAGATCCGCAGCCGCGGCTTCGGGCGCGACATCCCGGCAGGCTTCCTGTGCTACCCTGCGGCGCAGGCGGCGGACATTACCGCGTTCAAGGCGACTGTAGTGCCGGTGGGCGAGGATCAGGCGCCGCTGATCGAACAGACCAACGATATCGTGCGCCGTATCAACACCGCCGCCGGACAGGCCATCCTGCTGGAAGCGCAGGCCGTCATTCCACAGGCGGGGCGTCTGCCGGGCGTGGACGGGAAAGCGAAGATGTCGAAATCCGGCGGCAATGCCATCGCTCTTTCGGCCTCGCCGGACGAGATCGCGGCGGCGGTGAAGGCGATGTTCACCGACCCGAACCATCTACGGGTCGAAGATCCCGGACGAGTGGAAGGCAACGTCGTCTTCACCTATCTGGATGCTTTCGATGAAGACCGCGCCGCGCTGGAAGGGCTGAAGGCGCAGTATCGGCGGGGAGGAACAGGCGACAGCAAGATCAAGCGTCGCCTCGACGACATCTTGCAGGCGCTAATCGGGCCGATCCGAGAACGAAGGGCGCAACTGGCCAAAGATCCCGCCTTTGTGCGCGACGTGATCCGCAGCGGTACGGAAAAGGCGCGGAGCCGGACCGAGGCAACGAAGCGGGAAGTTGTCGAAGGCCTCGGGCTGTTCATGTTGTAACCTGACATAGAAGCAGGCCGTCATTGGCTTTGATCAATGAGTCCTGACCCTAGCCTTCTGAACTCGGCGGGACGTATCGGATGAAGGTCACCAGAGAAATGGTGGATGAAGACTTGCGCGGCCGATATGCCTTTGGGCGGATCATCGCAAGCTTCGTTCACACGCGATGGTTCTCTCTGCTCGTGTTCCGCTTCTCTGCGGCGATCTTGCGGGGAAGCAACATCAGGGGACTTGTCAACGAAGAGCGACACATTCCAAGCAGGAATGGCGGGGCGCCTATTCGTGTGAGAATCTATCGGCCAACCGCGGCGATTGGGCCGCTGCCGATCATGCTCTATTTGCACGGTGGCGGTTACGTTCACGGGGTGCCCGAGCAATTCGGCTCGATCCTCAAGGACTTCATCGATACGGAGCCGTGCATCATCGTCGCGCCGGACTATCGAAAGGCCGCTCAATCCCCGTACCCGGCCGCATTCAATGACTGCTACGACACCTTGCTATGGATAAGGGATCATGCGGCCTCCCTCGGCGGAAGGACTGACAAATTCATCGTGTCGGGCCATAGCGCGGGCGGTGGGCTTGCAGCCGCCGTCTCGCTCAAGGCGACCGATACCGGCGACGCAAAAATCGCGTTTCAAATGCCGCTCTATCCAATGATCGATGACCGGCAGAATAGCGCATCTGTTGTTGGAAACGACGCACCCGTTTGGGATGAACGAGCCAACAGGCTGGCGTGGTCGCGCTATCTCGAGGGCGTGAAGACCATTACGCCCTACGCGGCTGCGGCACGCTGCACGGACTATACGAAGGTGCCGCCGACGATCACGTTTGTCGGCAGTCTCGAGCCATTTCGGGATGAAACGAAAATCTACGTCGAGAACCTTCGTCGGGCCAACATTCCGGTTGAGTTCGAAATGTTCGACGGCGCGTATCACGGTTTTGATATGATGGTGCCAGACGCTCCGATCAGCAAGCGCGCACATCGGTTCTTGATGGAAAACTTCCGGAAGTTTGCTCAGCGGTATTTCAATTAGACTTCAAAACGGTGGAGCGATGCTGCGTGGACAGACATCGCTTGAGGTCGCCAGGCAACATTTGCCAAATCGCACGACTGCTCACGCGGCCCCGCGATGCCGGGAATGTGACCCGTCGTAACGCCGTGATCCGTTGGGGCTTTGCGGTCGAAGGCTAATTAAGGGAGGCGAAGGCGTCTGGAGGAAAAGCGATGCGTTCCATTCTGGCTTTGAGCCTTTTGATCGCCCTGTGCGGCGTTGCCAACGCCGCGCCGGTGCACCATCCCCACCGCCATCCGGTTCGCGCTTCGAGCTATGCCTACGTGCCACCTCGGGAGACGCTCCGGGACCGGCCCGGCACGGCGGACTGCAACAAGCCTGAACCGTATTTCGGCGCTTGTCAGGGTTATGCGCCTGGCGAGAAGGAGCGCTTCCTCCAGAGCGTATTCAGCCCGTGAACGCTCGAAGCGGGGTAATCACGTCCATTTCGCTGGCGACCCCATTGGGACGAATGCCGTCGCGCGACGCACTTCTGACTTCGGCCCTCAATCCAGCGGAACGTTCAGACTTGTCCCTTTGACGATGATGCCGCCGCGGTTGCCGATCTCGATCGAGCCGTAGCGCTGCCTGAAGCAATCGGGCAGCGGCCGGTCGCCTTCCATGCTGAGCCACAGCCGCAACAGATGACGTTTCTGGCTGACCTCAGGCCAGTCGCGGAATCCGGTCCGATCGTGCAGCAGGGCATGATTGTAGACGAACTGCATGTCTCCCGGCTGCAGCCGCATGCCGAAATGCAGATCGGGATGGTTTGCAAGCGCGTCGAACAGATCGAGCGCCTCGACGTGATCAGGCGTCAGCCTCATCGCATCGGGAAAGCGCTGCGCACTGTCGATGTACTGGCGCTGGTAGAACCCGGTCAGGAATCCCGCGTGCCAGTTCAGCACCGGGATTTCGAGATATGGCTTTTCGTTCTCCGGCACCTCGCCGCGCCTGTCAGTCGCGATTCCGTCGAACAAGAGAGCAACAAGGTCGGGGCGTCTGGCAAACATCTCGTTGTAGATCGTCGACGTGCTGACAAGGAGAGAGTCCCCTCCCTCCATCGCCTCGCGGATGCATAGCAGCCCAACCACGTCGGACGAGTCGGTATGGAATGTTTGCCGTTCCGACGTCTGATAAATCCTGACGTTCGGATCCTTCGCGTCGGCACCGACGTCGCGGACATGACCGAGAATGTGGCCCGCTGCGTTCTGCGAACGCGCCGATCCCAAATGCGCACCCACCCCGCAGAAGATGGTCGCAGCAAACTCCTGGCTGTACTTCTCAACCGGCAGCCCGCGGATGACTTCGAAGCCGAGGCCAGTGAGCAGCGTTGTCTTGAGCTGTTCCAGGTGCGCGCCGAGTTGAGGCAACGGAAAGCTCTCCTTCGTGATCTCGGCGATCTTCCTGCTCCGCCCCAGATAGGATTCAGCCGCGTTCTCGAGCTCGGCGATCTCGCCGGCGTTGAGCGATACCAACCAACGACCGGGATTGGCCTTCATCTCGGCGCCCAGCCAGGCGGAGGGGATGTCGATCTTCCCCGGAGGGCGATTGATCGCGCGGGGTGCAGAGACATCGTTCATATGATTGGTTCCTGGGAAGTGTGGTCGTCAGACCGGGCGTCGAACAAGCGACGGTATTGTGCCGACCGCTTGTTTGCAACTTGGCGAGACCAGATGGCCGGACCTCGGTCATCATCGCAAGTCTCGCTACAGCCGCGAGCGCAGTCACCGCGATGCACCCGATGTGCGCTTCTCAACAATGCACCGGTGGACATCACTCGGTGTCACAAAAGGCCGAAAGCCGGCATTGCAATGGCGCGAGCGGAGCGACGATCTATCGGCCACCCATGTTGATTGCGCAGAAGCTTCTGCGTCCTCCGAATTGCCGCGTATCAGAATATTGTGATACAACCCTAAGTGTCGGGACGGCTGTTCCGTCCCCGATTTGGGAGGCACCTCATGAGATTCTCGTTAGGCTTCGCCGTGCCGTCAGTCGTCGCGACCTTGTCAACTGTCTTGCTGTGCAGCAGCGCGGCAATGTCGCAACCCACACCGAACTCCTCGCTTCCCGCCGTCTCGGTCGAAGCACCGAAGGCAAGACAAACCGTTGTGCCGAGGCCGGGGCCAACGACCGCGACATCCCATCACCGGACATCTGGCTCATCGACGGCTCAGAATCCGGCGTTCGCGCCGGGTACACCATTGGCAAGGCTTGCCAAGCTGGAGCGATCCGCCAGCAGCTGCAACGGTGGTTGCGAAACCAGCTATCGAGTCGGCAACGCCCCGTGGGTCGGATGCAGCTTCAGCAGCGGCTCTGAGCCGTTTACCTCTCATTTCTCGCCAACGTGCCGAGACACGCTGACCTACAATACCTACGCGCAGTGCGTCGAGACCAAGTCCTTCCTCGGCGCATCGCCCCGAGAGACCAGGTGGCTTTGCACCAGCCTGCTGGCCGGAGGCAAGCTGGCCGGCGAAAGGCAAGTCGCCGAAAGCCGCCGCTAGTCCACACCCGCAATCGGGAGCGCCGCCCGGAATGCCGGGCGGCCGCTTCTGGTCTGCCCCGCCGCGATCCCGTCAGCTGATATTGGCCGCAGCCCTCGGCGGCGTCACGGACGACGCCCAGCCGAGCTGGACGTCGATGCTGACAGAATCTGGCAGTAGCGCGTGATATCAGCCGGCATGTCGCGCGCTCAACGCCTTCTTGATGTGATCCAGCTCCTGGGCAGGCATCGTCGGCCGGTCGCGGCATGCCGGCTGGCCGAGGAACTGGGTGTCTCTCTCCGGACGATCTATCGGGACATCGAGACGCTGAAGGGCCAAGGCGCCCACATCGATGGCGAGGCCGGCATCGGCTATGTGCTGCGGCCGGGATTCATGTTGCCGCCGCTGATGTTCTCGGAAGAGGAGATCGAGGCGCTGGTGCTGGGCGGCCGGTGGGTTGCCGCACAGCCGGATGAGCCGCTCGGAAAGGCAGCCAAGAACGCGCTTGCGAAGATCGCCGCCGTATTGCCGGACGATCTGCAGCGGAGCCTGGAAACGTCAGGCCTGATGGTCGCTCGCCGCGATCCGGCGGCAGGCGACGCCGAATTGCCGATCATTCGCGCCGCCATCCGCACGGAGCGCAAATTGCGCATCGTCTACAGCGACGAACGGGACAACCGCACCAGCCGCACGATCTGGCCGATCGCGCTCGGATTCTTCGATCGGGTACGCATGGTGGCGGCCTGGTGCGAGAGCCGCGGCGACTACCGCCATTTCCGCACCGACCGGATCCTGTCGATCACGCTCACGGAGCGCCGCTACAAGCGACGCCGCACCGATTTGCTGCGGGAGTGGCGGCAGCGGGACAGCATTGGCGAGCAGCAACCATGCTGACAGAAACTGGCAGCACCTTCCTGTAAGCGTCGGCCATCGCCAGCTGAACAGGAGATGCAAATGGCCGACTTCAATCTCGTGGTGCTCTATGTCAACGATGCGCAAGCGAGCTCCACTTTCTATCAGACCCTGCTGGGGTGCCCCGTCGCGCAATCATCCCCCAAATTCGTGGTTCTTCCGCTCGGGAGCGGCGTCATGCTGGGCCTGTGGCAGCGGGACGCGGTCGTGCCGCCTTCCGCTTCGGAGGCCGGCTGCAACGAGATCTGCTCCAGCGAGATCTCCTGGGCGGTCGCGAACGCGGAGGCGGTGCGCGCGACCCACGACACATGGCTGACCCGCGGGGTGCGGATTGCGCAGCCTCCGACCGCCATGCCCTTCGGCGACACCTTCGTTGCGCTCGATCCCGACGGCCATCGCCTGCGCGTGCTGGCGACCGCCGCTTAAGGGCTGCACTGCTTCGCGTGAGAGGCTGAGCGAGGCACTGCCGCGCCCAGCCTCTCTGTAGCAGCGCCTCGGCGGGGACCCCCTATGCATGCCGATCGCCGAAGCACCAATTGCGCGGAGCGAAAAGGCTGACTAGGAAATTCGGATGAATTCCGAATCGACCCCCAGTTGGCCAGTCGTGGAGCCACCGCCCTTCCTTCCCGCGCCCCGTCGCCGGTGGCCGCTTGCGCTCGTCATTGCCGTAGTCCTTGCGCTCGCGGGGGCAGCGGCCGGTTATGTCTGGCTGAACGGGGGATTGTTCCTTCCCTCGGCGGGACGCGAGGCCGCGGATGCCGAGACCAGCGCCAATGACAAAGCTGTCATGACGGACCTGCTCGCCACGCAGCAAAAGACGGCTGACGATTTGGCCGCCATCGAAAAGGCCGTCGCCGATCAGCAAGAGCAGCTGAAGGCGATCGTCAATCAGCTTGCCAACCTGAGTTCGAAGATCGACGCGCTGAAGAGCCAGGCCCCGCAGCCAGCGGCCGCGCCGTTCCCGTCGCCGGGGCCTGTTACGTCGATGCCGCCAGCTGCAGCGCCCGCTGTCGCACCGGCTGCAGCAGCGCGCGTCGTCCCACGGCCAAAGAAGCCGCCGCGTGTCGCGACCCCGACGGGTCCGATCTCGGTCGGCGGAGCGCCGCTGAACGTTGCGCCCGATACGCCCGCGCGCTGACTGAGCAAGCCCATCTCAGCGATCAGCTGCTTCGCCGCCGCCGAGATCATCACCAGGCCGCCGGTGATCACCGCGACGTCGAGGATGGCTGCGTGGATGTGCACCGGCATCCGCTCGACCAAAGCCTTTGCCAGGAACGCGCCGGGGAGGCGGAGAGCCGCAGAACGAGGAATGGAACTCCGGGGAAATTGAGCCGTTTGCACTTGTTCCGAACCAGGAGACCAGTGTGAACCGCCGACAACTTCTTCGCGGATCGGCTGCAGTTTCAGCTGCAGCCATACTGCCGCGGGCCGCACACGCTCAGCCCAGCGCCGCCCCGCCCTTCAGCCCATCCTATGTGCGCGAGCTGGCGCGCGCGCTTGCGGCCAAGCCGTTCGCGGCTCCGGACGAGAAGCTGCCGGATGCACTGAAGAATCTCAACTACGACCAATACCGGTCTATTCGTTTCGCGCCCGAAAAGGCGCTATGGCGCGCAGAAAAGCTGCCATTCGAAGTTCAATTTTTCCACCGCGGCTTCTTCTACAAGAACAGGGTCGACATCTTTCAGGTGGTGGACAGGAGCGTCACACCGGTCTCGTACCGGCGCGATGACTTTTCGTTCGGCGAGGGCCTCGGACAATGGCCGGATGCGGACCTTGGATTCGCCGGCTTCCGCATCCACGCCCCGATCAACAAACCGGATTATTACGACGAACTCTGCGTATTCCTCGGCGCAAGCTACTTCCGGGCCGTTGCGAAAGGACAGACCTATGGTCTGTCGGCGCGGGGGCTCGCGATCGATACCGGCGAAAGCAAAGGCGAAGAGTTCCCGGTGTTCAAGGCCTTCTGGCTGGAGAAGCCGGCGCTGAATGCCTCCTCGATGGTGGTCCACGCGCTGCTCGACAGCAAGAGCGCGGCCGCAAGCTACCGTTTCACCATTCGGCCCGGCCAAACCACGGTTTTCGACGTCGAGATGGCGATCTATCCGCGGGTCGACCTCGAGCACGCCGGGCTCGGGCCGATGACCAGCATGTTCTTCTTCGGTCCGAACGATCGAAAGGATTTCGACGATTTCCGCCCCGCCGTTCACGACTCGGATGGACTTTCGATCTTCAACGGCAGAGGTGAACAACTCTGGCGACCGCTCAACAATCCGCACGATCTGCAGGTCAGCAGTTTTGCCGACGTCAATCCGGGCGGCTTCGGCCTCATGCAGCGGGAAAGGAATTATCTCGCTTATCAGGATCTGGAATCCAGTTTCGAAACGCGCCCGAGCCTCTGGTTCGAACCGATCGGCGATTGGGGCGAAGGGGCGGTAAAACTGTTCGAGATTCCGACCAAGGAGGAAGTCCACGACAATATCGCCGCGCTCTGGCAGCCGAAGCAGCCCCTGACGGCAAAGAGCGAACACATCTTTACCTATCGACTGCACTGGGGCACGGACGCGCCGAAGGCCGACGCGCTCGCACGATTTACCAGAACGGGAATCGGCAGTCGGGGAGATGACAGCAAGCTGTTCGTCCTGGAACTGATGGGCGACCGCCTCAAAGGCGTTGATCCCAAGGCCATCAAAGGGGTGGTGACCGCTGAAAAAGCCGACATCAGCAACATCGTCACGCAACCAAATCCCGTGACCGGCGGATGGCGCCTGAGCTTCCAATGTTCGGTCAAGGGGCAGGCGTCGATCGAGCTTCGTGCCTTCCTGGCGCAGAATGATGCACCGGTCTCCGAAGTATGGATCTATCGATGGACGCCCTGAAGCAATCGCAGGCGCCGCTGCGAAGCGCGCCCGCCCGCCCGTTCTTGCCGCAGGAACGCCCGCTCTCGATGCTGCCGTGTCGGCTCGACCGCGCGGCTGAAGTCAGGCAATCGCCGGTCCATAGCGGGGCCACGTTGATCGTTCGCCGTCTTTTCATCTTCGTCGGGACGGCCCTGCTGACGCTTGCAGGCGGCTACGGCATGTACGACGTGGTGAAGGTCGGCGGTGTGACATTTCTCGAGGCGCTGCTGCTTGGTCTGTTCCTCGTGCTGCTCGCCTGGGTCGCATTCTCCTTTATGTCCGCCCTCGCCGGATTTTTCGTGCTGCTGACGCGCCGGCAGCCCAATCTGCCGATCGACACGACAGGCCCGCTGCCTCACGTCACCTCGCGCACCGCGATGCTGCTGCCGACCTATAACGAGGATCCGCATCATGTCATGGCGCGGCTGCGCGCGATGTACGAATCCATCGACGCGACCGGATATGGCGAAAAATTCGATTGGTTCTTGCTGAGCGATACGACCGACCCGGACATCTGGATCAGCGAAGAGATGGCCTTCATCGAGCTACGCCGCGCCTGCGGCGGAGATCGGCTGTACTACCGGCGCCGCTCCGACAATACCGCGCGGAAGTCCGGCAACATCGCCGACTGGGTCACCAGGTTTGGCGCGGCCTATGATCACATGGTCGTCCTCGATGCGGACAGCCTGATGGAGGGTGATACGATCGTTCGCCTCGTCCACGCAATGGAACGCAACCCCTCTTGCGCGCTGATCCAGACACAGCCGGTCATCGTCAACGCCCGTACCCTGTTTAGCAGGCTGCAGCAATTTGCTGGGCGCGTATACGGCCCCCTCATCACGGCGGGCAATGCCTGGTGGCACGATGGCGACGGCAACTATTGGGGCCACAACGCCATCATCCGGCTCGAGGCCTTCGCTGCGGAGGCCGGACTGCCCGAACTGCGCGGTCGCAAACCTTTCGGCGGACACATCCTCAGCCATGATTTCGTCGAGGCCGCGTTGATGCACCGCGCCGGCTGGGCGATCTACATGGTCCCAGCCGTTCGCGGCAGCTTCGAAGAGGTCCCACCGTCGCTGCTGGACTTTGCGGGGAGAGATCGTCGCTGGTGCCAGGGTAACCTCCAGCATCTGGCGGTCCTGCCCACGCGCGGGCTGCACTGGGTCTCGAGGCTACATCTGCTCACCGGCATCGGATCCTACGTGACGGCGCCACTTTGGCTTCTGTTCCTGTTGGTCGGTCTGCTCATTTCGCTGCAGGCGCACTTCATCCGGCCGGAATACTTTCCGAAGGGCTTCAGTTTGTTTCCCACCTGGCCGCAACAGGACCCGGTGCTTGCGGCCTGGGTCTTTGCCGCGACAATGGGACTTCTGATCCTGCCGAAGCTGCTGGCTTATCTTGTGCTGATCAGCAATCGTGACGAGCGGGCCGGATTTGCAGGAAGCTTCCGTGTTCTGGCGGGAGTCGTTTGCGAGACATTTGTGGCGGCATTGCTTGCTCCCTGCATGATGATCCTCCAGACCAAGGCCGTCATGGAAATTCTCGCTGGTCGAGACGCGGGCTGGCAGGTGCAACGCCGAAGCGATGGACAGCTCGCCCGCGGTGAAGTCTATCGAAAGCTCGCCGGGCCTGCACTCTGCGGCTTGGTCCTGTCGCTGTGCGCCTATGCCGTCTCTTTGCCGCTGCTGCTCTGGATGTCGCCCGTGGTGCTGGGTCTGCTGCTTTCAATCCCGCTCGGGATCATGACGTCT
The DNA here is from genome assembly GCF_028128895.1 of Bradyrhizobium sp. CCBAU 11434. Taxonomy (NCBI): domain Bacteria; kingdom Pseudomonadati; phylum Pseudomonadota; class Alphaproteobacteria; order Hyphomicrobiales; family Nitrobacteraceae; genus Bradyrhizobium; species Bradyrhizobium sp. CCBAU 11434. The sequence goes on from NZ_LBJX01000087.1 coordinate 12,147, forward strand.
TCGCGATTGAGCTCGCCCGGAGTCTTTGCCACGCCGGAGACCAACTATCCGCCTGCCGTGGTGCTCCGTGCGAACGAGCTTGCCGCATCCGAGCCCGCCGAAATGGCCGGAGCTCTGCAACAGCTCAAGCTTGACCCAAAGTTACTGGGCGAGCATTTGGACTCGCTTTCGCTTGCCAGCCCCCGCAGGTTCGGCCCCATCAACGTGCCGCTTGCGACTGCAACCGCCAAGGTCGAGGAATGCAAAAGCCTGGAGGACGCCGCGACATGGCTCGACAAGCGAGAACTACTCGCTGTTCTTGGCCATCCCACGCTGCTCAAGACAGTTCTTGAGATGCCCCCGGGCAAGCAAGATTAGCGATCCAAGCGCGAATGCCACCCAAGCCGCTATTGTCTGTCAGATCAGCTGCTTCGCCGCTGCCGAGATCATCACCAGCCCGCCGGTGATCACCGCGACGTCGAGGATCGCGGTGTGGATGTGCACCGGCATCCGCTCGACAAACGCTTTTGCCAGGAACGCGCCGGGGATGGCGATGCCGCCGATCAGCAGCGCGAAAGCGAGCACTTGCGCGGTGACGGCGCCGGCGAGGCCGAACACGGAGATCTTGATGAGGCCGGTGCCGAGCGAGATCATCGCGTCGGTCGCGATCACGGCGGCGCCTTCGAGGCCCGCGGCCATCAGCAGCGAGAGCAGGATCACGCCGGAGCCCGACGTGCCGCCGACCAGGACGCCGTAGCCGACCGATCCTGTCGCGAGGCCCGCATCTCCAATCTTGACCTGACGGCAGCGGAGCACGCGGCGCAGCGGCACGCTCAGGATCAGCATGGTGCCGATCACGATCGCGGCGCCGGCGTTGGTGAGGCGGGTGTAGCCGTAGGCGCCGAGCGCGGTCGTCACCGCCGCGCAGGCCAGCACGATCGCTGCACGGCGGCGATCGGCGTAACGGAGATAGGCAATTGCGCGGCTGGAATTGGTGAAGAGCGCCGAGATCGCGATGATCGGCACCACGGGCTCGGCGCCGACCAGGGGCACCAGCACCAGGGGCATCAGGGCGCCGGTGCCGTAGCCGGCGAGACCACCGATGATCGAAGCAAACAACGCCATCATCGCGACCAGCAGCAGCTGGAAAATCGAGATGTCGGCGAAGCCTGAGACGATGGTCAATTTTTCTCGCGAGTGGCGCGTGCTGTGGCTTGATCGGCGATGGCAGCGAGTGCGGCTTCCTCTAGTGGAAAATCCGCCGCAAGCCAAGCGTCCTCGGCGAGTGTCAACACGTGTCCGAGCGCAGGTCCTTCCGCCATGCCGCGCGCGATGAAGTCGACGGCCTTCAGCGGGAATTTCGGCGCGGTCCAGCGCTGCGGCAGCTCGGCGAGCTCGCGCCAGCGCGACGAATTCGCGTCAGCGCCGCTGCGCGCCCAGGCCAGCAACACGCGATCGTGATAGCGCTCGGGCCCCAGCCGGTAGAGCAGCCGCCGTGCACGCGCCTCGTCCATGGCGGCGAAGCGCCACCAACGATGGCCCATCGAATCAAGCGCCTTGGCTTCCGCGTTGGAGAGCCGGAGGCGCGTCGCAACACGCTTGGCGTCTTCAGTGACGGCGACGGAGAGCGCAGCGAGACGGCGCGTGCTGCTGGCCGTCAGGTCAAGCGTACCCTCGATGGCGATCATCGCTACCAGCGGCCCGGCATAGGCAACGCCGCCGATCATCGCCTGCAGCAGGCCAGCCTCGACCATCGCAAGCGCTGCGGCGGATGCGCCTTGCGCCACCAGCAATTTCAGCATTTCCATGCGCACCCGCTCGGCCGAGAGCGTGGCAAGGCCTGCGCGCCCACGGATGCAGGCGAGAGTGCCGTCGCGGTCGGGCTCGCCGGCGCCGAAGGCGGCGTGGATGCGGAAGAAGCGCAGGATGCGCAAATAATCCTCGGCGATGCGCTGGTCCGGCGCGCCGATGAAGCGAACGCGGCGCGCTTTCGCATCCGCGATGCCGCCAACATAGTCGTAGACGACGCCGCCGGCGTCGACCGACAGGCCGTTCATGGTGAAGTCGCGCCGCTCGGCGTCCTTCACCCAGTCGCGGCCGAAGGCAACCTTGGCCTTGCGGCCGAAGGTCTCGGTATCCTCGCGCAGCGTCGTAACTTCATAGGGCGCGCCGTCGATGACCAGCGTGACGGTGCCGTGGTCGATGCCGGTCGGCACACATTTGATGCCGGCAGCTTTCGCCCGCCGCACCACCTCCTCCGGCAGCGCCGTGGTGGCGATATCCATATCGCCCGGCGGCAGGCCGAGCAGCGCGTTGCGGACGGTGCCGCCGACCACGCGCGCCTCTTCGCCGTCAGCGTTGAGCAGTTGCAGGACGCGCGCGGTCCCGCCTGCAGTCAGCCAGGGCGCACCAGCAAGGATCGGCTCCGCGCTCATCGTCCGGCCCTTATCTTTCGGTGCCCGGCACGAGCCTGCCGTTCTCGACATGGGCGGGAATGTAGGTCGAGTTCGGCGCGGCGCCGGAGAAATGCGCAAGGCCAATCAGCCCGGCGATGACGAGCACGAGCGCCACCAGGATGAGGCGCGCGACGACGGTGATCGGCCAGGACGATTGCACGAACAGGCCGGACCTCGTGGCGGCCAGAAACAGCGCATAGACGGCAAAGGGAATGAGGAAGATTCCGATCTCGGTCAGAACCGGCCGGATCATGACGAATAGATCCGCTCATACAGCACACGCAGCATTCCGGCCGTGGCGCCCCAGATGTAGCGCTCCGCAAACGGCATCGCATAGTAAAACCGCTCCATGCCGCGGAATTCCTTGCTGTGGACCTGGTGATTGTCGGGATTCATCAGGAAGGATAGCGGCACTTCGAATGCGTCATCAACCTCGGAATGGTTGATCGTCAGTTGAAAACCGGGGCGCACCCTGGCGACCGTCGGCAGGATGCGGAAGCCGAACGCTGTGCCGTAGAGATCGAGATAGCCGATCGGGTCGACGAAATCCCTGCTCAACCCGACCTCCTCCTCGGCCTCGCGCAGCGCGGCATCGAGCGGGGAGGAATCGATCGCATCGATCTTGCCGCCGGGAAAGGCGATCTGGCCGGCGTGGTCGTTGAGATGCGCCGAGCGCTGCGTCAGGAGGATGGTCGGCTCGGGATGGTCGACCACCGCGATCAGCACCGCTGCGGGCCGCACCGGCTGCTCGCGCGCGACGATCTCCAGCATCTTGTCGGTGCCGGGATCGCCGGAAGCCGGGATGATGTTCGGATCGAACAGGCCGCGCGGCACGTCGAAGCTGAGCTTCGCCTTGGAGCGGGCGAAGAAATCCGGCGCGCGGAACGCGACTTGCCCGTTCTTCGCAATAGGCTTGTTCAAAGCGCGGCCCTCACCTGCTCCGCGTCGGCCATGGCGAAGAACTCGCCGGCCGACTCGACGCCAAACATCGGCTGGCCATCGACCATCCGCTCCTCGCCCATGTCAACCAGATCGTAATAGAGCGCGCGTGTGACCTTGGCCCAGAGATCGGCGCGGACATGCAAGTAAGGCGTCAGGCCGCCGTCGGCCGCCTGCTCGAAGCGCAGCCGGTGCGCGGCATCGCAGATGACCCAATCGTCGACATTGGTGCGGAAGCTCAGCACGCGATGGTTGTCCTCGTCGCGCTTCAGCATCTCGACCGCCATGAACGGCGCGTCGTCGACGACGATGCCGACCTTCTCCACGGGCGTGACGAGGAAATGCTTGTCGCCCTCCCGCTTCAAGATGGTGGAGAACAGGCGAACCAGCGCGTGACGGCCGATTGGCGTACCCATGTAGAACCAAGTACCATCGGAAGCGATTCGGATGTCGAGATCGCCGCAAAACGGCGGATTCCACAGATGCACCGGAGGCAGGCCCTTTTTGGCGCCTTCGGCATTGGCAGCACTTTTGGCGGCGGCAGTCAGCCCCTCAAGACCGCGATCGGCGCTCTGCCCTTGGTTCGCCATGGTTTGCCCTGACTTTGTCCGTTGGCACGATTGGTGCAGGTCTACGTTGTACGTAAGTCTACGGTTCCACCCCGGGTTCGTCCGGTGTGGAGGTCTCCACTTCGTGATGCCGTACATAACCCGAAGCCGATAAAGTGGGGATAGGTTAATTCAACGAATACATGGCGTTCCTGCAAGTCTAGCATAGGGGCCATGACGCAGATTGGTGCGATAAATTCGACGACGCAGAAAAGCCGCGTGGCAGGCTTGAGGAGCTAACGGATGGCAGAAAGTGTCGAGAAGCTCGAAGACGGCATCGTCCGTTCAGCCGAGCAGGTGTCCAGTCAGATTCGCGCAGCGAAGGATGCGATCGGGTCGGTGATCTTCGGCCAGGATCGTGTGGTTGAGAACACGCTCGTCACGATCCTTTCCGGCGGCCACGCGCTCTTGATCGGCGTGCCCGGCCTTGCCAAGACAAAACTGGTCGAGACGCTCGGCGTCACGCTCGGTCTCGATGCCAAGCGCATCCAGTTCACGCCTGACTTGATGCCGTCGGACATTCTCGGCGCCGAAGTGCTTGACGAGAGCACCGCGGGAAAACGCTCGTTCCGCTTCATCTCGGGTCCGGTGTTCGCGCAGCTTTTGATGGCCGACGAGATCAACCGCGCCAGCCCGCGCACGCAATCGGCGCTGCTGCAGGCGATGCAGGAGCAGCACATCACCGTCGCCGGCGCGCGCCACGATCTGCCGAAGCCGTTCCATGTGCTGGCGACGCAGAACCCGCTGGAGCAGGAAGGCACCTATCCGCTGCCCGAGGCGCAGCTCGATCGCTTCCTGATGGAGATCGACGTCGACTATCCCGATCGCGACGCCGAGCGCCGCATCCTGTTCGAAACGACCGGCGCCGAGGAGACGCTGGCGAAGGGATCGATGAATGCGGATGCGCTGATCACGGCGCAGCGGCTGGTGCGCCGCCTGCCGGTCGGCGATTCCGTGGTCGAAGCCATCCTCTCGCTGGTGCGCGCGGCGCGTCCGGGTCCTGACAGCGGCGAGGCCGGCAAGTTCATCGCCTGGGGCCCCGGCCCGCGCGCCAGCCAATCGCTGATGCTGGCCGTGCGCGCCCGTGCGCTGATCGACGGACGCCTCGCGCCCTCGATCGACGACGTGCTCGACCTCGCCGAGCCGGTGCTGAAGCACCGCATGGCGTTGACGTTCCAGGCACGCGCCGAAGGGCGGACGATTCCGGACGTGATCCGGCAATTGAAGACACGGATCGGTTGATGGCTGCAGAGACCGGGCACACGGCGAAGGAGATCATCGCAATCCGACGTGCAGATGGCGAAAGCCGCACGCTCGCAGCTTCCTTGCCGCGCCTGGTTCTCGAGGCCCGCCGCATCGCCGCCAACGTCATCCATGGTCTGCACGGCAGGCGCCGCGCCGGCTCCGGCGAAAATTTCTGGCAGTACCGCCGTTTCGTCTCGGGCGAGCCGTCGCAGAATGTCGACTGGCGGAGATCGGCGCGTGACGACCATCTCTACGTGCGCGAGCTCGAATGGGAGGCCTCGCACACGGTGTGGATCTGGCCTGATCGCTCGCCCTCGATGGCGTTCGCCTCGAAGACCGCGCGCGAATCCAAGCTGGAGCGCACGCTGATCGTCGCCTTCGCGCTGGCCGAGCTGCTCGTTGCAGGCGGCGAACGCGTCGGCATTCCCGGATTGATGGCACCGACCACGAGCCGCAGCGTCATCGACAAGATGGCGCAGGCGATGCTGCATGACGATGCCATCAGGCTGAGCCTGCCGCCGTCCTTCGTGCCCGCGGCGCTGGCCGAAACCATCGTGCTGTCGGATTTCTGGTCGCCGATATCAGAGATCAGGACGACGCTCGCCGGGCTGTCCGGCTCCGGCGCCCATGGCACCCTGGTGCAGATCGTCGATCCCGCCGAAGAGAGCTTCCCCTATTCCGGCCGCATCGAGTTCGTCGAACCGGAAGGCGCTGGCGTGATCACCGCCGGCCGCGCCGAGAGCTGGGCGCAGGATTACACCACGCGCCTTGCGCTGCACCGCGACCAGATCCGCGCCGAGACCAACAAGCTCGACTGGCTGTTCACGACCCATGCGACCGACCGCTCGGCCGCCGAGCTGCTGCTGTTCCTCCATGCCGGCATGCAGGTGAGCAAGTCGGGCGCCCGCGTCACCTCGATCAAGGCGGGGCCGGCCGCATGATGGGATTGCCGCTCGCCTTCACCGAACCGCTGCTCCTGATCGGGCTCGTCAGCCTCCCGGTGCTGTGGTGGCTGCTCCGCGTGATGCCGCCGCGGCCGCGCCGAATCGAGTTTCCGCCGACCCGCCTGCTGTTCGACATCGCGCCTCGCGAAGAGACGCCGGCACGGACACCATGGTGGCTGACGGCGCTGCGCCTGCTCGCCGCGGCGCTGGTGATCTTCGCCGCCGCCGGCCCGATCTGGAATCCGCAGGTTGGCCTTGGCGCCAGCAAGGCGCCGCTGATGATCATGCTCGACGACGGCTGGAGCGCCGCTTCGAACTGGGACACCAGGATCAGGGCCGCCGACGAGCTGATCGCCAATGCCGACAACGACCGCCGCGCGATCGCGCTGGTGCCGCTGTCGGAGCCGAACCGCGACATTACGCTGATGCCGGCGGGCGCGGCGCGCGTTGCGCTGCGGCAGATCGTGCCAAAGCCCTATTCGATCGAGCGCGTTGAAACCCTCACCGCGATCGATCGTTTCCTCAAGGCAACCGGCGATTGCGAGATTGCCTGGTTGTCTGACGGCGTCGACACCGGCCGCGGCGAGGAGTTCGTGGCTGGGCTCGGCAAGACCATAGGGGATCGCAGCTTGACGCTGTTCGAAGGCGGCACCTCTTCGCCGCTCGCGCTGGTCGCGGCGGAAAACGCGGCCGCGAAGATGACGGTGAAGGTGCTGCGCACCGACAGCGGCATTCTCGCCGGCACCGTGCGGGCCCTCGACCAGAAGGCCTCGCCGATCGGCGAGGCGCGCTTCACCTTCGGACCGCAGGACAAGGAAGTCGAAGCCGCATTCGACCTGCCGGTCGAGCTGCGCAACGATATCTCCAGGCTCGAGATTTCCGGCGAGCGTTCGGCGGGCGCGGTGCAGCTGCTCGACAAGCGCTGGCGCCGCCGCGCCATCGGCATCGTCTCGGGCTCGACCAGCGAGACCTCGCAGCCACTGTTGGCGCCGACCTTCTACCTGACGCGCGCGCTGGCGCCATTCGCCGACGTGCGGCTCGCCGACAAGGGCGCCCCGCAGCAGGGCATCACCCAGTTTTTGGACCAGAAGCTGCCGATGATCATCCTCGCCGACGTCGGCACCGTCGCGCCCGAACTGCGCGAGCGCCTCAACGCCTGGATCGACCAGGGTGGCGTGCTGGTGCGGTTTGCCGGGCCCCGCCTGGCGCAAGCCGAAGACGATCTCGTGCCGGTCAAGCTGCGCAAGGGCGGCCGCACGCTCGGCGGCAGCCTGACCTGGGAGAAGCCGCAGCATCTCGCCAGCTTCACTGCCGACGGACCGTTTGCCGGCATCGCCGTACCCAAGGACGTCACCGTGAGCCGGCAGGTGCTTGCCGAGCCCGATGCCGTGCTCGCCACCAAGAGCTGGGCCTCGCTCGAGGACGGCACGCCGCTCGTAACAGGCGAGCACCGCGGCAAGGGCATCGTCACCCTGTTCCATGTCAGCGCCGACATGCGCTGGTCGGATTTGCCGATGTCCGGCACCTTCGTCGAAATGCTCCGGCGTGTCGTCGACATGTCCGGCTACACCGCCAAGCCGGGCCCCGGCGTTGCCACCGAGACGACCGCCGAGACGCTGGCGCCGCTGCACATGCTCGATGGCTTCGGCGCCTTCGGGCCGCCGCCCGCCACCGCCAAGCCGCTGACGGCTGATTATCGCGACCGCGCCACGCCGGACCATCCGCCCGGCTACTACGGTCCGGCAGAAGGACCGCTCGCCGTGAACACGCTCGCCAGCGCCGACCGCATCGCAGCCCTCAACACCGCGCCCCTGAACGCAAGGCGCGCCACCTACACCAATGCCGAACCACGCGACCTGCGTGGCTGGCTGCTGTCGACCTCGCTGGCGCTGTTCCTGATCGACGCCCTGATCGTCGCGCTGCTCGGCGGCGGTCTTGCCGCATTGCTGCGCCGGCGTGCCGCACCCGCCATGATCCTGCTTGGCGTTCTGCTCGCCGGCATCGCGGTGCTGTCTCCGACGCCCTCGCGCGCCGACAGTGCGTCGGACGAGTTCGCGATGAAGTCGACGTCGCAGACCCGCCTCGCTTATGTCGTGACGGGCAATGCCGACGTCGATTCCATCGTCAAGGCCGGCCTGTCCGGCCTGACGCTGTTCCTGGCGCAGCGCACCGCGCTCGAGGCCGGCGATCCCGTCGGCGTCGATCCCGCGCGCGACGAGCTCGCCTTCTTCCCGCTGATCTACTGGCCGATCGTGCCGGGCCAGCCGAAGCCGCCGCAGGACGCCATCAACAAGATCGACGCCTATATGAAGCAGGGCGGCACCGTGATCTTCGACACCCGCGACGCGGTCGAAGCGCCACCCGGCGATAGCGGCGCCGCGCAGACGCCGGGCATGCAGGCGCTGCGCGAGATCCTGTCCTCGCTGGACGTGCCCGAGCTCGAGCCGGTGCCGCGCGAACACGTGCTGACCAAGACGTTCTATCTGCTGCGCGACTTCCCCGGCCGCTTCAATTCAGGCCAGACCTGGGTCGAGGCGCTGCCGCGCGAGGACGACGACGAGAGCGCACAACGTCCCGCGCGCGGCGGCGACGGCGTCTCGCCGATCATCATCACCTCCAACGACCTCGCCGGCGCCTGGGCACTCCGTCCCGACGGCCAGCCGATGCTGCCGCTCACGCCCGGCGAGCCGCGCCAGCGCGAATTCGCCTACCGCGCCGGCGTCAACATCGTGATGTACACGCTGACCGGCAATTACAAGGCCGACCAGGTGCACGCACCGGCCCTGATCGAACGGCTGGGGCAATAGGATCGATATGAATTACGGCATCGCGTTCACGCCGCTTGTCCCAGCGATCGTCCTCTGGATCGCGCTCGCTGCGATCGTCCTCATCGCCATCGTGCTGCTGGTGGCGCGGGCACGCGGCGCGGCCGTGCGCGTGGCGGCGCTGGCGCTGTTCCTGCTGGCCCTTTCAAATCCGTCCTTCACGCGCGAGGACCGCGATCCCCTCACCTCGGTCGCCGCCGTCGTCGTCGACAAGAGCCCGAGCCAGAATTTCGGCAAGCGCAACCAGGAAGCCGCCAAGGCGCAGGAGGCGCTGGTCGACGGCCTGAAGAAGATCAAGGGGCTGGAGGTGCGCATCGTCGAGGCCGGACAGGCCGACGGCGAGACCGACGGCACAAAACTGTTTGGCGCACTCGCCTCCGCGCTGTCGGACGTGCCGGTGGACCGCGTCGCCGGCGCCTTCCTGATCACCGACGGCCGCGTTCACGACATCCCGGCCAACGCCGCCGCGCTCGGCTTCCAGGCGCCGGTGCAGGCGCTCATCACCGGTCAGAAGGACGAGCGCGACCGCCGCATCGCGATCACGGCGGCACCACGCTTCGGCATCGTCGGCCAGAACCAGACCATCGGCTACAAGCTCGACGACCAGGGCGTCACCGGCGAGCGCGCCAAGGTCACGGTGCGCCGCGACGGCGAGGTCATCAACGAGCGCACGCTGACAAGCGGCCAGAGCGCAAGCGTCGACGTCGAGATCAAGCATGCCGGCCCGAACATCGTCGAGATCGAGGCCTCGCCCCTCGAAAGAGAATTGACCCCGGTCAACAACCGCGCCGTCGTCGCCATCGACGGCGTCCGCGACAAGCTGCGCGTGCTGCTGGTCTCCGGCGAGCCGCATTCCGGCGAGCGCACCTGGCGCAACCTGCTGAAGTCCGACGCCAGCGTCGACCTCGTGCATTTCACGATTCTGCGTCCGCCGGAGAAGCAGGACGGCACGCCGATCAACGAGCTATCGCTGATCGCATTTCCGACGCGCGAGCTGTTCCAGCAGCACATCAACGAATTCCAGCTGATCATCTTCGATCGCTACGCCCGCCAGGGCGTGCTGCCGATCCCCTATTTCGAGAACATGGCGCGCTATGTGCGCGCGGGCGGCGCCGTGCTGGTCTCGGCAGGCCCCGACTATGCCTCGACCAGCAGCATCTGGCGCACGCCGCTGGACTCGGTGCTGCCGGCCGAGCCGGTGGGCGTCACCGAGAAGCCGTTCTATGCCCATCTCTCCGACATCGGTAAGCGCCATCCCGTGACGCGCGGGCTGGAGGGCGCGGCATTCGAGCCGCCGCACTGGAGCCGCTTCTTCCGCACCGTCGAAACCCGCAATGCGGTCAACCCGCCTGTGATGACGGGTGCGGACGGCAAGCCGCTGCTGTTCTTGTCGCGCTTCGGCGAGGGCCGCGTTGCGCTCTTGCTGTCCGACCACATCTGGCTATGGGCGCGCGGTTACGAGGGCGGCGGTCCGCATCTCGATCTGCTCAGGCGGATGTCGCACTGGCTGATGAAGCAGCCCGATCTCGACGAGGAAGCGCTGCGCATGCAGGTGCAGGGCAAGGATCTCGTCGTGGTGCGCCAGACCATGGCCGACACCGTGCAGCCGGTGAGCGTGACGTCGCCTTCCGGCGTCTCCCATGATTTGACGCTCAGCCCCGGCGATCCCGGCGAGTGGCGCGCCAGCCTTCCGGCGAACGAGCTAGGCCTGTGGCAGGCGACCGACGGAACGCTGAAGGCGCTGATCAATGTCGGTCCGACCAATCCGAAGGAATTCTCGGAAGTCACCTCCACCACCGACACGCTGAAGCCGCTGACGCAGGCGACCGGCGGCAGCTCGTTGCGGATCGCGGATGGCGGCAGCGTCGAGCTGCCGCGCATCGTCCCGGTGCGCTCGGCGAGCGTCTTCGCCGGCGACGGCTGGATGGGCGTGCGGATGCGCGACGCCAGCATCGTGAAGGGCGTCGGCGTGCTGCCGATCTTCTCCGGCCTGATCGGCCTGCTGCTGCTGCTCGGTGCGTTTGCTGCGACCTGGGTCCGCGAAGGGCGGTGAGGCGCGACGATCGCGTTGCCCGAACGCCACATCGGATCGGCCGCCTGCGCGCGCCGGCCCCTCCCTCAGTTGACATCCGCTGACCGATCGGGCGATGTTACATTATAACATCGCAACGCCCGGTCGGCGCCTCGCGATGTGGGATGGTGTTTTCCAGATGAAGTGGTTCCGGTCGAATATCAGGCACGGTGCCCGGCTCGCGATATTCGCGATGCTGGTGCAGATAGTGCTGACCTTCGGCCACAGCCATTGGTTCGCACAAGCTGCACCGCTTGCTCAGTCCCAGCTGAGCGATCACGCCAAGACCATTGCCAAGACCATCGCATCGCCCGATAGCGCGGCGGTTCAGAAGCAGTCACCTGCAAATCCCGACCGCGAACAGCCGGGAGACGACAATTGCGCGATCTGCGCATTGGTCGCTATGGCTGGCACGGTCGTGTTCGCGACGCCGCCTCTGCTGCATTTGCCGCAGGCGGTCGAGCTGCTCTATCGCACCACCGATGCCGAATTCATCCATCTGGAATCGGCAAAGCACGCGTTCCAGCCGCGCGCCCCTCCCGCCTCCTGATCTCCATCGATTGAGCTGCCTTCGGCATCGGCCGCGCATGCGCGCCGATTGCGCTGGGCTATCCAAGATGATCCGTCGCGTGTCGACGGCGCGTGCCGCCTGCCTGTGCTCTGACGAGCTGCGACGGCGCGCGATCCGGAAATCAGGACAATGGTGTCTTCAAAAGCAATATTGGCGGGCTCAAGCCTCGCCGCACTCACGCTGTTTCATTCCGGCGATGCCGCCTTGGCGCAGACGACGGCCCCGATGACGACGCTGCCCAGCGTCGAGGTCGATGCGCCCAAGCAGACGCAGGCGCCGCGCCGTCCAAAAGTTCGTGTCGCCGTCGACAAGCGACATTCAACGTCGCAGGCCCGTCCACAGACCGAGGCGCCAGCCGCAGTCGAGGGCCAGAACAACCGGTTAGATGCCGCGCGCCAATCTGTGCTTCCACCAGGCGGGGCCACGACCCACACGCTCACGCGCCAGGCGATCGAGGCGCTGCCGCAGGGCAGCAATGCCTCGCTCGACAAGGTGCTGCTGCAATTTCCCGGCGTCACCCAGGACTCGGCGGCGAGCGGCGACCTGCATATCCGCAACGAGCACGCCAATCTGCAATATCGCATCAACGGCGTAATGCTGCCCGATGGCGTCGGCGCGTTCGGGCAGATCCTCGACACCGGCATCGTCGGTAGCCTCAGCCTGCTCACCGGCGCGCTGCCGGCGCAATATGGCCAGCGCACCGCAGGCGTGCTCGACATCCAGACCAAGGCCGACGCCTTCAACAATTCCGGCGTCGTCGGCGTCTATGGCGGTAGCAACGGCACCATCTCGACCAATATCGAATATGGCGGGACGGTCGGGCCAACGCAGTATTTCCTGTCGGGACGTTTCCTGCAGAACAATCTCGGCATCGAGAACCCGACCCCGTCAGTCAACGCGATCCACGACCGCACCAACCAGGAGAAGGGTTTCCTTTATCTGTCGACGATGATCGATCCAACGAGCCGCCTCACCTTCATGAGCGGCGTGTCAAACGCGACGTTCCAGATTCCGAACAATCCCGGGCAGGCACCCGCGAACACGGCGTTTGGCGTCTCGAATTTCGACTCGTCCCGGCTGAACGAGCACCAGAACGAATTCAACCAGTTCAACGTCGTCTCCTACCAGACCTCGAACGGCGAGTTCGACACACAAACATCGTACTTCAACCGTTACAGCCAACTCCATTTCTACCCCGATCCGATCGGCGACCTCGTCTTCAACGGCGTCTCCTCGGACGTCTATCGCCAGAGCGCGGTCAACGGCATCCAGCAGGACACCGCCTGGCGCATCGGCTATGCGCACACGCTGCGCTTCGGTCTTTCGGTGAGCGCGGAGCGAACGCTGGTGAACAGCGGGACCACGATGCTGCCGCTGGTCGATCCAAGCGATCCGACCGCGGGCACGATCGACGCGCCGTTCTCGGTGTTCGATTCCAGCGCCAAGACCGGCTGGCTGGTCGGAACCTATGTCCAGGACGAGTGGAAGATCACCAATAGCCTGACGCTCAATGCCGGCCTGCGCTTCGACCAGATGGTTCAATATGTCGATGCCAACCAGCTCAGCCCGCGCGTCAGCCTGACCTGGAAGCCGTTCGACGGCACCATTTTCCATGCCGGTTATGCGCGCAACTTCACCCCGCCCTCGCAGGTGATCGCCAGCCCCGTCAATCTTGCACTCGTGACCCCGCCCGGCGCGCCTGCCAACACGCAAACGCCGGAGGTCGGACAGAGCAGCCCGGTGCTGCCGGAGCGGTCGCACGTGTTCGACGTCGGCGTCACGCAGAAGATCCATGCGATCCCCGGCCTCGAGGTCGGCGCCGACGCCTATTACAAGAAGGCGCGCGACCTGCTCGACGATGGCCAGTTCGGCGCGGCCTATGTGCTGAGCGGCTTCAACTACGATCGCGGCGAGAATGTCGGCGTCGAGCTGAAATCGACCTACAGAAGCGGCAATTTCAGCGCCTATGCCAACCTCGCCTGGGCCAAGCAGATCGCGACCAATGTGGTCTCGAACCAGTATCTGTTCGGCGCGGACGAACTCGCTTATATCGACGGCCATTACATCTACACCGACCACGCCCAGATGCTGTCAGGATCCGCCGGCGCCTCCTATCTCTGGGAGGGCACGCGCTACAGCGTGTCGATGGTCTATGGCAGCGGCCTGCGCTCGGGCTTCGCCAACACCGATCACCTGCCCGGCTACACGCAGGTCAATCTCGGCCTGTCGCACGACTTCAACATCGTGGCGCCGAACAAGCCGACGACGGTGCGGTTCGACGTGGTCAACGTATTCGACACGATCTACCAGATCCGCGACGGCTCCGGCATCGGCGTGTTCGCTCCGCAATACGGACCGCGACGCGGCTTCTATGTCGGCGTCTCGCAGCGGTTCTAGCTGCGCGGCTTGCGTGCGTCGGGGCCTGCGGCCCCCGGCGCAGCAGGCGGCGGCTCACTTGCGATAGGCGACGCAGTCGATTTCCACCTTGCAATCCACCACCATGCTCGACACCACACAGGCGCGCGCGGGCGGATTGGCGCCGAAATATTCGGCGAAGACCTTGTTGAAGCTCTGGAAGTCCCGGGGGTCGTCGAGCCAGACGCCGCAACGGACGACATCCTTGGGCTCGTATCCAGCTTCAGCCAGGATCGCGAGCATGTTGCGGATCGCCTTGTGCGACTGCGGGATGATGCCGCCCTCGATCACCTCGCCGTTCTCCATCGGCGTCTGGCCGGAGACGTAGAGCCAGCCATCGGCTTGGACCGCTCGCGCAAACGGAAGGTGCTGGCCGCCGGTGCCGGTGCCGCCGGCCGCGCCGTATCGTTTCAACGTCATTGCATGGTGTCCTGCGTGTGATGGTTTAGGTCAGGGCACGGCCCGGCCGTGCGAAGGTGCTGCGCCCGTCCGCGACCACGGCCTCGCCGGCGACGAAGACCGCACGGATGCCTGCGGGCATTTCCGTCGGCGTCTCGAACGTCGCCTTGTCCATGATGGTCTCGTCGAACAGCGTGAGATCCGCGATCATGCCCGGCCGCAGGATGCCGCGGTCGGACAGGCCGAAGCGCTGGGCGGGCATCGCGGTCATCCGCCGTACGGCGTCTTCCAGCGTGAACCAGCCCTGCTCACGCGTCAGCCGGCCGGCGACGCGCGGAAAACTGCCATAGGCCCGCGGATGCGGCTTGGTACCGGGACGTGGGATGCCGTCGGAGCCGACCATGTGCAGGCGATGGGTGAAGGCCGCGCGCAGATCGGCCTCATCGAGCTGGAACATGATGATGCCGGTCTGGCCCTGGTCCTCCTCGATGAAGCGAACCATAAGATCGAACGGGGAGATGCCGAGCTCGCGCGCGGCATCGACCATCGACTTGCCCTCGAGCGGCTTCAACGCCGGATTTGCGGTGGCGGAAATGCGGACATTGTGCCAACCGATCAGCACGATCTTGGACTGCGCCGCATGCGGATCGGGATCGCCCTCCTCCACCAGCACGCGCAGCGCTTCGCGCTGGGCGGGATCGCGCAGCCGCGCAAGCAGCGCGTCGACGCCGCCTTCGAGCGCGGCCGGCGGCAGCAATTGCAGCATGTAGGAGCTGCCGGCGGGATAGGGATACATGTCGAAGGAGATGTCGATCCCCTCTGCGCGCGCGGCCTCCAGCCGGTCGAGCGCCTTCGGGATAGCGCCCCAGTTCGGCTTGCCCGCCGATTGCAGATGCGACAGCAGCCCCGCGGCACCTGAGGCGCGCAGGATCGCGATGAACTCGTCGATGGATTGCAAGAGGCCCGCTTCGTAGCTGCGGACATGCGCGGTGAGCAGCTTGCCATGCGCCCTGACGGTCTCTGCCAGCGCGTTGAGCTCGTTGGTATCGGCATAGGCGCTCGGCGGATAGACGAGGCCAAGCGACAGGCCGGCCGCCCCCTGATCGAGTTGCTGCGCGAGCAACGCCTGCATGGCCGCGATCTCCTCGATGCTCGCCGCGCGGCGCTCGTAGCCGAGCACGGCGAGACGGATCGCGGCGTGCCCGACCAGGGAGACGAGGTTGAGTCCCACGCCCGGCCCTTCCAGGGCTTGCCGGTAGCCGTCAAAGCTGTCGAAGACTTCGTTCGTCCTGACTTCGCCAGCGAGCCCCGAGAAATGCAAACGCAGCATCTCGGCGGAGCCGGCAGTTGCCGGATAGAGCGAGAAGCAGCAATTGCCGACCACGAGCGTGGTGACGCCCTGCAACACCTTCTCGGGCCTGTCGGGCTCGCGCAGACAAATCAGGTCGTCATGGCAATGCGCATCGATGAAGCCCGGCGCGAGATAGCATCCGCGCGCGTCGATGATGTCGGCCCCCTCCGCCGGCAGCGCGGCCCCGATCGCCGCGATGCGGCTGCCGCTGACGCGCAAATCCGCCTCGAACCACGGCGAGCCAGTGCCGTCGATCAGGCGCGCGTTGCGGATCAGCGTGTCCTTGCCGTTGGAAGTCCGGGGCATGCCCCTCTCCTCAGTGAACAGGCACGGCACCGGGCGGTGGTACCTCTTCGTAATCGGGGATCGATTCGATCCGGCCGAGCACCACGACATAGAAGAAGATGCCGATCAACAGCACCACGCCGGCGATCATGAAGGCACCGGCAAAGGATTGGGTCCAGTCCACCACGATGCCTGTGACGATCGGCGCGAGCACACCCATCATGTTGTTGGTGAAGTTAACAATGCCGCCGACACTTCCCGCACCGCCCTTAGGCGCGATCAGCGACACGATCGAGGAGCCGACGGGCGCTGCGGCCGAGAGACCCGAGATCGCGATCGACAACCACAGCAGCGCCCAGCCCGGCCTCACGGTGAACGCGGCGCCAATCACGGCGAGCCCCATCAGCATACCGACAATGATCACCGACTGGCGCACCCGCGTCGAGTCGTAGCCGCGCGCGATCAGATGATCGACCAGGAAGCCGCCGATCAACAGGTCCGACAAGGTCGCGAAGATCCAGGGGATGGTCGAATAGCCCGCGGCCGACATCAGGTTCATGTGCATGGTCTGGGCGAGATAGCCCGGCAGCCACGTGAGGAAGAGATAGAAAGTGTAGCCATAGGCGGAGAAGCCGATGGTCAGGCCCCAGACCTTGCGGTTGCGCAGGAGGTAGCCGAGCATGCGGCTCTGCCCCGCTGCAGCCGGGCCTTCCGGCGTTCCGCCGCCGGCGACGATGTAGTCATGCTCCGCCTTGGAGAGCTTCGGATCCTCGCTCGGATTGCGGTAGATGATGTAGTAGGCGATGAAATAGAGGAAGCTCAGCACCGCCGTGACGCCAAAACCCCAGCGCCAGCCGTAGAGAAAGATCACAAAGGCGACCAACGGCACGCCGATCACGTTGGAGAACTTTGCGGCGGAATCGAAGATCGCGGTCGAGCGCGCGCGTTCGTCGAGCGGAAACCAGTGGCCGGTTGCCTTCTGGCTGGCCGGAAACGCCGGCGCTTCCGCGACGCCGAGCAACAGGCGAGCGCCAGCGATGCCCCAGAGCCCGCTGGCGAGTGCGGTGATGGTGGCAGCGATGGCCCAGAGAAAGCTCGAGGCGCGGCCGACCATGGTGACGCCGAAGCGATCGAGCACCATGCCGCCGGGGACTTGCAGCAGCGAATAGGTCCAGAAGAACGCGCTGCCGAGCAAGCCGATGTCGGTGGCTGTGAGGCCGAGCTCCTTGGTGAGCTCCGGCGTCGCGGCCGAGAGGCCGACGCGATCGATGTAGTTGATGAGAATTCCAACGCCGAGGAGACAACCGATCAGCCAGCGTCGTCCAGGTACCTGTTGGGTTGCCTTCGCCATTTCGAATCCTCGCTTGGACACGCAGGATCGCGTCTTCCGCCCCAACATGGGACCGAGAGAACCTCGCCGCGCCTGCAATTATACTGTCTCTTATAGTGGACAATATTATCTTATAGCGACACGTTAGATATTGCAGCGGCATGATGTCAAGCCCGGACATTCTAGTCCCGCTCGGCACGACGCGCATTCACCGTGACGCGTTTCATTGGAACGCGCGACGACGACTCTCGAAAACGATGCGGATAAATCAGTCAGCGACGCTGACGGTCGGCTGAGTTCAGGAATGATCCGAGAGTTCCGTTGCGGTGGCGACCAGATCGTCGAGCAGCGCGGTCCTGCGCTCCTTCACCGAGTCAGCGGGAACGACGAAGCAAAGCGTCGCGGCCGCGACACCCTTCTTGTCGCGGATCGGCGCAGCAAGGCACGACGTAAAGCGATCGGACAGCGCCGTCGTCACACATTTGCCGTCGCGCCGCGCGCGTGCGACGTCCTTGATGAAATCATCGACGTCGAGCACGCGGCCATCAGGAAGACGAAAATCCTCTCTCGGCACGAACGCGCGAATCTCCGCCGGGCTCATGTGATCCAGCAGCAACCGGCCGGATGCCGTCCAGGGCAGCGGCACCTCGATGCCGACGTCCGTCGTGATCCGGAACAGGCCCGACCCGTCACGCGTGTCGACCACCACATATTTGCGGCCGCGCAGCGCGCAGAGCTGCGCGGTGGCACTGTGCTGGGTCGCGAGACGATCGAGCGCCTCGCGGCAGCGGCGATGCAGCGGATTGGCGTCCGCATAGGCGCGCCCGTAGAGATGCACCGCCTTGCCGAAATAGACCTGGCCGCCCTCGCCGACGCTCTCGAGCAGGTCCGCCTCGATCAGGCGATTCGCAATGGCATAGACGGTCGATCGCGGCGCGCCCATTTGTTTGGCGAGGTCGCTGAGCTTGGAGGGCGCGCGCAAATGCAGCAGCGCTTCCAGGAGATCGATGGTCCGATCAATCCCGTTCTGGCGTTCCGCGGGCGAGGCGCCCTTCTTCGATGCGGCCAAACTTCACAATCCTTCGTCAGCTTCGGTTTCCGGTTTTGCCACAAACCGCGCCAACGGTATAGCGCGTCCGCCTTTGCGCATTCGGAATTCAGCTTCAATGTTATCCAGTTCACAAAGCTGCAGCCGCTCAGCGACTGTTTTGCCGCAAGCGTGATCAACGCCCCTTCAAACCTGTGGTAGCATCTCCTCGTTAAGCTCTATTGGCGTGCAATTGTTTTGAGCACCATGGCAGGTTGTGATTTCAACACTGCCCGTGCCGAATTCGGCCAGCAACGATCGCATTGCTTGCGTTCAACCTGCCGGACAACTGACCCAATTTATTTGCGCGCAGGCGAGGTCAAGCGTCTGCAAGCCACAGCACCTTGAACTGCGGAATTTTCTCGAAGCCGCGCCTGCGCAAAACCAGAAGCGATCGCGAGACATTCAGTTTTAAGGAGTAGCAACATGGCCCTCAGCAGCACCAGCTTGACTGATATTGGACAAGGCGCCGGCAAGACCACCAATTTCTGGATACGATACGAGAATTCGCTGCCCGATCAGGCCAACGTCATCAACAACGCCAATTCCCTGCTCGGCAACATCAGTCCCTCGCTGAGCGTCATCGAGAACGAGTTCAACGTCACCACCGGCTGGTTCGGCACGCCCTCCTCCCAGTTCGGCACCGGCGCGCGGCAAGAGGTCCGCCTCGATCAGGCCGACTCTGCCCTTTCGGGTGGAGGCTTCTCCTTTCCCGGCGCCAGCAACAACGGCGTCGGCAATCCGATCAGCCTCGACTCGCAAAACCTGATGAGCGACGCGCCGCTGCCGGCGCAGCGCGTCGGCATGGTGTTCATTGCCGAGTGGGTCGAGGTGCTGATGGGCATCCGCGGCAACTGGAACGCCGGCGACAGCAGCGGCGAAGGCTTGTCGCATTGGTCGGCCATCACCCGCTTCCAGCAAGGCCATGACAATTACTACGGATCGTTCGTCGCGAACTGGCTGAACGGCGACGGCAACCCCAATCAGGGAACGATCCTGCCGAATCCGGCGCGCGGCGACTGGGTCACCACGACCTACACCGGCTCGACCGTGAGCGACGGCACGTTCGTCCACGGCGACGGCGATCCCGTCAGCTACGGCTGTGCGCTCGGCTTCATCTACTACCTCAACGTCCAGCTCGGCTTCAGCATCAACCAGATCATCGCGAACTACAATTCCAACCTCGCCAGCATCTATCACGCCCTGACCAGCGACAATTCCAATCCGTTCCCGATCTTCCTCGGTCTCGTCGAGAGCGTCTATCCACCCGGAGCGACCGCGTCGATTTCCGGTCCCAACCGAAACAATCCCTTCCCGATCGCCCGCGTCTCCTTCGGTGCCGGCAAGAACACATTCGGCAAGGACGAGACGCAGGACATCATCAACACGCAAGGAGGCTACGTTCCCAACGCCTTCACGATCTTTATCGAGGGTTTCAGCAAGAACTCGTTCCTGTTGCTCGGCATCACGGTCGGAAGTTTTGGCGGCTCGTTCCCAGGCCTCCCCGGCGTGGCGATCACGCCCAGTCCTACCGGCGTGCAGTTCGAGAGCGGCATCAACGACTTCACGCCGCAGCGTATCGAGATTCCCTACGATCTGCATATCGACACGCCGTTGCTGGGGCAGTTCCCCGCAAGCAACGAGACCGAATTCGACCTCACGGTCTCGCTGAACGCCTCTGCGACCGGACAGGTCAGCGGCTCGCAGGCCACGATGCAGTTCGAGCTGATTGCCGGCGCCGATCCTTACTTCACCAATTTGAACGCGGACCACAGCAACCTGCCCTATCTCAGCCAGGACCTGCGCGTCTTCACGGTCACCCCGGCGCTCAACGCGACGCCGATCCCCGGCGTGCCTGCGCTCGCAGACAGCGTCTCCGGCGCCTACACTTACATCCAGAACCTGCTGTCGCGCTGGAATTCCGCGGCCAACGGCTTCACCAATCCGAACGGTCCCGATCCGTTCACGACGATCCTGCCCGATCAGGGCGACGCCAACCAGGGCGACTCGTCCGTGAACCCGTTCACCGTGCAGATCAGCGGCACGTTCCCGCCCAATATCAGCATCGACAACAATTACAGCTTCGCCGTCGCGCGCGTGCGGCTGCGCGGCTCCGGGGGATCGCAGGCCAGCAATGTTCGGGTCTTCTTCAGGCTGTTTACCACCCAGACCAATGACACCGACTATGACGTCAACGGCGCCTACCTCTCCAACAATGATGCCGCCGGCAAGCCGGGGTCACCGAAGCTGGGCGCCGGCAACACCTCGATTCCGTTCTTCGCAACCAACAATTTTTCGAGCCAGACCGACTATTCGACCGGCCCCAACATTCAGCCGCTGACGATCCCCGACCATCAGGATCAGCTCTGGGCATATTACGGCTGCTTCCTCAATCTCTACGACAGTGGCAACGTCATCAACGGCGCGCAGGTGCAGACCTATCTGAACGGCACGCACCACTGCATCGTCGCCCAGATCGCCTTCGACGACGCGCCGATCCCCCAAGGCGTCTCGCCGCTGTCCTGGGACCAGCTGGCGCAGCGCAATCTCCAGGTCACGCGCTCCGACAATCCGGGCCCCGCGGCCGCGCATCGCATTCCGCAGACGTTTGACACGAAGCCAGGCCGCGTCGTCCGTCCGCCGCATGGGCCGAACACGATCTATCCGGACGAATTGATGATCGAATGGGGCAACGTCCCGACCGGCTCGGTCGCCTCGCTCTACTGGCCGCAGGTGCATGCCAGCGAGGTGCTGGCGCTCGCCAAGGCCTTCTACGGCGTCTCGCCGCTCGGCATGAGCGATGCCAATACGATCCGGATTCCGATCACACGCGGCGTCAGCTATGTGCCGATTCCGCCGGGCACCGGCGAAAATTTCGCCGGCCTCATTACCATCGACCTTCCCCAGGGCGTTCGCAGCGGACAGGTGTTCGACGTGACGGTCAAACGGCTCGGCACGCGCATCGGCAAGCCGCTGCCGCCGCCACCTCCACCTCCGCCGCCCGGCCCCAAGCTGCAGACCGCGCCGGCATTGCTGCATGCCGACGGCAAGACGGCACAGGTGGGAACCGCCAAGGGCAGCTCCAAACCCCATCGCACGCGGCCAACGGAGGTGGAGCGGCTGACGCAATGGCGCTACGTCGTCGGCACGTTCCAGATCCGCATTCCCGTGACCACGGGCGACAAGATCCTTCCCGCTGAAGAGACGACGCTTGCGATCATGAAATGGCGGCTGGAGCAGATGTCACCGTCCAATCGCTGGCACCCGGTGCTGGTACGTTACATCAAATACATCTCCGACCGCGTCGACGGCCTCGGCGGCAATG
Organism: Bradyrhizobium sp. CCBAU 11434; assembly: GCF_028128895.1. Lineage (NCBI taxonomy): Bacteria > Pseudomonadati > Pseudomonadota > Alphaproteobacteria > Hyphomicrobiales > Nitrobacteraceae > Bradyrhizobium > Bradyrhizobium sp. CCBAU 11434. The sequence goes on from NZ_LBJX01000087.1 coordinate 33,977, forward strand.
CGAGCGCCGTGCCGCCTTCGCTGACCTTCGTGCCGCCCTTGCCGAAGCGGCCGCATGAACCGGAGCGAGAGCGTTGCGGCAAGGTCTGCGAGGTTCTGTACGACTGTCACGGCGAGTTCACCGGCTTCATTCTCGAAGATTGCTGCGAGACGCATGTGTTCCACAGCCGAGCCAGAAACGTCGGCAGTCTTGCCGTGGAAGCCTGTCGCTACGGATTGACACTGTGCGTCTGGGTCGACGGCAAGGACCACGAGAAGATTCGCAAGCTCGCGATCAAGGCTTAGAGCTGGGGCGACGACGCGATCCCGGTCGATAGGATCGCATGACCGTGAGAGCGCAAGCTAATTCGAGAGAAAGCGCCGCGCACAAGGGCACACGCCTTTGGCGCGGCGCCGCCAGATCAGGACCCCTGCATGTAGCGAACGGGATTTTCGGGATCTGCTTCGAAGATGCCGGCAACCTCGGCGAACAGGGCCGATACGGCATCCTGCTTGAGATCGTCGAACCGCTCGAAACTGAAGTTATTGCCGCCCATGCGCAACTCGCCGAGTTTGCCGGCATAGCGGGATACGACCGGGGCGCCTTGCCTGGTTACCGTCACGTACACGCTGATGTAGTTCTTCTGGAGCGCAACACCTATCACCGGCCAATCCGTGCTTTTTCCAGACTTGATGGCGTAGCGAAACTTGCCATAGCCGATCATCTTCATGCGCATGCCCGCCTCGCCCGCCGGCGTTCCCTGATGGAAATGGCGCTTGAGCGCTGGCGCGACCGAGACGATGAGCTTGTGCAACGCGGTCAGATCGCGCTTTCGCTCGGGATCGAAATCGAGATAGGCCTGCAATGTATCGGCGGTGACGCGGAACATGTGAGCCTCGACCGGTGGTTGGGTAGGCTACCCCCGCGCCTTGCTCCAGTCCGGAGCAACGGCGCCCGAGACGCCTTCGAAGGCGCCGTCGACGAGCTCGAACACCAGGACACGCGCGGCATCGACCGGGCCCGGCATGGTGACGCGGCCCTTAGGGACCAGCTTGAAGCCCACACGGCTGTAATAGGGCTCGTCGCCGACCAGCAGCACGATGCGATGACCCTTGTCCCTGGCCTCGTTCAACGCCCGGTCCATCAGCATGCGGCCGATGCCGCGGCTGCGGAACGGCGGCTCGACGGTGAGCGGCCCGAGGAGCAGCGCCGGCGTCTCGCCGACCGTCACAGGCAATTGCCTGACGGAGCCGACCAGCAGCGTGCCGATGCGGGCGGTGAAGGAGACGTCGAGCAGGTGCTCGACATGCTCGCGGATGCGATAGGCGCTGAGAACGAAACGGCCGGGGCCGAAGGTGCGTTCGTGCAGCCGCTCGATCGCCTGGGCGTCGCCTGGAGCTTCGGGACGGATCGTGATTGAGAGATCGTTCATATTACGTTGCGGGATAGCATCTGCGCCTGTTGAGGTCCATGGGCGTCGCGCCCAACTTCAGTCGCTTTTCAGCGCCGGCTGGGACAAATAGGCCAACATCTTCATCTCCCGCCGGCCGCGCGTCACGGTATCGAGCACGAGCCCGGACGAGACCGACAGCATCGCCATGATCATCAGGCCCATCGACAGGATGGCAGTCGGAAAGCGTGGCACCAGTCCGGTCTCGATGAAAGTGATGACGATCGGGATCGCGAGGATGATCGCGACCAACGCCAGCAGGATTCCGATCACCGTGAAGAAGCGCAGCGGCCGCTCCGAGCGGTAGAGCTTGAGCATGGTGCCGAGAATGCGAAAGCCGTCGCGCCAGGTGTTGAGCTTCGAGAATGAGCCCTCGGGGCGGGCGTAATAGGGTGTCTCGACCTCGGCCACCGGCAGCGACAATTCCAGCGCGTAGACCGCAAGCTCGGTCTCGATCTCGAAACCGTCGGAGAGCACAGGGAAGGATTTGACGAAGCGGCGCGAAAAAACGCGGTAGCCGGACAGGATGTCCTTGAACTCCTGTCCGAAGGTGGATGACAGGAAGCCGGTCAGCATGCGGTTGCCGGTGCGATGGCCGAGACGGTAGGCCGCCTGCGACTGGTCGATGCGGAGCCCGACCACCATGTCGAGATGCCCGTCGAGCAGCTTGTCGATCATGGCGGGCGCGCTCGGCGCGTCGTAGGTGGCATCGCCGTCGACCAGCACGTAGATGTCGGCCTCGACGTCGGCGAACATACGGCGCACGACGTGGCCCTTGCCCTGCCGCCGCTCGCTACGGACGATCGCACCGGCCTCACGCGCGACGGAAGCGGTACGGTCGCGTGAGTTGTTGTCGTAGACATAGATCTCCGCGGCAGGCAGCGCGCTGCGGAAATTGGCGACGACAGTCGCAACCGCCGCCTCCTCGTTGTAGCAGGGCACCAGCACGGCGATGCGAGGTTGGGCCGATGTCATTGCGGTATCGCTCCGAGACTGGCCGGCTCATGCCGAGTCGATGCAGCCTCAGGCACAGCGGCAGGCTGCAGCAGCCGGGCAAACGACAGCGTCCACAGCGACAGCATCGCAATCGGCACGACATAGTACGGCGTGAAGATCGGATGGCTCATGAAGAAGCCGAGATTGACGACGAGGTTGCCCGCAACGACGAGCGCGGCCTGTCGCATATGCCCCTCGCCGGCCCGCAGCAGCCAGAGTGTCGCGCCGATCGCGAGCACGATCAGCACGAACTGCATGTCGCGCAAATACTGGCCGAACACGGCAAGATCGAACGCGGGCGCGACCACGTCGGCGCTGCCATAGGTCGTCGCCAGCGCGCTGCCGGCGTTGATGGCCTGCGCGACCAGCGTCGGCGCCATACCGACCAGCACGCCCGCACCGAAGGCAAGGCCCTGCACGAACGTTGCGAGGGAGCGCGTCCACAAAAAGGGAATGCCGAGGAACAGGAAATAGCCGGCGGCGAGCAGTGCGTTCGGCAGCCTGAAATTGACGGAGATGCCGAGCAGGAGACCTATCAACGCAATCAGCAGAACGCTGCGTTTGTCTCTGCTCAGCCAAACCGCAGTCAGGAAACCTGCAACAGCGCACACGGCCATGGTCGGCGCGATCGAATAGCTCGCCTTGGCCGGGTTGATCATGAGATAGACGGTAAGTGCGCCGAACAGGCCTGCGCCGACGACCGACGGCAGCGTCCGCGCCAGACCAATGCCTGTTAGCGCGAGGCCGCACACGACCAGGCTCGCGGCAATGTAGAGCGGCACCACCTGATGGCCTTCCGGAAACAGCGCCAGCAGGAAGCCCGTGCCCGGCGGATATTGCAGCACGATCTTGCCGCCCCGCATCGGATTGTGGCACGGCCAGCGGAGCTGATCCGTCCACTCGGGAAAGGCGATCTCCTTCATCTTGCCTTCGAAGTAGCGATCGTCGTCCCTCACCACATTGGTGTCGAGCCCGCCGGCGCCGAAGCGCTGAAACAGATGTGCCTGCCTGAGATAGCAGATGTCGTCGTAGACCCCACGCGCCTCGCTCCAGCGCGACATTGTCCAAATGTTGCTGGCGAGGATCGCAAGGCAGATCAGGCCGAAGACGAGTTTTGCAGCTTTCATCAGGTTTCCGTGGTGCCCGTGCGGACCCGTACTAGCATAGCCCGCCCTCAGCGCCACGTCGTCATCAGGGGCTTGCCATCGAGCACTTCCGCGATCCGCAGCCGCGTGCCGGGCGTTACCCCCTCCGGCAGCGCGGCAGCGTCGAAGAAGCCGCATTCGATGATCTCGCGGTTGGGCTCGGGCAACCGGTCCTGCCGGAAATGCCTGACGACGTAGACCGCGACATGGTCGCGGCGGGAGACATGGCTGTTCAGAAAGATGCCATGCAGCAGGGCCTCTCCGGTCAGGTCGATGTCGCCCTCCTCCTTGAGCTCGCGGCGCATCGCCTGTTCCATGGTCTCGCCAAAGTCGACCCCGCCGCCGGGCAGATACCAGCCGGAGACGTAGCTGTGCTTGACCAGAAACACCTTGTTGTCGGCATCGAGCACCACGGCGCGAACGCCCAGCGTCATGCCACGGACCACCAGGAAATAGGCGTGGAAGAACCGCCGCAGCAGCGGCTCGAATTTCCGTCGGATCCGGTACAGACGCTCTCCCATCAGTCTCTCAGGCTTTCCTCTTTCAGGCTTTCCTTGCACGTTGCCGGCGACCTTGCCATTACAGCATATGAATAGCGAGGCAATCGCGCGCGATGGCATCTTTCATGGCACCCTTCACGCTCGCCCATCTGTCCGACCCGCATCTGCCGCCGCTGCCGAAGCCGCAGCTGACCGAGCTCGCCGGCAAGCGCGTGCTCGGCTACGTCAACTGGACGCGCAACCGCCATAAATACCAGCGCCGCGAGGTGCTCGACGCGCTGGTTGCGGATGTGCAGGCGCAGGCGCCGGACCATATCGCGGTGACCGGCGATCTCGTCAACCTGGCGATGGAGGCGGAATTCGCACCGGCGCGCGCCTGGCTCGACAGTGTCGGCCCGCCCGACCGCGTCACCACAATTCCCGGCAATCACGATGCCTATGTCCGCGCGACCTATCACCGCTTCGGCGAGACCTTTGCGCCTTATCTCGCGGACGACGAGGGCCGCGTTGGCTTTCCCGGCGTGCGCCGGCGCGGGCCGGTTGCGCTGATCAGCCTCTCCAGCGCCGTGCCGACGCTGCCCTTGATGGCGACGGGCACGCTCGGGCGCGATCAGCTCGCTAATCTCGAACAGGTGCTCGTGCAGCTCGCGGCCGAAGACGTCTTCCGCGTGTTGCTGGTGCATCACCCCCTGAAGTCCGACGCGCGCCAGAAGCGGCTGACGGATTCGGTCGCGCTGCTGGCGCTGCTGAAGCGCCGGGGTGTCGAGCTGATCCTGCACGGGCACGACCACATTCATTCGACCATGTGGTTCGAAGGCCCTGATGGCAACATTCCCGCGATTGGCGTGCCATCGGCCTCCGCGCTCGCGCACGGGCGCTATCCCGCGGCGGCCTACAATTTGTTTGCGATCGAGAAGGACAATGCCGGCTGGCGCTGCGAGCAGATCGTGCGGAGCATCGATCATGGCCTGCAGATCCGGGAGATCAAACGCACGCGGGTGGTGTAGTTGGCTGTCATTCCCCGGGATGACGGTGGATAAAACTTACCAGCTCCGCAACACCGCGAGCACGGCGACACCGAACAACGCGGCGGCCCCGAGGATGAAGCCGAACAGGAACGGCCAGACGCGCGAGCGGCGCGGCGGCTGCTCCGCAGCTTCCTCCTTGGGCTCTGGCGGCACCACCATCGCATGCTCGCGCTCGATCATGCGGCGGGCGACGTAGTCGGTCACGGCGTCCACGATCACGGCGGTGTCGTGCGATTCGGCGAGCACGATGCGGCCGAACCGGGTGTCCTGGACGAAGCGGTATTGCCGCTTGTCGCGTCCCATCATGATATGGGCAACGACGTCGACCCAGAGTCTCGGCGTATCACCCTGGCTGATGCCGCGGTCGAACAGGTCGATCCTGTCAGGCACCTGGGCGAACAGCGGATCGAGCGCGTCGTTGAGGATCTCGAGCCGGGCCACCTCGGCGTCCCTGAGATCGACGACCACGCCGGTCCGATCGGCAGCCTCAATCCGCGCGCGCAACAGCGCATCGCGCAGCCGCACCGGACGCGGCTGGCCGGGATTGATACCGCTGGTCTCGGGCTCTGACATTGTCGTCCCTGTCCTCAACTCTCCCATTAACCTATCAGCAACCAACAGCCCCGCAAAGGGCCCATTATTCCAGATACTTACGGTGCCCACAGGCCGCTGATGTGTGCCAAAAACAGACGATCCCACCCGGCTTGCGCCGGATGGGACCTTCCGTCCTTGGACGTCTTCTTAAGTCGTTTATCAGCCAGCCGTCAGGCCGAGACCCGGGACGGCTCTTCCACGATCGAGAAACGGACGCCGGCCTTGTGGCGGTTCTCTTCCGAAACCGAGCGCCAGGCGTCTTCGGCTTCCTTGCGGGTCTTGAACGGACCCTGCACCTGGGCCGAGCCTTCGACGAGCTTGTGGAAGTTCATCGAGCCGAACTCGCCGCCGATCACCCAGAAATTGCTGCCTTTGGTCATTGTCAGTCTCCTGTCGAGGTGCGTTAGCCGAACTGGTTCATGGTGTTGTGGGCGCCGCCCGCCTTCAGGGCCGCTTCGCCCGCAAAGTATTCCTTGTGGTCGTCGCCGATGTCGGAGCCGGCCATGTTCTGGTGCTTGGCGCAGGCGATGCCCTGACGGATCTCCTGGCGCTGCACGTTCTTGACGTAGCCGAGCATACCCTGCTCGCCGAAATACTCGCGTGCGAGATTGTCGGTGGACAGCGCGGCCGTGTGGTAGGTCGGCAGCGTGATCAGGTGATGGAAGATGCCGGCGCGCTTGGCCGAATCCGCCTGGAAGGTGCGGATGCGCTCGTCGGCCTCGATGGCCAGCGGCGTATCGTCATATTCCGGCTTCATCAGCTCGGCGCGGCTGTACTTGCTGACATCCTTGCCGGCTTCCTTCATCGCGTCGTAGACCTGCTGACGGAAGTTGATGGTCCAGTTGAAGGACGGCGAGTTGTTGTAGGCGAGCTTGGCGTTCGGGATGACCTCGCGGATGCGGTCGACCATCTTGGCGATCTGCTCGATATGCGGCTTCTCGGTCTCGATCCACAGCAGGTCCGCGCCGTTCTGGAGCGAAGTGATGCTGTCGAGCACGCAGCGGTCCTCGCCCGTGCCGGCGCGGAACTGGTAGAGGTTCGAGGGCAGCCGCTTCGGACGCATCATCTTGCCGTTGCGGTTGATGATGACGTCGCCGTTCCTGGCATTCGCCGCCGTGACTTCCTCGCAGTCGAGGAAGCTGTTGTACTGGTCGCCGATATCACCGGGCTTGTGGCTGACAGCGATCTGCTGCGTGAGACCAGCACCGAGCGAGTCGGTGCGGGTGACGATGATGCCGTCTTCGACGCCGAGCTCGAGGAAGGCGTGGCGGCAGGCGCGGATCTTGGCGATGAACACCTCGTGCGGCACGGTGACCTTGCCATCCTGGTGACCGCACTGCTTCTCGTCCGAGACCTGGTTCTCGATCTGGAGCGCACAGGCGCCCGCTTCGATCATCTTCTTGGCGAGCAGATAGGTCGCCTCGGCGTTGCCGAAGCCGGCGTCGATGTCGGCGATGACGGGAACGACGTGGGTCTGGAAGTTGTCGATCTTCGCGATCAGCTCCTTCTCACGCGCGGTGTCGCCTTCCTTGCGCGCCTTGTCCAGGCTGCGGAAGATGTCGTTCAGCTCGCGGGAATCCGCCTGACGGAGGAAGGTGTAGAGCTCCTCGATCAGCGCCGGCACCGAGGTCTTCTCGTGCATCGACTGGTCGGGCAGCGGTCCGAATTCGGAGCGCAGGGCCGCGATCATCCAGCCGGACAGGTACAGGTATTTGCGATCGGTCCTGCCGCCGAAATGCTTCTTGATCGAGATCAGCTTCTGCTGGGCGATGAAGCCGTGCCAGCACCCCAGCGACTGGGTGTACTTGGTCGGATCGTTGTCATAGGCCGCCATGTCGGCCCGCATCAGCGCCGCGGTGTAGCGGGCAACGTCGAGGCCGGTCTTGAAACGGTTCTGCAGGCGCATGCGCGCGACGGCCTCGGCCGTCACCCCGTTCCAGGTCGGCTGGGTCTTGAGGAGCGCCTGGGCTGCGTCGATCTCGCTCTGATACGAGGCCGGGCCCTGAAGGGTGCTGATGCCGCGGGGCTGGTAGTTCATGTGCCTTATCCTTCTCGACGGATGACAAAACGAAGTGCTTCGTCATCGACATTTTTGACAATGCATTGCGAAATGCGTGTCACGAGATAAACGCGAGAAAGAGAAGTTCGTACAGAGGCCTTGTATTTGAATGGTGATGTCATGTAACATCAGAACATGTAATAGATGTTATTTTGTAAATCTTGTAATTTATAGGTCAGAAAGACTGACCTTGATGTCTCTGGAGGCCTGAAATGCCCGCTGAGTCCGGGAAAAAGCTGTTCGTCGGCCCCCGCTTCCGGCGGATCCGGCAACAATTGGGGCTGTCGCAGACCCAGATCGCCGAGGGACTCGGGATTTCGCCGAGCTACGTCAACCTGATCGAGCGGAACCAGCGCCCTGTGACAGCGCAGATCCTGCTGCGGCTGGCCGAGACCTACGACCTCGATTTGCGCGACCTCGCCACCGCCGACGAGGACCGCTTCTTCGCCGAACTGAACGAGATCTTCTCCGATCCGCTGTTCCGCCAGATCGACGTGCCCAAGCAGGAGCTGCGCGACCTCGCCGAGCTCTGCCCCGGCGTCACCCATGCACTGCAACGGCTCTATGCCGCCTATACCGAGGCGCGCCAGGGCGAGACTCTGGCGGCCGCGCAGATGGCCGACCGCGACGTCGGCACGCGCTATGAGGCCAATCCGGTCGAGCGCGTGCGCGAGCTGATCGAGGCCAATCGCAACTATTTTCCGGAGCTCGAGCAGGCCGCGGAAAACCTGCGCGACGAATTGAATGTGCCGGCCGAGGGGCTCTATGCCGCGCTTGTGGAGCGCCTGCGGGAAAAGCATTCGATCCAGACCCGCATCATGCCTGTCGACGTAATGCGCGAGACGCTCCGCCGTTTCGACCGCCACCGCCGCCAGTTGCTGATCTCGGAGCTGGTCGATCCGCCCGGCCGCGCCTTCCAGCTCGCCTTTCAGCTGGGCCTGGGCGAATGCGCGCAAGCCCTGGAGACCATCATCGGCCGCGCCGGACCGCTCGACGATGCGCCGCGGCGGCTGTTCCGCATCACACTCGGCAATTATTTTGCGGCAGCGGTGATGATGCCGTATCCGGCGTTCCTCGCCGCGGCCGAAGCACTGAACTACGACATTCACGTGCTGGCGCAGCGCTTCAATTCCGGCTTCGAGCAGGTCTGCCATCGCCTCACCACCTTGCAGCGGCCGAACGCGCGCGGCATTCCGTTCTTCCTCCTGCGTGTCGACAATGCCGGCAACGTCTCCAAGCGCTTCTCGTCCGGCACGTTCCCGTTCTCGAAATTCGGCGGCACCTGTCCTTTGTGGAACGTGCACTCGACCTTCGACACGCCGGATCGCCTGCTCAAGCAGGTGATCGAGCTCTCCGACGGCACGCGCTATTTCTCGATCGCACAGATGGTGCGCCGTCCCGTCGCGCCGCACCCGCTGCCACAGCCGCGCTTCGCCATCGGCCTCGGCTGCGAGATCCGTCATGCGTCACGCCTGGTCTATGCAGCCGGCATGGATCTGGAGAAAACGGAAGGCACGCCCATCGGCGTCAACTGCCGCCTCTGCGAGCGCGAAAACTGCGCCCAGCGCGCCGAGCCGCCGATCACGCGCACGCTGATTTTGGACGAGACGACGAGAAGGGTGTCGAGCTTCGCGTTCTCGAATGCAAGGGAGTTGTGAAGCTCAACTGTCATGCCCCGCGAAAGCGGGGGCATCCAGTACGCCGCGGCGCCTCGGTTCAACCACCACCGTCTCGGCGTACTGGATCGTCAAGCCGGGCGATGACAGTTGAGCGCGAGGCGAGCGCGAACCGCCACCCTCACGCCAGCGTATGCACGATCACCGGCCCGGCCGCGGCGCTCGCGTGCCCGGCCAGCAGCGAGCCCAGATCCTTCTCGATCCAGGCGATCGCGCGCTTGTTGGCCTCCTCGGCCTGCTCGAATTTGTCGAAGATGGAGATCGCGGTCACGGTGTCGTCGCCGGCATAGACCACGTAATAGGCCCTGAAGCCGTCGACGTCGCTGATGATCGGAACGGCACCGTCCTTGATGCGGCGAGCAAGCTCCTCGGCGCTTCCGCTCTTGGCCTTGGCCTGACGGATGGCGGCATACATGGCATCCTCCCTTCCGGGTATTGCTGTGGGCATGGTGCCCGGCATCGATCCTACGCCGAAGCGCGGAGCCGGGATACCCTGCTTGGTTAACCCTGCCCTAATCCGCCTGCGCGATCTGCAACCAAGGATTAAGCACGCCTCAACATCGCTGCCTTAGTCTCGCCCCACTCACTTTTCGCAAACAACGGCAGCTTATCCTGCCGCGTGAAGTGACATCAGGGGGTTCATCATGCGCATTGCGTTGCTGCTGACCGCGACCGTTGTCGGCGCGCTCTTTGCCAATCCGTCCAACGCCGGCTCGCTCGACGTTGCGTCGGCCGATGCCGCGAAGCCGCTGCCGCCCGGCTTTCAGAGCTATCGCGGCTACATGTTCGACGTGTCGGAGGCGTCCGATCGCAAGGACCTCGACAAGCTCACAGACAATCTGAAGCAGCAGATCGACGTCGTCGAGGCCGCCGGCCTCTCGCCGCGCGTGATGCGTTTCTTCCACACCGTTCCGATCATCGCGAGCGAGCTGGCTTGCCTGGACGAAGGCGCCGCGACCGCCTGCTACGGCCGGGTCACGCCGGACATCCAGCGCACCTCGCCCCGCACGCTGACGGTGTGGGACCATGACAAGCAGCGCTGGACCAATCCGAACGCCGTCGACCTCGCGGTCGATTCCGGGCTCGGCGTGATCATGATCCGGCCGGACATGATGCGCTACGAGAAAGAGGCCGTGTTGCTGCATGAAATGCTGCACGCCTATCACGCACGACTCTTGCCCGACGGCTACGCCAACAAGGGCGTGATCAGCTATTACGCCTATGCCAAGTCCAAGGATCTCCTGCCCAAGGAGGCCTACGCGATGAAGAATCACATGGAATTCTTTGCCGTGACCGCGAGCATTTTCCTGGCGGGAAAGAGCGATTACCAGGATCCGAAGACCCGCGCGGCGCTCAAGGAGAAGATGCCGGACTATTACAAATATCTGGTCGGCGTGTTCGGCTTCGACCCCGATCCGGCAGCGGCCTCGAGCGGACCGGTCGCCTCGCTGAAGTGAGTTCGGTCTGGCTCACCTGCGCCAACCTCAAGCCAAAAGCCGCGCGACATGCGCGGCTTTTTCGTTTTGGAAGGCCGGAAGCTGCGGATGACGCACGGGCGGCAATTGCCAAGGTGGGGGCTGATCTGCATAGTCCCGCCGCATCGATTGGACTGTTTCGAAGAGGATAGAAGACATGGCGGACGCCGACCTGGATGTCGTGATCCGGCAACTGGCCAGACAGCTGCAGACGGGCCTGATGACCCGCGCCAAGGAGCGGCGGGATCGCTTCAGCGGCCTCGCAGCCAAGGCCAAGAGCAAGGAGACCGGCGCCCGCTTCAAGATGATGGCCAAGGCCACCATGGAACAGGCCACGGCCGCCGCAAGGCGCCTGCAGATGTCCGCAGACAACGTCGCCGACAGCTACGCCCGCGCGATGCGGCTCGCCGCCAGCACGCAAGCCGAGGTGAAGGCGGAAAAGCCTGCCAAGGAAAAGCCCGTGAAAGACAAGCCGGCGAAGAAGGCCGCGAAGGCCAAGGCGGCAAAAGCAAAGAAAGCAAAATAGCCGGCCGGCGCTTTCACCGCCGCGGTGTCGAGACCTCGGTCGGCTCGGAACGGGTGAGCTCGGCGAGCTTGGCGCGCGCGGCGTCATGGGCCCGGCTGTCCTTGCCGGGAGGCAGCGCAAGGGCGGCTTCGAAATCGGCGCGGGCCTCGATGGCCTGGCCGCGCGCAAGGAATGCGAGGCCACGGTCGAGGCGGGCCTGCGCATCGCGGGGGTCGAGACGGACCGCCGTGCTGTAGCTCAGGATGGCGCGGTCGAGATCGCCTTTGGCGATGAGTGCACGGCCGCGCTCGCGATAGGGCGCCGCCGGCTTGGGATCGAGCGCGATCGCCTCGTCATAATCGGTGATCGCAAGCTCCGGCTCGCCGTTCTGCCGATATGCCTGCGCGCGGTCGCGGTAGAGCGAGGCGCGGTTGGGATTGAGCTGGATGGCCTCGTTGAAATCGGCGATCGCCCGGCCGTTGTCGCCGTGCCGTAGCGCGATCCGTCCACGTCCCTCATAGGCGAAGGCGATCAGGGAGCCGCGCAACGGCGAGAAGCCGATCACGGCCGAGCAGATGTCGGGCTCATCCTCGTCGCCGCAATTCACGACCGTATGCGTGGACAGGCCGATGGCCACGCCCAGGACGATCAATAATGGCAGGGCAACTCTGGTCATCTTCGACGGCGACCGGCAGGCCGGCCGCACATCCCCTTTCGAAGGAACACTCTGGGTCGGCTGTTAACACCCCCCGAGGCGGCCCTCTGTGCGCCAGATCACAATGGCAGCATAATGCATGACCGCGCAAGGCGGCCTCCCGCTCGCCTGCCGTCCCTTGGGCTAGGCCAATCTAGGCCAATTGGAGCACCCAGATGCAGCACTTCCAGACCACCAGACCAAGCAGGTAGCACGAGACCACCGTTACCGAGGCCAGTGACGTCAGGAGAAGCGCGCCTTCCATTCGTTCCAGAAAGCCTTCACGCGGCGCAATGTCGCGTTCGACCACACGCTCGATCTGCAACGGTACCATGCGAACCTCCGGCGATTTGCATGCGCAAATCTTGCCACTCGGCAAGCATTCCAACCTGTTGCTCCCCCAGCCAAGGCGAGCAGTGACAGGTCTGGCGCAACGGCCGACGGAGTGCAAGCTACATTTCGGATCGTGCGCAGCAACAATCGGCACCCTGACGATGATCACGCCAGACGCCGGCAATGCGACGTTGCATCAGAAATTTCTCGCTTGAATTGCAGCGCCGTGAGAATACGCCGGCGCTGCTCGCGAGCTCATCCCCACGGACCGCGCGAGGATGATCGGCCCCACGGGCCGTGCGGCGGATAGTTCTCGTTGGCGCCAACCGAGGGCGTCGCCTGCGTGCCGAGCTCGGCCGCGAGCTGCTGGAGCGCCGCGATGCGGTTCTGCGTCGAGGGATGGGTGGTGAAGAGATTGTCGATGCCGTGGCCCGACAGCGGGTTGATGATGAACATATGCGCGGTCGCCGGATTGCGCTCGGCATCATAATTCGGCACCTGATGCGCGGCACTCTCGATCTTCACCAGCGCCGAGGCAAGCCACATCGGCTGTCCCGCGATCCGCGCGCCAAGATTGTCGGCGGCATATTCGCGGGTGCGGCTGATGGCCATCTGCACCAGCATGGCTCCGAGCGGAGCGAGGATCATCATCAGGATCGAGCCGACGATGCCGGGACCGTTGTTGTCGCGATGGCCGCCGAAGAACATGCCGAACTGCGCCAGCATGGAGATCGCACCCGCGATGGTCGCGGTGATGGTCATCAGCAGTGTGTCGTGATTTTTGATATGCGCAAGCTCATGTGCGATCACGCCGGCGAGCTCCTCGCGGCTGAGCTGGTTCATCAGGCCGACGGTGACGGCGACGGCGGCGTTCTCGGGATTGCGGCCTGTCGCGAACGCGTTCGGCTGCGCCTCGTTCATCACGAACACCCGCGGCATCGGCAACCCAGCGCGGCCAGCAAGCTCGGCCACGAGCCCGACCAGCTCCGGCGCGCTTTGACGGTCGACCTCATGGGCGCCGTACATCGAGAGCACCATGCGGTCGGAGTTCCAGTAGGTGACGAGATTGGTCGCCGCTGCAATCACGAGCGCGATCATGGCGCCTGAGGCGCCGCCGATCAGATAGCCCACGCCCATGAACAAGGCGGTGAGGCCTGCGAGAAGCATTCCGGTACGTAGATAGTTCATGACCGTCTCCAGCGCCGGCCATGGCCGCCAAAGGCACTGCGGGCCGGCAGACATCAGGTAGGAACGACCCCTGCTGAAGCGCAAGGTTTCAAGGTGCGTCGCGGAGCCGCGGCACTGGCTTGAGCTCGATCATTCCATTAAACTTCGTCGAGAATCCAAGCCTCTCCCCTTTCGGAAACCTCATGCTCCTGACCCGATTTGCGATCGCGGCCCTTACCCTCGCCGCGCTCTCCCTTCCCGCCTCCGCCCAGTTCGCGCCGCCGCCCGCAAAGCCCGCGGCGCCCAGGGCGACTGCGCCGTCGCCACGCGCCGCCTCGTGCCACAACGGAGCGGGCTTCGATCGCTTCCTCGCCGAGGTGAAACAGCAAGCGGTCGCCGCAGGCGTGTCGCAACGAACGATATCGGAGGCTTCGCCCTACCTCGTCTACGACCAGGGCATCGTCAATCGCGACCGCGGCCAGCGCGTGTTCGGCCAGCTCTTCACCGAATTCGCCGGCCGCATGGCCGCGCCCTATCGCATGCAGAACGGCCAGCAGCACATCAAGCAGCACGCGGCCGCATTCGCGCGCGCCGAGAAGGAGTACGGCGTGCCGCCTGCGGTCATCGCCGCGTTCTGGGGTCTGGAGAGCGACTTCGGTGCCAACATGGGCAATCTGCCGACGCTGAAATCGCTGGTGTCGCTCGCCTATGACTGCCGGCGCTCGGAGATGTTCGTGAACGAGACCATCGCCGCGCTGAAGATCATCGATCGCGGCGATCTCACGCCCGACGAGATGATCGGCTCATGGGCCGGCGAGCTCGGCCAGACGCAATTCCTGCCGACGCATTATGTCAACTACGCCGTCGACTATGATGGCGACGGGCGGCGCGACCTCTTACGCAGCGGGGACGATGTGATCGGCTCGACCGCGAACTACATCGCCAATGGGTTGAAGTGGCGGCGCGGCGAGCCGTGGCTGGAAGAGATCAAGGTCCCGCAGAACCTGCCATGGGATCAGACCGACCTCAGCGTGCAGCTGCCGCGCTCGAAATGGGCACAGTTCGGCGTCACCTATCCCGACGGCCGGCCGCTGCCGAACGATAATCTTCCGGCTTCCGTGCTGCTGCCGATGGGACGCTTTGGGCCAGCCTTCATGGCCTACGCGAATTTCGCCGCCTATACCGAATGGAATAATTCGCTGATCTATTCGACCACCGCAGGCTATCTCGCCTCGCGCATCGCCGGCGCAGCGCCGATGCGCAAGCCTGCCGGGCAAGTGGCGCAATTGCCGTTCAACGAGCTCAAGCAATTGCAGCAGCTGCTGGTCCAGGCCGGCTTCAATGTCGGCAAGGTCGACGGCGTTCTCGGCCAGCAGAGCCGCGCGGCCGTCAAGGCGATGCAGATCAAATACGGCCTGCCGGCCGATTCCTGGCCGACCGTGGAGCTTCTGGCCCGCATGCGCGGCGGCACGGCACAGGCGCAGCCCCAGGCGACAGTGCGATAGAATTTTCGCACCGCACAAGCCATTTTCGCAATTGTATTATTCCATGAGGCTCCCATGTGAGTGGCTCAGGTTTTCCGCCTGAGATTCCCACCATCAAAGCGAGCATCACATGTCCTTCCATGACGCCGTCGTCCCCGCCTATTTGCAAATGCTGAACAGCTTGACGGGCTTGCTCACCAAGGCCGAGGCGCATTGCGCGGCCAAGAAGATCGACCCGAGCGTCATGCTCGGCTCCCGCCTGTTCCCGGACATGCTGCCGCTGTCGAAGCAGATCCAGCTGGCCAGCGATTTCGCTGCCAAGGGCTGCGCCCGGCTGACCCATGGCGAGCTGCCTTCGATGCCCGACACGGAAAAGACGTTTGAGGAGCTGAAGCAGCGGCTCGCGAAGACGATCGACTATGTGAAGTCGTTCAAGCCAGAGCAGTTCGAGGGCGCCGACAGCAAGGACGTGACCTTCCCGGCTGGCCCGGACCGGACCATGACGCTCAGGGGTCAGCAGTTCTTCAGCGCCGTCTCGCTGCCGAACTTCTATTTCCACGCCACGACCGCTCACGGCATCATGCGCCACAACGGCGTTGAGATCGGCAAACGCGATTTCCTCGGCGCGAACTGATTGCTGGATCGCACGGCCACGACAGCGGAAATCCGCTGCCACGGCCGAATTTGCGCATGAATCATGCTGCGCGGGCCCTGCCGCGCAGCTCGCCTGCACTTTCCGTATGGCTCATCCCTTGCGCCTGATGCCGCGATGCACAAGTGTTCCAGACCTCTTAACCTCTGGAAGCATCCCGATGAGCCGTTCGACCAAATTGTTTGAGACCTACAAGCTCGGCCCGATCACGCTGGCCAACCGCCTGGTGATGGCACCGCTGACGCGCAACCGCGCCTCGCCCGGCACCTTCGTCCCCTCCCCGCTCGCAGCTGAGTATTACGGCCAACGCGCTTCCGCAGGCCTGCTGATCACCGAAGCGAGCCAGGTCTCGCAGCAGGGCCAGGGCTACCAGGACACCCCCGGCATCTACAGCAAGGACCAGGTCGCCGGCTGGCGCAAGGTCACCGACAAGGTGCATGAGCGCGGCGGCAAGATCTTCATCCAGCTCTGGCATGTCGGCCGCATCTCGCATGTCGACCTCCAGGCGAATGGCGCAGCCCCGGTGGCGCCGAGCGCGATCCGCGCCAAGGGCAAGACGTTCGTGAACGGCACCTTTGCCGACGTCTCCGAGCCCCGTGCGCTCGAGCTCTCCGAAATTCCGGGAATCATCGACGATTTCAAGCGCGCCGCGAAGAATGCGCTGGAAGCCGGCTTCGACGGCGTCGAGATTCATGGCGCCAACGGCTATCTGCTCGAGCAGTTCGCCAAGGACGGCGCCAACAAGCGCACCGACGCCTATGGCGGCTCGATCGAGAACCGCGCCAGGTTGATGCTGGAAGTCTCCAAGGCCGTCGTGACTGAAGCCGGCGCCGACCGCACCGGCATCCGCATCTCGCCGGTGACGCCCGCCAACGACATCTCGGATTCGAACCCGCAAGCTCTGTACGACCATATCGTCGACGGCCTCAGCGCGCTGAAGCTTGTCTATCTCCACGTCGTCGAAGGTGCCACCGGCGGTCCGCGCGACGTCGCCCCGTTCGACTATGCGAGCATCCGCAAGCGCTTCGCTGGTGCCTACGTCGCCAACAACGGCTACGATTTCGATCTCGCCACCAAGGTGCTCGACGCAAACGCGGCCGATCTCATCGCTTTCGGCAAGCCGTTCATCTCCAACCCCGACCTGGTCGAGCGGCTGAAGACGGGCGCGGCGCTGAACGATTGGGACAAGAACACGTTCTACGGCGGCGGCGCCAAGGGATACACGGACTACCCGACGCTGGAGGCCGAGCCGGCGGAGTGATCGTCTCCCTCTCCCCGCTTGCGGGGATAGGTGAGAAAGACAAAAGGCCGGGATCACTCCCGGCCTTTTTTCCTTCGGTGCGCCCAGTCCCGCTATATTGCTGGACCCTCGCATCCTTGCTCTAATGCGGCGATGGAGGACACTGAGACACTCGTTCGCCGCGCGGCTGACGCGTTCAATGCGGGCAAGCCGGACGAGGCGCAGCGTCTATGCGAAAAAGGCCTTGCACGCGCGCCCGCCGATCCGGTGCTGCATCATCTGCTGGCCGCCGTGTTGTTCTCCAGAGGCGTCATCGCCCCGGCTCACGCACATATCGACGTCAGTCTGGCCAAGCGGCCCAACAATGCGCCGGCCCGACTGCTGGCCGCCCGCATCGCGCGCAGCGAAGGCCAGTTCGACGCCGCGCTCGGACATCTCGATGCCGCGATCGCCACCAGCCCGCAGCGCGAGATGTTCGTCGAGAAGGCCCGGACGCTCGATATGGCCGGACTGCGAGATCAGGCGCGCGGGGCGTGGCAGGCGATCCTCAAGGTCGTCCCCGGTCATCAGGAAGCGACGGCGCGGCTTGGACGGCTGGCGTGGGAAGACGGCGATCCCGCCACCGCCGCAAGCCTGCTCGCGCAAGCGGTCGCAGCGAGCGCGCCGGCTTCGGTGTGGTTCGATCTCGGCGTTGCGCGGCAGGATCTGCGCGATCACACCGGCGCTGCCACCGCCTACCGCAAGGCGCTCGACCTCAAGCCCGATCATGCCGAGGCCGCACTCAACCTCGGCATTGCCCTGCAGGAGGGTGGAGACGTCGACGCCGCCATGGGTGCCTTTGCCCAGGCCTATCGCTTGCGTCCACAGCTGTTCGGCTCGATCGCAATGGCGCTGACGTCGGCCTCGCACGGCCGTCTTTGGCTCGACGAGGACGGGCTGCGCCGCGCTCTAGCGCGTTAGCCGCCCGCGTTTTGCGCGAAACTGCTTCCGGTAGACGTTGGGCGCAGCCAGCACGTCGGCGACAACCTTCGCGTAGGATTGCCGATGCGCCTCGTCGAAGGACTCGAACATCAGCTCGGGCGCCTGCCGCGGAACGGCAAAGCATTGCGCGATCGGCGTGCCCTTTTCCAGGACACCTGAGAATTCGGGCTTGATCCAAACGGCCGGAAAATTGATGCCGCCGTCGTGGAAGCGATCGGCGTCGACCAGGCCCGACACCAGGCGAAACGGCAGATCATCCCGGTTGACGGGATGCGTCGCGAACAGCGACCAGCCGGGCTCGAGCTCGATGGTCCAGAAGCTGTTGAACTTGATGGCGGAGCGTCCGTTCGCGAAAGGCGCAGCAGCGAACTGCGCAGCGGGATGGAAGCTCAGAGGCGCGCGCGGATGCCCCGCCGTCTCCGGCTCGGGGATGTCCCAATCCCACGAAAACTCCCCTGACTCGATCCTGATGTCGCACGGCAGCGGAATCATGACTCCATAGGCCATCGCATCGACGAAGGGCGGGCACTGCTTGACCGTGCGGATGTCGCGGTCGTGGATGTCCGAATGCGCCGTCGCCGGCATTGCCCGCAGCCAGTCCGGCAAGGCGCTGCGCGCCGGAAAGGGCTGCAGCAGATGACCGGCCAGCTTTGGATCGCAACGGAAAATCATTCGCATGGTGAAGTCTCGCGTCTGAATCCGAGCCATCCAGGACCGGATCTTGGCCAATTCAGATCACCACCGCCGATAAGGCAATAGCCAATAAGACAAAAGGCCGGGATTGCTCCCGGCCTCCTGCTTTCATGGATAGCCGGGACGAGCCCGGCCATCATGATGTCTCGCGAATTACTTCGCTTCGGCGCGCTTCGGCGGCGAGGCCGGCCACGACTTGATCAGCGTGTCGTAGTCGACGGTTTCGCCCTTCGGCTTCTCGTTCGCGAGCTTGCGCTGCGGAGCGATGTTGCCGTCCTTGGCCGACTTGGCGAACCAGTACTCGGCGGTCTCCTTCTTGTTGAGCTTCGGACCGCAGGCACCCTGCACGCCCGACTTCTCGAGACGCTCCATGACCGAGTCCTGAGCGGCTGCCAGCGCATCCATCGCCGCCTGCGGCGTCTTCGCACCGGACGACGCATCACCGATGTTCTGCCACCAGAGCTGAGCGAGCTTCGGATAGTCAGGCACGTTGTTGCCGGTCGGGGTCCACTGCACGCGCGCGGGCGAGCGGTAGAACTCGATCAGGCCGCCGAGCTTCGGCGCGCGTTCCGTGAAGGACTTGTCCCAGATGTCGGATTCACGGATGAAGGTCAGACCGACATGGCTCTTCTTCAGCGACACCGTCTTGGAGACGATGAACTGGAGGTAGAGCCAGGCCGCCTTACGGCGATCGACCGGGGTCGACTTCAGCAAGGTCGCCGATCCCACGTCCTGGTAGCCGAGCTTCATGCCGTCCTTCCAGTACGAGCCGTGCGGCGACGGGGCCATACGCCACTTCGGCGTACCGTCCGCGTTCATCACCGGCAGGCCGGGCTTCACCATGTCGGCGGTGAAGGCGGTGTACCAGAAGATCTGCTGGGCGATATTGCCCTGCGACGGAACCGGACCGGACTCGGAGAAGGTCATGCCCTGTGCCTGCGGCGGAGCATACTTCTTCATCCAGTCGAGGTACTTCACGATCGAATAGACCGCCGCCGGACCGTTGACGTCGCCGCCGCGCTCGACGCTCGAGCCGACGGGACGGCAGCCTTCCATGCGGATGCCCCATTCGTCGACCGGCAGACCGTTCGGAATGCCCTTGTCGCCGTTACCGGCCATCGACAGCCAGGCGTCGGTGAAACGCCAGCCGAGCGACGGATCCTTCTTGCCGTAGTCCATGTGACCATAGACACGGACGCCGTTGACTTCCTTGATGTCGTTGGTGAAGAACTCGGCGATGTCTTCATAGGCCGACCAGTTCACGGGAACGCCGAGATCGTAGCCATACTTGGCCTTGAACTTGGCCTTGTAGTCGGGATTGGTGAACCAATCGTACCGGAACCAGTAGAGGTTCGCGAACTGCTGGTCGGGCAGCTGATAGAGGTGACCGTTCGGCGCGGTCGTGAACGACTTGCCGATGAAGTCGTTGACGTCGAGCATCGGGTCGGTGACGTCCTTGCCGTCCTTCGCCATCCAGTCGGTCAGGTCGACCGCCTGGCCATAGCGGAAGTGCGTTCCGATGAAGTCGGAGTCGTTGATCCAGCCGTCATAGACGTTCTTGCCCGACTGCATCTGGGTCTGGATCTTTTCGACGACGTCACCTTCCTGGATGATGTCGTGCTTGACCTTGATGCCGGTGATTTCCTCGAACGCCTTCGCCAGCGTACGAGATTCGTATTCGTGCGTGGTCAGCGTCTCGGAGACAACGTTGATCTCCATGCCCTTGAAGGGTTCAGCGGCCTTGATGAACCACTGCATTTCCTTCAGTGCGTCGTCCTTCGAGAGGGTCGACGGCTGGAATTCGCTGTCGATCCACTTCTTGGCGGCGGCTTCGTCCGCGCGTGCAGGCGCGGCGATCGTCACCGAAGCCGCGATCAGCGCAACCGCGCTGCTCATGGTCAGAAGACTGGCCTTGGTCGTTCTCAAGTGTCGCATTAGTTTCCTCCGGTTGAAGCGACAAACTAAAATCCAGGCCCGGGTAGACCCCGGATCTGCTCTTTCTCGCCTGCCTCAGACGGTGCGAAAAATCACCGCGCCTGAGACAAGCGAAATCACGGTTGCGAGCCACAGGCTCGTAATCTCAAATCCCTCCTCTCCGATCGGGACCGTTGCGATCGGGTCAGTGCCGACGAGACCGATCCACACCAGATGGATGACGGCAGCCACGATCAGCGAGATGAACAGCCGGTCGCCGCGCGTGGTCGGGATACGCAGAATCCCGACACGTTCGGCCTCGGGATAGGTGGCGGCGAGCCAGGTCATCACCGCCAGAGTGCAAGCCAGCGCCGCAAAGAAGATCGCGGTCGGCAGCGTCCAGGCCATCCATGCGATGGATTCCATCGTTGCCCCCTTACACCCGGCCGAGCGCGAAGCCGCGCGCAATGTAGTTGCGGACGAACCAGATCACGAGCGCGCCCGGAATGATGGTGAGCACGCCGGCCGCCGCCAGCAGGCCCCAATCCATGCCGGCCGCCGACACCGTGCGCGTCATCACTGCGGCAATCGGCTTGGCATTGACCGACGTCAGCGTGCGCGCCAGCAGCAATTCGACCCACGAGAACATGAAGCAGAAGAAGGCGGCGACGCCGATACCGCTTGCAATCAGCGGCACCAGGATCCGGACGAAGAAGCGCGGGAAGGAATAGCCGTCGAGGAAGGCCGTCTCGTCGATCTCGCGCGGCACGCCGGAGACGAAGCCCTCGAGTATCCACACCGCCAGCGGCACGTTGAAGATGCAGTGCGCGAGCGCAACCGCCCATGGCGTATCGAACAGGCCGATCGCCGAATAGAGGTTGAAGAACGGCAGCGCATAGACCGCCGCCGGCGCCATGCGGTTCGACAGCAGCCAGAAGAACAGATGCTTGTCGCCGAGGAAGCGATAGCGCGAGAACGCATAGGCCGCAGGCAACGCCACCGAGATCGAGATCAGGGTGTTGATAACGACGTATTCCAGCGAATTTATATAGCCGGAATACCAGCTCTCGTCAGTGAAGATGCGCCTGTAGTGCTGCAGCGTCGGGGCGTGCGGCCACAGCGTCATCGTCGAGATAATCTCGCCGTTGGTCTTGAAGCTCATGTTGACGAGCCAGTAGATCGGCAACAGCAGGAAGATCAGGAACAGCCCCATGATGAGGCGGCGGCCGGGAATCGAATGCATCAGGCCACTCCTTCCTTCGGCGTGAGTGCGGGCGCGGGCTGGAGCGCGCCTGCGGGCTTGGGCTCCGCCGCCGGCTCCTTCGCCGTCTGTGCCTTACGCTCGACGCCGGCATTGGTCATGACGGTGTAGAAGATCCAGCAGACGA
Organism: Bradyrhizobium sp. CCBAU 11434; assembly: GCF_028128895.1. Taxonomy (NCBI): domain Bacteria; kingdom Pseudomonadati; phylum Pseudomonadota; class Alphaproteobacteria; order Hyphomicrobiales; family Nitrobacteraceae; genus Bradyrhizobium; species Bradyrhizobium sp. CCBAU 11434. Next base: position 55,930 of record NZ_LBJX01000087.1, read on the forward strand.
TCAGGATGATCAGGTTGTAGACCAGCGACAGCGCGGCAGCCTTGCCGAGATCGAACTGGCCCAGCGCGATCTTGACCAGCTCGATCGACACGAAAGTGGTCGAGTTGCCGGGTCCGCCGCCGGTGACGACGAAAGGCTCGGTGTAGATCATGAAGCTGTCCATGAAGCGCAGCAGCACCGCGATCAAGAGCACGCGGTTCATCTTCGGCAGCTGGATCGCCTTGAACACGGCCCAGCGCGAGGCGCCATCGATCTGGGCGGCCTGGTAATAGGCCTCGGGAATCGACTTCAGGCCGGCGTAGCAGAGCAGCGCGACGAGGCTGGTCCAGTGCCAGACGTCCATCACGATGACGGTGACCCAGGCGTCGACTGCATCGGACACGTAGTTGTAGTCGATGCCCATCGCGTTGAGCGTATAGCCGAGCAGGCCGATGTCGGGCCGGCCGAAGATCTGCCAGATCGTGCCGACCACGTTCCACGGAATCAGCAGCGGCAGCGCGAGGGTGACGAGGCAGGCCGCGACCGTCCAGCCCTGCCGCGGCATCGACAGCGCGACGACGATGCCGAGCGGCACCTCGATCGCAAGGATCACCAGCGAGAAGAACAGATTGCGCCCGAGCGAGGCCAGGAAACGGCCGCCGAGATCGGTCGAGGGATCGAGCAACTCCTTGAACCAGCCGACGCCGTTCCAGAAGAACTGGTTGTTGCCGAAGGTGTCCTGCATCGAATAGTTCACCACGGTCATCAGCGGCAGCACCGCCGAGAACGCGACGACCAGGAACACCGGCAGCACCAGGAACCAGGCTTTTTGGTTGACGGTCTTGTCCATCAGGCGGCTCCTTCCACCAGAAGGCTGTCGGCATAGACGTGGACGTGTGCCGGATCGAATTTCAGCCCGGCATTGCCATCGGAGCCGGTGAAGCCCGCCGGCGCACGCGCCGCGATCCTGGCCTCGCCGAGGCGCACACGCGCGAAACGGATGCGGCCGAGGTCGTCGATGCGCTCGATCCTTGCGCTGAGCAGGCCGGGGGCCGGCGCAACCGCGTCGACGAATTCCGGACGCACGCCAATCTCGATCTTGGCGCCAGCGGGCAGGTTGTCGTAGCTGCGGTTCAGCGCAATGACATGGCCATCGACCTTGGCCTCGCGCCCCTTCACTTCGGCCGGCAGGATGTTCATGCCGGGGGAGCCGATGAAATAGCCGACGAAGGTGTGAGCGGGCTTGTCGAACAGCTCGGCCGGCGTGCCGCTCTGCACCACGCGGCCGTCATGCATGACGACGACGGTGTCGGCGAAGGTCAGCGCCTCGGTCTGGTCGTGGGTGACGTAGATCATCGTGAGATCGAGCTCGCGATGCAGCGCCTTCAGCTTGGAGCGGAGCTGCCATTTCAATTCGGGATCGATCACCGTCAGCGGCTCGTCGAACAGCACGGCGGCGACGTCGGAGCGGACGAGGCCGCGGCCGAGCGAGATCTTCTGCTTGGCGTCGGCGGTGAGCCGCGTCGCCTTGCGGTTCAGATAGGGTTCGAGGTCGAGCAGGCGGCCGATCTCGGCGACGCGCCTGTCGATCTCGGCCTTCGGCACGCCACGGTTCTTCAGCGGAAACGCCAGGTTCTGCCCCACCGTCATGGTGTCGTAGATCACCGGGAACTGGAACACCTGGGCGATGTTGCGCTTCTGCGTTGACAGCGGTGTGATGTCCTGGCCGTCGAACAGGATTTTCCCGCGCGAGGGCGTGATGATGCCGGAGATCACGTTGAGCAGCGTGGTCTTGCCGCAGCCGGAGGGCCCAAGCAGCGCATAGGCGCCGCCCTGCCGCCAGGTCATGGTGACCGGCTTCAGCGCAAAGGTTTCCTGCGGCGCGTCATTGCCGCCGTAGGAGTGAGCGAGATCGACGAGGTCAATGCGGGCCATGGCGCATCTCCCTCAGGAACCGGGTGCCGCGACGAGGCGATCAGCCGCGTCGAAGACAAAAACATCATTGGGATCGAGCACGGCATCAATGGTCTGGCCGGGCTCGAACTCGTGCACACCGTGCAACACCGCAACCCAGTTCGATCCGTCGCGGGTCAAGTGCACAAAACTCTCCGAACCGGTGATCTCGGTCACCGTGACAGTGGCATGGAAGGCGTGGCGGTCAGTCTCGCCATTGGCGAGCGCAAGCTGGTGGGCGCGAAAACCGACGCGGTAGGCGCCATCGGCGAGCGAGGAATAGAGGCCGGACGCCGGCGCGGCGATGCCTCCCGCATATTGCACGGAGCCGTTCTTCTTCTCGATGCCGACGAGGTTGAGCGGCGGATCGGAAAAGACCTGCGCGACCCGCAGCGTCTGGGGACGGCGGTAGACGCCGGGCGTCTCGCCGATCTGGAGCGCCTTGCCTTCCCACATGCACACCGTGTTGCCGCCGAGCAGCAGCGCCTCGGTCGGCTCGGTCGTGGCATAGACGAAGATCGCGCCTGATGCCTCGAAGATGCGCGGCAGCTCGGCGCGCAGCTCTTCACGCAGCTTGTAGTCGAGATTGGCGAGCGGCTCGTCGAGCAGCACGAGATCGGCACCCTTTACCAGCGCGCGCGCCATGGCGGTGCGCTGCTGCTGACCGCCGGAGAGTTGGAGCGGCGTTCGCTTCAGGAACGGCTCGAGCCGCAACAGCCTGGCGGCTTCCGCCACGCGCGTCTCGATCTCCGCGCGGGGCTTGCCCTGCACGCGCAGCGGCGAGGCAATGTTCTCGTAGACTGTCAGCGAGGGGTAGTTGATGAACTGCTGATACACCATTGCGACCGAACGCTGGCGCACGTCGATGCCAGTGACGTCCTTGCCGTTGACCAGCACCTTGCCCGTGGTCGGTTTGTCGAGGCCGGCGAGCAACCGCATGATCGAGGTCTTGCCAGACAGCGTCGGCCCGAGCAGCACGTTGAGCGTGCCGCTCTCGAGAGTCAGCGAGACGTCGCGGATATGCTCGATACCGTCGACGGTCCGGGTCACGTGCTCGAGTGTCACACTCATGAGCGTCCTCCTGCTTCCAGCAGAGGACTTTGCGATACAATGTGCGTGCTGATCCAGTCGTCCAGTGCGGCAATCTCGTCGGCAGACAGCCGCAGACCGAGCTTGGAGCGGCGCCAAACGATATCTTCGGCGGTCACCGCCCATTCGTTGATCATCAGGTAGCGAACCTCACGTTCGGTCAGGGTTGCGCCGAAGGCCTGGCCGAGATCGGCCGCCGATTTGGCGTCGCCCAGCAGCTTGATGGCGCGGGTACCGTAGGCGCGCGCGAGACGACGCGCATGCTCATGGCTCAGGAAGGGATAGCCGCGCTGGAGCTCGGCGATCAGACCATCGACGGCAGAGACGTCCATGTCCCCGCCCGGCAGCGGCCATTTGCCGGTCCAGCCTTCGCGCGCCTTCGCACTGCGAAGATAGGGCGCGAGCCGCTCCAGCGCCTCTTCGGCAAGGCGGCGGTAGGTCGTGATCTTGCCGCCATAGATCGACAGCAGCGGCGAGCCGCCGGGCGTGTCGAGCTCGAACACATAGTCGCGGGTCGCGGCCTTGGCTTCGCTGGCGCCGTCGTCATAAAGCGGTCGCACGCCGGAATAGGTCCAGACCACGTCTTCCGATGTCACGGGCTTGGCGAGATACTCGCTGGCGGCCTTGCAGAGATACTCGATCTCCTCCGGCGTCGCCTTCACCTTGGAGGGATCGCCGTCATAATCGCGGTCGGTGGTGCCGATCAGCGTGAAGTCGTCCTGATAGGGGATGACGAAGATGATGCGGCCATCGGCGTTCTGGAACATGTAGGCGCGATCGTGGTCGTAGAGTTTCTTGACCACGATGTGCGAGCCCTGCACCAGGCGCACCTTGGCTTTCGCGTTGACGCCGGCACCGCGGCCGAGCACGTCCTCGACCCAGGGGCCACCGGCATTGACCAGGGCACGCGCCTGGACCTGCGAGCGCGCGCCGGTCAGCGTGTCGACCATGCTGACGGTCCAGACGCCGTCGGACTGCTTGATTTCAGTCGCACGGGTGCGGGTACGGATCTCGGCGCCCTTGTCGGCGGCGTCTCGCGCATTGAGCACAACCAGGCGGGCGTCATCGACGAAGCAGTCGGAATATTCGAATGCGCGGCCGTAGCGATTCGGGATCAGCGGCTTGCCGACCTCGTCGCGCCTGAGATCGAGCGAACGGGTCGCCGGCAGCAGATGCCGACCGCCGATGTGATCGTAGAGGAAGAGGCCAAGGCGCAGCAGCCAGGCCGGGCGAAGGCCGGCGTGATGCGGCAAAACGAAACGCAGGGGACGGATGATGTGGGGCGCGATGCCCCAGAGAATCTCGCGCTCGATCAGCGCTTCGCGGACCAGGCGGAACTCGTAATATTCGAGATAGCGCAGGCCGCCATGCACCAGCTTGGTCGACCAGGACGACGTCCCGCTCGCCAGATCGTTCATTTCGCACAGGAAAACAGTGTTGCCGCGGCCCACGGCATCGCGCGCGATGCCGCAACCGTTAACACCGCCTCCAATGATGGCGAGGTCGAAAATACGCTCCAACAGACGCATCCCCCGGAAACCGCTCGTTCAGTCGCGCGGCAGCTTTCGTTTTTGATTAGATCACACCGCAAAACGAAAGCAAGACGAAAGAGAGACGAAAGAAAGCGAAAATGGAACTTTTCACCGGTCAAGATGGCGCAAAAATCGGCAGGTAGATGGGCGATTTCCCGGGCATCGGGCGCGATTGAACGGCAGGCGCCGCCTACAGCCTTGAATGTAGCAACATATCTACATATCTTTGCGCACGTGTGATGCGTCCTCAATTGGAGTGCTGACGATGGTGACCACCCTCACCAGCCGAGAATTCAATCAGGACACCAGCGGTGCAAAAAAAGCTGCGTCGCAAGGACCTGTCTTCATTACAGATCGCGGTCGCCCGGCCCATGTGCTTCTGACGATCGAGGATTATTTGCGTCTGAGCGGCGGACACATGAGCCTTGCCGAGGCTCTGGCGCAAACCAGTGCGGACTTTGACTTCAATCCGCCTCGCGTATCCGGCGAAATCTTCAAGCCCGCCGATCTCGACTGATGTTTCTGCTCGACACCAATGTCATTTCCGAGCTCCGACGACCGGATAAAGCCAATCCCAATGTCGTCGTCTGGGCCAATGCTGTTGCTGCAACGAACTTCTTCGTGTCCGCCATCTCGATTCTCGAAATCGAACTTGGTGCACGCCTGATCGCGCGCAAGGACGCAGCACAAGGTGCCGTCCTGCGCGCCTGGATCGATGGTCAGATTCTGGCTCGCTTCGAAGGGCGAATCCTGGCGATTGATACGCCAGTCGCGCAGCGCTGTGCGCAACTTCACGTTCCCAACCCGCGGGCTGAACGCGACGCTCTCATCGCAGCGACCGCGCTTGTTCACGGCCTGACGGTTGTCACGCGCAATGTGGAAGATTTCGAACCTACGGGCGTGCCTCTGCTCAACCCGTGGGACGCGGGCTGAGCCGCTAGCGCAGCCTCACCACCGGCGCGGCTTCAGGCGCCGCATCCTGGACTTCGGCCTGGCTCTCGTCGATGTCAGCGCCCTTCGGCATCGCTTCCACCACCTCGATGCCCTTGCTGTGGCAGATGGTGGCGAGGCGCTCGGGCAGCTCCTGGTCGGTCACGAAGGTCTGGATCTGGGTCATGTGGGCGATGCGGACCGGCGCGCTGCGGCGAAGCTTGGTGGAATCGGCGACCAGCATGACGCTGCGGGCGTTGGCGATGATGGCCTGGGCCACCTGCACCTCGCGATAGTCGAAGTCGAGCAGCGCGCCCTCCTCGTCGATCGCGGAGGCGCCGATGATGGCGTAGTCGACCTTGAACTGGCCGATCAGCTGCGTCGCGGTCGAGCCGACCACGGCGCCATCGGCGCGCCGCACCGTGCCGCCGGCGACCACGACCTCGATGCGGGGATGGCGATAGAGCAGCATCGCGACATTGAGGTTGTTGGTGATGACCAGCAGATCCTCGTGCGAGGTCAGCGCGCTCGCCACCTCCTCGGTCGTGGTGCCGATGTTGATGAAGAGCGAGCAGCCGTTCGGGATCAGCGAGGCGGCGGCCGCGCCAATCGCCTTCTTCTCGTCGGCGGCAACGAAGCGGCGCGCCTCATAGGCGAGGTTTTCCACGCCGGAGGCGATGATGGCGCCGCCGTGGATACGGGTGAGCGATCGGCGCTCGCAGAGATCATTGAGGTCCTTGCGGATGGTCTGCGCCGACACTTCGAACCGGCGCGCCAGCTCCTCGACCATGACGCGGCCGGAGGCGCGGGCGATGTTGAGGATTTCGGCTTGGCGATGGGTCAATCCGGTCACAGCAATGGCCTCACGTCAGAATGATGCATGGTGCGGCTTCTCGCGGGCGCGGTCAATGCGCATGCCGATCACGGTTAGTGGATGAAGATCTCTTACCAGGCCATCTCTTACCAGTTCATGGCGCGCGCGAGCCGCCCGAGCAGCGTGGGATCGTCGAAAGCGCTTGCTGAGGCGATCGCGCCTGCGCCGACAAGGTCAGCATCGCTGAGGCTGGTCCGGATCCCGACGGTCGGGATACCGGCGGCGGTGGCCGACTGCACGCCGGAGCGCGAATCCTCGAACGCGATCGAGGCTGCAGCGCTGGCGCCGACGAAGCGCAACCCCTCCTGATAGGGCAGCGGATGCGGCTTGCCGTACGGCAATTCATCACCAATCACGAGTGTCTTGAAGCGATGCGTGATGCCGAGACCGGAGAGCAACAGCTCGGCATTGAGACGCGGCGCATTGGTGACGGCGACCATGGGAACGCCGGCGCCATCCGCGCGGTCGAGCAGCGCCATCAGACCCGGCAACGGTTCGATCTGCCCTGCGACCAGGTCGCGAAACACTTCTTCCTTCTCACCGAGAATCTCGGCGCGGCGCTCCAATGTCTCGTCAGGCAGGAAGCGTTCGCCGATCGACACGTTGGCGAAGCCCTGCAGCTCCTTCGAGAAGCGCGCGTGGTCGAAGACATGCCCGCGCGGCCCCAGCACCTGGTTGAACGCCTTCAAGTGCAGCGGGTCGGTGTTGGCGAGCGTGCCGTCGATGTCGAACAGCAATGCCCTTCCAAGAGTTTCGATCATGTCAGCCCTTTCCCGAATGCGCGGCGCATCAATGCCGAACACGTATCAATAGAGCCTCGCGCGCGCAATGACGCAGGCGCATGGCGACCACGCGCCACTCGACAAAGTCGCACTCGGCTGCAACAGTGGGCGCAAGATCAAGACCGGAGGATGTAATGACACTGAATCGCGATCATGCTGCCACGACGGACCATGAGGCGGTGGCAAAGAACGTCGAGGCCTTTCGCCTCGCCCAGATCGCGGCCGATCCAAAGGCGCTCAGCGCGCTGTGCGCGGACGATCTGAGCTACAGCCATTCCAACGGCTTCCTCGAGGACAAGGCGGCCTTCGTCGCCAATGCCACAGACGGCAAGACGAAATTCCTGTCGATTGCGTACAAGGATCCGACCATCAAGATCGTCGGCCCTGCCGCGATCGTGCGCTTCCACTGGATGGCCGAGATGGTGACCGACGGAAAGAAAGTGGCAAACAGCCTTCACATCCTGATGAACTGGCAGAAACAGGGCGACGCGTGGAGGCTGTTGTCACGCTCCGCGACAAAGTTGTGATCGTCGGCGTCATTCGAGAACGCGCAGGGCGCGGAATCTGCATGGCGCGGAATCTATTGATCGGCAATTTCTGCAGCGTGATCAATTCCGGGCTCGCGTTGCGCGCCGGAACGACCAGCAGCCATTACGCCGCCTCCCTCACATCGCCATTCACCAGTTTGCGCGCAGCGCGTTCGGCTTCGCGGGCGTTACGGAAGAGTTGGCCTTCGAGGCGATTGAATTGGTGGGACGAGGCGAAGAAGCAGTAGCCGCCCTGACCGCGAACGACGATGCCCGCGGTCTCTGAATTAACTTCGATGATGTAGCTGTCCGGCATGGCCCGTAGAGTCCTCAATGCGGGCAAATAACGACGGTTCTGCCCAAAGGTTCCTGAGGGCAAATCGGCCGTTTCCACCCCGAATCGACGGGCTATTGAGTACGCCTGAACGTCATCCGTTTTGTGACCCGTTCTTGGCAAAGAAGCGACGCGTTGACTCATCAGTGCCGCGTTTCGCGAGCCTGCAAGTCTTCGTGAAATGGGACGATACGCCGCGCGCGGTTACGTCGCGATCGGCGGATCGTTGCGCTGGATCACTTGCGGATGGCCGTTATCGTCGATCGAGACATAGGTGAAATTGCCGTCGGTCACGAGGATCGGTTGCAGCTCGCGCCGCCGCAGCGCCCAGGCTTCGAGATGGACGGTCATCGAGGTGCGGCCGACCCGCACGAGAGTGGCGTAGACGGAAACGAGATCGCCGACATAAACCGCTTTGCGAAAATTCATCGCCTCGATCGCAACCGTGACGGTGCGCGACTTCGCGACCTTCGAGGCGAACACGCCGCCGCCGACATCCATCTGGCTGAGCAGCCAGCCGCCGAAAATGTCGCCATTGGCATTGGTGTCAGCGGGCATCGCCAGCGTGCGAATGCAGAGATCGCCGCTCGGCTCGGTGTCAGACTTTTCAGTCATAAGCGTCTCACTTGAAATTGTCCCAGCCCGGATCGGGCGCGAAGCGCTCGCCGAATCGCTCGGCCAGCGCGCGCAAGGTGGATACAATATTTTCCACGCCGCGCGTGCGCGCATAGTTCAGGGGACCGCCGCGGAACGGGGCATAACCCGTGCCGAAGATCATCGCGCCGTCGACCGCATCGCCATCGTCGACAATGCCTTCCCGCAGCGCTGCGACGCAGACATTGGACATCGGAAGCACCAGGCGGTCGATCATCTGGTCGGTCACGCGCGGACCGGTCTCGGGCAATGGCGCCTTCTCCGCCTTGCCATCCTTCCAGGTGTAAAATCCCTTGCCGGACTTGCGGCCGAGCTCGCCCTTGGCAACCTTCTCGCGCAGCCAGGCCGGCGTCGGCGGCAGCAAATCGCCGAACTTGGCGCGCAGCATATCGCCGACATCGAGGCAGATATCGAGCCCCACCTGGTCGGCCAGCTCGATCGGTCCCATCGGCATGCCAAACTGTTCGGCCGCGGCGTCGATCAGGCGCTGGTCGGTCTTCTCGTCGAGCATCACCATGGCTTCCAGCATGTAGGGCGTCAGTGCACGGTTGACGAGGAAGCCCGGCGAACTCTTCACGGCGAGCGGCAGGCGGTCGATCGCGCCGACGAAGGCGAGCGCTTCCTTCAGCACCTGTGCGTCGTTGCCGTCATGGCTGACGACCTCGACCAGCTGCAGCCGCGACACCGGATTGAAGAAATGCAGGCCGACCAGGCGCTCCGGCCGCGCCAGGGTGGTGCGCAAATCCTGAAGCGGGATGCTCGACGTGTTGGTCGCCAGGATCGCGCCCGGCTTCATCCTGGGCTCGAGACCGGCATAGACTTTCTGCTTGAGCTCGAGCTTTTCCGGCACCGCCTCGATGATGAGATCGGCATTACGGACGCCCTCCCCGTCCATATCAGGGATCAGGCGATCGAGCGCGTCGCGCACCTCAGTCGGCTTGCGGATGATCTTGCCGTAGAGCTCGGCGGCGCGCTTCACCGCGCCCGCGATCGGCTCGGCCTTCATGTCGGCGAGCGAGACGCGCAAGCCTTGCCCGGCTACCCAAGCCGCGATGTCGCCGCCCATGGCGCCGGCGCCGATGACGTGGACGTGCTTGACAGTGTTGCCACTGCCAGCCGCCTTCTTCATCTGCTCGCGCAGGAAGAATACGCGGATCAGATTCTGCGCGGTCGGCGTCACCATCAGCTTGGCGAAGGAGGCCTGCTCCGCCTTCAGCATCGCGGCCTTGCTGCCGCCATGCGCCTCCCAGAGATCGATCAGCGCGTAAGGTGCCGGATAATGTTCGCGTGGCGCCGCCTTCGCCGCCTCGGTGCGCATGCGCTTGGCGAGCAGCCCGCGCACGGCGCCGAGATTGGCCGCGCGGGTGAGCAGGCTGGGCTTAGCCCGCTTCAGCCGGCCGAACAGCACGTCCTTCACGGCGCCCCTGACGTGACGCTCCTGCGTCACGCTGTCGACGAGGCCGAGCGCCTTGGCCCGGCGCGCGTCGATAGTGCGGCCGGTCAGCATCAGCGCCATCGACTGGGTAGGGTTGACCAGCGCGGTGAAGCGCGCGGTGCCGCCGAGGCCGGGATGCAGGCCCAACATCACCTCCGGAAAGCCGAACCGCGCGCCATCGATGGCGATGCGCGACTGGCAGGCGAGCGCGACCTCGAGCCCGCCACCGAGGCAGAAACCGTGAATGACCGCAACGGTCGGCAGCTTGAGCGCTTCCAGATGATCGACCACCGCATGCGCAGCGCGAATCCGCGCTTCGACCATCTCCGGATCGGACGCACCGCGGAATTCGTTGACGTCGGCGCCGGCGATGAAGCCGGACGATTTTGCCGAGCGGATCACAAGACCGGCGGGACGCTCAGTCTCGATCGCGGCGAGGGCTGCGTCGAACTCCTCCATCACGTCGGCAGACAGCGTATTGGCGCTGGAATCGGCGCGGTCGAACAGCAGCCAGGCGACGCCATCGGCATCGCGCGTCAGCTTGAAGTGCTTGTAGGGACCATCTGCTGCAGGCGGGGGCCCGAGCGAGAGCACGCGATCGCCAAGCGCGGTCATGATTTTTGAATCCATGGTCACACCGCCTCGATCAGCATGGCGCCGCCGAGCCCGCCGCCGATGCACTCGGTCGCAATCCCGCGCCGCGTGCCGAGCCGCTTCATGGCATTGACGAGATGCAGCACGATGCGGTTGCCTGACGTGCCGACGGGATGGCCAAGCGAGATTGCGCCGCCATCAACGTTGAGCTTTTCACAATCGATCTCGCCGGCGGCGCCGTCGAGCCTGAGAATCGCGCGGCAGAACTTTTCGTCGTTCCAGGCGGCGAGGCAACCGAGCACTTGCGTGGCAAAGGCCTCGTTCAATTCCCAGGTCTCAACATCCTGGAGCGTAAGATTGTTGCGGGTCAGGAGCGGCGTCGCCGACATCACGGGACCGAGCCCCATGATGCTCGGGTCGAGCGCGGCCCAATTGCTGTCGACGATCGCAGCCTTCGGCGTCAGCTTGTGCTTCGCCACCGCGGCGTCGGAGGCCAGGATTACCCAGGACGCACCGTCGGTGATCTGCGAGGAATTTCCGGCGGTGACCTGGCCCCAGGGGCGTTCGAACACCGGCCTCAGTTTCGCGAGCGACTCGGCCGTCGAGTCCGGCCGCACGCCGTCGTCATGATCGAAGAACTTGCCGTCGCGGGAGAACGCGGTCTCGACCTCGCCTTTCAGATAGCCCTCGGCCTGCGCATGCGCGAGCCGGCGGTGGCTCTCGGCCGCATAGGCGTCCGACTGTGCGCGGGTGATGCCGAAGAGATGGCCGACGACCTCGGCGGTCTGGCCCATGTTCAGATCGGTGACGGGATCGGTCAACCCGCGCTCAAGGCCGATGATCGGCTTGAGATAGCGCGGCCGCAGCTTGAACGCGGCGGCGAGCTTCGCGGCTACGCCTTTGGCCGTGGCGAGGCCAGCGAACCAACGCACGCCGGAATTCGGCCAGACCAGCGGCGCGTGGCTGAGCGCCTCGGTGCCGCCAGCCAAGATCATGTCGGCATGGCCCTCGCGGATGTAGCGATAGGCCGTGTCGATCGATTGCATGCCGGAGCCGCAGTTGATCTGCATGGTGAAGGCAACCATGTCTTCGCCCATGCCAAGCCGGAGCGCGGCGACGCGCGCCGGGTTCATTTCGTCGGCAATGACGTTGACGCAGCCGAGAATGACCTGGTCAAAGTCGCTGGGCGCAAACGGCTGGCGCGCCAAAAGCGGCCGGCCGCATTGCACGGCGAGATCGACAGGCGTGAACGGGCCGGGCCCGGAGCGCGCTTTCAAAAACGGCGTCCGGCTGCCGTCGACGATGAATACCGGTCGTGCCATCAGCTCGCCGCCCTCTGTTCTCCGAGTTCCTGGAAGAACTGATGCACGTCGCCGGTTTTCCTGTAAATCGGCGACAGCGCCTCCGGCGCAAAATCGTCGACCTCGATAACTCCTGCGACGGCTGCATGAGCGGAAGCGAGCTGCTCGCCTTCGGCCTGCGTGATCACGCCCTTCGTCACCGCCTCCTTCCAGTCCCGCACATGCGCGGCGCGCATGCGCTTGGCAATGGCGTCGGTCGCCGCGACCAGCTTGAACGCGCGCTCCAGCCGGGCGAAGCCGCTGTCGTCGTCGACATGGGCGAGATCCGGCGTGAGACGCTCGCGTGCGGTCGACGGCTCCAGCACGATGCCAGCGCATTGGTGCACGATTCGGTCGGAGGGGCCGAGCACGCGGGCGCCGAAGGGCTGGACCACGAGCTTGAGGATGACGGCAACGAGGCGGTTCGGCAGATTGGCGAGGATCTCCGCGAGCCTGATCTCGATCGTCTTGAAGCCGGTCGCCATGCACCATTCCAGCGCGGCAAAATCCTCCTTCTGCCGGCCCTCATCCTGCCAGCGCTTGAGCGCGGCCGACAGCAGGTACAGCTCGGAAAGGATGTCGCCGAAACGCGCAGACAGCATCTCCTTGCGCTTGAGCGCGCCGCCGAGCGTCAAGAGCGCCATGTCGGCGCAGAGCGCAAACGCCGCGGAGTAACGCGAGAGCTGGCGATAGAACGGCGTCGCATCCCCCGCGTCGGGCGCGAGCGCGAAGGCGCCAAAGCTCCAGCTCCGGCCGAAGGCGCGGAACAGCGTCTGAAAGCTGTGACCGACATGCTTCCAGAACGCCTTGTCGAATGCGGTAAGCCCGCGCTCGCGGTCGGTGTCCGCAAGCGCGTTCATCTCGTCGAGCAGATAGGGATGGGCGCGGATCGCGCCCTGCCCGAATATGATGAGGTTGCGCGTGAGGATGTTGGCGCCCTCTACCGTGATGCCCACGGGCACGGCGCGATGCAGATTACCGATATAGTTTTGCGGCCCGTCGATCACGGCCTTGCCACCATGGATGTCCATGGCATCGTCGATCGCGATGCGCATCCGCTCGGTCGCGTGCAGCTTCATGATGCCGGAGATCACGGCGGGATGGACACCCGCATTCAGCGCCGCGCAGGTGAGCCGCCGCGCCGCGTCGAGCTCGTAGGCGGTGGCGACGATGCGCGCGAGCGGCTCCTCGACACCCTCGAACTTGGAGATGGAGATGCCGAACTGCTCGCGGATGCGGGCGTAAGCACCGGTCGTGCGCGCCGCATAGGCGGCACCGGCTGCCGAGAGCGACGGCAGCGAGATGCCGCGGCCGGCGGCAAGCGCCGTCATCAGCATCTTCCAGCCCTGGCCCAGCCGCTCCTCACCGCCGATGACATAGTCGAGCGGAATGAAGACGTCGCGGCCCCAGTTCGGACCGTTCTGGAAGACCTGCATCGACGGCAGATGGCGGTGGCCAATCTGGACACCGGGCAGATTTGTCGGGATCAGCGCGACGGTGATGCCGAGCTCTTCCTGGTTTCCGACCAGATGATCGGGATCATAGGCCTTGAAGGCGAGACCCAGCAACGTCGCGACGGGGCCAAGCGTGATGTAGCGCTTGTGCCAGTTCAGCCTGAGGCCCGTCACTTCGCGGCCCTCGAACACACCTTTGCAGATGATGCCGGTGTCGACCATCGAGGCGGCATCGGAGCCCGCCTCCGGGCTGGTGAGGCCGAAGCAGGGAATGTCGCGGCCGTCGGCAAGCCGCGGCAGCCAGCGCTCCTGCTGCTCTTTCGTTCCGAAGCGCATCAGGAGCTCGCCGGGGCCGAGCGAGTTGGGCACCATCACGGTGACGGCGGCGGCGATCGAGCGGGTCGAGATTTTGCGCACCACTTCCGAATGGGCATAGGGCGAGAATCCGAGGCCGCCGAATTCCTTCGGGATGATCATGCCGAAGAATTTCTCGCGCTTGATGAACGCCCAGGCGTCCTGCGGCAGGTCGCGCCACTCCCAAAAGATCTTCCACTCGTCGAGCATGGCGCAGAGCTCATCGACGGGACCGTTGAGGAAGGCCCGCTCCTCGGCGGTCAATGTCGCCTGCGGGATCTTGAGGAGCTTCGACCAGTCGGGGTTGCCCGTGAAGAGGTCAGCGTCCCACCAGACGTCGCCGGCCTCCAGCGCCTCACGCTCGGTGTCGGACATCGCCGGCAGCACGCCGCGGGCCCAGGAGAAGATCGGCTTGGTGAAGGTGTCGCGGCGGAAGCTCATGGCGGACCTCATGCAACGGCGCGGTGACAGGGCATTTTAGCGGAAAATGGCCGCGAGGCGTGAAGACTTCGCCTGCAAAAGGATGCGAATTGACGCGGCCGGGCGGCCGCCCCCGGGGACCATAACGGTCGGGGCGCGCGGGCAGTTCCGGGAGGGGGGAAGCGTCATTCCGGGGCTCGCGCCTCACGGCGCGCCCCGGAATGACGGAGTGCCTTAATCCGGCCGGACCATCTCGAACATGTTTTCCGGCTGAATCTCGAAATAGTCGCCGCGGCGCCCCGCGCGCATGATCGGGCGGGCTGCCGCGGTCTGGTAGACGCCGTCCTTGATCATGGCCTTGTCGATGTGGACGGCGACGACCTCGCCGAGGGTCAGCCAGGCATTCGCCTCCCTGCCGTCGGCACCCTTGAGGCGGATGATATCGGACACCTTGCACTCGAAGGCGACCGGGCTCTCGCCGACGCGCGGCACGTTGACGAGCTTGCCCGGGACTGCGGTCAACCCTGCGAGCTTGAACTCATCGACTTCGGGCGCGACATGCGCGGCGGTGGCGTTCATTTGCTTGGCAAGATCCTTGGTGGCGAGATTCCAGACGAACTCGCCCGTCTGCTGAATGTTCTCGACCGAGTCTTTCCAGTGGGTGGAGGAGAAGCCGATGATCGGCGGCACATAAGCGAACGCGTTGAAGAAGCTGTAGGGCGCCAGATTGACGTGGCCCTTGGCGTCGCGCGAGGAGATCCAGCCGATCGGCCGCGGCGCGATGATGGCATTGAAGGGATCGTGCTTGAGGCCGTGGCCCTTGGAGGGTTCGTAGAAATGCAGGTCTTTCTCGGTCACGCGCTGCTTCCTTTCGTCATTGCGAGCGCAGCGAAGCAATCCAGAATCCCTCCGCGGAGACAATCTGGATTGCTTCGCTGCGCTCGCAATGACGGAATTTGTTGATCCGTCGTCGCACACCGCCAGCCGGTCAGTCCGGCGCGGTCAGCTTGCTTATATGGGAAAAGCTCCGCCCCGTCAGTGGCGCGGGGACAGACCGGCGATGACAAAATCGATCATCTGGTCGATGGTCGGGCCCGGCTTGTTGTCGGCCTGGGCGATCATCTGGGGGTGGAAGAACCGGATCATCGCGGTGCAGGTGCAGAGCGCGGCGAGCGGCAGATCGGGCGCCTCGAAATCGCCTGAGGCCACGCCTTGGGCAATCACCGCGCCGATGGCCTCGGTGACGCGATGGATATGGGCCACGCAAACCTCCCAATCCTCCTCCATCGCGATCTCGACCATCTCGTGCAGCTTGGAATCGCCGACATAACGCTCGGTGTTCATGCGATGGACGGTGGTGAGCAGCTCACGAAAGCGCTCCTTGACCGGACCGGGCTTGGCCACGATCCGCTGCGCCTCGAGCTCGACCTCGCCCATCAGGCTCTGCGCCACCGCCTGGTGGATCGCCTTCTTCGATTCGAAGAAGCGATAGACATTGGCGGGGCTCATCCGGAGCTCTTTGGCGATGTCCCCGACCGTGGTCTTTTGATAACCGATCTGGCGGAACAGCCGCTCGGCCACCTCGAGAATACGATCCCGGGTGTCGCCTTCGATATGTTCCGCAACCAATGTCATGTGTCAGGACTCGTCCATCGCTAGTCTTCTCATTTATTCAGCCGCCTCAGCAAGCGGAATTGCGTGCTGGTCATCGCTCCCATGCTGCGGCGCGGCAGGCTGTTCCGGCGTGCCGGCTTCGTCCAGGCTCTTCCTGAACCACAGGGCATAGAGGCCCGGCAGGTACAGCAGCGTCAGGAAGGTCGCGACAAACAGGCCGCCCATGATGGTGATCGCCATCGGGCCCCAGAAGGCCGAACGCGACAGCGGTATCATGGCGAGGATGGCGGCAAGCGCCGTCAGCACCACCGGACGGGCGCGGCGGACGGTCGCCTCCACGATCGCCTCGCGGCGGGTCAGGCCGTGCGAGACGTCGGTCTCGATCTGGTCGACCAGGATGACCGTGTTGCGCATGATCATGCCGGCGAGCGCGATCAGGCCGAGCAGCGCCACGAAGCCGAACGGCTGGTTGGCGACATTCAGACCGAGCGAGGCACCGACGATGCCGAGCGGCGCGGTGAGGAATACCAGCGTCAGGCGCGAGAAGCTCTGCAACTGGATCATCAGCAGCGTCAGCATCACCATGACCATCACCGGGAAGAGGATGAAGATCGAGGCATTGCCCTTGGCGGATTCCTCGAAGGCGCCACCCGGCTCGATGCGGTAGGCCGGCTCGAGGCTGTCCTTGATCGCCTGAAGCTTCGGCGTGATCTGGTTGGTGACGTCAGGCGCCTGCACGCCGTCGACGACGTCGGAGCGCACGGTGATCGCCATGTCGCGGTTGCGCCGCCACATGATCGGTTCCTCGTGGGCATATTCGATCTTGGCGATCTGCTGCAGCGGCACGGCAACGCCGTTCTTCGAGGTGATGGTGAGATCGCCGACCCCGCCGAGGTCGAGACGTTCGGACGGAATCGCACGGGCGACCACGCCGACCTTCTCGATGCCGTCACGCACGGTCGTGACCTGCGCGCCGGAGATCAGCATCGACAGCGCCTGCGAGACGTCCTGCGGGGTCAGGCCCATGGCACGGGCACGGTCCTGATCGACGACGAGCTTGAGGTAGGGCGACTGCTCGTTCCAGTCGAGCTGGACGTCCTTGACGTTCTTGTTCTCGCGCATGACGTCGCGAACCTGATAGGCGATCTCGCGCACCTTGTTCGCGTCAGGCCCGATCACGCGGAACTGCACTGGGAAGCCGACGGGGGGGCCGAAATTGAAGCGGTCGACGCGCACACGCGCCTCCGTCAGCATGCCATCGGCAACCGCACCCTCGATCTTGGCCTTGACCCGTTCGCGCGCCTCGACGCCCTTGGCGACGATGACGATCTCGGCGAAGGACTCGTTCGGCAGCTGCGGGTTGAGGCCGAGCCAGAAGCGCGGCGAGCCCTGGCCGACATAAGACGTATAGGTCTCGATATCCTTGTCGTCCTTCAGAAGCGTCTCGGCCTTCTTCACGGCCTTCTCGGTAACGTTGAAGGCCGTGCCCTCGGGCAGGCGCAACTGGAGGAACAGCTCGGGCCGTTCCGACAGCGGGAAGAACTGCTGCTGGACATGACCGAAGCCGACGATGGAAGCGACGAACACGCCGACGGTCGCGACCACCACGGTGATGCGATGATTGACGCACCATTGCACGATGGCGCGCAAGCCGCGGTACATCCGGGTCTCGTAAACCGCATGCGGATCGTGATTGTGATGCACCTTTATCTCCGGCAGCAGCTTGACGCCGATATAGGGCGTGAAGATCACCGCCACGAACCAGGAGGCGACCAGCGCGATCGCCACGATCCAGAAGATGCTGCCGGCATATTCGCCGACCGCCGAATTGGCAAAGCCGATGGGGAGGAAGCCAGCGGCCGTGACCAGCGTACCCGTGAGCATCGGAAACGCGGTGGATTCCCAGGCAAAGGACGCCGCACGCATGCGGTCCCAGCCCTGCTCCATCTTCACCACCATCATCTCGACCGCGATGATGGCATCATCCACGAGAAGTCCGAGCGCGATGATCAGCGCACCGAGCGAGATGCGGTGCAGATCGAGCGACATCGAATTCATGACTATGAAGACGATACCGAGCACCAAGGGCACGGACATCGCGACCACGATACCGGTACGCCAGCCGAGCGCTAGGAACGAGACGAACAGCACGATCGCGAGCGCTTCCATGAAGGAGTGCACGAACTCGCCGACGGCGTGCTCGACCACCTTGGGCTGATCGGCGATCAGCGAGACATCGATGCCCTGCGGCACCGCCTTCATGAAATCTGCGGTCGCCTTCTCGACGTCCTTGCCGAGCTCGAGGATGTTGGCGCCCTTGGCCGTGACGACGCCGATGCCGATTGCGGCCTTACCTTCCTGGCGCACGACGAAGCTCGGCGGATCGACATAGCCGTGCGTGACGGTGGCGATGTCGCCGAGGCGGAACACGCGGCCGTTGCTCTCGACCGGCGTCTCGGCCACGGCCTTGGCGCCGTCGAGCGCGCCGGTGACACGCAGCGGCACGCGCTGCGACGAGGTCTCGACCGTACCGGCCGGCGTCACGTTGTTCTGCTTGGCCAGCGAATCGAACAGCGCCTGCGGCGTGATGCCGAGGGTGGCGAGCTTGGCATGCGAAAACTCGACGTAGATGCGCTCATCCTGATTGCCGTACATATCGACCTTGGTGACGCCAGGCACCTTAAGGAGGCGCTGGCGAAAACCTTCGGCGACCTTCTTGAGCTGGGCGTAGTCGGCGCCGTCGCCGGTCATCATGTAGAGGATGGAATCGACGTCGGAGAACTCGTCGTTGACGACGGGTCCGAGAATCCCTGCGGGCAGCTGGCCCTGAACGTCGACCAGCTTCTTGCGCAGCAGATAAAAGAGATACGGCACGTCCTTCGGCGGCGTGGAATCGCGGAAGGTGACCTGGAGCGCGGTGAAGCCGGGCTTGGAATAGGTCTGCACCTTCTCGAAATAAGGCAGCTCCTGGATCTTCTTCTCGATGGGATCGGCGACCTGGGCCTGCATCTCCTGTGCGGTCGCGCCCGGCCAAAGCACGGAAACGTTGACGACCTTCACCGTGAAGAACGGATCTTCGGCGCGGCCGAGCTTCTGATAGGAGAAGAAGCCGGCGACGCCGAGCACGAGCATCAGGAACAGGACCAGCGTCGGATGGCTGACGGCCCAGGCCGAAAGGTTGAAGCGCTTCATCGCACTCTCCGGAAAATCGATCCAATTGCCAAAACGACAGCCGCTCTGTTCAAACCGTCGTCGCGAGGCAGCGAAGCAATCCAGGGGGCTGGGCAGGTTCTGGATCGCTTCGCCGCTTCAGCCTTTGCGTAGGGGCAAAGGCAGAAGCTCACCTCACACGACGTAGCTCGCTTCTCCTGTCATTCCGGGGCGCCCGCAGGGCGATCCCGGAACAACGGTAGTTAGAAAGACAGCGCCGACACGACCCGCACCTTCTGGCCGGGATCGAGCTTCTGCACGCCGAGTGTGACGATCTTGGCGCCCTCGTCGACACCCCCAGTGATGATGACGTCGTTGCTGTCGTACGCCTTCACCGCAACCGGCTTCAGCGAAACCGCGCCGTTGTCGTCGACGACGAAGAAGGACGACTTGCCGCCTTCGTTGAACAGCGCCGACAGCGGCAGCCGCGCGACGCGCTCGGTGGCGGCGTCCGACAGCGTCAGCGTCGCCGTCATGCCGAGCGCGACCTTGTCGCCGGCCTCGGGCAGCGAGAATTTTGCGAGATAGGTGCGCGTGGCCGGATCGGCAGCAGGCGCAATCTCGCGCAGCTTCGCGGCGTATTTCTTGTCCGGCTCCGACCAAAGAGTGACGCTGGCGACGCCCGACTTGGCGCGTCCGACCAGCGTCTCAGGGATCGCGACGACCGCTTCCTTTTCGGCAAAGCGGGCGACACGGATCGAAGCCTGGCCCGCGGCGACCACCTGGCCGGGCTCGATCAGCGTCGCGGTGACGACGCCACGGGCGTCGGCGTTGAGCGTCGCGTAGGAAAGGGAATTCTTGGTCAACTCGACCGAGCGGATGGCACGGTCAAGGCGCGCACGGGCTTCGTCAGCTGCGGCGCGGCTCGAATCCATCGCAGCGTCCGTGGTCCAGCCCTTGGCTTTCAGATCCTTGGCGCGCTGCTCGGCTGCGGCAGCCTGGGCAAGCACACCGGTCGCAGCGGTCTGCTCGGCGACCGCCTGCTCGGCCTGGAGCTTCAGATCGACCTCGTCGAGGGTGGCGAGTGCCTGGCCGACTTCCACGGTCTGGCCGACCTCAACAAGGCGTTTCGCGACCTTGCCGGCGACGCGAAAGCCGAGGTCGCTCTCGATCCGGGGCTTGATGGTGCCGACGAAGCTGCGCTCCGGGGTCTCGGCATCATAATGCGCTGTGGCGACCAGAACCGGCCGCGGCGGCTCGGCTTTTTGCGCCACGGAATCGTTGCATCCGGCCAGCGCCGCGGCCATCAGGGCCAGCGACATACCTGCCAAGAGCCTGGAATAGCTGGACAAAACCGACCGAACGAACATCGGGGGACACTCCTGCGTCTGCGATGAGAGGAATGTCGAATAATCACTGATAAAAGTCAATAATCGTCAGTCATCAGGAATGCGTGATCGTTAAGGGGTGGTAAGGATCAGAAGGAGATTACCAGGAAGGTGCTATCGTAGGGTGGCCAAAGGGTAGCGTGTCCATGCCCTTGGGCCTATCGGAAGAGATCGTGGGCACGGCGCGCGAAGAGCGCGCCTTTCTCCCACCCTACGAGACTGCCCTTACCGCCCCTGGTCGGCGAATTCGTGCTTGGTCTCGTGGCCGCCGATGAAGACCAGGATGCCGGCGAGGAGCGGCAGCACGGCAAGCACCAACAGGCCGGTCGAGGTCTGCCCTGTTGCTTCCTTGACCCAGCCGATCAGGTAGGGGCCGCCGAAGCCTGCGAGATTGCCGATCGAATTGATCAGCGCGATGGCGCCGGCAGCTGCCGTGCCTGACAGCCAGGCGGTCGGCAAGGTCCAGAACACGCCGAAGACGCAGAACACGCCGATCGCGGCGAAGGTCAGCGCCACCATCGTCATTGTGGGATCGGTGAGATAGCTGGAGATGGCGAGCGCGATCGCGATCAGGATCATGGGCACGCCGACATGTATCACGCGCTCGCGCGTTGAGTCCGAATGCCGGGCCCATAGGATCATGGCGATCGTACCGAACACATAGGGGATTGCGGTCACGAAGCCGGTCTGGGCGTTGGTGAGGCCGAACGCCTTGACGATCTGCGGCAGCCAGAACTGCATGCCATAGAGCGCGCCGACGAAGCCGAAATAGATCAGGCTGAGTGCGATCACCTTCGGCGAGGACAGGGCTTCACCGAGCGAGAAGTGCTTCACCGCCTGCTTGGCCGCGATCTCCGAATCGAGCTTCGCCTTGAGCCAGGCCTTCTGCTCGGCCGAGAGCCAGTCCGCCTTCTCCGGCTTGTCGGTGAGGTAGAACCAGGTGACGATGCCGAGCAGCATCGAGGGGATCCCCTCGAGAATGAACAGCCACTGCCAGCCCTTCAGTCCCATGACGCCGTCGAGCCCGAGCAGGAGGCCCGAGATCGGCGCGCCGATCACGGTCGAAACAGGAACGGCGATCGCGAAGGCCGCAAGGAAACGACCGCGATATTCGGCCGGATACCAGTAGGTGAGATAGAGGATGATGCCGGGGAAGAAGCCGGCTTCCGCCACGCCGAGCAGGAAGCGTAGGACGTAGAAGCTGGTCACGCCGCTCACCAGCGCCATCAGCGCCGAAATGATGCCCCAGGTCACCATGATACGGGCGATCCAGCGGCTGGCGCCGAACTTTTCCAGCGCGAGGTTGCTCGGCACCTCGAAGATGAAATAGCCGATGAAGAAGATGCCGGCGCCCCAGGAGAAGATCAGCGGGGTGAACTTCAGCTCGGCGTTCATGGTCAGCGCGGCGAAGCCGAGATTGACGCGATCGAGATAGGAGAAAAAGTAGGCCAGCACCAGGAACGGAATCAGGCGCCAGGAGATGGCGCGGATCGTCGAGGTCTCGATTTCGCTCTTGGTGATACCGGCCGAACCGGCATAAGTCGTGGTCTGGCTCATCGCTTCCCCCGGGGTTGTTGCTTTTGTGGGCTGATTGCGGTTTTCAGCATCGCGGACAAAGAGTCAATGGAGCAAGCAATGCACGGGACGCAACCGGCCAACACCGTTGCACCGCTCCAGGCATCGCTGATGCGCGCCGCCCTGGCGCTGGTCGTGATCGCCTGCGGCCTCTCCTTGCGCTGGTACGGCTTTCAGCTAGGCCTGCCCGCCTTCATGGTGAAATACGGCGGCTCGCTGTTGTGGGCGACGATGGTGTTTCTGTTGGTCGGGGTTTTGCTGCCGCAGCTGACGCGGACGCAGCTTGCGGCGATCGCGTTGGTGATCGCGATCGCGGTCGAGTTTTCGCGGCTGGTGCACACGCCGTGGCTCGATGCGTTCCGGCTGACAACGGCCGGCGCGTTGTTGTTGGGACGGATTTTCTCGCTGTGGAATGTGCTGGCGTATGCGATTGGGATCGCGTGCGGCGTTTGGATCGATCGGCTGGTCGCGCGGCGCGGTCTTGCAACTCACTCATCAAGCTGAAACCGCTCGAAGCGATCCAGCTCTTCCTCGATCTTCCGCTTCAGCTCCTTGCGCCCCGCCGTCTTCTTGCCCTGCCCGACCCAAGTCCATTTCTGCATCAGCACCTTCTTCGCCTGCCGGTCGGTCTTGAGATCGAGCGCGGCGACGATCTCGTCGCCGACCAGCACGGGCAGCGCGAAATAGCCGAGCTTGCGCTTGGCCTTCGGCACATAGGCCTCGAACAAATGATTGTAGCCGAAGATGAGATTGGTGCGCTTGCGCTGGATGATCAGCGGATCGAATGGCGAGAGGATGTGGACGAGGTCGGACGATATTTCGGCAGGCTCGAGCGTCGCTGGTGCGGTCCAATGCTCCTGCTTGCCGGCGCCTTCGATCGCGACCGGCACGAGCTCGCCGCGGCGGACGCGCGAGGCGACCAGGCTTGCGACCGCCTTCTTGCTCGGCGCATCGAGATGGCAGATCGAATCGAGGCTGACGACGCCTTGCGAGCGCAGCGCACGATCGAGCAGATAGGCCGTGATCTCCTTCGCTGAAGCCGGCTTCGGCAATTTGTCCCAGCCGAAATGACGCGTCATCAGATCATAGGTCTTCAGCATGCCCTGGCGCGCGCTGATGGTCGCGACGCCGGTATAGAAGGCCAGCTGAAGCGCCCGCTTCGAGGGTTTTCGGCTCTGCCAGAGATGCTCCTTCTCGATGAGCACGTCGTCCTCGATGTCGCGGATGGTCAGCGCACCCACGCGCAACAGCCGCATCACCTTGCGGGTGTCAGCCAGCGTCACCGAGGCATACCAATTGTGCCCCTCGCGCTTGTGCTCGCGCATCGCCGGCAGGAAGAAGCGAAAATCGTTCGACGGAACGTAGGACAGCGCATGGGTCCAGTATTCGAACACGCTTTTGTCGACGCTCTGCGCCTGACGCAGATCGGCGCGGCGATAGGACGGAATGCGGCTGAACAGGATATGGTGATGGCAGCGCTCGATCACGTTGATGGTGTCGATCTGCACATAGCCAAGATGGGCGACCGCGTCCGTGACGGCCTGGGCGCCCTCGCCGAACGGTGCGCGCGTGTCGAGCCGCTGGGCCCTCAGCCAGATCTGCCGGGCCAGTGTCGTCGGTATCAGAAGGGGTTTTGGTGCGCGGGGCATTGCGAGAGGCAATGTAGCGGGATTCGCACCAAGAGAAAGAACAGGAAAAACAACCCGGCATACGAAAGCCGCGCTGCCATCTGCTGACAGCGCGGCTTGATGGTAGGGCCGAGGCCTACTTCATCATCATCGCCTTCTGCGCCTTCATGTAATGCATGCAGGCGCCCTTCATCTTGCCCATGCTCATGTCCGTGTTGGCCATGGCCATTTCCTTGTTCATGGCCATCTTGGCGGGCGTGTCGGCGGTGCCGGTCATCGCGGCCGTCGATTTCATCATGTTATCGCCGGTGCACGCCATCATCGCGGCGGAGGCGGGCGAAACGGAGAGAGCGAACGCGACAAAGGCTGCGGCGGTGAGCAAGGTCCTCATCGAAAAGTCTCCTCAAGTAAAACGAAACCGGCGTCATGCCGGCATTCGCAAATACGTATTCTCTCGTGAGAACGTTTCGTGGAGAAGACAATTTTCTTGCTGCAACGCAAAGCAGGCCGACATTAGCGACCGTCCTTGGGCGCCTTGACCCGGTCGTTGGGCCGGTCGCTGAGGCTGCCGGTGGCGATGTCGGGCTCGCAGGAGGCTCTGCCCCGCCCCTCCGCCTGACAGCGATAGACGCTGCCGGTCAGGCGATCGACCAGCCACATCGTCTCGTCTGTCGGAGCTTCGAGGCCGATATAGCGAGAGGCCAACCCAGTGATCAGCGTCGAGAGCAGGATCGCCACCGCGATCATCGCCGCACCGATATAGATCGGCATGGCGCTGAGAAACACGGTCCGATCCGGCGGGCCATTACGATAGAACTGGTAGTCACTCGGCCTCGGCACTGGACGGAACTCGGCTCCCTCATCTACGATTGTCGAGTGACGTTGCTTGCTAGGCGCGCATCTGGCCGAAAACTCGTCCGCGGGCGGACCATGCCGCGACCGCTTTGCGACGACCGGTGTACACGGGTTTCAGCAATGCTCTGCCTCAGTCCCCCTAGGTCGGGGCGGAAGCGCAGCTCAGGCTCCTTAAGAGAGCCAGCTTATTAAGAGAGTCAGCTTAACCCGAAAGCTCCCGCCCACGAATGTGACGAAGATCACATCGAAGCCTTTGAACCTTCCCTATGCTCACAGCATCAAATCGCCATCAGGCGTCACAGCGAGGATACGACAATGACCCATTTCAATAAGTCTTTTGGACTGAAGGCGATCACGCTCACGGCCGCGCTGTCGCTGACTGCGGGCCTGGCTTTCGCCGGCGACAACAACGTTTCGTCCAGCCAGATCCTGGATGCGTTGAAGCCGAAGCCGATCACCCGCGGCCTCTCCGTCGGTCCGCAGGCCGATCCGACGGCGCAGGCCAAGGAAGCGACCTTCCTGAACACCGTGCGCAACCGGCAGACCCGTTCGCTCTCGATGGGCGAACGTGACCAGATCGCCGAGCTCGCGTCGACCAAGCCGAACATCGATCTGGAGATCCAGTTCGACTACAACTCGGCCGACATCGCCAAGACGTCTGTGCCGTCGGTGCAGGCCCTCGGCAAGGCGCTGTCCGACCCGTCGCTGAAGGGCTCGACCTTCGTGGTCGCCGGCCACACCGATGCGATCGGCACCGAGGAGTACAATCAGGGCCTCTCGGAGCGTCGCGCCGACACCATCAAGAAGTACCTGGTGCAGAACTACGGTCTCAACGGCAGCGACCTGGTCACCGTCGGCTATGGCAAGACCAAGCTGAAGGACGCCGCCAACGGCGCCGACCCGATCAACCGCCGCGTTCAGGTCGTGAACATGGACACCAAGACCGCGTCCAAATGATCTGAGAAGCGATCGCAACAGCCGACAAACCGCCTGCCGCGTGTGGCAGGCGGTTTTCTGTCGTCAGATCCAGCTCTGAAACAACATCAGGTGGTTGAACGTCTGCATCGATGTGCCGATGAAGGCCGCCGAGATCGGCAGCATCACCGCGAAGCCGATCGCGACCATGCCCACATAGGCCCACAGCAGCCAGTGCGGCAGCCCCTCTCGGCGCAGCGCATAGACCAGCGCGAGCGAGGCAACCGTTGCGGCCGGCAGATAGTAGTAGATGAAGCCCAGCGTGCGTGGGAGCAAAGCCCAGGCGAGCCAGCAGCCGAAATAGAACGCCGCGATCAGGAACGCATCCCAACGACGCGCGATAATGAGATCGCGCAATACAACGGCAAGCGCGAGCAGCGCCGGCCACGCCACCAGCGGATTGCCGAGGAAGACGATCGCTGCAACGTTGTCGTCCGCTGTCTTGTCGAACAGGAACCACACCGGGCGCGCCAGCAACGGCCAGGACGGCCAGGAGCTCATATAGGTGTGGCCGGCGATCGCAGTGGTGGTGTTGTCGGCGAAGATCCGGCGCTGCGCCTCGATCAGATCGGATAGCGACAGGCCGTAGAGCGGAACGAAGGCGGCGAAATACGTCACGGCCGGCAACAGCGCAAAGCACAGTGCGGCATGATGCGCCCTGAATGTGGGCCAGAGGTCAGGGCGGTACCAATCGGTTGGTCTCGCATCGGCAAACAGAGTATGCCAACCCTGCATCAGGCGGACCACCGCAACGATCGCGATGCAGACAGCGAGCGGAAACAAGCCGCTCCATTTGCAGGCAGCTGCAAAACCGAACAACGCCCCTGCGATCGCGAACAGCGCCTGTGGACGCTCTCGTCGAAAGCCGTGCATGAAGGCAGCGATGGCGAGCAAGCCAAGACCCAGCGCAAAGATGTCGAGCATCGCGATGCGCGCCTGCACATAGAGCATCTGGTTGAAGGCCGCGATCAGCGCCGTCGCAATCGCGGGTCCTTGCGACCCGAACAGTGCGAGCCCGCAGAGATAGATCGCGACAACGGCGAGCGCGCCGAACAAGGTCGCCGGATAGCGCCAGCCGAGCGCGTTGTCGCCGAATGCCGCGATCGATGCCGCGATCAGCTCTTTCGCAAGCGGCGGATGCATCGGATTGAGCATCGGCTGTGGCGCAGTGAAGCCCAGCATCTGCCGCGCTGCCGGCACGTAATGAACCTCGTCGAACACGAACTTGTCCGGCGTCGTCAGCCCGATCAGCAGCGCGAAATGCGCGGCTAGGAAGATCGCGACAGCGATCACTGCGCTTCGCGACAATCCAGGAACTGGATATGCTTCCAGCGACTGCGATAGGGCTATTTTGCGTGGCAAATCTGCGTCACCGCGAATAAAAAATAACTCAGGCGATCCATTGAACGCATTCTGCCGCAACTGTCACTAAGCTAACGCTCGTCTCGCGCGGCCTGTGATAATTCTGCCACAACACAAGCGCGCGCGATCCAGTACGATCAGGGACCTCGATCGGTTACGATATGAATTTGCGTTTTCTGCTTTTCCCAACACTGCTGTCGGCTGCACTTTGCGCTGCGCCTTCTGTGCAGGCCCAGACGCGCGTCGGCGAAGCCGTCCTCGTCCAGAACGAAGTGGTGCGTGTGGCCGCGAGCACGACGCCGATCAATGTCGGCGATAGCATGCTGCGCGATGAAACCGTGCGCACCGGTGCGGACAGCGCGGCGCGCTTTGTCATGGCCGACAGCACCAACCTGTCGCTGGGGCCGAGTGCGACGCTGAAGCTCGACCGCACCGTCTTCAACGACGAGCACAGCTATCGCGACGTCGCCATCCGAATGGCGACCGGCGCATTCCGCTTCGTCACCGGACATTCGGAGAAGACCGCCTACAAGATCACGACGCCGCTCGCGACCATCGGCGTTCGCGGCACGATCCTCGACATCCTCTCGCAACGCGGCCGCTCGGTCGTCGTCCTTCAAGAGGGAGCGGCAAGCGTCTGCACGCTGAGCTTCCAGTGCATTCAGCTCACCCAGCCGGGCGACACCGCGATCATCACCTCGACCGGCGGCAAAGTCACGATCACCAAGACCAACTCGCCGCCCTGGACGTTCGCAGCCAACTGCGCCGCCAATGCCGGGCTGTGCACCGTCAACCAATATGCCGATGCGTCGCCGACCACACCCGCCGTCCATGACGATGGCATGCTGTGCGGGCGCTGACGATGGCAAAGCCCGGCTTCAAACGCCTCGTCCTGGCCTATACACTCGGCGCCGCCGCCGCGCTCACGCTGTTCGCGCTCAACGCCCGTCCAGCGACAGCCGCGACCTTCTGCGAATCCGAGTGCGGCAGTCCGACCCCCTCCCCGTCACCGACATATTCGCCGTCCCCGACGCCAGGCGCATCGCCCTCCCCGAGTCCGTCTCCGTCACCAAGCCCATCTCCGTCGCCGAGCCAGGCTCCGTCGCCGACCCCAACGCCGACCGGCTCCGATTCCAGCGGCAACTCGGTCAACGGACTCGCCAACCAGCGCTTCAATCAGATGATCACCAACCGCGTGCTCGGCACGGTGCTGCTTGGCGTCAACGAGCAGGTCAATTGCAGCGACTGCATCAGCGCGTTCGGCTCGGCCGGCTCGTTCTCGGCCGGCATCCACGGCCGCAAGGAACTGACGCCCAACCTGTCGCTGCTTGCCGGCATCGCCTACACGCAATACAGCGAGGGCGGCTATCACATCACCAGCGCACCGATCGGCGCCTTTGCGCTGCGTTATGACTTCACCGATTGGGGCTCGTCGCGTCCGTTCTTCGACGTCGGCACGATCCTGACGCCGTGGGAGAAAGCGCGCTACACCCGCAGTTACAATACCAGCCTGGGTCCGGTGAGCGTGACGAGTTCAACGGACGCCTCCAATTATGCGGTCTTTGGCCGCGCCGGCTGGATCAGTCGCCTGTCATCGCGCGACGAGGTCGCAGCCTCCATCGAGGTCTGGCAGCTCTGGCAGCGTGTGTCCGGCTATGCCGACAACACGGTCGCGTTCAATCCGTTCGACGCCACCATTGCAACAGGCACCGACCGCACCAGCCTGGTCAAGATCGGCGGCCAGTGGACCCATCTCTTCGCCGGCAATATCGAGACCAACATCAACGGCGGCTGGGTGCAGTCGTTCGCCAGCCATAGCGGCATCGTCGCCACCGTGACCGGCGACGGCATGGTGGTGCCGACGATGGGCAACCAGGGCTGGTTCGAATATGGCGGCCGCCTCGGCTTCCGTGTGCAGAAGGGCTGGGTCGTGGATCTCTTCGCCAACGGCACATTGGGCCCGCAGCCGGTGGGCAATACGATCCATGGCGGCGTAGGGCTGCGGATCAATTATTAGCTGGCGCGGTTCGCGCGAGCAGCCCAAACCTCCGCTGTCATGCCCGGCTTCGCGGGCGATGACACTTGTCGTGTAGGAACGGCACTGGCCGTCACGCCGCAGACTTGCCCTCGAACGCTCGCCGCAGGACCTCCACGTCCAGCTTCACCATCTTCATCATGGCTTGCCAAGCGCGGGCGGCGGCAGCCTTGTCAGGGCTCGACAGGTACTCGAACATCACCTTCGGCACCACCTGCCAGGCCACGCCCCAGCGATCCCTGAGCCAGCCGCACTGCTCTTCCTTGGCGCCATGAGCGAGGAACGCATTCCAGACGCTGTCGACCTCAGCCTGGTCGTCGCAATGGATCATCAGCGAGATCGCGTGCGTGTATTCCATCTTCATGCCGCCGTTGAGCGCGACCAGCGGCTGCCCGGCCACCGTGAACTCGACGACCAGCACCGAGCCCTCCTTGCCGGATGGGCCGTCCGAAACGTTGTGCTGAACGTGCGTGATCTCCGAATTCGGAACGAGCGAGACGTAGAACTTGGCGGCCTCCACGGCATCGCCGTTGAACCACATGCAGGGCACGAGCTTGGACATTGCGACTGCTCCTCTTCAGGCTTCGATCAGGCGTTCGCCATGGCGGGCTTCGCGGGGACGGCTGCCATGTCCAGCCAGTTCACGCCCCACATATGGCCATCCGGATCCTCAAAGCTGCGGCCATACATGAAGTCGTATTCGTCGACAGGGCTTGGATCGGCCACGCCGCCAGCAGCCTTGGCTCTACCGACGATATCGTCGACCTCGTTACGGCTCTCAGCGGACAGGCAGAACAGCGCCTGGTTCGAGGTCTTCGCATCCGCGATCGGCTTCGGCGTGAAATGACGGAATTTATCGTGGGTCGTCAGCATGACGTAGATGGTCTCGGAAAAGACCATGCAGCTAGCCGTGTCATCGCTGAATTGCGGGTTCCTGGTCGCTCCGATCGCCTCGTAAAAGGCGGTCGCACGCTTGAGGTCGGTCACCGGCAGATTGAGAAAAATCATCCTGGGCATCGGAAGCTCCTTGGGGGTTCTGCCCAAGGACGGATGGCTGGGCGGCCATCCGACAGCGCTTCCGGATATTTTTTAGACCGTGCCTGCGGGGTCTGGTCGTACCGAACCCGTGTGGTCCTCGATGTTACTTCTTCTCGTTCGGATCCCGATGCACGGGGTCGATCCACAGCACGGTCTCGGGCTTCTCGACCGGTTCGATGTCGAGATTGATCGCAACCGCCTCGCCATCGCTGCGCACCAGCACGCATTCCAGCACCTCGTCGGGGCTGGCGTTGATCTCCTGATGCGGCACGTAGGGCGGCACAAAGATGAAATCGCCGGGGCCGGCCTCGGCGGTGAACTGCAGGCTCTCGCCCCAGCGCATCCGCGCCTTGCCCTTCACCACGTAAATGACGCTCTCGAGATGGCCGTGGTGATGCGCGCCGGTCTTGGCGTCGGGCTTGATGCTGACGGTGCCGGCCCACAATTTCTGCGCACCGACGCGGGCGAAATTGATCGCGGCCGCACGGTCCATGCCGGCGGTCGACGGCACGTTGGTATCGAGTTGATTGCCGGGAATGACGCGCACGCCGTCATGTTTCCAGCGATCATCGTGGTGATCGTGGTCATGGTGAGAATGGCTGTGGTCATGGCCGGTCATTGATCTTGCTTTCTGCTGGTTCTGTGCGCGCGAAACTAACTAAAGCCGGCCTATCAAGCCATACAAAAATCGGAACTCTCATAGCTGCCCAGCGTTGTCATTGCGAGCAATCTGGAAGGAGAGAGTTTCATGGGTAGCACCAGCGACAAGATCAAGGGCAACGCCAACGAAGTCATTGGCAAGGCGAAGCAGGGCATCGGCGAAGCCACCGGTTCCGAGCGTCTTCAGGGAGAAGGCGCGGTCCAGGAAGTCAAGGGCAAGGGCCAGAAGGCCATGGGCGATGCCAAGGATGCAGCAAAGGAAGCGATCGATCGCGCCGCTGCGGCGGCCCGTCGCACCACCGAGTAAACTGCGTTGGACTGAAAGCGAAAAGACCGGCCGAAAGGCCGGTCTTTTTGTTTAGGCCGGTCTTTTTGTTTAGCAAGTCATTCCGGGGCGCGATGCGAACCCGGGACGGCTGCGCCGTTATTTCACGCCGAGCAATTCCACATCGAACATCAGCGTCGCGTTCGGCGGGATGACGCCGCCGGCGCCGCGCGCGCCATAGCCGAGCTGTGGCGGGATGATCAGCGTGCGCTTGCCGCCGACCTTCATCGTGGCAACACCCTCATCCCAGCCGGCGATGACGCGGCCCTTGCCGATCGGGAATTCGAAGGGCTCGTTACGATCGACGGACGAGTCGAATTTCTTGCCCTTCTGGCCGTTTTCATAGAGCCAGCCGGTATAGTGCATCACGCAAATCTGGCCGGGCTTCGGCGAGGCGCCGGTGCCGACGACGCTATCGGTGATCTGCAATCCTGAAGCTGTGGTCATGGTCTTTCCTGCGGTCTGGGCCGAGGCCGTGGTGGAAACGAATGTCGACACAGCGCCGATCGACGTGATCGCGAATGCCGACATGATGGCGAGGAGCACGCGCTGGAAACGCTGCATAAGGCACCTTCCGTTTGAGGCGGGAGGTGTCTAGCGCAACGCCGATGCCGTTTCCACCCCTTAAACTTCGATATTTTCCAGCCGCACAGGGAGCTTGCGGATACGCTGGCCGGTGGCGTGATAGATGGCATTGCAGATCGCCGCATTGGTGCCGACATTGGCGAGTTCGCCGAGCCCCTTTGCGCCGGCCGGGTTGATGTAATCATCCTGTTCGGAGAGCAAGATCACCTCGACGCCGGGGACATCTGCATTCACGGGCACGAGATAGTCGGCAAAGTTGTCGTTGACGTAACGTGCGGTGCGCTCGTCGATCTCGGTGGCTTCGAGCAGCGCCGAGGACATGCCCCAGATCAGGCCGCCCATCAGCTGACTGCGGGCCGTGCGCGGATTCATGATGCGGCCAGCCGCAAACGCTCCGACCAGGCGGGGCGCGCGGATCTCGTGCGTGAAGCGGTTGACTCTGACCTCGACGAATTCGGCGCCAAAGGCATAGGCAATCTTGTCCTTCATGGCCGCACCGCCGACGAGCCGCGCGTGCCCGCTGTGCATCGCCTTGAAGGAATCCAGCGGCGCGCCTTCCGGCTTCCACTCACCATATTCCTCGACCACGCCGGCACCGAGAGCGTCGAACGCTTTCTCCAGATCGAGCGGGCGATCGCTCCTGGCCGCCTCTGTCGATGGGGTCTGCCCCATGCCGACCGTTTCCTTGGCCTTGTCCGCGAGGCTCTCGTTCGGCATCAGCGCCTTGAACAGCCGCT
The DNA here is from genome assembly GCF_028128895.1 of Bradyrhizobium sp. CCBAU 11434. Classification (NCBI taxonomy): domain Bacteria; kingdom Pseudomonadati; phylum Pseudomonadota; class Alphaproteobacteria; order Hyphomicrobiales; family Nitrobacteraceae; genus Bradyrhizobium; species Bradyrhizobium sp. CCBAU 11434. The sequence continues at coordinate 88,108 of NZ_LBJX01000087.1, forward strand.
GACGAACCTGGTCACACACCATCATCACAGCGGAGCAGGTGCTGGCCGTCGAATTCGATCCGCCTGCAACGGGGCCCGGCGGCAGGTCGCTGTCGCCAATGAAGACCGCGACCTTCTCCAGCGGCACACCAAGCCGCTCGGCGGCCGTCTGCGCAAGGATCGTATAGGCGCCCGTGCCGATCTCGTGGCCGGCGATCTCGACGCGGGTACGGCCGTCGCGCTGCAGGCGAACGCGCGCTGCCGCGGGAGCCATCTGCGTCGGATAGCAAGTGGCCGCGCAGCCGTAGCCGATCAGCCAATCACCATCGGACATCGATTTCGGCGCCGCTGAGCGCTGCGCCCAGCCGAAAGCCTTTGCGGCTTCATCGAAACACGCCATCAGCGAGCGCGATGTGTAGGGTTTGCCGCCGATCGGCTCATTGGTCGTGTCGTTGATGCGGCGGAGCTCGACCGGATCCATGTTCAGCTTCACAGCCAGCTCATCCATCGCGCTCTCCAGTGCAAACAGATAGGGCACCTCCGGCGGCGAGCGCATGAAGCCGGGCGTGTTGCGGTCGGCGCGCACGATCGACACGAGACTGTCGACATTCGGGCAGGCATAGAGCCGCGTCGTGGTCTTGGTACCGCCGACGCAATAGGGGTCGGCGCGCGAGGAGACCTCCGCGCCTTCATGTCTGAGCGCGACCAGCTTGCCGGTCCGGCTCGCGCCGAGCTTGATCTCGTGGCGGGTCTCGGCGCGATAGGTGGCAATGGTAAAGCCTTGGTCGCGGGTCGGGACCAGCTTGATCGGCCGGTTCAGCCGCTTCGCGATGCCGGCAATGATCGCAGTTCTCGGTGTCATCGAACCGCGCGAGCCAAAGCCGCCGCCGACATAGGGATTGACCACCCGCACCTTGTCGGCATCAATGCCGAGCTGTTCGGCGACGCCGTTCTTCAAGCCGTAGACATATTGGCTGGGTTCATAGATGACGAGAGTGTCGCCCATCCAGGCACAGCTCGTCGAAAACAGCTCCATCGGATTGTGGTGCTGCGTCGGCGTCTCGTAGGACGCAGTGAGCTGGACCTCGGCCTCGTCGAACGCCTTGGCAAAGTCGCCGACCTTCGGGTCTTCCTTGAATTGCGCGTTCTGGCCTTTCGCCGCAGCTTTCGTCGTTCCCTGCGAGTCGAAGCTCGCACTCGGGGTTACGGCTGAGTAGTTGACCTTGACGCGATTGGCGGCCTCGCGCGCAGCCTCGTAGCTCTCGGCTATAACCACCGCGATGATCTCGCCGTCATGGGCGATGTCGGCCGATTTTAACGGCTGAATCGTGGTTCCGGCATAGCCGCCATTGCTGAAGAGTTTTGACTCCTTCAGTTTTGGCGCGTTCTCGTGCGTGACGATGTCGATCACACCGCGGACACGCTTGGCATCTTCAAGGTCGAAACTGTTGATGCGGCCCTTGGCAATCGCGCTGGTGACGAGGAACGCATAGGCCGGATTGTCCAGCGGCATGTCGGACCCGTAGGTCGCCCGCCCCGTGACTTTTGCAACCGCATCATAGCGCGGTACCGGCTTGCCCATATTCGCTTTCGGCTCGGGAGCGGCAGCGGTCATGGTCATATCTCCATCATTACGGCCTGTTGCAGCGCGCGCGTCACCACGCGCTTGCCGAGCGCAATCTTGAAGCCGTTGTGCTGGCGTCCCCTGGCGTCAGCGAATGCAGCATCGGCGGCGCGCTGCGCCAGACCGTCATCGAATTTTTGCCCCTTGAGCTGCGCCTCCGCCTCGCGGGCGCGCCACGGCACGGTAGCGACGCCGCCGAGCGCCACCCGCGCGTCCCGGATCGTCCCGTCCTGCACGTCCAGCGCCACCGCAGCGGAGGACAGCGCGAACTCATAGGACTGTCGGTCGCGCGCCTTCAGGTAAACCGAGCGCGGCCAGCGGCCGGGAATAAGAAAGGCCGAGATCAGCTCGCCGGGCTGAAGCGTAGTCTCGATCTCGGGCGAATTACCCGGCGCCTTGTGCAGCTCCGCAAACGGCATGCTGCGAGTCCCGGATCTGCCGGTAACCTCGACCGTGGCATCCAGCGCGATCAGCGCCTGGGCGAAATCGCCGGGGTAGGTCGCGATGCACTGATCGGAGATGCCGAGCACCGCATGCATGCGGTTGACGCCGTCCATGGCCGCGCAGCCGGAGCCGGGATTGCGCTTGTTGCAATTCTCATAGGAGACGTCGCGAAAATAGCTGCAACGCGTCCGCTGCATCACGTTGCCGCCGAGTGTCGCCATGTTGCGCAGCTGGGCGCTGGCCGCGAGCTTCAGGGAATTAACGATGACCGGATAGTTTCGCAGGATCTCGCCATGCTCCGCGACATCGGACATCTTTGCGAGCGCGCCGAGCCGCAGGTTCTCGCTGCCAGGCTCGATCGCCGACCAGCCTTGCGCGAGCGGATTGATGTCGATGATCGCGGTGGGCCGCATCACGTCGAGCTTCATCAGATCGATCAGCGTGGTGCCGCCGGCGAGCGGCTGGGCTGAGGCCTGCGTTAACGGCTTGCTGGCGGCCGCAGCGGCGCTTAGCGCCTGCACGGCCATATCAGGGTCTGTGGCCCTCTGGTAGGAAAATGGTCGCATGCGCCTAGCCTTTCACGATCTCGGGCGCGGCCTGCTTCACCGCAGCGATGATGTTGGGATAGGCGGCACAGCGGCAGATATTTCCGCTCATGTATTCGCGGATGTCGGCATCGGTGCCCGCATGTCCCTCCTTGACGCAGGCAATCGCCGACATGATCTGGCCCGGTGTGCAATAGCCGCATTGGAACGCGTCATTATCAACGAAGGCCTGCTGCATCGGGTGCAGACGGTCGTTGGTGGCAAGGCCTTCGACGGTCGTGATCTCCTGTCCTTCAGCGGCCAGCGCGAGCGTCAGGCACGACACCACGCGGCGATCGCCGATCAGCACCGTGCAGGCACCGCACTGGCCGTGGTCGCAACCTTTCTTGCTGCCGGTAAGCTTGAGATGTTCGCGAAGCGCGTCGAGCACCGTGGTACGTGCATCGAGGCTCAGGCGCTTGTCCTGGCCGTTCACGCGCAGCGTGACGTCAACGGGAAGCGCCGGATCCTGCACCGCAGGCGCTCGTGCCTCCTGCGCGGTCGCGCGCGCGGTCAGCGGAACAAGCGCGCTGCCGGCAGCACCTGCCATGAAGGCGCGCCTGTCGAATCCAGATGATTGGGAACTTGAGATATCGGACATGGACGGCCTCCGCCGCTTCGAAAACAAAGCAGCGCACGCCTGCGCCGCTCACCGCCCACCAACTTGGGGCCATGAGCTCCGTTCCGAACGGGAAAGGGCGACGCTGCCGATGCCGCGTCGCCCTCCGTCAACTTTTCCTGATCTTGTCGCGAGGAACCTCGCGCGACGCTCAATAGCCGAGCGCGCAGCCGTCCTTGCGTGGGTCGGAACCGCCGGTCAGCGTGCCCTTGTCCCAATCGATCCAGATCGCCTGGGCGCCGCCGAGCGGGCCGACCACGCTGGTGGTCTTGTGGCCGAGCTTCTTGAGGCCCTCGACGATGTCAGCGGGCACGCTGTCTTCGAGCTGATACTGGCCCTCGTAATGCAGGCCGCGCGGCATGTCGATTGCTTCCTGTACGTCGCAGCCATAGTCGAGGATGTTGGTCAGCAGATGGGTCTGCCCGGTCGGCTGGTACTGGCCGCCCATCACCGCGAACGACATCGTGGAACGGCCGCCCTTGGTGAGCAGGCCCGGCATGATCGTGTGCAGCGGACGCTTGCCGCCTTCGATGCAATTGGGATGGCCTGGCTGGATCCGGAAGCCGCCGGCGCGGTTCTGGAACAGCACACCCGTCTTGTTGGAAACGATGGCCGAGCCGAAGGAATGCGCGACCGAATTGATGAACGAGCAGACGTTGCGGTCCTTGTCCACCACCGTGATGTAGATGGTCGAGGGATTCATCGGCGGCGCGACATTGGGGAGGTCCAACATGCCGTCCATGCGGATCTTGCTGATATACTCTTCGGCAAAGCCCTTCTCGAGCATCTCGGCGACGTTGATCTTCATGTGGTCGGGAGAGGCAACATGCATCTCGCGGTTCATGTAGGCGATGCGCGCAGCTTCCGCCTCGAGATGGAAGCGCTCGACGCTCACGGGCGCGTACTTGGTCAGGTCGAAGCGCGACAGGATGTTGAGCATCAACAGCGCGGTGACGCCAGGGCCGTTCGGCGGGCACTGCCAGACGTCGTAGCCCTTGTACATGGTGCCGATCGGGGTTGTCGTTTCGGTGATATGGGCGGCGAAATCGTCGAGCGTGTGCAGGCCGCCGATGCCGCGCAGGGTCTCGACCATATCCTCCGCGATCGCACCCTTGTAGAAGGCGTCGCGGCCATCCTTGGCGATCGCGCGCAGCGTCTTGCCGAGCTCGGCCTGGCGGATGACGTCGCCGGCGACCGGCGGCTTGCCGCCAGGCAGCAGGTAGCGCACCGTGTTGGTACCGTTCTTCAGCTTCTCGAACTGGTTCTTCCAGTCGAAGGCGATGCGGGGCGCGACGACGTAGCCTTCCTCCGCCGCCTTGATCGCGGGCTGGAGCAGCCGGTCGAAGCCGAACTTGCCGTGGTCGCGCAGCACGGTGGCGAAGGCGTCGATCACTCCGGGAATGGACACCGCATGCGCGGAGGTCAGCGGTACCGAGGTCATCTTGCGCTCGAGATACCAGTCGGCGTTGGCGGCCTTCGGCGCGCGGCCGGAGCCGTTATAGGCGATGATCTTGCCCTCGCCGCGCGGCTGGATCAGCGCGAAGCAATCGCCGCCGATGCCGGTCGACTGCGGCTCGATCACGCCAAGCAGGGCAGAACCCGCCACCGCCGCATCCACAGCCGTGCCGCCCTCGCGCAGCACCTCGATCGCGGCAAGGGATGCCTGCGGATGCGAGGTCGCCACCATCGCGTTGGTGGCGTGGACCGTGGATCTGCCGGGGAAATGGAAGTTTCTCATCGAAGTTTTGCTCTCTCAGACCGTGGGCGCGCGCCGCGCCGTCTCGGAAAAACCGGGCCTTCATGACACATTCCAGGGCGTCCGGGCAATGCTGGCATACCAGGGAAATGGCTGCCATTCGCCGGGAATAGAGCTGTTCGTTGCGGGTTTTCTGGGCGCCTGCCGCCTGCTAAACGGGCGCATGATTTACAAGGTCTGCGCCTTCTACCAATTCGCCGCCCTGCCCGACTACCGCGAGCTGCGCGAGCCGCTGCGCGCGTTCTGTGCCGGCCTGTCCCTCAAGGGCAGCGTGCTGCTGGCCCAGGAGGGCATCAACGGCACCATCGCCGGGGCGCCCGACGCGATTGACGCCTTCGCCCATGAGCTCGCACATGGGCCGATGTTCGGCGGTCGGCTGAACAATCTCGAACTGAAGTGCTCGACTGCCGAAGCGATGCCGTTTGGCCGGCTCAAGGTGCGGCTGAAGAAGGAGATCGTCACGCTTGGCGATACAGCCGCCGATCCGACAAGGCAGGTCGGCATTTATGTCGATGCTGCGGAATGGAATGCGCTGATCGCCTCGCCCGATACGCTGGTGCTCGACACCCGCAACGCCTTTGAGGTGGCGATGGGGACATTCGAGGGCGCGGTCGACCCTGACATCAAGAGTTTTGGCCAGTTCAAGGACTTTGCCGCGCAAAAGCTCGATCCCGCCAAGCATCGCAAGATCGCGATGTTCTGCACCGGCGGCATCCGCTGCGAGAAGGCGAGCGCGCATCTGCTCGCGCGGGGCTTTGCCGAGGTCTATCACCTCAAGGGTGGCATCCTGAAATATCTGGAAAAGGTGCCAGAGGCGCAGAGCCGCTGGCGTGGCGAATGTTTTGTGTTCGACGAGCGCGTCGCGCTTGGCCACGGCCTGCAAGAAATTGGTCTGCGCGAACGGGACAAGGACGTCGCACGTGACGAATGACATCAAGACGCTCACTGAGCGCATCGACGCCCTGGAGATGCGCCTCGCCTATCAGGACGACACCATCGAGACGCTGAACCAGACCATCACCGCGCAATGGAAGCAGATCGATGTGCTGACGCGGAAGGTCGCAGAGCTCGGCGAGCGGTTGCAGGAAGCCGAGACCAATGCGCCGGGCCCCGCCAACGAGCGCCCGCCGCATTATTGAGCTGACGCCCGCCTACTGGCCAGATGCCTTGCGCAGCAGGTTCGCGACCTCGCCCGACATCATCAGGCGATCGCGGCCGGCATCCTTGGCGGCGTAGAGTGCGCGGTCGGCGGCCTCCACCAGCGAGCTCGTGCCCGCGGTCCGCTCCACCGCAGGCCGGCAAGCCGCGCCGCCAACCGAGACGGTGACGCAGGGCCCTGCCGGATTGGAGGCATGAACCAGGCCGGCATCGTGGATGGCGTTGCGGATCCGCTCACCGAGCCGGGCGCAGCCGGCGGCATCGGTGTTCGGCAGCAACATGGCGAATTCCTCGCCGCCGTAGCGGGCTGCGAGATCGCCGACCCGTTGCACCTCGGCCGCGATGGTTTTTGCCACCACGCGCAGGCAAGCGTCGCCCGCGGGATGGCCATATTCGTCGTTGTAGGCCTTGAAGTGATCGACGTCGATCATCAAGAGGCCAAGGCTGGAGCGATCACGATATGCGCGCGCCCATTCCTCCTTCAGCCGCTCGTCGAAGCGGCGGCGATTGGCCAGCCCGGTGAGGCTGTCCTCGATCGCGAGGGTCTCGAGCCTTGTCTCCAGATTCTTCTGCTCGGTGATGTCGCGCGAGATCGCGACCACACCGTCGACACTACCGTTCTCCTTGCGCGTCACGCGCATGGTCGATTCCAGCCAGACCTCGGACTTCTGCCGATGCGTGTTGCGGTAAGTGACGCGCGCTTCTTCCGCGTCGCCACGCTTCATGGCATCGACGATGGCCTGGACGTGCGGGCGGTCTTCCGGATGGATTCCCGCGAGCGCCTCCGTGCCGATCAGCTGGTTGGGTCGCCAGCCGACGACGCGGTTGGACGACGGCGAAACATAGCGCAGCCGCTCGTCGAGCCCGATGCGGGTGACCATGTCGCTGGAGCCTTCCGCGAGCAGGCGGAAATGCGCCTCCTTCTCGATCAGGGCCGCCGCCATGCGCTGGCCGCGCTGCAACTGCCGCACCAACACGGCGCCGATGATCGCGATCAGCATCACCAGCGCGAGCACGTACAGCATGCGCGAGATCGCCGCAGCCCGCCACGGCGCGAGCAATTCGTCCTTGTCGACGGTTGCGAGCAGCACGAGCGGATAACGGCCGGAGCGCTTGAAGAAGCTGACGCGCTCGGCCCCATCCAGCGGCGAGGTGAAATGATAGGCGCCGCTCGGCCGCTGCAGGCTGGCGTCGCGGAACAGCGGCGTATCGCCGACATTGCGGCCGACGAACTTTTCGTTGTTCGGATTGCGCGCGATGATCGAGCCGTCGCCGTACATCAGCGTCACGGAGCTGTTGCGGCCGATCTCGAACTGCTCGTAGAAGTGCGACAGGTACCGCGAGCCGATGGCAGCGAGCACCACGCCGCCGAAGCTGCCGTCCGCCTTGTTGAACCGCCGCGACAGGGTCACGACCCACTCGCCGTCGACAAGGCTCTTCACGGGGTGGCCAATATAGGCCTCGCGCTTGGGCGAGAGCTGGTGGTGACGGAAGAAGGCGTCGTCGCTGAGCGTCGAGGCGATCGTCCCGGGCGAAGTCAGCCAGTTGCCCTTGTCGTCGATGATGGCGAGGCTATGGACCCGGTCGATCGCCTTCTTGCGCGCCTCGAGCAGGTTGCGCAGCTTGCCGATCGTGGCGGGATCGGCGCCATCCATCTCGAGACGGCTGACGACGCCGACGACGCCGGAATCCAGGAGATCGAGGCTGTCCTCGGCATGCTGCGTCAACGAGCGGGCGACGTTCGCCATCTCGGTTTCGGCGCCCTTGAGCACCTGATCGCGCGCGGCCCATTCACGCCAGCCGCTGACGCCGAGGATCGCGACGCAGGTGAGCACGACGAACGCCGCCGCGCGCAACGGCAAGCGGCTCCATCCGGCTCTCTGTGAGGCGAGGTTCATGCGGCAGAAATCTCCGATCGCCGGAAACTCTGCCGCTTCTGTTATTGAACCCTGAAGCGCTGACAGGGATTCGCATTCATCTACGGGTTTTTCCGTACTCCTACGGACCGGGGTTTCCGCAGATCACTAACAAGGTCTTAGCAAGCCTATCGGAAACTGGCGGTCCCTAGCTGAAGATCGCCTTGACCTTGTCCCACAGCGAGGGATTGTCGGCGTCAGCATCGGCCTTCGAGGGCGTCGGCTGCGCGGCGCTGACGGGATCGGAGGCGGGGAAGGTATCCTCCAACCCGGTGTCGAGCTTGGCGTGGCGATCGGCCGCGAGGGCTTCGCGCAAGTCCTCGGCGTGCTTGTCATGCGGCGCGGGATCGAATGTCTGGGCCATGGAATTCCTCCTCCATTGGCGGGTCAACGCGGCGCATTTGCGCTGGTTCCCCTGTTCCGCTTCTGCCCGCGGCGGTGTATCAGGAACCTCAACTCTGCATCAGGACCATTCGTGCCCCAGTCTGCGACAAAGCCCTTCATCGACGTGCTCTCCGGCCAGCGGCAAGCCGTCCCGCCCCTGTGGATGATGCGGCAGGCGGGCCGCTATCTGCCCGAATATCGCGAGGTGCGTGCCAAGGCGGGCGGCTTCCTCGATCTCTGCTTCAATCCGGAGCTTGCCGCCGAAGTCACGCTGCAGCCGATACGAAGGTTCGGCTTCGATGCGGCGATCATCTTCTCCGACATCCTGGTGATCCCCTATGCGCTCGGTCGCTCGGTGCGCTTCGAGGTCGGCGAAGGTCCGCGGCTCGAGCCGCTCGACGATCCCGCCAAGGTCGCAACGCTCGCCGCGCGGGCCGACTTCGGCACGCTGCAGCCGGTGTTCGAGGCGCTCAAGATCGTGCGCGCCGCGCTTGATCCGAAGATCGCGCTGATCGGCTTCTGCGGCGCGCCGTGGACGGTTGCGACCTACATGGTCGCGGGCCACGGCACGCCCGACCAGGCGCCGGCGCGGATGATGGCCTACCGGCATCCCGAGGCGTTCGCGAAGATCATCGACGTCCTCGTCGAGAACTCGATCCACTATCTGCTGGCGCAACTCGAGGCCGGCGCCAACGCCTTGCAGATCTTCGACACCTGGGCCGGCGTGCTGCCGCCGGCCGAATTCGCGCGCTGGTCGACCGAGCCGACGCGCCGCATCGTCGAAGGCGTCCGCGCCAAGGTACCTGACGCGAAGATCATCGGCTTCCCCCGCGGGGCCGGCGCGCAGCTGCCTGGTTATGTCGAGGCCACCGGTGTCAACGCCGTCAGCATGGACTGGACCGCCGAGCCCGCCTTCATCCGCGAGCGCGTGCAGAGCAAGGTCGCCGTGCAGGGCAATCTCGATCCGCTGGTGCTGATCACGGGCGGCGCGGCACTCGACCACGCAATCGACGACGTGCTGGCGAACTTTGCCCAAGGACGCTTCATCTTCAATCTCGGCCACGGCATCCAGCCGGAGACGCCGATCGCCCATGTCGAGCAGATGATCAAACGCGTGCGGGGGTGAAAACAAAAGCCGCGGAAACAACCCCATGCACAGTACAAATCATTGAAGAATTTTGCACCGCGCCTATTTTGTATTTTCCGAATATCGTTTGACGCGTCGGGCAAAACAGGTGTACGATGGCATCATCCCGCCGATCGTCATTTCGCAGGCTGCCAGCGACCGGGCGACGCCAGACCTTTGAGAATCTCTCGGGCACGCCTCATTGAAAAATCATATGCTGCCCGATCGAAGCACGGACTTCCCCGCATCATGTAGCCGTGGCGCACGTCGGGAAGGATGTGTACGTCGACGTTTTCCATGCGCATCGCTACGTCGCGATACGCCTCCAGCACCTCGATCGGCGCGCGGTCGTCCTTGTCGCCCCAAATCAGACAAACCTGCTGGCGAACCCCGACAAGCTCGTCAAGATAATCCAGCATCTGAGATCCGTGGCAGCAGATACCGGCAGCATAGCCAAGCCGCTTGGGTCCGAGAATCGCATACGGACCGCCGTAGCAAAATCCCATAACCGCCGCCTGGCCATTGAACTCAGGGATTGTGCCGAGGTGTCTCAAGGTGTCGATCATATCCTCTTCGCCGACCTTGATTTGCTCCAGGCGCGGCTGCGCGCGCTGCGCCGCGCGCGGGTCGCTTCGGGACAGCGGACCGGCAATCGAACGCCAGAACAGATCCGGCACTGCTACGATGAAGCCGTATCCCGCCAGCTCGTCGGCGATTGCGATCATGTCGGCATCCACGCCGTGAATGGCGCAAGCCAGCACAATTGCAGCAACCGCCGTTTCAGTCTCGGGCGCGACCAGATAACAATCGAACGCGCCGCCGCCTTTCGCGCGGACCTTTCCGAACCTTCCATGCATGCAAGACTTCCCGCGCTACTCCGGTCGGATCTTCGCGAGGCTGATCACTTTGGCCCACTTCTCGGTTTCAGCGGCCATCAGCTTGCCGAAATCGGCGGGCGAACCGCCCAGTTCCGTCGCATCAAGGGTGCGCAGGCGCATCCTGAAACCGGGATCGGCCAGAGCGGCATTGGCTTCCATGTTGAGCCTGTCGATCATCGCGGCCGGGGTGCCTTTCGGCGCACCGATGCCGAACACCGAACTCGCTTCATAGCCGGGCACGAACTCGCCGATAGCCGGCACATCCGGCAACGCCTGGGATCGCGCCGCTGTCGTTATCCCGAGTGCGCGTAGCTTGCCGCTTCCGATGTATCCAATCGATGGCGCCAGGTTGACAAAGACGACCTGCACCTGCCCGCCGAGCAGATCCGTAATTGCGGGCGCCACGCCTCGATAGGGCACATGTTGAAGATCGAGCCCGCCGGCGGCCTGCTTGAACAGCTCCGCGGCGATATGCGTGATCCCGCCGACGCCGCCCGAACCATACGAGAGCCTGCCCGGATTGGCCTTGGCATAGGCGATGAACTCCGGAATCGTATGGGCAGGAACCGACGGGTGTATGACCATCACCAGGGCGCCGCGGGTCAGACCGACGACCGGCGCGATATCCTGCAGGAAATTGAAATCGAGATTTTCATAAAGCGTGGCATTGATCGCGTTGGGAGAGCCGACCAGCAGGAGTGTGTAGCCGTCGGGAGGCGCGCGCACGACCGCCTCGGTGGCGAGATTGCTCCCTGCTCCCGGCCGGTTCTCGACGATGAATTGCTGGCCGAGCCGCTCCGACCACCACTCCCCGAGCAGGCGCGCGAGAATGTCGTTTGGGCCGCCGGCAGCAAAGCCGACCATGATCCGGACCGGCCGGGCGGGATAAGTCTGCGCCCAGGCCGGGCCTGAGAGCAGCGCCGGTGCGGCCACTCCCGCTGCAAAGCATAGAAATCGACGTCGGGAGGGAATCATAGGCTTTGCTCCGTCGAACCGGCACCCGCGCGGGCTCTCGTCGACGGCCGAGGATAGTTGATGCTGTCATAAGCGCATAAGGCTATTGTCTGATGAGGTCATCTCAAAACGGAAATGGGTGCTCCCATGCAGATGAGCGATCGCATCGGAAAGCGAATGAAGCTGCAGGACCTGCATGTGCTGATGACGGTTGTGCAGGCCGGCAGCATGGGCAAGGCGGCGCTCATGCTCAACACGACCCAGCCCAACGTTTCGAGATCGATCGCGGAACTGGAGCATGCGTTTGGCGTCCGCTTGCTGGATCGCCACCGGCGCGGAATCGAGCCGACCGAGTGCGGTCGCGCCCTGATCGATTGCGGCGCAGCCGCCTTCGACGAACTGCGCCGGGGCGTGAAGAGCATCGAATTCCTGGCCGACCCCACCGCTGGAGAAGTGCGGATCGGGAGCACGGCCTTCCTGGCGGCGAGCTTCGTTTCCGCGCTCGTCGACCGGCTCTCCCGGCGTCATCCGCGGATCAAGTTTGAGCTCGTAACCGGCTACATCGAGACATTGCACCGCGAGTTGAGCGAACGCAAAGTCGATCTGCTGTTCGTGCGGAGCAGCGGCTCGATGACCGACGAGCGATTGCATTTCGAGTTTCTTTTTGAAGATCGCTACGTCATCGCGGCAGGCGCGAAAAATCCATGGACGCGTCGGCGCAATATCCAGCTCCCGGATCTGGCGGAGGAGCGTTGGGTGCTTCCGCCGCGGGAGAGCGTGATCGGCTCCATCCTCACGCAAGCCTTTCTTGCCCGAGGCCTCGCGTATCCCCAGGCAACGGTGGTCACCGATTCCCCCCATATGCGGGTCAGCTTGCTGGAAACGGGGCGGTTCATCACGGTTTTTCCAGCTTCGGCGCTGAAATTTCTCGCCAGGGAGGCAGCGCTCAAGGTCTTGCCCATCGAACTGCCGGCGGCCCGCCGACCGAACGGGATGGTCACCATCAAGGACCGCGCCGTCAGCCCGGTCGTGCAGCTCGTCATCGACAGCGCCCGTGAGCTCGCAAAGCCGATGGCGAAGCCGAAGTGACGGACCAGATGTCTGCTTGTGGGACCCGCGGCGGACCTTCCTCAAGCATTGCGGAATGGACCGGTTTTGACCCTGGCTGTGTGAAAAGCCACGAGTCGGTTACGATTCCTCCGTTTCCTGATGGGGGATACGGATGGGACGCTTCGTTGAAGGCGCGGACAGATCTCAGCTGACGCTCTTGCCGGAATGTCTGGAGGATTGGGTAGCGACCACGGCAGCGTGCCGACCTATCCGTTTGCACACACCCAAGACCCGATTCAGACATCGTGTCGCACGTGATGCATCTTTGTGGTAGCGTCAAGCTGATACGGGAGGCAAGATGAGGCGGCGCGAGTTCATCGGTCTCGTCAGCGGTGCGGCTTTTTGGCCGCTTGCGACGCGCGCGCAGCTGCCGAGACAGATGGCGCGCATCGGCGTGCTTCTCATCAGTGGCCCAGAGCTCATGGGGCCATTTCGCGAGTCGCTCCACGAGCTTGGTTATGCCGAGGGGAAGAATATCCAGATTGAGGTCCGATCGGCGCAAAATCAACTCGCTCGCCTCCCCGAACTTGCAACCCAACTGGTTCGCAACCAAGTCGACGTGATCGTCGCAATACAAACCCCGGCCGTCTATGCGGCCAAGAACGCTACTCGCGACATTCCCATCGTTATGATGGCAGGCGACCCGATCGGGACGGGGCTGATCAGTAACCTTGCGAGGCCGGGCGGCAATCTCACCGGATTGTCCGGGGCCGCCGCCGAGCTGGCGGCCAAGAGCCTCGAATTGATCCCCCAGATGATTCCAGCGGCGCGCCACGTGGGCGTTCTGGGCAATGCAAATGATCCGTTCATGAAGCCCTTTCTTGAGGACATCGAGCAGGCCGCCCCCAAAGTACGCCTTGAAGTCCATCAGATCATCGTTCGCAGCAGCAGCGAGTTGGACGACGCCTTCGCAGCACTCGCCCGCGCGCAAGCAGACGCCGTCATGATTCAGGGCAGCCTCTCGGACAAACTGGCAGTCGATCTGGCACTAAAATACCGGATGCCATCTCTCTCGACCCAAAACTCTGCAGTGCAGGCGGGACTCTTGATGTCATACACCGCGGATCTGACGGAGCGAGGCCAAGAGATCGCGCGGTATGTAGACAAAATCCTCAAAGGTACTATGCCAGGCGATCTTCCGGTACAGCAGCCGACCAGGTACGAGTTGGCAATCAACCTCAAGACCGCCAAGGCACTGGGCCTCACCGTACCCCCGGTGCTACTTGCGCGTGCCGACAAAGTGATCGAATAAGGCTGAGCCCGCTGTGGTACAGCGTCAGCTCATGGCCCGTTGCTCACCCTCGCCCTGACAGCCGCAACGTCCACTCACCGGAGCCGAGTCGACCAAGCTGAAGCAGCCTGTCGAGGGCGGCGTGTGACCCTAAGGCGGCATTGATCACCGTAAGCCGGGTGGCGCGCAGTCACTCCCTATGGTGTGATAAGTGGGAGAGATCACCCAATGTTTTCTGTGGCTGGCAGCAACTTCGAACCAGCGATTGGCAGAGCGCTGACGATGTTGACTCTTTGCGACCGATCAAAGCAGAACGAGGTGTCAAATGAGGAGGCGCAACTTTATCGGGGGAGCGGGTTTGGTTCTGTTGACCCGTGCCTCCAGAGCACAGCGATCGGCAACTCCAAGACGGATCGCCATCGTGGCACCCTGGCACTCGATTGAGGAGCTCAAGAGAAACCCAGTTTATCGCGCATTTCTTGATGAGCTTGCGCGCTTAGGGTTTATCGAGGGAGAGAACTTGATCGTTGACCGCTACTCGGGAGACGCCAAGCTGGACAGCTATCCTGAGTTGGCCCGAACAGTCGTGAAGGACAATCCAGAGGCAATCTTGACCGGCGCAGGTCCGATGACCCTCGCCTTGAAATCAGCGACGCAAAGCATTCCGATAGTCACGATCATAGGAGACCCGGTGGCTTGGGGACTTGCGGAAACTCTGGCGCGACCGGGTGCAAATGTGACCGGCGTTACCGTTGATGCTGGGATAGAACTTCATGGAAAGCGTCTAGACCTTTTACGAGAGACAAGAGCTGCGCCGTCGAGAGTAGCATACCTTGCGTCTTCGTCAGCGTGGCAGCAGCCTCAGGGCGCCATGGTCCGAGAGGCTGCGCAATCTATCCAACTTTCCGTAGCGCACGTGGATTTGGGGAGTAATTTGAATGATGCCTCCTATGAGGCAGCTTTCGCATCGATAAATTGGACTAACTCAGATGTGCTGCTGGTTTCGGATGAACCAGAGCATCTATCCCATAGCAAAACTCTAGTTGGATTAGCGACGAACGTTCGAGTCCCGGCCTGCTATCCCTTCCATGATCTCGTCGTGGCCGGTGGCCTCATGGCATACTATCGGGATTTGATCGATGCATTTCGGCAACTCGCGGCCCAAATGAAGCAAGTGTTATCGGGACAGAACCCAGCAGAGATACCGTTCCGGCAACCGACCATTTTTCGGTTGTCGATTAATACGAAGGCCGCTCTGAAAATTGGTCTGGTTCTGCCGCAGACGGTACTCGTCAGCGCCGATGAGGTGATTGAATAGATTTTTTTTGTTGCGACGCATGAGTCCGCAAGTGTGCAGGTTTTTGGACGCCGGCGACAAAGAGGCTCCGCACGCCGAACTGACCGGCGTCCAAAAAGCGCCAAGGCACGAAGTCGCGGGAAGTTGAGCACCGGGTAAGCAGCGAGCGCTATGGGGATTTAATGCCGGCGTCGGGCTCGATGATAGACGTGACGGCGACAGGATTTGACCTGCGTGTCCGGACGTAGGGCAGTTCAGGAGAGTGCATTAGGCTTTTGGGCGGGCGTTCGGAGCGCACCAATGCGCGATGTGCGCACGGATGGATGCCGCTGGGTTGAGCGAGATCGCCGCCAGCATTTAGCCAGCGCATCGGAGCAGGACAACAGCAACGCTCACAGGAGGTCTTGGTCATGACGTGTCGATCCTGATCAG
>NZ_LBJX01000088.1:0-110856 GCF_028128895.1 Bradyrhizobium sp. CCBAU 11434
GCCGGAGCCGCCGCCTGGGCGCTCCTCTCCGCGACGCCCGCCGGAGGGCGGTCCGCCGCCACCGCTGCCGCCGGCCCCTGGCGTGCGCGGCTTCCGCGACATCACGGCTGACGTCAACGACCTCGGCGGCGCTGCCGCGCAGGCCAACCGGGCCGCGCGCCGCACCTACGCCAACGTGCCTTCGCCCTCGCCGGAATTCGACCGGCTCGAGCCGAGCCTGGAAAACCGCGCCGGCGAAGGCGATGCGCCCTATTCCTATGACGAGTCGATCGAGGAGGCCGAGCGCTACACGCCGCAGCCGCCGTCGCCGCGTCCACGCATCGCGCCCGACCGCGACGTCAAGAAGCGCGCCGGAAGGGGCTCGGTCTTCCCGTTCAAGAGCGCGATCGCCATCGGCATCGTGCTGATCCTGGTCGGTGCCGGCATCCTCTGGGGCAAGCAGCTGGTGCAGACCGCGACCAATCTGTTCAAGCCGTCGCCCACTCAGGTGGTGGAGGCGCCGAAGGATACGTCGCAGCCGCAGACCAAGCCCAAGATTCCGGATCGCGTCGGCCAGCCCTCGGCGAGCGACCAGCCCGCCGCACCGGTGGCGCAGAAGGTGGTGCTCTATGACGAGGATCCGTCCGACCCGAAGGGCAAGCAATATGTCGGCTCGGTGGTGTGGCGGCTCGAGCCGATCAAGGCGTCGGGCAACCAGAAGGCCGACGTCGCCGTCCGCGCCGACATCGAGATCCCAGACCGCAAGTTCAAGATGACGATGTCCTTCCGCCGCAACACCGACTCGTCGCTGCCGGCGAGCCACACGGCCGAGCTGACCTTCATCCTGCCGCCGGACTTTCCGAGCGGCAGCGTCTCCAACGTACCGGGCATCTTGATGAAGTCGAACGAGCAGGCGCGCGGCACGCCGCTCGCAGGGCTCGCGGTCAAGGTCACCGACGGCTTCTTCCTGGTCGGCCTCTCCAATGTCGATGCCGATCGCGCCCGCAACGTCCAGCTCCTGAAGGAGCGCTCCTGGTTCGACGTGCCGCTGGTCTACGCCAATCAGCGCCGCGCCATCATCGCCATCGAGAAGGGCGCTCCCGGCGAGCGCGCCTTCAACGACGCTTTCGCGCAGTGGGGCGACTGAGCTCTTCACCTCTCCCCAGCGGCGAGAGGTGACGGCCCAACCGGGGGAGCAGCTGCCTACTTGGAATTTGCCGGCACTACTGCGCGGCGGCTTCCCGCTTGCGGGTTGCTGCTGCGGCGGCTTCGCGGTCCATCACGGCGCGGCAGCCGGGGCTGACATGCGACTTGTTCCGCACCATGCAGGCGGTGATCCGCGGGATATCAGGGATTTCACTGGAGCACAGCCGCATCGCATCGTCCGAGCACATCTGCTGCGCTTCGGGCGAGAAGGCGAGGCCGGGCGATGTCTGGAGGGCGATGGCGGTGGCGGCGAAGGTGAAGAGCGTGGCGATAGTCCGATAGCGTGTCATGAAAAATGCGTCCCCGAGTTGCGCGGATTTGAGCCGCTTGATTGTTGGGACGCCGCACGCGGCTTGATCTGCCGCATGTCACAGCCTTCATGCCGGGTGTTCATTCCCGGATGTGGTCGCTCGATTTTTTCTGATATTCGAATCGAAAAGTGCTGCGCCGCCCGACCTGAGTATGCGCGATTGCCGTGAAGCTTCAATGGGAGGCGCGAAGGAATTCGCAGCTGTTGCGCCTCCGTCACGCAAAAGGCGGCGCGAGCTCACATGCCGATCTTACATTCCATGGCTCGCGAACACCTTGCTGCACGATCGCGACAGTTTTGCCCGGTTGGCTTGCAGGCAGCCTTGCACCGCACCGTCATTGCCGAGATCCTTGCGACACAGTCGCGAGGCGTCGCGCGAGCACGCGTTCTGCTCCTGCGGCGTGCCCATATGGCCTTGCGCAAAGGCGGGTGCGCTCGACAGGGCGGAGAGGGTGATCGTCGCCAGCAACAACAGTTTACGGGACATCGGCGGCTCCAAATCTGACGGGTCAATTTCGGCTCCAGTCTGAACCCGCCGGCTTGCCACTTGTTCCCCCAAACAGCCCGCAACCCCGCTATCCAAGGTTCCCGGCCCGCTGCTATAAATGCCCTCGCGTATGAGGAGTCCTTGATGAAACGCTATCTGGTGTTCGCGCTCGTCGGTCCGTTCGTGGGCGGATTCCTGCTGCTGATGACGACGACCTACCAGTCCGGCTATTGGGCCGAGGCGCATCTCGGCGAGGTCGGCAAGCTGATCGTGGTGTTCTTCAAGACCCTGCAATACAGCTATCTGTTCGGCTTCCTGCCGTCGCTGATGATCGGTGCGATCGACGACATCCTGCTCCATGTCAGGCGGATCGGGCCGGTGTTGCGGATGCTGCTGGTCGGCCTGCTCGCTTTCGTCCTCGCCGCATTCACCTATGGCTCGCGCGGGTCGGATTCGGGCGCGGTGCAGTTGATCCTGTACGGCCTAGTCGGTCTCGTGCCCGCGATGCTTTCATCCTGGCTCGTGCATCATTACGTCGAGGAGCCGCGGCCGGCGACGGCGGCGAGCTAAGCCCGCGACCATCGGACGCGATGCAGCAACCTCTGCTGCGCTCGTGAGTTCACAACGGCCATGACCATGCAAGACGACGACATTCTCGCGCCGCGCAGGTCCCGTTCCGGGACGCATGCGCGCGGTCCGATCATCGACCAGGAGGGCCACGAGATCCGGCCTGAAACACTGGAGCAGGGGTTTCGCGAGTTCCGTGTCGAGTTCGGCCAAGGATTTGGCAATGGATTTGGCAATGGCAATCCGTTCGGCAATCTGACGCGGGAACAGCGGCTCGCGCGGCTCGAGGCGATCGCCAAGCTGCTCGATGTCGCCTTCGTCCTGCCCGGCACCAACATCCGCTACGGCATCGACGGATTGATCGGGCTGATCCCAGTGATCGGCGACATCATCACCACCGCGATCTCGCTGTGGTTGGTGCGCGAGGCCCGCGCGCTCGGCGCGCCCTGGTACATCACCGCGCGCATGCTCGGCAATGTCGCGGTCGACGGCGTGGTCGGCATGGTGCCGTTTGCGGGCGATGCCTTCGACGTCATGTTCCGCGCCAACATGCGCAATGTGCGCCTCTTGCGCCGCTGGCTCGACAAGCAGCCACGGATGTAGGTCTTCGCCACTCCCCGCAAGCGGGGAGAGGGGAAAGAGAGAGTGTCGCCCAAACGCAAAAAGCGCGACAGCCTTTCGGCCATCGCGCTTTCTCCGCACATCGGAGTTTTGCTAAATCTTACGCCGCGTCGGCGTCGGTCTCGGCGGCCGGGGCCGGCTTGGGACGGCGCGGCAGCGGGAAGGCCTCGCTCTCGTAGAGCGAGCGGATGCCGTTCTGGTCGAAACGGGCTTCCTCAACCTGGAGATATGCGCCGTTCAGCGAATCCGTCGGCAACTGCTCCATCGCGAACTGCACGGCTTCGGCCGCAGTGCCGAAACGGCGGTAGGTGAAGCCCGCGCGCTTCTTCTTGCGGATGGCGGCGGGGAAGAGCTCGGCGGAAGTGTTGAAGTTGAACGGACGCAGTGGACGCATGGTCAAAGACCTCGTGATCTTCTCTGGGGCTTTAAGCGCGTGGGGTTTGGGAGGGCAGGGGCCGCAATCGAGCGGGCCCGCCGCATGTCATTTTCGACCCCTAATATAAGCCGATTTGACAAAATTGCGACCCCTGCGATGGGAGATGATGAATCCACGCATGGCAGGTCCGCAGAAGCGGAAATCTAAGTAAATTCAGTAACTTGTATGGTTTATAGTTTACCAAGAAGCAGCAGGACGAGCAGCACCACCAGAACGACGCCGCCGATCCCCATGCCGGAATGGCCCATGCCGTAGCCATAGCCGCCGATCCGGCCGGACCAGCCGCCCAGCAGATAAATGATCACCAGGATGATCAGGATGGTCCCGAGTGTCATGGCGTCCTCCCTGGCGGCCGCCGGAATGCACACATCGGCTGCACCGCTGGAAGAGAAAAGCACATCGCGCCGCCGGGTTCCATCGGGGAACCCGGCGGCGCAATCTTATTTCGGCTCGAGCTTCAGCGCCGCCGAATTGATGCAGTAACGCAGGCCGGTCGGCCCCGGTCCGTCGGGGAAGACGTGGCCGAGATGGCCGCTGCATTTGGAGCAGAGGACCTCGGTGCGGATCATGCCGTGCGTCGTGTCCCGCTCCTCGTCGATATGGCTCTCGACCGCAGGCGCGGTGAAGCTAGGCCAGCCGCAGCCGGAATCGAACTTGGCGTCGGATTCGAACAGGACGTTGCCGCAGCCGGCGCAGACATAGGTGCCGGCACGGTGGTCGTGCTCATATTCGCCGGAGAAGGGACGCTCGGTCGCCTTCTCGCGCAGCACTGCGTACTGCATCGGCGTCAACTCGCTTCGCCACTGCTCTTCGCTCTTCATGACCTTGTCGTCGGTGGTTTTCGTCTTGGTGTCGGGCATGGGTCTCCCGTTTTTCTGATGATCTCGAGATCAGTTGGTGGCCTTGCTGGCACTCACCAGCGTCGGCTTCTCAATGTAGTTATCCGCGAACAGCTTTTTCAGGTTCTCGACCTTCGGGATGTCGTTGAAGGCGATGTAGGGCTGGTTCGGGTGCAGCGTCAGATAGTCCTGGTGGTAGGCCTCCGCCGGGTAGAAGCCCTCGAGCGTACCGACCTTGGTCACGATCGGCTTGCTGAACACCTTGGCGGAGTTGAGCTGGGCGATATAGGCCTCCGCGACCTTCTTCTGCTCGTCCGAGGTGGTGAAGATCGCCGAGCGATATTGCGTGCCGGTGTCGGGCCCCTGGCGGTTGAGCTGGGTCGGGTCGTGCGCCACCGAGAAGTAGATCTGCAGGATCTTGCCGTAGGAGATCTTCTTCGGGTCGAACTTGATCTCGACCGACTCGGCATGGCCGGTTCGTCCGGTCGAGACCGTCTCGTAGTCCGCAGTCGCCTTGGTGCCGCCGGCATAGCCGGACACGGCGTTGACGACACCGGCAGTGTGCTGGAACACGCCCTGCACGCCCCAGAAGCATCCGCCGGCAATGACAGCGGTCTGGATGCCGCTCGCGGGGGCTGCGTCCATGGCGGGGGCGGGGATCACGATGGCGTCTTCGGCGGCCCAGGTCGGTGCGGCAAAGCCGAGCGACAAGGCGGCGGTGGCGGCGAGCAGGGACAGGACGGAGCGGCGCATGGCGGATCCTCTTTCGGAAGGCCTGACAGTTTAGGGCGGTTGAGGGCTGGCGAACAGCCTGCCCGGCGTTTTCAGACACCTCAGATACGGACCGAGCCGGCGATTGTTACAGCCGGCGTGACACGAGTCCGTGAAAAAAAGCCGCTAACCCCGGTCCGGCTTGGCGGGTTGGGGAACTCCGGGCTAGATGAACCGGCACGATCGCCGTTCGACTTAAATTGTGGTGGCTGGAGCTGATCTGACAACATGCTGCGCGTCGTTCCCTTGAGCTTTGTCATACTCCTCGCGGGCATCGCGACCGCCGCGGCGGACCCGCAAGCCGGCGACGACCTCGCCACCTGCAGGGATCGCCAGGCCGAAACCGCGGCGCGGACGACGGCCTGCGAGAACCTGCTCAACGCCAACCGCGTCACCGGCAAGGACAAATCGCTCGCGCTCGTCATTCACGCCCAGGCGCTGATCAGCAAGCGCGATTATGACCACGCGATCGAGGCGCTGACTTCAGCCATCGAGCTGGATCCGGACAATGTCGGCGCCATCAACGTGCGGGGCATCGCCCATGAGCACAAGGGCGAGGACGACCTCGCGATGGCCGATTACAATCTCGCCATCCAGAAGCGGCCGAATTTCGGCTATGCCTACAACAATCGCGGCACCATTCAGCTGCGCCGGGCCGCGCTGCAGAGCGCGCTCGACGATTTCAACCTGTCGATCAAATACACGCCGAAATTCCTGCTCGGCTGGACCAATCGTGCCCGTGTGCGCACGGTGATGAAGGACTATGACGGCGCCATTGCCGATTTCGCCGAGGCGGAGAAGATCGATCCGACCGCGCAGCAGATCGCGGCCAATCGCTGCACCACCTACGGCCTGATGGGCAAATACGATCTGGCCTTCGCCGATTGCAACGGTCTGATCGAGAAGCAGCCGAGGAATGTCTACGCGATCAACAATCGTGCTGATGTCAGCATGTTGAAGGGCGATCTCGACGCTGCGCTGAAGGACTACACCACGGTGATCCAGATCAACCCGAACAATGTCCGCGCGCATTCCGGCCGCGGCCAGCTCTACGAGCGCAAGAAAGACCTCGCCCAGGCCCGCGCCGACTACCGCGCGGCCGCCTATTCGCTGACGAAATTCGACGAGTACGACGTCGCCCGCGCCCGCGCCACCGCGCAGCAGCGGCTCGCAGCGCTGACGCCGCAAACGCCGGGAGGCGCGCCCACCGGGCGCCGCGTCGCGCTGGTCGTCGGCAACGGCGCCTACAAGAACGTCCACGCCCTGCCAAATCCGCCGCGCGACGCCAAACTGATCGCGGGCGTGCTGCACGATGTCGGCTTCCAGACCGTGATCTCCGTCAGCGACCTGACCCGCGACAAGTTCTTCGACGCTTTGAAGACCTTTGCCGACGAAGCGGAGAAGGCCGACTGGGCGGTGGTTTATTACGCCGGCCACGGCTTCGAGATCGGCGGGGTGAACTACCTCGTTCCTGTCGATGCCAAGCTCGCGGTCGACCGGGACGCCGAGACGCAAGCCGTCGCGCTGGAGCAGGTGATTGCAGCGGTGGGAGCTGCGCGAAAAGTGCGCCTGGTGATCCTGGATGCCTGCCGCGACAACCCGTTCGCGCCGACCATGCAGCATACGCTGTCGCTGAAGCTGGTCGACAAGGGCTTTTCCAACATCGAGCCCGGCGCCGGCTTCATGGTGGTCTACGCAGCCAAGCACGGCGAGACCGCGATCGACGGCGACAACGGCGCCGACAGTCCGTTCTCCACCGCACTCGCCCGCGAGCTCAAGGAGCCGAAGGTCGAGATCCGGAAATTGTTCGACATCGTCCGCGACGATGTCTGGTCCGCCACCAAGCACGTGCAGCAGCCGTTCACCTACGGCTCGCCGCCGGGCAGGGAGGATTTTTATTTCGTTGCGGGGAAGTGAACGGCGCGATATCGGCGCCACATTCACGGTGCCGTAGGGTGGGCAAAGCGAAGCGTGCCCACGCGTTCATTGCTTGTGGAGAGAGATCGTGGGCACGGCGCATTGCGCCTTTGCCCACCCTACGGCAGCGGCGCTCTAAACCACGATACTCAACCGTTTCGCCGCCCGGGTGATGCCCGTATACAGCCACCGCGCCCGGCTCTCCTGAAACGCAAAGCTCTCGTCGAACAGCACGACGTCGTCCCATTGCGAGCCCTGCGACTTGTGCACGGTCAGCACGTAGCCGTAGTCGAACTCGTCATAGGGCTTGCGCTGCTCCCAGGCGATCTGCTCGATGCCGCCCTCGAAGCAATCGGCGCGCACCGAGACTTTTGTGACCTTGTGGCCAAACTCTTCATCCGGCGACAGCCGCATCGAGAGGATGCGCGATTTCGAGCGCGAGGTGTTGCGCGACTTGACGCGCCACAGGCCGCCGTTGAACAGGCCCTTCTTGCGGTTGTTGCGCAGGCACACCAGCTTGTCGCCGGCGACCGGAAAGACGTCCTCGATGTTCTGCCGTTGCCGCACCCGCATATTGTAGGCGCGCCTTGTGTTGTTGCGGCCGACCAGCACCTGGTCGGCGCCCATGACGCGATCGGGATCCAGTTCTTTCCGCGACACCACCTCGCTTTCGCCGTAACGACCGATGTCGAGCTCGCGGCCCTCGCGGACGTCCATCGACATCCGCACGATCGGGTCGTCCTGGGCCTGGCGGTGCACCTCGGTCAGCATCGCGTCCGGCTCGGAATTGGTGAAGAAGCCGCCGCCCTGGATCGGCGGCAGCTGCGCAGGGTCGCCCAGCACCAGCAGCGGGCAGTCGAACGACATCAGGTCGCGGCCGAGTTCGGCATCGACCATCGAGCATTCGTCGATCACGATCAGCTTGGCTTTTGAGGCCGGCGCATCGTCCCACAATTCGAAGCTGGGCTGCTCCTCGCCGGATTCGCGGGCGCGGTAGATCAGCGAATGGATGGTGGAGGCGTCATCGCAGCCCTTGTTGCGCATGACGAGGGCGGCCTTGCCGGTGAAGGCGGCAAACTTCACCTCGCCGTCGACGCCCTCGGCGATATGCCGCGCCAGCGTGGTTTTGCCGGTGCCGGCAAAGCCGAACAGCCGAAACACCGGCGGCGTGCCGTTGCGGCCCGGTTTGGCTTTAAGCCAATCGCCGACGGCCTTGAGCGCGGCATCCTGATGCGGGGTGAAAGTGGCCATATCTGTCTTGAGGAGAGGCGAAACGATGCGATTCGCCGGATCTCAAAACTAACCATTCGCACCGCAGGTTCAAGCGGCCCGGATCGGCCCTATTGCCAGCCGGGAACGCCGCGCATGTCGGGCAGATGGTGGGCGATGCCCTTGTGGCAGTCGATGCAGGTCTTTTCGCCCGTGAACAGGAAGCGCTGATGCGCCACTGAAGCCCGCGACGATTGTTTGGTGATGTCCATGGAATCGGCGCTGTGGCAGTTGCGGCATTCCAGGGAATCATTGGCCTTGAAGCGCGCCCATTCATGCGCCGCCAGCTCGAGGCGCTTGTCCTGGAATTTCTCCCTCGTATCGATCGTGCCGAAGATCTTGCCCCAGACCTCCTTGGACGCTTGCATCTTGCGCGCGATCTTGTCGGTCCAGTTATGCGGCACGTGGCAGTCGGGGCAGGTCGCGCGCACGCCGGAGCGGTTGCTGAAGTGGATGGTCGACTTCAGCTCGGCATAGACATTGTCCTTCATCTCGTGGCAGCCGGTGCAGAATTTTTCGGTGTTGGTCAATTCCAGCGCGGTGTTGAAGCCGCCCCAGAAGATCACGCCGGCGGCAAAGCCTGCGAGCACGAGCGTGCCGAGCGCGAACACCGTGCTCGGCCGCGACAGCACGCCCCACAGCTCGAGCGCGAAATCCCACGCGCGCGCGATGAAGCCGCGTTTGGCTTTGGATTCATCAGCGGTCGTCGTCATCGCCGGCCACCGGGGCTTGCACGCGACAGCAAGGTGTCGATGTCCGTAAAGTCGTTGCTGACCGGCGGTGTTGCGGTGTTCTGCGGCACGTGACATTCGGTGCAGAAGAAGCGCCGCGGCGAGATCGACCCCAGGAACTGGCCCTCGCGGTCCATGAAGTGCGTGATCGAGACCATCGGCGCCTGCGATTCCGCAATGCGTGCCCGCGCATGGCAGGACAGGCATTTGTTGCCGTTGAGGTCGATCTGGTAGCCGTCGATCGTGTGCGGGATGACCGGCGGCTGCTCCGGATAGTTGCGCACCTCCCGCTCCGACGTGTTGCGGTTCGGCAGCATCGGCGGCGCCGGTCCCTCGTCATTGAGCGGGGTCGGGCCGCGCAGGCCGGACGTCACCGTCTGCGCGGTCAGCGAGCTGGCGCCGGCGGCGATCGCGCAGGCGAGCAGGGCGATACCAAATCGCTTCATCATGACACGTTCACCCGCTCGATGCGCACGGCGCATTTCTTGTAGTCGGTTTGCAGCGAGATCGGATCGGTGGCGTCCAGCGTCACCTTGTTGATCAGCTTGGATTCGTCGAACCACGGCACGAACACCAGGCCGCGCGGTGGCCGGTCGCGGCCGCGCGTCTCGACGCGGGCGCGGATGAAGCCGCGGCGCGAGACGACCTTCACTTCATCGCCGCGGCGCAGCTTCATGTCCTGCGCGTCATCCGGGTGCATGAAGCAGACGGCTTCCGGAAAAGCCTTGTAGAGCTCGGGCACGCGGCGCGTCATGGTGCCGGAGTGCCAGTGCTCCAGCACGCGGCCGGTCGAGAGCCAGAACGGATAGTCGTTGTCGGGCGATTCCGCCGGCGGCTCGTAAGGCAGTGCGAAGATGCGCGCCTTGCCATCGGGGTAGCCATAGAACTGCACGTCCGCGCCCTGCTTGACGTAGGGGTCGCTGCCCTCGCGGAAGCGCCATTTGGTCTCCTGGCCGTTGACGACAGGCCAGCGCAGGCCGCGCTCGCGGTGATAGGTGTCGAACGGCGCGAGGTCGTGGCCGTGGCCGCGACCGAACGAGGCATATTCCTCGAACAGGCCCTTGTGCACGTAGAAGCCGAACGCCTTGGACTCGTCGTTGAGATAGCCCTGCTCGATGTCGGTCACGGGGAATTTGTCGACCTGTCCGTTCTTGTAGAGCACGTCGAACAGCGTCTTGCCGCGAACCTCCGGTTTCTTGGCGATCAGCTCCTCGGGCCAGACCTCCTCGATCTTGAAGCGCTTTGAAAACTCCATGAGCTGCCAGAGGTCGGACTTGGCCTCGCCGGGCGCCTGGACGAGCTGGTGCCAGAACTGCGTGCGCCGCTCGGCATTGCCGTAGGCGCCTTCCTTCTCGACCCACATCGCGGTCGGCAGGATCAGATCGGCGGCGAGTGCCGTCACGCTCGGATAGGCGTCCGAGACCACGATGAAATTGTCGGGGTTGCGAAACCCGGGATAAGTCTCTTCGTTGGCGTTCGGGCCGGC
The DNA here is from genome assembly GCF_028128895.1 of Bradyrhizobium sp. CCBAU 11434. Classification (NCBI taxonomy): domain Bacteria; kingdom Pseudomonadati; phylum Pseudomonadota; class Alphaproteobacteria; order Hyphomicrobiales; family Nitrobacteraceae; genus Bradyrhizobium; species Bradyrhizobium sp. CCBAU 11434. The sequence goes on from NZ_LBJX01000088.1 coordinate 10,620, forward strand.
TTGCAGATTATTGTTGACCTGCACCCAATAGGCGTTGATGAGGCCGTCCTTCAGCATCCGGCTTTGCAGCACCGCGTGCGCGCCGGGCTTGTCGGGAATGGTGCCCTCGGGCAGCAGCCAGAGATGCTCCGCCTTGTCGCGATGCTCCTTGTTGGTCACCACCATGTCGGCGGGCAGGCGGTGCGAGAAGGTGCCGACCTCGCGCGCGGTGCCGCAGGCCGAGGGCTGGCCGGTCAGCGAGAACGGGCTGTTGCCGGGCGAGGAGATCTTCCCCGTGAGGAGATGGATGTTGTAGACGAGGTTGTTGCACCAGACGCCGCGGGTGTGCTGGTTGAATCCCATGGTCCAGAACGAGACCACTTTTGTCTTCGGGTCTGCGTAGAGCTCGGCGAGCGCTTCCAGCCGGTTCAGCGGCACACCGGACATTTGCGCCGCCTTCTCCAGCGTGTACTCAGAGACGAACTTGACGTATTCGTCGTAGGTCATGTCGGTGGAGTCGTTGGCCTTGGCCGCGCCGGTGGCCTTCTTCTGCAGCGGATGCTCCGGCCGCAGGCCATAGCCGATGTCGGTCTGCCCGCGCCTGAACACGGTATGCGCGGCCACAAAATCCTTGTTGACCCGGCCCGTCTTGATGATGTGGTTGGCGATGGCGTTGAGCAAATAAAGGTCGGTCTGCGGCTTGAACACCATGCCGATGTCGGCGAGGTCGAACGAGCGGTGCTCGAAGGTCGAGAGCACGGCGACGCGGACATGCGGCGCAGAGAGCCGTCGGTCGGCCACGCGCGTCCACAGGATGGGGTGCATCTCCGCCATGTTGGAGCCCCACAGCACGAAGGCATCGGTGGCCTCGATGTCGTCATAGCAGCCGGCCGGCTCGTCGATGCCGAAGGTGCGCATCATCCCCGCGACGGCGGAGGCCATGCAGTGGCGTGCGTTGGGGTCGATGTTGTTGGTGCGGAAGCCGGCCTTGAACAGCTTTGACGCCGCATAGCCTTCCCAGATCGTCCATTGTCCGGAGCCGAACATGGCGACGCCGTTTGGGCCGCGCTTCTTCATCGCCTCCTTCCACTTCGCCTCCATGATGTCGAAGGCTTCGGTCCAGGACACGGGCGTGAACTCGCCGTTCTTGACGTACTTGCCATCAGTCTTGCGCAGCATCGGCTGGGTCAGGCGGTCGTGGCCGTACATGATCTTGGAGAGGAAGTAGCCCTTGACGCAGTTGAGGCCGCGGTTGACCTCGGCCTTGGTATCGCCGTGGGTGGCGACGACGCGATTGTCCTTGGTCGCGACCATCACCGAGCAGCCGGTGCCGCAGAAGCGGCAGGCGGCCTTGTCCCATTTCAGTTCGGCGACGTCGCGCTCAGCGACGAGATTGGCGGCGAGCGACGGCACCGGCATGCCCGCGGCAGCGGCCGCAATTGCGGCGGCCTCGAGCTTCAGCATCTGGCGGCGGTCGAGCTTTGGCGATGTCATGGGATGGCTCTCCCGTCCCTTAGGCGGTTTCAATGGCGTGGAAGACGAGCGCTGCGGAATAGACGTCCGGCAATGACTGGATCGTGTTGAGCAGGGTGCCGAGGCTGCCTGCGTCAGGTGCTTCGGTCACGACGATGAGCTTGCCGCGTGGATCGCGGCCGTGGATCTCGCAGCCGGGAAGGGCGGTGATCGCGGCGTCCAGCTCGGCGAGACGCTCAGGGCGCGCCTGCACGATGATGCTGGCGATCTCGCAGCCCGGCGGCGGGGTGATGCGCTCGGCGCTGAGCACCCGACCGGTGATCAATGCGCGGCGGTTGAGTGTGGCGTGAGCCATGATGCCTGTCTTTCGCTGTGAGGGGATCAATGCGGGGAGGGCGGCGGGCCGGGAGGGCCGGCGAACATCTGGTAGATCCAGACACCTAAGCCGTAAGAGCCGACCGTTCCGACCGCGAGGACGGGCATCACAACCGCGGTCAGGAACAGGAACGCAAAGATCTCCATGCGCTTACGGCGCACGCGCGAGGTCGTGTCGTCAGGGGCCGACATATTCGGTCTCTTCGGGGTGTCCGGGGAATCGGGACGGCATCCGGGCCGTTGCCTTGCTGCATTTTTGATGCAGCAGGCCGGCTGACGCGTTGATCTGGATCAACCGTTCAAGTTGCGGATGTCGCAGTCGCCGCGACCGCAAGCGCAATTTTGGATTGTGCACGCGCGAAGGCGATGCGAAAATTGAGCTTCTGATGGAGACGGCAGGGTGTGATGGGGCTCACGGCCATCGATCTCGGGCTTCGCGGCGCGGCCAGCGGCGTGTTCCTGTTGATCATTCTTGCGGCGCTGCTGCGTCGGGCCACCAGCCAGCAGGCTTTGCTGGGCATGGCCATGTCGGCGGGCGGCGTGTTTTATGCCATCGCGACCGCTCCGTTCTTTCCCAAATCGTCATGGTGGTGGGTGTTGCCGATCATGTCGGCACAACCGGCCTTGTTCTGGCTATGGGCACGTGCGGCGTTTGACGACGATTTCGTGCTGAGGCGATGGCACGGCGCCATGTGGCTGGGCATCGTGGCCGTCGGCTTTGTGCTCACGCTGGGCTGGGCTTACTCGCCCGCTTTGGCCGGAGCGGGCGGCAGAGGCCTGGCGTTGGTCAATCTGGCGCTGGCGCTCGCGGCCGCGGTGCAGACCGTCAAGACCTGGCGTGCCGATCTGGTGGCGCGGCGCCGCCGGCTGCGGTTGGCGATGCTGGCGATCAATGTCGGGCTCATCGTGGTCTTCGCCGGTGCCGGCTTCGCCGCCATTCCCGTCGCTGTCCCCGGCGCGCCCGGCAGCCTTCCCACCGCGCTCGTCCTGTTCGTGGTGGCGATGATGGCCGGGGTAGGTACTCTCGCCACGCCGCCGGCCGTGCCCGCCAACGATGCCACGGCGGCCATCGCGTCCGGCGATGCGCGCGGCACCGATCGTGCTCCGACGGCTCGGGTCGTGGTTGACCCGATCCTGTTGCGGCGCCTCGACCACCTGATGAGCGTGGAGCGAACCTATCGGCAGGAAGGTCTCGCGATCGGGGCGCTGGCGGCCCGGTTAGAGGTTCCCGAGCATCGGCTGCGCCAGGCCATCAACGAGGGGCTGGGCTATCGGAACTTCAATGCGTTCCTCAACCGCTATCGCATCGAGGATGCCAGGCTGGCCCTCTCCGATGTGACGCAACGGGAGGTCCCGGTGCTGACCATCGCCATGGATGCGGGCTTCCAGTCGATCGGACCTTTCAACCGCGCCTTCAAGGCTGAGACCGGCGTCACACCGACCGAATTCCGGCGCGAGGCGCTGAGCCGGCCGGTCATCGCTGACATCGGCGAGCCGCAACGAGAAATCGGCTAGCCGATTCTTGGATCGGGCGAGAGAGACGTACCCCGGTTGGGCAGAGTGTACGAAAGCCCTGTCCAGCCAGCGAGAGCCCCATGTTACATGCGAGCGCCGTCACCTCCGCACCCGAACGGCTCCACGCGCTCGATGCGCTCAGGGGGATCGCGCTGCTGCTCGGCATTGTCCTGCACGCGACATTGTCGTTCGTGCCGGCCTCGCCCCGGTTCTGGCTGATCCAGGACACCCATCCAAGCCTCATGCTCAGCTTGCTGTCTTTCGCTATCCATGTGTTTCGGATGACGACGTTCTTCCTGATGGCCGGCTTCTTTGCCCGCATGAGCTTTCATCGCCGCGGCGCCTTCGGCTTCGTCACGGACCGGTTGCAGCGGATCGCCCTGCCGCTGGTGATCGGCTGGCCGCTGCTGTTCGTGCCGATCGCCCTGGTGATCACCTGGGCGGCGGACTTTCCGAATGGCGGTTCGATCCAATGGGCGTCCCGCTGGCTGCCGCCCTTGCCGAATTTCCGCCTGACCCATCTCTGGTTTCTCTATGTGCTGCTGCAGCTCTATGCCGCCATGCTGCTGCTGCGCGGCGCGATCGTCCGGCTCGATACGTCGGGCTCGCTGCGGGCGGTTGTTGATCGCCTCTTCGCTGGGATCATCCGCAATCCGCTGGCGCCGCTGGTTCTGGCGATCCCCATCGGCATCGCCTTCTGCCTCGATCCACGATGGGTCAATGTAATGGGTGTGCGGACGCCGGATCACTCGCTCATCACCAATGCGCAGGCCTGGATCGGCTTCGGCAGCGCCTTCGGCGTCGGCTGGCTGTTGCATCGGCAGATCGGTCTGCTGCGGATCCTCGAGCGGCGCTGGCTTGCGCATCTGCTGCTCGCGCTCTGCCTGATCCTGATCAGCTTCGTCTTGTCCGGCGTGATGTTGTCTGCTCCGGGTGCGCCAAAACTGCCCTACAGCTTCGCCACGCTCCGGCTGGCCTCCGCCATCCTCTATGCGCCCGCGATCTGGATAACGACCTTCGCGGCCCTCGGCCTTGCGCTCCGTTTCATGTCCGGCTTCAGCCCGACCCGGCGCTATCTCGCTGATGCCTCCTACTGGCTCTATCTGATCCATCTGCCGATCGTGATGGCATTGCAGGTCGCGCTGTCGCAGTTCGACTGGCCCGCTTTGGTCAAGTTCGCAATCATTCCCGTCGTCGCGATTCCGTTGATGCTCGCGACCTATCACCTGATGGTGCGCTTCACCTTCATCGGCGTGGCGCTGAATGGCCGCCGCGTGATGAGGCCCGTTCTCCCGCAAGGCGGAATTGCGACTGCGTAGACAGCGCCGCCTCACGCATTAAGATGCCCGCAACAAGAATAAGCGGGCAAGAAAACTGGGAGAGGCGTCATGAAGTTCGGCATCTTCTATGAGCTGCAACTGCCGCGGCCCTGGGTGGCCGGCGACGAGCTCGCCCTTTACCAGAACGCGCTCTCTCAGATGGAACTGGCCGATCGTCTCGGCTACGACCATGCCTGGGTGGTCGAGCATCACTTCCTTGAAGAATATTCGCACTCGCCTTCGCCGGAATCGTTTCTTGCCGCCGCGAGCCAGCGCACGAAAAACATCCGGCTCGGCCACGGTATCCTCCAGCTCACCACCAACCATCCGGCGCGCGTCGCCGAGCGCGTCGCGGTGCTCGACCTCTTGTCCAACGGCCGCTGCGAGTTCGGCATGGGCGAGAGCGCGTCCATCACCGAGCTCACGCCGTTTGGCCGCGATATGGAGACCAAGAAGGAAGTGTTCGAGGAGGCCGTTGCCGCGATCTTCCCGATGTTCAGGGATGCCGGCTCCGAACATCACGGCAAGTATTTCGATATCCCGTTGCGCAATGTCGTGCCGAAGCCCGTGCAGAAGCCGCATCCGCCGCTATGGATGGCCTGCTCGCAGCTGCCGACCATCGAGCGTGCCGGCCGCCACGGCTTTGGCGCGCTCGGCTTCCAGTTCGTCAGCGCCGATGCCGCGCATGCCTGGGTGCACGCTTACTACAACGCCATGACCAAGCGTCTCGCAAAGCTCGCTGACTACGAGATCAATCCGAACATGGCGCTAGTGTCGTTCTTCATGTGCGCCAAGACGGATGAAGAGGCGCGTGCGCGCGCCGACGGCGCCACCTTCTTCCAGTTCGCGCTGCGCTTCTACGGCGCCTCGCAGAACCGCCAGCGGCCGGCGCCCTACACCGTCAACATGTGGGACGAATACAACAAGTGGAAGCGCGAGAACCCTGAGGCGCAGGAGGCCGCGCTGCGCGGCGGCCTGATCGGCTCGCCCGAGACGATCCGCAGGAAGCTGAAGCGCTTCCAATCCTCGCATATCGACCAGGTCATTCTGCTCAATCAGGCCGGCAAGAACAGCCACGAGCACATCTGCGAATCGCTCGAGCTGTTCGGCCGCGAAGTGATGCCGGAGTTCCAGAACGACCCGGCCCAGGCCGAATGGAAGCAGGGCGTCATGAGCGGCGAGATCAAGTTGGAAGAGATCGACACCGAGGCCTTCACTGACCGCTACGGCAAGCTCGCGATCAATGTCGCGCCAGTGAAGGCGGCGGCAGGGTAGGGGGCGCACAATCGGGACGGCGCCTTCCGACGATCCCCCCTGGCTGCTATCTTCCGCCAAAAGAACTCTTGCGGAGGAACCCCATGCGGCCCCACACGATGGCCCAAACTCCTGCGGCAGGCGATGTCACGCCCGCGGTGCTCGCCATCGGTCGTCCCGACTTTCCAAGCATCCTGATCGACACGTTGCGAAGGCAGGCTGCCGTCGGTCATTGCATGGTGTTCGCGCTGACGCGCGCGGGTGCGGCGCGCTGCCTGCTCGATGCCGGCAATATCCCGACCGGCAGCGATCTCGGCGCCGCCTATGCCGGGCAATTTCACCAATCCGATCCCAACCGTGATGCGCTTTTCGAAGGCGAGGGCGGTGCACCGATCATGCTGCCGTCCTTCGCCCCGCGCATGTACGGCGCGCGCTACCGGAAAATCTTCTTCAACGATTCCGATATCGTCGACAAATGTGCCACCGCGATCTGGGCCGGCGACACCTGCTTCTACGTTAATTTCTATCGGATCACCGCCCAGGGGCGCTTTGCCGATGCCGAGCGTGCACGGCTGCAGGCCATCGCGCCTGTCATCGGCGCCAGCGTCGCCCGTCACTTCCAGCCGGCTGCAACGCCCGACCAGAATCTCGCCGCGTTGTTCGCGACACGCGCGCCGCTCGCCGCGCTGACACCGCGCGAGCAGGAGGTCTGCCGCCGCATACTCTCCGGCCTCAGCTCGGAGGCGATCTCGCAAGAGCTCGGCATCAGCCTGCATTCGACCCTGACCTATCGCAAGCGCGCCTATGAGCGGCTCGGCATCTCCTCGCAGAGCGAATTGTTCGGGATTGTATTGCGACTGCTGGCTGGGCCTGATCGCTTGAACTGAAATGGTAAGCGAAGTCCACGGCTCCCTGCTTCCGAAGGCAAAGTGGAAACCTGGTCCGCGCTCGCGAGCTTGAATTGTCCGGCTATCGGGATAGACCGGAATCGATTGGCCGAGCGCGAAATCGCGTCTGATCCGTTGCAGATATTTCCTGGTAACGCTACCGTTCACTCCGGTCAAACGCATAGGGCGAAGAGCCGAGGGAATGCCTACAGAAGTCGTCGGAGGACGGTTCTTTTGCAAAGCGTCCGGCGTCCGTCTGTCGGATTTCACCGCCGTCGATTGCGAGTTCAGTGGGTGCGTCGCCCGCCGTGGTGAGGGGGCGCCGCTTAACCTGTTTGAGCGGATAGACCTTGAGCGGGCTTCGCAGATGAATTGCTCGATATACGAGGGGGTGTTCCGTGACGTGTCTCTGCGAGGTCTCAAGCGACTCGGCGACGCCCCGCTATTTCTTTGGGGATGCGTTTTCGAGCGGGTTGTGCTTTCCGGTCGCATCAGTGCCGTGAAGATAAACGGAAGCCTGCTCTCGCATTCCAAGGCGACCACTGAAGAAAATCAACGACGTCGGGAAGCTCACGATCTCTTTGTGAAGGAATTCTATGCCACGTCCGACTGGGCGCTCGACATCGCTCAGGCCGAATTTCCAGGTGGGATCAGCTTCGAAGCCATCCCGGGGGACAAGATAAAGCTCGATCCCGAGCGACACGTGTTGGTAACGCGGAACGCTCTGGCCGCATCGAACTGGCAGGCCCTGGACTTCGATGGCACCGCTCTGAATATCGGGCTGGGACGGTTCGAACGATCCTCGATGTTTGATAGTATCGTGCTCGCCGCGCGATCAGACCGGAAATGGTTTAAGCGTGACCTTGCGGTCCTTGCCCGTTTGCGAGACGCGGGCATAGCCAGCCTGGCATAGATCGCGGTCCTGGCCGCGGGCGATGTGGGAGTTCATGATCCTAGGCTTCGAAAAAGCCGGCCAATTCATGAGCAGTTTGCGTCGCCCGGGAACTGATCAGGCTGAAGCTCCGCCAGCCCTACTGTGTTGTTCTGTTGCCGCTGAAGATGAACGCCGCCTGAAACACGCTCCCGCTGTCGGTTCGCACCTCGACTGCAACGTCTTGACGTTCATCCAGGCTCGCGAGATCGCGCGCCAGGCCTGCCAGCGTCTCGGCTGCTTCTACCTCAGCTTCACGCTGAGTTGGAAACTCCAGCCCTTCCTCGTCGGGATAGAGCCCGGTGCTGTCCCTGATGTCGAAATAATAGCGCGTCACCGCATCACCCTTTGATGTGGTCCTGCTTTAACACGAGCGTCAACGGGGCGTTCCTGATCGAGGAGGGTGCCGCCAGGCTCAATCCGAGGCTGATAGGGACAGCGCATCTGTCGCTTCTCGCCCTTAGGAAATCAGAGCTTTCTGGGTGGCGGACGCCGAAGTCTGCGGAAGGGGTGGCTTGCGTTCGGGGAGCTTCTTCTTCGGAGGTGCCGGCAATAAGCCTTCCCTGATGGCCTGCTTACGGGCGAGCTTGCGGGCTCGCCGAATGGCTTCGGACTTCTCGCGCGTCTTTCGCTCGGAAGGCTTCTCATAGGCACGCCGCTGCTTCATTTCGCGGAAGACGCCTTCCCGCTGCATCTTCTTCTTCAGAACGCGAAGCGCCTGATCGACATTGTTGTCGCGAACAAGAACCTGCATTGAAACTCCTCGCTGGGCTGCGAAATGAGGTGATCCTGCACGCAGCCGATTGCGCAGGAGACTTGTTACAAATGGGAGAATGAGAGTGACCGCGGATGCCTTCGCCGGCCTCGAACGAGCAGGTTTGCACGTTACGGCGATGCGGTTCAGTGGCAACGACGAGACCACCCTCGCGCGGCCAAGTCAATCGATAAAGGCCTCTCGCGCGCGCCGGCGTTCTGCCTGGAACTAGGCCCGCGCAGCGTCAAAACCGCAGGATTGAAAACAAATTGGCTGCCTTCCTTGTAAAAGCGCAGATGATGTGTATATTGACGTCATTCGATTAGCCGCTGTGCCTTGTTGAACGTGCCCGCGGGCTCCTTTTCCAAAGACATCGACGAAGTTGAAACGTCCGCGTGATTGTCGCGCGGCGCGCGCGTGCGCGCTTTGGAGAAGAACATGACGACAGGTACCGTGAAGTGGTTTAACGGCCAAAAAGGCTTTGGATTCATCCAGCCGGACGATGGCAGCAACGATGTGTTCGTTCACATCAGCGCGGTCGAACGTGCTGGCCTTGCGGGCCTCGCCGAGGGCCAGAAGGTCAATTTCGAAGCCAAGACCGACAAGATGCGGGGCAAAGTCAGCGCAGAGAACCTCTCGCTGGCCTGATTTCGTAGCGCCGTTTCACGGATGTACTGAAACGGCCGTGGTACCCGCTCGATCCCTGGATTGAGCGGGTTTTGCCCATTGCATGACAGGGTGAAGGATGAGCGCCAGGAAATCGGCAGTACCGTCGCCCGAAGCAATTGCACGCTCCCAGCGTCAGCGTCTGGCCGCGGAAGAAGGTGTACGGGCGATCGCGGATGTCGAGCGCCAGGGCCTCGAGGTTCGCAAGAACATGGCGCGACTGCGCGAGTTGCGGCAGGCCAAGGAAGCCGCTGACGCCGCTGCAGCAGAAGCGATGCCGGCGCCGGCGCCCAAGAAGCGCGCAAGGAAGTCGCCAAAATAACCCGCTTCAATGACCGTCCCAAGCCGGAGTGCTGATCGTGCCCAGAGCCAAGTCGGACGGTGGTGGAACCATTACCTTTACTCTCGCGCACGGGGCGGCGCGACAGATATGCAGACTGACGACGACGTTTCAGACCGACAAGCAGGCCTTCAGCTATCTCCACAAATATCGCACGGAGTTCGAGCAGATCGCGCGGGCGCGCCTTGCTTCCGGAGAGCTTGAAGACGGGATCGTCGTTCTCTCGATGCTTTAGACCCGGACCAGGGTGACACGAGGCCATCTGCAGAAGAGGCTATTTCGAAGCATCCTTTGCGTGGGCTTCCCTTGCCAGACGCTCCGCCTTCAGGCGTTCGCGATTTTCCTGAAAGGATTGCTCCGCTTTCGCATAGTCGGTCTGTGGCTTGGCCTTGCTGGTCGCCTTGAATGATTTGTTGGCTTCCCGCACGTGGCGGGCATTCGCTTCGTTCCTGATCATTGTCCCTCCAGGAGCTCGAGTATCCTCCCCCTGAACGCCGGAATCCTCGCGACCTGCGCGCGGTAGGCTGAAATCGCCCTGTTGGCGAGCATGAGCTTCCTTCGCTCGCCCTTGCGCAGCTGCTGCTCGATCGAATTCAGAAGGATGTCCTCGGACTCCGCCGCTCCTCTCAACTCGCCGGACTTCTCAAGAAAGCTCCAGGCGATGTCGAACGACTCCTCGAGAGCGCTGACAAGTGTCATGGTTGTCAACTCCGCCGCATGACGCCCGTTCCCTACCCTCATGAGCAGGGATTCACAGCCCTGGGGCCGGTCTGCACCGACGGTCACGCCGGAAGCGGCTCTTTCTAACGCTAACACCTGAGTTCAAGATGGTGGCTGTAAGCCAGGCGACGTCAGCCACTTGTTGACCTCGCCGGCAACGTCAAGCTGCCGCGCTTTTTGCAAAAGCTCCGTGCGGCGAACGCCAGAGGGCATTTCCTTGGCCTGTTGGCGCAAACTGATCGCTTCTTGCGCCAGGCGGTATTCGAACGTGCTCGATTGCTCCGGAGATCGTCGAGTTGACATGCTCATGCTCCGCTGTAGGGGGTGAGCGGGAGCGCGACTTGCGTTCACATCGCCGATAGATGCTAAGGGGCCGCTCGATGGTCGTCGGACTGTGCGCTGTTATCAGCCGGATAGCGAGCGCTTTGTTTTGGTTCCAGCCAGGAACCATCCGCGATTGCTGCCGTGCCGGGTGAACGGGAATCCGAAGCGCGATCGCTCGCCGGTTGAACCTTGCGTCATCCCGTCAGACAAACCTACATCGGGATTTTACAATCTCCCTCCCGGGGCTGGAGAGCCGCCGCCTGCGCTTCATTTAAGCGGGCGGCGTTTTTGTTGCATGCGACCTTCCGGGGTTCTTCCGGTTGCCCTCCAATTCGTCCAAGGACGAGATAATTATCAAGGCAGTGGAACACGGGTTCCTTGAGAAGGTTGGCTTCGTGGCGACAGAATCTTCGCGAGCAGCGGGACAGTCACCATCGCGGCCGGAGCGGCGTAATGCCCGCTTGGTCGCGATCCGGTCTACTCCTTCATCGCGAGAGATTCACATGTACAGGCGCAAGCCGACATACTTCCGCAATTCGCTGGATTTGAGAGACAAAGTGCAGGTCAAGCTCCTGCGCAAGCGGCTCAAGCTATCGGATGAGCAGTTTATCAGCGTCGTTCGCAAGTCTGGCAGTTCGATCTCGGCCATCACCAAGGAAGCCTCTACCTTGAAGTGACGGCCGGAGGTCACCCTTGTCAGCGCGATCATCCACGCAGCCAATTCGAGTCGATGCAATCGGGGTCAGGCCAAAAGCATGAAGATCGGTGTTGGCTTCGAAATAATCTACGACTTCGAGCAGGTCACGCCGTTGATTGCCGTGGTCGGGATGCACTTTACCCGGGCATCCGACATCATTGTGCCGGATTACCTCACCACCGAGCCTGCCGTGCCGATCACGCCCTACCGCGATGGCTTCGGAAACTGGTGCAACCGGCTCGTTGCGCCCGCCGGTCGCATGCGCCTTGCTGCCGAAGGGACGGTGCGCGATAGCGGATTGCCCGACATGATCGCGCCGTCCGCCACGCAACACGCGGTGGAGGATCTTCCATCTGATACCATCGTCTATCTGCTCGGCAGCCGCTACTGCGAAACCGATCGGCTCTCCGACATCGCATGGAAGCTGTTCGAGCAAGTGGCGCCGGGTTGGCCACGGGTCCAGGCGATCTGCGATTTCGTGCATGATCGCATCGCGTTCGGCTACGAGCACGCGCGGCCCACCATGACCGCTTGGGAAGTATTCAACGAGCGCAAAGGCGTCTGCCGCGACTATGCGCATCTTGCGATCGCATTGTGCCGCTGCATGAACATTCCGGCGCGCTATTGCACCGGCTATCTCGGCGACATCGGCATCCCGCCGCCCCACGCTGTCGGGGATTTCGCAGGCTGGTTCGAAGCCTATCTCGGCGGTCGCTGGTACACTTTCGATCCACGCAACAACACTCCGCGAATCGGCCGTGTGCTGATTGCTCAGGGCCGCGATGCCGCAGATGTTCCGATTACCCAGACTTTCGGGCCCAACACACTCGTCAGCTTCAAGGTGTGGACGGATGAGCTTGCGTAAGGCGCGCACCTTGGACAATCGGCGAACCATCGGTTGAGATTGATCTCGCTTGCTGTCGAGAACGCTGCTAGACTGTTGGTATCACCGCGCGCTACGTGGCTGTTATCGGTGACTGAGAGCGTCGCGCTCCCGCCTTGACCCGATAAAAGGCGGTCAGATGTCAAATCCCGAAAAATCCGACATTCGTGAGTGGCCCGTACCACCGTTGCTGGTGCCCGTCTTCCCTGCGCTGCTGATTACGATCGCGGCCATTTTACAGCGGTAAGCTCGTTCGATCACCATGCGTCAAAATGCAGGCGCTGGAGCCAGTTCAAGCCAAGCGGGAGCCGAAGATGGCAAACACAGCAATCATCAGGGATGCTTACGGAGTTCCAGCAATCTTCGTTGGCTCGAAAACGGGCCGGGACGATGCGCCCTTTGTTTTCGTGAGGGTCGGAGGTGAGGAGCGCCGGATGCGTTGGTCCGAGTGGGATGCTCTTCCGGCTTGGACCGGCGAGCGTCCGTCCTGGGCCAGCAAGAGCAAATAGCGATGGGATATTCGGCATGAAGAAGGCTCGACCAGTCACTTGGACGGCAGCGCTGTTGCTCGCATCGGCAATCGGCGCATCGGCGTTAGCGGCTTCCGTCAAGGAGCCGAGTTGCCGAGCGATCGAGAGCACCAGTGCGCGCCTCTCCTGTTACGATGCGGCGTTTCCGCCAAAGACTGCGAAACCTGCCGAAAACGGCATCGCCGGGTCGTCGGGAGACAAGGATCCATTCCTTGCGGAAGAGGCCCGAACAGCTGCAAAGCTGAAGAATATTTGCCGCGGCTGCTGAGTCTCGTCGATCGCGCGGGCGAGCCCGATCGACTGCGCTCCAATTCAGAGGCCCGATTGAATGACGGAAGAAGATGCGGGAGGTCGCAGGGTGGTCCGCCAACGAAGGCGGGCCCTTCGCTTGGCCACCGCGACATTGGAGGACAAGGCAGACAGCTCGGCGAGTCCCAAGGAACGCCAGACACGAAAGCATCGCCTGCTTGACGGGCCTGCGGAGTTTAGAGCTGTCCGCGTCGATCGTTCAAACAAGACTTCAAGCAATGATGATTGACCGGACGTGGTCGCGGCAGACGGGTTGATTCGACACAGAGCTGTGATAGCGCATGCAATATCAGGGTATTGAATACACGGTCGTCCAGACGCTCAATCCATCGGGCTGGAAATGGTCGTTTGAGCGACATGGTCGATCCCCCAAAACAGGGATCGCCTTCAACCGAGCGGAGGCTATCGTCGCGGCTCAACGTGCGATCGGCCAATTGCTCAGGGCTCAGCGGGTCCGCGGCTAGCACTCGGCAATTCGCGCATGGTTCCTGCTCGGACCCAAACAATGCGCTCGCTATCCGGCAGGTAAAGGCGCATTGTCCCGCTACCACCGCGCCGCCCTTAGCATCTATCGGTGATGTGGACGCAAGTTGCGCTCCCGCTCAACCCCGCAGCGGAGCGTCAAATATGTCGGCTCATCGATCCCCAGGACAATCCTCGACATTCGAATATCGCCTCGCGCAAGAGGCGATCAATCTCCGCCTGCAGGCCAAGGGGATGCCGCTCGGCATTCGCCGCACGGAGCTCTTGCGAAAGGCCAGGCAGATCGATGTTGCTGGAGAGATCAACGAGTGGTTGACCTCGCCCGGACTTCGGGCGCCGTCCTAGATTTTGGACTGGTCCTTGCCCGAGGTGACGGACTTCAGCCCGCCGTGTCGAAGCCGACCTTTACCTGGTCAGGTGCGGTCTGCGTCTCATTTTTTGCAGCTTCAGGGAACGCGGCTGGAAGAGCGGCTTTAAGCTTGATCACCTTTTCGGATATCTAGGCGACTATCGGTGACTGAGCTTGTTGCTCCCGCCTCCAAGCCGCGGGACGTCCATGTGCAACGAGTGCGACCGAATCGACAACGAGATTGAACAGTTCCGCAGGTTGATAGCCCCGGGAATGGACTCGCTTAGCCTGGCGATGATCCGATGCGCCATCGAAATGCTCGAGGCTGATAAGGCGGCCGCGAAATGCGAGGGCAGCCCACCGAAGTGACGCTGCAACGAGTGGAGTCGGGCAACCAGGCTCATGCATGACGCGAGAGCCGCCTGGACCGGGCCATGAAGCAGAAGATGGACTCACCGTGTGTAGCGGCGCATAGTCGTGGCATGAAAACCTATTTCACGCCGCGGCTTCTGGAAGTCACCGTGATCCATCAGGAGCCTGCGCTATGGAAATGGCACGTCTCCGAGGCAAACGTCGAGTTGGCGCACGGGTATGCGACAAGCCAACAGGTAGCTCAGAGCAGCGGTGATCGCGCTCTGTTTGCGATACTTTCTGTAGCGCTTTCAAAATGACCGTTGGCAGCTAGGTGCTGCGAGTCGATGGTGGACACGTGCTGTCGCGCAATGCCAACTTCGCGGGAAGCTCGATATCCTTGCGTACCGCTGACTTCTCCGTCGTCATCAGTGCAATCAGCTCGGCGGCGGCGCTGGCGCCGAGCTCCCGGCGCGGCTGGACAATGGTGGTCAACGTCGGTTCGCAATAATCGGCATAGGGAATGCCATCAAAACCGACGACAGAAAGGTCGCGCGGGACCCGCAGTCCCTCCGCGTGCACGGTCTTGATCAGGCCGATCGCCATCTCGTCATTGGCGGCGAACAATGCGGTCGGACGGACCTCCGGGCTGAGCGCAAGCAGTGCGCGCCCGGCCTCGACACCGGTTCGAAACGTGAAATCGCCGGGCATGATCAAGCCGTCGACGGCAGCAATGCCGGCCTCTTTCAGGGCCTGCCTGTAACCTTCGAGGCGCTGTCGTTCCAGGATCGTCGATTGCGGTCCCGACAGATAGGCGATGCCGGTGTGCCCGAGTTTGATCAGATGCCGCACCGCCTCGCGCGCGGCACCGACATTGTCGATGCAAATCTGCGGGAAGCTCGCCCCGGGAATATACTCGCAGGCTCCCACCAGCGGCACGTGCGCATCGCGCAAGTCGCGGTCGCGACTCCGTATCACGTGACCGCACAGCAGCAGCACACCGTCGGCCTGACCGGCACACACCAGATCGACGTAGCGCGCCTCCTTCTCCGGCGGACCGGCCAGATTGGCAATGACGAGACCGTAACCGGCGGCCGACAGCGTATCGTCGATGCCCTGCAGAATCTCGGCGAAGAACGGATTGGCGATGTCGGGCACCGCCACGAGCACCACCATGGTCTTGCGGACGCGTAGATTCCTCGCCGAGATGTTCGGCGTATAGGACGTGTCGCGGACCGCGGCGAGCACGCGGTTGCGGGTATCCTCGCTCACGACCGCCGGCCGCGCCAGCGTCCGGCTCACTGTCGCAACAGAAACGCCCGCGAGCCGCGCAACATCGGCGATCTTCGCGGGCGGCCGACGTGTCTCCTTGGTGCGCTTGGCCATCTGCTGATCCAGATCTAGGCGGCTTGGACATGCTGTGCCATCGCCGCGCTTGCAAAATCCTGCGGTTGTGATACGATCATATGTAATCGATTACATAAGCCTGTAAAGGGTAATCGGCCCGCAAATGGGCCTACACGGGAGGGAAGTCATGAAGCGCACACTGCTTGCCGCGGTGGCTGTTGCCACGACGGCGCTTGTCTCGTTGCCTGCCAACGCCCAGGAGATGAAGGCGGAGGTGATCCACTGGTGGACCTCCGGCGGTGAGGCCGCCGCCGTGAAGGTGTTCGCCGACCAGTTCACCAAGGCAGGCGGCACCTGGATCGATAGCGCGGTCGCCGGCGCGGCGAACGCACGAAACGCAGCGATCACCCGCACCGTCTCCGGCAATCCGCCGACTGCCATGCAGCTCAACACCGGCAAGCAGTTCGACGAATTGGTGGAAGGCGACTTGCTCGCCGATGTCGATGCGATCGCCACCGAAGGCAACTGGAAAAATGTGATGCCGGCCGCGATCATTGCCGCCGCGACCCGCAACGGCAAGATGTATGCGGTGCCGATCAACATCCACGGCCAGAACTGGCTCTGGTACAACAAGGCGGTGCTCGCCTCCGTCGGCGCCGACGAGCCGAAGAGCTGGAACGACGCGCTTGCCGTTCTCGAGAAGCTCAAGGCCGACGGCAAGGTGATCCCGCTGGCCTTCTCGGGCCAGAAGAACTGGGAACAGAATCTGTTCAACGCGGTCATGATCGGTGTCGGCGGCGCGCAGATGTGGACCGGCATCCTTGGCAAGCGCGACGCGGCGCTGGCGCAGAGCGCCGAGTTCAAGACGGTCGCCGTCACCTACAAGAAGCTCAAGGACTATGTCGATCCCGGCGCGCCCGGCCGCAATTGGAATGACGCAACCAACATGGTCATCCAGGGCAAGGCCGGAATGCAGATCATGGGCGACTGGGCCAAGGGCGAGTTCGTCGCCGCCGGCAAGGTCCCCGAGAAGGATTACGGCTGCACCGTGCTATCCAATGGCAACGGCGGTTATGTGATGGGCGGCGATGTGTTCGTCTTCCCGAAGGCAAAGGATCCTGCCACCACCAAGGCGCAGATGACCCTGGCGAGGCTGATGCTGACGCCGGAGACGCAGATTCAGTTCGCGCTGAAGAAGGGCTCGATCCCGGTGCGGAGCGATGTCGACACGTCAGCCCTGGACGCTTGCGCCCAGAAGGGCATGCGCTATGTCGCAGACAAGGCCCAGCAAATGCCGTCCGGCGACATGTTGGCGCCGCCCTCTCTGACCGGTGCGCTGCAGGATGCCATCTCGCAATATTGGAACACCAATATGAGCGCCGATGAATTCTCCGCCAAGGTTGCTGCGGTGCTGAAATCCGCCGAGTGATGCATCGCAAGGGGCGGCCGGCACATGGTCGGCCGCCGCTCCCGGTCCGTCGATCCCTCTCCAATCCGGCGATACGATGCGCCTTTCGCTGACCTCCAAACTGTCCGTCATCTCGGCGCTCCTGCCGGCGCTGATGGTGATGCTCGTCGTCTATATCGGTGCCACGAGCTGGACGGCGTGGATGTCGCTGACCAATTCGCGGATGCTGCCGAACAACAATTTCGTCGGCTTCCGGCAATATCAACTGCTGTTCACCAACGATCGCTGGATCACCTCGGTCCACAACATCATCATCTACGGCGTGCTGTTCGTCTCGCTGGCGCTGCTGATAGGGTTCCTGCTGGCGGTCGCGATCGACCAGCGGGTGCGGGCCGAGGACACCATCCGCTCGATCTACCTCTATCCCTATTCGATGTCCTTCGTGGTCACGGGGCTGGTGTGGCAGTGGCTTCTGAACCCGACCCTCGGCGTCCAGTATGTGCTGCGCAGCTGGGGTTTCGCGGGCGCAACCTTCGACTGGATCGTGCGGCCGGAGACGGCGATCTACTGCCTGGTGATCGCCGGCGTCTGGCAGGCCTCGGGCCTCGTGATGGCGATCATGCTGGCCGGTCTTCGCGGCGTCGACGATGAAATCTGGAAGGCGGCAAGGGTTGATGGCCTGCCGAAATGGCGGGTCTACATATCCATCATCATCCCGATGATGGGCGCGAGCTTTGCGACCGCCACGGTGCTGCTCTCGACCGCCGTCGTGCGCCTCTACGACCTGTCGGTGTCGATGACCAATGGCGGCCCCGGCATCGCTTCCGAAGTGCCGGCCAAGTTCGTCATGGACCATCTGTTCGAGCGGGCCAATATCGGGCTCGCAACCGCGGCCGCCACCACCATGCTGGTGACCGTGATCGCAGTCGTCGCGCCCTATCTTTATTGGCGCGCGCGCAAGGGAGAGGTGCGATGAGCGCGATCGCTCTCAGCTCTGTCAGGCCGAGGCGCGTCAACCCGGCGCGTTGGGGTCTCTATGCGTTCATCCTGATCACTGCACTGTACTTCCTGCTCCCGCTTTACGTCATGATCGTCACGTCCCTGAAACCGATGGCCGAGATCCGGCAGGGCCATCTGCTCGCGCTGCCGGCCTCGCCGAGCCTTGCGGCATGGGTCAGGGCCTGGACGTCGGCCTGCACCGGGCTCACCTGCGAGGGCATCAGGACCGGATTCTTCAATTCGCTGCGGATATTGGTGCCGTCGGTGGTGATCTCGATCGTCGTTGGATCGTTGACCGGCTACGCGCTGTCGCTGTGGCGCGTGCGGGGCGCCAACATCCTGTTCGGCGCGATGATGGTCGTCGCCTTCATCCCTTATCAGGTGTTCATCTATCCGCTGGTGCGGGTGTTCTCGTTTACGGGGCTCGGCCAGTCGCTTGCCACCATCGTGACCATTCACACGATCTTCGGCCTTCCGACCATGACGCTGCTGTTCCGCAACTATTTTAGCTCGCTGCCGATCGAACTGTTCAAGGCCGCGCGCATCGACGGCGCCGGCTTCTACCAGATCTATGCCCGCATCATGATGCCGATGGCGACGCCGATGATCGTCGTCGCGGTGATCCTGCAGACCACCGGCATCTGGAACGATTTCATCCTCGGGCTGGTGTTCGCCGGCCGCGACAATCTGCCGATGACCGTGCAGCTCAACAACATCGTCAACTCGACGCAAGGCGAGCGCGCCTACAATGTCGACATGGCGGCCACGCTGCTCACCGCATTGTTGCCGCTCGTGATCTATTTCGGCTCCGGCCGCTGGTTCGTTCGCGGCATCGCCGCGGGCGCTGTGAAGGGCTGAGGCAACATGGAACGCTCCAACGTCGATATCACGAAGCTGCAGATCGGCTTTGGCGGGTTGAAGGTTCTGGAGAATCTCGACCTTCACGTCGACGCCTCCGAATTCCTCGTCCTGCTCGGCCCCTCCGGCTGCGGAAAGTCGACGCTTCTGAACGCCATCGCGGGACTGATCGAGGTCAAGGGCGGCCAGATCCGGATCGGCGATCGCGACGTGACCTGGGCCGAGCCGAAGGATCGCGGCATCGCCATGGTGTTCCAGAGCTACGCGCTCTATCCGCGCATGAGCGTGCGCAAGAACCTGTCGTTCGGACTGAAGGTTGCCCGCACGCCGCAGGGCGAGATCGATAGCCGCGTCGGCGAGGCCGCAAAGATGCTGCGGCTGACCGAGCTGCTCGACCGGCGTCCGTCCGAACTGTCCGGCGGACAGCGCCAGCGCGTCGCGATCGGCCGAGCGCTGGTGCGCCATGCCGGCGTCTACCTGTTCGACGAGCCGCTCTCCAATCTCGACGCCCAATTGCGCGCCGAGCTCAGGGTCGAGATCAAGCGGCTGCACGCGCGCCTCGGCGCCACCATGATCTACGTGACGCACGACCAGATCGAGGCGCTCACCCTTGCCGACCGTATCGCCGTCATGCAGGGCGGCGTCATTCAGCAGCTCGATACGCCGAAAAAGATCTATCGCGAGCCGGCCAACCGCTTCGTAGCCTCCTTCGTCGGCTCGCCCGCGATGAATTTCCTTCGCGGCCGGATTGTCCGTGATGGCGGCCCGGCGTTCATCGCCGGAGATGTCAGGTTCGACCTGAACGGCTACGCGTTCCGTTCGCCGCTATCAGATGCCCCCGCCGTCCTCGGCATCCGTCCCGAGCACATCGAGATCATCGGCTCCGATCATCCGTCCGCCGTGACGGCACGAGTCGAGATGGTGGAACCAATGGGCGCCGACGCGCTGATCTGGTGCCGCCTTGCCGACGGGACCGCGTTCTCCTTCCGCGCCGATGCCGATGCAAAGGCAGGCGCGGGCGATGTCCTTGGCTTGCGGTTTCCAGCCGAAGCTTTCTCGCTGTTCGACGACCAGTGCGGACAGCGTCTTTAACTCCGTACCCCACCTCGCACGAGAATCCAGCATGACCACGCCGATAGACCGACTGTCCTTCCAGCTCTATTCCGCCCGTTCGATCGAACCGCTCGAGGCGCAGTTCAAACTGCTTGCCGGTCTCGGCTACAGGATGGTCGAGCCCTGGGGCGCGCTGTTCAACGACACCGATACGTTGAAGCGGCTGCTTCAACACCATGGCATGACCGCGCCGAGCGCGCATGTCGGCCTCGACCGGCTGCGCACCGACGCGGCCGGCACCGCAAAGCTCTGCAAGGGATTGGGTATCGATACGATCTTTGCCCCGGCGCCGCCGCCTGGCGAACGCGAGGGTGGCGAGAAGGAGTGGCGCGGCATCGGGCGCGAGCTGGCCGCGATCGGCAAGGCGGTGACAGGCGAAGGGCTGCGCTTCGGCTGGCACAACCACCATTGGGAATATGGCCGCACCGCCAGCGGCGTGACCTATCTCGAATGCCTGTTCGAGGAAGCGCCCGAACTCGTCTGGGAGGCGGACCTCGCCTGGATCGTACGCGGCAACGGCGATCCCGTCGCCGAAATCAAGAAGCACGCGGGGCGCCTTGTCGCCTGCCACATCAAGGACCTCGCACCGTCAGGGCAATGCGCGGACGAGGATGGCTGGGCCGATCCCGGCCACGGCACCATGGACTGGCCTGCGCTTCGGGCCGCGATGAAGGAAGCGAGCGTGTCGCTGTTCGTCGCCGAACATGACAAGCCGAACGATGTCGCTCGCTTCGCGCGCCGGGCGCACGAGACCGTGACCGCTTGGACTTGAAGGACTTGGAGCTGAAAGACATGAGTGACATGAACAAGCTCGGCGTCGGCGTCGTTGGATGCGGCAACATTTCGACGATCTACCTGCGGAACATTCCGAACTTCCGCGATCTCAGGCTGGTCGCCTGCGCCGACCTGCGCCCCGAGGTCGCACGCGACCAGGCCGGGCTATTCGGCATCGAGGCCTTGACGATCGAGGCGCTGCTGGCGCGTCCCGATATCCAGATCGTCGTCAATCTCACGACACCCAACGCGCATTTCGCGGTCAGCCACGCCGCGCTGACCGCCGGCAAGCATGTGTTCGGCGAGAAGCCGATCACGGTCGAGGCCGCCGATGCGGCTGCGCTGGTCAGCGAAGCGGCGCAGCGCGGCCTCAAGCTCGGCTGCGCGCCCGACACGTTCCTCGGCGGCGGTGGCCGGACCGCGCGCGAGCTCATCGATGCGGGCAGGATCGGCAAGGTGCTCTACGGGACCTGCTTTCTGATGTCGCACGGGATGGAGCACTGGCATCCCGACCCCACTTTCTTCTTCAAACCCGGCGGCGGACCCATCCTCGACATGGGGCCCTATTACCTTGCGGCCCTGATCAATCTCCTGGGATCGGTGACGCATGTGCAGGGACGCGCGAGTTCCGGCTTCGCCACGCGGCTTGTCTCCTCGAAGGGGCCGATGAACGGCAAGACGATCGCAGTGGAGACGCCGACGACGGTGATGGCGCTGCTTCACTTCGAGACGGGCGCCGACATCGTCTTCACGATGAGCTGGGACGTCTGGAAGCACGGACATGCGCCGATCGAGCTGTACGGCACCGAGGGATCGCTGCGCGTGCCGGATCCGAACTTTTTCGGCGGCGTGGTACAATATACCGAGAAAGGCAGCGACTGGATTTCGCTCGCAGCCGACGACCGCGCGTTCGGCAAGCCCAATTGGCGCTCGCCGAATTGGGCCGATCACATGCCGAGCCAGGCCAATTATCGCTGTCTCGGCGTCGCCGAACTCGCAAGCTCGGTGTTGCACGGTACGCCGCACCGCGCCTCCGGAGCGCTGGCAAGCCATGCGCTCGAGGTGATGCACGCCACCCTGAAGGCGGGTGTCGAGGGCGGCGAGATCGCCGTACAGTCGCGTGTCGATCGGCCCGCGGCAATGTCCGAGACCGACGCGTTGGCGCTGTGGGCGGCGGAGACGTTCTGACGCACGGCCGACGTCGCGGCCTCGCCGTACCGTCGCTCAGGCCGCCACGCGAAACAAGTAAGAAGGAATCATTCGATGAAGATGATCAAGGGACCGGCAATTTTCCTCGCTCAGTTCGCATCCGACACCGCGCCGTTCAATTCCTTCGATTCGATCTGCAAATGGGCCGCCTCGCTGGGCTACAAGGGCGTCCAGATCCCGAGCTGGGATGGACGGCTGTTCGACCTCAAGAGGGCGGCGGAGTCGCAAGGCTATGCCGACGAGGTAAAGGGGGTCGCCGCCGGTCACGGCCTCGCGATCACTGAGCTTTCGACCCATCTCCAGGGCCAGCTGGTCGCCGTTCATCCGGCCTATGACGCCGTGTTCGACGGCTTCGCCGTGCCTGAAGTGCGCGGCAATCCGAAAGCGCGCACCGAATGGGCCGTCGACCAGGTCAAGTCAGCGATCCGCGCTTCAAAGCGCCTTGGGCTCACGGCGCATGCGACCTTTTCCGGCGCACTGGCCTGGCCCTATATTTATCCATGGCCGCAACGTCCTCCGGGCCTCGTCGAGGAGGCGTTCGACGAGCTCGCCAGGCGGTGGCGGCCGATCCTCGACGATGCCGACGCGCATGGCGTCGATATCGCCTACGAGATTCACCCCGGCGAAGATCTCCACGATGGCGTCTCCTACGAGATGTTCCTCGAAAGGGTGAACAACCATCGCCGGGCCAACCTGCTCTACGATCCCTCGCACTTCGTGCTGCAGCAGCTCGACTATCTCGATTACATCGACATCTACCACGACCGCATCAAGGCCTTTCACGTCAAGGACGCCGAGTTCAACCCGACCGGCCGACAGGGCGTCTATGGCGGCTTCCAGAGCTGGGTGAACCGAGCCGGCCGCTTCCGCTCGCCGGGCGACGGGCAGATCGATTTCGGCGCGGTGTTCTCCAAGCTGACGCAGTATGATTACGACAGCTGGGCGGTGCTCGAATGGGAATGCGCGCTGAAGCATCCCGAGGACGGTGCGCGCGAGGGCGCCGAATTCATCAGGAACCATATCGTCCGCGTCACCGAAAAGGCCTTCGACGATTTCGCCGGTGCCGGCACCGACGTCGAGATGGTCCGCAAGATGCTTGGCATCTCCTAGAGCGAGGCAACAGATGGCAATCGAGGCAGGCAACGAGGCCGGGGGTCACCGCCGTATTCGGCTCGGCATGGTCGGCGGCGGGCAGGGGGCTTTCATCGGAGCGGTGCATCGCATCGCTTTCAGGATCGATGACCAGTTCGAGCTCGTGGCCGGTGCGCTCGCTTCGGATCCCGCCCGCGCCAAAGCTTCGGCAAAGGAGCTCGGGATTGCCGCGGACCGCGCCTATGGCAGCTTTGAGGAGATGGCAAGATCGGAAGCCGCCCGCGCCGACGGCATCGAGGCGGTCTCGATCGTCACCCCCAATCACATGCATGGCCCGGTGGCAAAGGCGTTCCTCGAAGCCGGCATCCATGTGATCTGCGACAAGCCGCTGACGACGACGGTCGCGGAGGCCGAGGAACTGGCAGCGCTGGTGGAAAAGACCGGCAAGGTCTTCGTCGTCACGCATAATTATGCGGGCTATCCGATGATCCGCCAGGCCCGCGCCATGGTGGCATCAGGCGATCTCGGCGAGATCAGGCTGGTCCAGGCCGAATATCTGCAGGACTGGTTGACGGAGCGGCTGGAGGCCACGGGCCAGAAACAGGCGGCGTGGCGCACCGATCCGGCCCGCTCCGGTGCCGGCGGCTGCATCGGCGACATCGGCACCCATGCCTATCATCTCGCCTGCTTCGTCAGCGGGCTCGAGCTCGACGCGCTGCTTGCGCAGCTCTCGACTTTCGTGCCGGGCCGGCTGCTCGACGACGACGTCCAGATCCTGCTGAGGTGGAAGGGCGGCGCCAAGGGCATGCTTTGGGCGAGCCAGGTCGCGGTCGGCAATGAGAACGGATTGAAGCTGCGCGTCCACGGCACCAAGGGCGGCCTCGAATGGGCGCAGTCCGATCCGAACTATCTCTGGTTCACGCCCTATGGCCAGCCGAAGCAGCTGCTGACCCGCGGAGGCGCCGGCGCGCTACCGGACGCCGGCCGCGTCACCCGCATTCCGTCAGGTCACCCCGAAGGCTACCTCGAAGGATTTGCAACGATCTATGCCGAAGCCGCGCGCGCAATTCGCGCCGCCACATCAGGCGTCAAACCCGATCCGGCGGTGATTTATCCGACGGTGCATGATGGGCTCGCCGGCATGAAGTTCATCGACGCCGCAGTGAGATCATCGGCGGCCGATGGCGCCTGGGTCCGCGTCGGTTGATAAACTGCGCCGCTGCACGTGGTCTTGCTGCGCTTGCACACCGGGTCGAGGCCTGAAGGACGGCGCGCCATCAAGCAAATAAAGGCCATCCAGCAAATAAAGAATGCGCCGGCTTTCCCGGGCGGCGAAATGCTGTAGGCTGCGGGTTGTGCGGGCTCAGGCCTGCACTTCAATAAAAATGTACACGGGAGGGACCTATGGACATTCGGAAGCTTGCGACAGCTGCCGCGTCGGCCGTCGCCTTGTGTGGATGGTCGGGCATCGCCGCTGCCGGCCAATATGACGGCATTACGATCAACATCCTGACGCGCCCGGGACCGGTCATCGCCGGTGCAGTGTCCCAGCGGGGCAAGGAATTCGAGAAGCTGACGGGCGCCAAGATCATCGTCAACGAAGTGCCTTATGCCGAGATCTTCCCGAAGGTTCAGCAAGACTGGTC
The DNA here is from genome assembly GCF_028128895.1 of Bradyrhizobium sp. CCBAU 11434. NCBI lineage: Bacteria > Pseudomonadati > Pseudomonadota > Alphaproteobacteria > Hyphomicrobiales > Nitrobacteraceae > Bradyrhizobium > Bradyrhizobium sp. CCBAU 11434. The sequence continues at coordinate 35,205 of NZ_LBJX01000088.1, forward strand.
CACGGGCACGAACTCCATTGATGTCGCGGTCTTCGCCGCCGGCTGGGGCGTCGAGCTCGCGGCGGCAGGGTTGCTCGAAAACCTCGATCCCTACATTGCGAAGGACGGCAAGATCGACGTCCAGGACATCGCTCCCTATTTCCGCGAGTTTGCCCAGAAGATCGGCGGGCATACGATGGTGATCCAGGTCGATGGCGACTTCCAGATGGTCTATTATCGCAAGGACATCCTGGAAAAGAACAATCTGCAGCCGCCCAAGACCTGGGACGACTATCTCGCCATTGCCAAGGCGATCAACGGCCAGGACATGAGCGGTGACGGCAAGCCGGGCTACGGCTCCTGCATCTTCAAGAAGCGGAATGCGCAGAGCTATTTCGCCATACAGACGATCGCTTCGACGATCGTTCAGACCCAGGGTACGGCCCAGGGCTTTCAGTTCGACAACGCCACGATGAAGCCCCTCGTCAACAATGCCGGCTGGAAGAAGGCCTTTGAGCTCTACAAGGAGACGAGCAAATACGGACCGCCTGAAGAGCTGAACATGGACATCGGCGACACCCGTGCCCTGTTCAAGTCGGGCCGCTGCGGCCTCCTGATCGAATGGGGCGATCCGGGTCCGCTCCAGCTCGAGGACGACGCAAAGGGGATCAAGAACAAGCTCTACGCCACCAATGTCGGTTCGAAGGAAGTCTTGGACCGCAAGACCGGCAAGCTTGTTCCCGTCAGCAAGGAGTCTGCACCGAATGCGATCGACGGCATCAACTATGCGCCGTTCTCGGCCTTTGGCGGTTGGGGTGGCGCGATCAACGCCAAGTCGGATCGCAAGGTCAAGCAGGCGGCTTACGACTTCCTGTCCTACATCAGTCAGAAAGAGCAATCCAACGTCGACGTGACCATGGGCTGGACCGGCTTCAACCCTTACCGCCTGAGCCAGCTCAAGAGCACGGACCTCTGGGTGAAATCGGGCATGGATGAGGGCCTTGCCAAGAACTACATGGGCGCCATCAACGACGCCCTCAACAATCCCAATATGGCCTCGGACCTCAAGATTCCCGGTGCGCAGCAGTACACCGGCGTCGTGCTCGACACGGAGCTGGCGCGCTACATGGCCGGCGAGATCACCGTGGACGAAGCCTTGAAGAACATCGACGCGGGCTGGGAAAAAATCACCAAAGACTTCGGTCGCGACGAGCAGATCAAGCAGATGGCACTCGCTGTCGGACCTGCAAAGTGAGCGAGCCCGATGTCTGAGGTGACAGTTACGAGCCAGCCGGGGATTTCCCCGGCTGGACTTTCTCGGGGTGAAAGCTGGGGCGAATGGTTTGACCGCCATTCGAGAACGTTTTTCATTGCCCCGGCCGTTACGCTCGTCCTGCTCTTTGCGATTTTCCCGACCTTCTACACGATCGTCTTCGCGATCAGTCATGTCAGGTTCTCGGCCACCGGTCTAAAATTCCGGATGGTCTGGTTCGAGAACTTCGCGGCCCAATTTGCCGGCAACCAGCAGGTTCACTTCCTTGGCCGCTTCACCACCATGAGCTTGACCGGCTGGGTCTTCAGCCTGCTGATGGCCGGCGCTCTCTTGTGGTGGCTCTATCGCGCTGTTGTCAGCGGAGTAAGCTGGGTGGGCCTCGCCGGGCGGTTGATCAGCGCGGCCATGGCCATGTTCATCGCGCTTCTATTCGCCGCCACGCTGCTGTCAGGCAATCAATGGGGCACGCTGCTCAACACCCTGTTCTATGTCGTCGTCGGGTGCTCCATCCAATTCGTCATCGGCTTGATGCTGGCCTTCCTGTGTTCACAGCCCGTGAGCGGCAAGAATTTCTTCCGGGTCCTGTTCTTCATCCCCCTCATGATCACCCCCCTCGGGGTCGGCTACGCCTTCAAGATGATCCTCGACGTGACCAAAGGTCCGTTCCAGCCCTTCTGGCAATTTGTCGGTCTCGGGAATTGGGCATGGTCGACCGATGCCTGGGCCGCTCGCTGGTTCGTTATCCTGGGCGATTCCTGGCAATGGATCCCCTTCATCTTCATCGTCCTGCTGGCCGCACTGGAGAACGTGCCCAAGGATCATGTCGAGGCCGCTCAGGTCGATGGTGCCTCCAGCTTCCAGATTTTCCGCGAAATCACCTGGCCGCAGATTCTTCCGGTCGCGGCAACCGTCATGCTTATTCGCATGATCGAGGCGTTCAAGATCGTGGATCTGCCGAACATCATGACGGCAGGAGGGCCCGGGATCGCGACCGAGTCGATGACACTGCATTCGCTGTTTCTCTGGCGTGCCAACAACATGGGTGATTCCGCCGCCGTGGCCTATCTTCTCCTGATATTGACCGTGGTCGTCTGCTCCTCGTTCTTCAACTATGTGGTCCTCAAACGATTGCGCAGGGCGCGGGCATGAGCGGGGCGACTTACGGAATCTCCAAGCCGGCGCGGTCGCTCAGACAACGGCTGTTCGAGCCGCCCGCCGTGGGCAAGATGTCCCTGATGGCCAACCTTGTGGCCGGGGCCATCCTGTTGTTCTGGTCGCTGTTCGTGCTCTTTCCGATCTATTGGGTGGTCATTACGGCCTTCAAGGATGCCTGGACCGTCAACAACGGGCCGTTCTTTATCCCCTTCGTCGATTTCCAGCCGACGTTGAAAGGTTGGACTGCGCAATTCGCAACAGACCCCTATTGCGATGCCTATTCCGTCGGCCGCCAGCTTGTCCTGCTGGTCCACAATCTGTTCGCCTTCATTGTTTCGCCTGTTATCGCGATCGAAAGAATGGAGCCGCAGATTTGCAAGGTCTACCTCGCTTATACGAATTCCTTTGTGATCAGTTTCGGCGCCACCGCGCTTTGCATTGCGGTCGGGTCCATGGCTGCCTACGCATTGGCGCGTATCAGCTACAAGCCGAAGTTCGGCAACGTCGTGGTGTTCGTGCTGCTGGCCCTGTCGGCCATCGTCGCGTCCAATTATTTCGACGTTCATTGGGCGATCTCGGGCTCCGTTGGCCTCGCTTTGTTTTTCCTTCTGGCCCGCAGCCTGGGGCGCCGTTTCAAGACCACGCTCGGAAATAACGACATCCTGTTCTGGATCGTATCTCAGCGCATATTGCCGCCGATCGTCGTCATCATCCCGGTCTACATGATGTTTCAGTCGGTCCGCATGATCGACACCCACCTCGCGCTGATCATCGTCTACGCGGTCGCCAATCTGCCGATCGTGGTCTGGCTCATGCATGACTTCTTCGCCAATCTTCCCGTTGAACTGGAGGAATCGGCACAGCTCGACGGCTCGTCGCGCTTCGAAATCTTTTGGGACATCGTGTTGCCCCTGACCCGTCCGGGGCTCGCTGCAACCACCCTGCTGACGCTCATTCTCAATTGGAACGAGTATCTCTTTGCGATCTTCCTGACGACCGCTCGCGCCCTGACCATGCCGATCATGGTTGCCGCCAAGAACACGGGGGAGCGCGGCATTCTCTGGTGGGAGATGTGCGCCATCATCATGATCATGATCCTTCCGGTCATCATCATGGCCATTGTGTTGCAGCGCTATATCGCCAAGGGCGTCCTGCTTGGCGCGGTCAAGGGATGAGCGGATGAACAGTGTCATTTCGGCCGCTGCTCGTCAGGTCCCGGTCCGTTTCGAAAAGGTACGGAAATATTTCGGTAGCGTGAAGGTGCTCGAGGACTTCAACCTGGACATCGCGCCAGGCGAATTCCTGGTGCTGCTCGGCGCGTCCGGCTCGGGAAAGACAACTGCGCTGCGCATCCTCTCCGGCCTCGAGACCGCCAGCGCCGGCCGCGTCTTGATCGGAGACCGCGATGTCACCGACATCCTGCCGAAATACCGCGATATCTCGATGGTGTTTCAATCCTACGCGCTTTACCCGCACAAGACCGTGGCCGAGAATATCGGCTTTCCGCTCAAGGTTCGCCGCATTCCCGAAGCCGAGCGTGCCGCCGCGATCAAGGAGGCTGCAGCTCAAGTCCAACTCCAGACCCTGCTCGATCGCTATCCAAGGGAGCTATCCGGAGGCCAGCGTCAGCGGGTTGCGCTGGCGCGGGCCATCATCCGCCGCCCGTCGGTGTTTCTCATGGATGAGCCGCTTTCAAATCTCGATGCCAAGCTTCGCGGTCACATGCGCGCCGAGCTGAAGCACATGCAGCAGTCGCTGGGCATCACGACCATCTATGTGACACACGACCAGATCGAAGCCATGACCCTGGCCCACCGGGTCGCGATCCTGGAAAAGGGCGTCTTGCAGCAGCTCGATACGCCGGCAAACACGTACAACGATCCTGCCAATCTGTTTGTCGCCCAATTCATCGGTTCGCCGCCGATGAATATCATCCACGGGGCTCTCGACGGCACGGCCTTCATGGGCCACGGAGCCCGGCTGACATCACCGGTGCCAGGCAAGATCGCCAAGGCCGTCCTCGGCGTGCGGCCTGAGGACTGCACCATCGTCGAACACGACAAGGGCGATCTGAAGGGCGAAATCTACGCCAACGAATTGATCGGCGACCATACGCTTGTGACGGTCAAGGTCGAAAATGACTTCATCGCCGTGAAGGCCCCCAAGCAGTTTGCCGGCAGGCAAGGCGAGCGCATCGGCATCTCGCTGACGCCGCCACGCTCATTCGTTTTCGATGCCGAAAGCGGCGCGCGCGTGCGCTGAGAGACATCGGTGGCGCGATGTGTTATGCGAGGCCAATCGATCGGAGCTGGCCTCGTGTCGTGTGTTCTCAGACCGCCCCTGCTTGAAGAGCTGCCGGCACTCTCTGCTTTGTGCCTCCGGTCAAAAGCTGTGTGGGGCTACGACAAGGACTTCATCGAAGCCTGCCGCAGCGAGCTCACCATCGAACCCGGTGACATGCGGTCGAGTGCGATTGCCGTGGCGGAACAGGACCGCCAGATTGTCGGGATTACCCAAATTAAGGTGACCGGCGACGAAGCAGACTTGTTGAAGTTGTTCGTCGAACCGACGATGCTTCGCGGCGGTGTAGGAACGAAGCTGTTCCACTGGGCTATCAGCCAAGCGGCTCGAATGGGTGCCGAGCGCATGTCGATCGAAGCCGACCCGGATGCCGCGCCGTTCTATCGACGAATGGGCGCCAAAGACTGTGGCCTCGCCCCCTCAGGCTCGATACCTGGTAGAATGCTTCCCAAGCTGGTCAGGGAGTTGTGATCGGCCAGAGTTGCGTGTTATGCCCGACGGCCAGTCGAAACAGTTGCTGATCCGCCAGATCGCCCGATCCCGAGACGCTCGCAAACGTATTCAACGCTGTCTTCGATCGAAATTTTCGACGTGTCCAGCACCTCGAATCCACCCGCCTCAGCCTCACCGCGCAGAAATCTTGCCCAGTTCATCATATCGGGATTGGCCAAGTCAGGCTGGTTGCGTTCGTTAACGAGGCGATGCGTTCGGCTTTCATCGTCACAATGCACCAGGACGATGCGAGCCCTTGCAATCCCGGCAGCTGTCAACCCCTCCGTGATGAACGACAGCCGCATCTGGCCTTCAAATAGAACAGGGAGAGTATCAATTTCTCGCGCAATCCGGGCCAGCCACTCGATGGTCATCGCGCGCTGCCAACCGCCTCCTGGCCGCGATTCTGCGCCCCATCTCGCAATGCGTTCCTCCGGAGACGGAACTCCGATGCTGTCAAACCGGAACACGCGAGTAAGCCTCGGATGTTGCCGCTCGATCCTTTCTGCAATCGTCGTCTTGCCCGAACCCGACGCTCCTGTAAGGATGACCAGCCTCATTGCGCTGACTTCGAACCGATCGGATCGAGCGAGGTCTTGTCGAATCGCAGCTGCTTGACGCGGCCGTCGTCGATCGACATTGCATTGCACTTGCCATCGTCTGCGCACACGAACTTCAGGTTTCCGATCGGAAAGCCCGTCGAGAACGCGTCAACCCCGACAGGCTGCAGATCGAGGTCTCCCCGCGGGGTGTGCACCATCAGCACGTCCTCGCGAAGGAACACGTCATAGATGACGCCGAGCTCTGTGCTGTAGTAGTGGCCCTCGTACGCTTTGAGTCGGTCTGCTGCGGGCTTGCTGATCGTGATCCGCTTGAGAGCAAGATTGGCGCCGTTCTGGTGCAGCACTGCGTTCTGAGCCGTTCCGCCTGCCGCGACTTCGTCGAAGACGATTTCGGCGGGAACGACCCTCAGTCGGAAGGCGGTGTTGGAGACAGCGTACATCGGAAAGGATGGCTGGCCGGTCGCGCGTGTGACGAGATGGTCATTGTCCTTGCTGATGGAAATGATGAACCCCGGCCTGAGTTCATAGTCGCCAACGTAGGCATCGAGAATCTTGGGGTCGACCGCAACTTCCGGCTTGTCGTCAAGGGTCGGCTTGTCGGGAGCAGGCTCGAGCAACTCCTTGAGATAGAGGTCGGCGATCTTGAATGAGAGCGCTGCCGGGTTCAGATCTCCCGCGTTTGCCAGGATCACGACCGAGAAATGCTGGTCCGGGAATCTGAGAATATTGGTCCGGTATGCGGCATCGCCGCCGGCATGCTCAACCGTTCTGAGCCCGCGATACTTTCCGATAGATAGGCCCGATGCGTAATTGATGTTCTTGCCGTTGTTGAGTTTGCCCTTCTGCTGCATCTCGGCGAGCAGCGTCAGGCCGCCGACGTCTCCGGTGTAGAAGTTCTCGTCCCAGCGCGCCAGGTCGCCGACCGTGGAAAACAGGCTCGAAGGTCCGACCGTCGAATAGGTGAGCGCGATGTATTGGTATTTGCCGTCCGGCTGCCGGGCGTAGGAATAGGCCCGGTCCTTGACGATCATGCTGTACTTGTCTTGGAAGTGTGTGTGAGACATGCCGAGAGGTTCGAAGATGCGCTCCTTCGCGAACTCCGGCAGCGTTTGGCCGGACACCTGCTTCACCACCATCGCGAGCAACGTGTAACCGCTGTTGCTGTAGAGGAACTGATCGCCGGGCGCGAAGTTCAACTCGGTTTGCTGAAACAGCAGGCGCGCAACATCGTCGTCCGTGATCTCGTCGTCCAGCCGCCACCCCGCGAGCGCCAGAAGATTCCACTGGTCGCGAACGCCGCTGGTGTGGTGAAGCAGTTGGCGAATCGTTATCAACTTACCGAAGTCGTGCAGCTTCGGAACGAATTTGCGAACATCGTCGTCCAGAGACAGTTTTCCTTCGTGAGCGAGGAGATGGATCGCGAAGGCCGTGAACTGCTTGGAGACCGATGCGAGGTGGAATACGGTTGCTGGCGTGTTGGGCACGCCATACTCCAGATTGGCCGCGCCATAGCCCTGGCTGTAGATGATCTTGCCGTCTTGCAGGACAGCGACGACAGCGCCGGGTGAGTTCGGTTCAGCCCATCGCGCGAACAGCTGATCGACGGCCCGCTCCAAGGGCCCATTGCTTGATGTGGCGGCGGGCGAGGGGACCGATTGAGCGGCGACGACAGCAGGTGCTGAAAGATACAGCGCCGCAAAGGCCGCCGTAACAATCCTGGAGAGCATGACGGTTTCCCTGATTGACGCTCAGAATCTTCGCGGCATGAACACAGCGCTCAAGCGCGCAATGTTGGAAATTGGTGCGCTGCTGAAGGGCCTCTCGACCATTGTCATGTCACTGCAGCACGGCGGATGCCGCTCGGTCCAGTCGCGATGAGCCATCGGCTATTGCGAGTTTTCATTCGATGATTATGAATGGAATCGACGCAAAAAACATCCATAAGATGCGGTGACGGGCTGGAAATTGACATCGGGCAGGCTCTCCATTGAGGACCGGAGCGCGAACCGGGAGTTAGGCTGCCGGTTCGGTTTGAATTGGTTTGCCTACCTCTTTCAGATCAACCCAAAGCGTCGTTCGTTGTTGTGGAAGATGCCTATCGCAAGATAGAGCCCATGATCCTAGGCCTCGAAGAAGCCGGCTAATTCCTTGGCAGTTTCCGACGGAAACTCTTCAGGGAAGAAGTGACCACCAGCCACGGCATGTCCTTCCACATTTTCGCACCATCCGCGCCAGATCGCCAATGGACCGCCTTCTCCACCATACCACGTCGCCGGTCCGCCGCCGCCGCTCCAAAGCGCCAGGGTTGGGCAGACAATTTTGTTTCCGGCAGCGCGATCGGCGACATCGTGATCACGGTCGAGCGTTGCTGCTGCACGGTATTCTTCGCAAATGGCATGGAGATGTTCGCGATCTCTGAGCATTGCCGCGTAGCTTGCGCGAACCGCTTGTGGGAAGATCGAAGACGGCGAGCCCCAGCCCGATAGCGCGCCTTGAATAACGGCATCTGCCGCGACGCCGATGGTGTCCTCTGGGAGAGGAGCCGGTTGAGCAAGCAAGCTCCACGGCCAGAAGCTTAGCGCAAAGCGAGCGTCGGCCCGACTCCACGCATCCGCCGTCGGTATGATGTCGAGCACCGCAAGTTTTTGGACGATTGACGGACAATCAAGCGCCATTCGATAGGCAACGCGTCCTCCGCGGTCGTGCCCGGCAACCATGAAGCGGTCATGCCCAATCCGCTTCATGAGCTTGATCATGTCGTTAGCCATCGCACGCTTTGCGTAAGGGGCGTGATCGGGAGCCGATGCCGGAGTGCCGCTCTGCCCATAGCCGCGGAGATCAGCGCAGACCACCGTAAATTTTTGTGCCAGGATTGGCGCAATGTCCCGCCACATCAGATGGGTTTCAGGGAAACCGTGCAGCAGGAGTAGCGGCGGGCCATCTCCCGCGATCCTTGCAAAGATTGGCGTCGCTTCAAGGTTTACCAGACGGGATTCAAAGCCGACGAACATGGAGCGCCTCCTTGTTCATGTCATGCATTCTCTTCGATCGAACCGGCTGACTTGTTACAGGAACCGACGCGTATGTTCAGCGTCATGGCCGGCCACGGCCGGCAACATCCGACCAGCAGCAGCGGAATCTCGGCGCGGCGCATGCCGGCAGTTCCACGAATCCGATCCTATCAGCGATGCGCTGTTCGACGCCGACGGCAGCGCGCTGAACCGAGGCGGCACGCCGGGCGGCTGGCCTTTGACCCAAAGTGGGACATGTTCCATGATTGGCGAGGCAGAAAATCTGCCCCTGTTCACCACATTTAAACCTTAAGATTCTACGAAGGGGACTCACCATGGGCCGCAGGAACATGCCAACAGCCTTCGTACGGAAGCCATCCGTGGACTTCGGGCAATGAAGGTTTGGCAGACCAGCTGCATCGTGGCTGTCATCGCCGCCGTGGGACTTTATCTGGCTGGCGGAAACAGATCGGCCGCGACGGCGCCTGAGGTCATGCTGGAAGCGGCAGCGAACTTTGCAGCTTCTGCGAACATGGCGGCTCCCGCCAACATTATGACTCCTGCGAACATGGTGACGCCTGCGTTATACGCAGAGGCATCCGCCAGACTCGCGGCCGCGCTTCGGGCAGAACGACCAGAGCTGGGCGCCGCGACGTCAGCAGGTTCCGCGCCGTCGAGCACCGGGGCCGACATCGCCGATCGTCCGGCCGGGCCGAAGCTGGCGTCGTTGGGAGATGATATCGTCCAGTCGCTACCGGCAGCACGCGAAGCGTCCGACGGTGCCCCCAAAGCGGCGTCGACGCCGGATTTTCGCTATCTGACCTATTACATCTGGTCCGAAGTACCGCCCGCCGAGAAACCGGCGGAGACCGTCTTGCGTGCGTTCAAGGACATCCCGCTCGGAACGCCGGCCGAAGAGATCAAGCGCGTTTCCGATGCGTTTGGTCTCGATGTCAATTTCATGATGGCGGTTGCCAAGATCGAATCCGGTTTCAACCCCAATCAACGCACCGGGTCGTATATCGGCCTGTTTCAGCTGAGCAAATATGAGTTCGGCAAGTTCGGCTCCGGTCAGATTCTCAACCCGCGGGACAACGCCGTAGCGGCCGCCTACAAGATCATTACCGAAGGCGTGCAGTTCGAGTGGATCACGCATCGGAAGCCGGACATGAGCGACCTTTACCTGATCCATCAGCAAGGCTGGGAAGGCGCCGCTGAGCACATCAGCCGGCCTGCTCGCACCGCCTGGAAATCCATGTGCGCCACCGGCGAAGGCAAGGAGAAGGGCGAGAGGTGGTGCAAGCGCGCGATCTGGGGCAATGCACTTCCGGCATTCAAGCGAAGCTGGAAATCGGTGGACAACGTGACGTCAGAAGCGTTCGTCGGCATGTGGCGCGGCCGGGTCGCCGAATTCTACACCAAATATGTGGCGACCGCCGCTGCGGCGGCGAACCCGTAAGTCCGTTGTAGATCACCGGACGGCTCCACCGCTACCCGGCGAATGCTTCTCCAAGGCGAGCGCGATCTTTTCCAGGGAGGCGTTCTTGCCCTGGATTTCGACGAGTTCCCGTTCGAACATCTCGATCATCTTCGGCCTGGACAACCACCCGCGCGCATGCGTGCCTGTTCGGGAGCAGAGCCAGGTCGCCACCGCTAGCAAGACAACAACAATCGCGATCCATGAGAGTACCTGCTCCGGAGCGAAGTCTGCGATAGAGCGACGAATATCGCCCTTGAGCAGGTACGCCGTGGCGCGGCCGTTACGGGCGTCGCTGTCGTTTGGATCGAGCGCGATCATCTGATCGTAGTCGGCGATGGCGCGGTCGAGGTCACCTTTGGCTCGATAGGCATAGCTGCGGTTGGCGTAGGCGTCCCTGTAGCTCGGATAGAGCGCGATTGCCTGACTGCTGTCGGCGATGACGCGATCGAGGTCACCTTTCTCCCTGTATGCAACGGAGCGGTTGTAGTAGGGCAGTGCATAGCTTGGATCGAGTGCGATCGCCTTGTCGTAGTCGGCGATGGCGCTATCGGGATCTCCCTTGATGAGGTAGGCGTAGCCTCGAGCGCAAAGTGCGCTGGCGTTGTTCGCATCGAGCTGGAGACTGTCGGTGTAGTCCGTGATGGCGCGGTCGAGGTCACCTTTGGCTTGATAGGCGTAGCCGCGCTCGCCGTATCCGACCCGCTTTCCATAGTTCGACAGGCCGCCTTCGAACGCCCGGTCGACGTCCGCTATCGCCCGGTCGTAGTCGTGCCGCTGGTTGTAGATTCCCGCCCGGTTGAGCAGTGAGCTGACCGCCTTCGGGTCAATCCGGATCGCCTCGGCGTAGTCGTCGAAGGCGCGGTCGACGCGATCGGCGTAGCTTGTCCATGACCAGGAATAGCCGCGGTGATGATACAGGTCGGAGAGGTCCTGGTCGTCGTAGACTCCGCTCTGGATCGCGCGTGTACAAGCGGCGATCGCCGCGGTAGCAGTGTCCTTCGACGTTTTCAGGCACTCCTGTCGATCGTCGGCTGCCGCTGGCTGGCTGACAGAAACGGCTGTCGCGAACGTCAAGACAATCAGCCAGATGTGCGCGGAAATCCCTAAGCGCATATCTCTTCTCCCCGTGATGCGCCGCTGTTCGAGCTAACCCGGGGACGGCTTTTCCAGAGCGGCCGCGATTCTCTCCAGCAATGCGTTGGTGCGCTTGTTTTCGGCGACCTGCTGCTCATAGAGATCCACCCAGCTCGTGCCGGATGATGAGCGTCGGCTCGTGCGCGCGTACCATAGCCAAACGCCCACCAGCGCCAGGAACGGCAACCAGGACACAATCACGCTAGCGATCCAGGGTGGCGAACCACCGTGTGGTGCGTTGATGAACGTAAAGCCAACGAAGAGAGCAACGACGAGAGCGATCCATATCGCGACAAACAGAAGCCGAACTCGAGGCTTGGTCTTTTCAGTCACGGAGGTTCCCTTGGGTTGGTCTAGGCAAGTAAATACTATCATTGGTTGATCGACCTTCCCATGCCCTCGCTGATGCGGTCGCTGCGCGTGGTTAGCCGTTTCTTTGCGGGATGCCCCGTCTTGTGAACGCACGCTCCGATGCCACCTGTCCCTATCACTAGGGACAGACGGGCGCCGCGGATTTCGCTAGTCTGACCTCAATCAAACGAGAATCCAGGGAGCCCGCCTTGAGCACCGCGCCGCGCGTCGATATCGACCCCACTTCGTTCTGGGCCGATCCTTATCCGATGCTGGCAAGAATGCGCAAGGAGGCGCCGATCGCCTTCGTGCCCCAGCTCGGCTCGACGCTGCTGACCAGCCGCGACGACATCTCGATCTCGGAGAAGCAGATCGACGTGTTCTCCTCGCACCAGCCCGCCGGCCTGATGAACCGTCTGATGGGCCACAACATGATGCGCAAGGATGGCGAGGCGCATCAGGTCGAGCGCCGGGCGATGTTTCCGACGGTGTCGCCGAAGACGGTGAAGGCGCACTGGACCGCGCTGTTTCAGGCCCATGCCGATCGCATCATGAACGCGATCGAGCCGGGCCGGATCGATTTCATGCGCGACTTCGCGCTGCCGTTTTCCGGCGAGTGCCTGAAGTCGATCACCGGCCTCACCAATATCGGCTTTGCGGACATGGATGCCTGGTCGCAGGGCATGATCGAGGGCATCGCCAATTACGGCGGCGATCCCGCAGTCGAGGCGCGCTGCCACGCTGCGACGTCGGGCATCGATGCTGCGATCGACGACATCCTGCCGGTCATGCGCAAGCATCCTGATCAGAGCATTCTCGGCGTGCTGCTCGCCTCCGGCATGCCGATGGAGAGCGTGCGCGCCAACGTCAAGCTCGCAATCTCGGGCGGCCAGAACGAGCCGCGCAAGGCGATTGCCGGCACGGTATGGGCTCTGCTCACCCATCCCGAACAGCTCGACCTCGTGCGCAAGGGCGAGGTGTCGTGGCTGCAGGCGTTCGAGGAATATGCCCGCTGGATCTCGCCGATCGGCATGTCGCCGCGGCGCATCGCGAGGCCATGGAGCATTCGCGATGTGTCCTTCGAGACGGACGAGCGCGTGTTCCTGATGTTCGGCTCGGCCAATCGCGACGAGAAGCATTTCGAGCGCCCCGACGCGTTCGACGTGCGGCGCGACACCTCGAAGAGCGTTGCCTTCGGCGCCGGTCCGCATTTCTGCGCCGGCGCTTTCGCCTCGCGCGCCATGATCGCCGACGTCGCTCTGCCGACCGTGTTCGCGCGCGCCCATGGAATCGAGCTCGCCGATGACGAGCCGGTGCGGATCGGCGGCTGGGCGTTCCGGGGCTTGCAGAACTTGCCGGTTCGGTGGCAGCACTAGTCTAGCCGGGCAGGGCCATCCAGCCGAATGCCGCCATCATGCCACCCTACTCCTGTTTTGCCCGACGGGTCAAATCGATTTCGGATAATTCGTAGTCTGTCGCATTCGGACGCCCGCCTACTTTGCATGGGGTTGTTTTCGCGTTTCTTGAGCTTGCCGGTCTCGAAGGCTCGATCCTGAACCATCTTTTGTCGGCGGACGATCGTACCTAAATAGAGGGAAACCCCGCTTTGGGGACCATGCCCATGAACATAGTGCCCCGCGATCTCATGACCGAAATTCCCGTCTCGTCCGCCGATTTCCGCGGCGCCATGCGTCACCTCACCGGCGGCGTCAGTGTCATCACCGCCGGGCGGGGCAAGGACGTCACCGGCATGACGGTGACTTCAGTGACCTCGCTCTCGGTCGATCCGCCGACGCTGCTGGTCAGCATCAACCGCGATGCCTCGTCCTTCCCGCTGATCCGGCGCCACGGCGCCTTCGGCGTGAACATCCTCGCGGCCGACCAGCTCGACATCGCCGAGCGCTTTGCCGGCAAGGGTGGACTGAAGGGGGCCGATCGTTTTGCAGGCAGCCAGTGGGTCACGGCCATATCAGGCGTGCCGTTGCTGGTCGGCGCTTTATCGGCCGTCGATTGCGAGGTCGAGGACATCATCGAGCGCCATTCGCACGGCATCGTCATCGGCCGCGTCAGGGATGTCAGGAATTCGACGCGCAACGCCGCGCTCGCTTACTGGCACGGCCAATATGTGGCGATCGACCATGAGGAGGACGCAGCCCGGCTCGTCGAGGTCAGCGTCCCCGGGCCGGCACGTCCACGCCAGGTGAGCAAGCTCTATGACTAGATCGTCAGCACGGTCAGCGTGGCCGGCGTATCGATGATGACCTTGCTGTTGCGGACGCTTTGCCAGACAGCCGTGACCGGCTGTGGGGTTTGGACCAGGGGCACGCCGACGACGAGCGTGGTGGGGATGCGCCCGGTGGATTGCGGCTGGGCCTCGTTGTAGGTGAAGGTCGCCGTTACGGCCTGCACGGTGTTGCCCACCTGGATGCCAAAAGTCCCGCCGGGAAAATCATTGCCCTGTGCGTAGGGGTTTGGGACGTTCAGGATGACGATCGCGGTGATGCCGACGCCGCCGGGAAGGGTGACGGTCAGGCCTGGAATGGCCGACCACGAGCCGGAGCTGGTCGAGTGAGTCCCGCTGCTTTGCGCATAGAGAGTCATGAAATCGTCCTCCCGTTGTTTCAGTGATCCTATCAACAACAGGTTGCGCGCGGCAATCGATTTTGCCCGCGTTGCGTGTGAAGAGTGCGTGACGCCGCGGTGCGGCAGAAGGTCTTGCCCGGTGGCAATTTGCCTGCTCGCGGCCTAAAAGGCCCGCCTGAGCGGGGGTCGCTCCGTCTCTCCGCAATGTGGTGTCAGGATTTGATCAAGCGTCTTGCAGTCTGGGTCTTCTACGCCGTCGGCGCGCTGGCGATCGCCTATCTGGCGCTCTACGCCTATGCGATGTCTCGCGGCCAGCCGTTCGTGCCCGGCGATCCCATCCACATTTTTCGCAAGCCCGACGCGCCGAGTTATTCGTGACGGTCTCGCAGGGTGGGTTAGCCCCGCGACTGCGCGAAGCGCAGACGCTGAGCGTAACCCACCATGCTTCGGCGAACGCCGGACGAAGTTGGTGGATTACGCCTTCGGCTAACTAATCCACCCTACGGCACCTTCACCCCCGCAGAATCGCCAGTGCCAGCGTCTGCGCACGCGGCACGATGCTGTCGAGCTCGAGATATTCCTCCGGCGAATGGGCGAGGCCGCCCACAGGGCCGACGCCGCAAATCGTCGGCGTCCCCACTGCGGCGGTGAAGCCGGAATCGGCACATCCGCCGGAGAACTCGCCTTGCAATGTGGTGAGCCCCGCCCGCCTCGCCGCAGCCTGGTAATCTTCGAACAGTGCCTTTGAGCTTTCGCTCTGCACGACGGGCACGAACTCGCCCTTGATCGTCAGCGTCGCGGTGGTGCCGGGCACGTAAGGCGTCGCGATGATCCGTTCGATCTCGGCCATGACAGTGGCGCGATCCCTGGGGTCGACGTAGCGCATGTCGATCTGGCCCTCGGCATAAGGCGCCGTCGTGTTGACCGACTGGCCGCCCGAGATGAGACCGACATTGAGCGTGATGCCCTTGGTGAGGTCGGTCAGCGCGTGGATTTGCGTGATCTTATGCGCGAGCTCGCCGATCGCGCTGATGCCCGCCGCGAAATTGGCGCCGGAATGCGCTGCCTTCCCGGTGATGGCCATATGCATGAAGATGCCGCCCTTGCGGCTGGTGACGACGTTGCCGGTCGGGCGGCCCGGTTCGGAGTTGAACACGGCGCGCGCTGAGCGCCCCTCGCGTTCGATCACCGGCCGCGAGGAGGGCGAGCCGATCTCCTCGTCCGAGGTGATCAGCAGCTTGATCGGATGCGGGTTGCCGCCGAATTTGTGGAAGGCGGTGGCCACGAAGATGTTCATCACAACGCCGGCCTTCATGTCGGCGACGCCGGGCCCATAGGCGCGCTTGTCCTTGATCGTGAACGGGCGCTTGCCGGCCTCGCCCTTGCCGAACACGGTGTCGCGATGCCCCATCAACAGCACCGGCTTCTCGTTGCTTCCCGGCTTGGCCACTTCGGCATGGATGGCATCGCCAAACGTGCCGTGGCTCTCGCGCCGGAACGGAATGCCGTGCTCGGCAAAGTGCCGCTCGAACCGCGCACCGACCGCATCGACGCCTTCCTTGTCATAGGATCCGGAATCGATGTTCACGACGTCGCGCAACAGATCGATCATCGCCTGCCGCTGCGACGCCAGCCAATCGGTGATTTGAGCTTCAGACATGTGTTTCCTCGCGTGGTTCTCGCGAGCGTTATAGGGCCTCGCGCGGCGATGACCTAGTCGCCGGATGCGGTGCGGCCATGTCGCGTGCTGCGAGTTGAGACCCTCATCGTCGTCCTGGCGAAAGCCAGGACGACATCGAGGGTGTGGCGGGCGGGTGAGCCTCCAAAAGAAAATGCCCGGGACTGACCCGGGCATTCGTTCGTCAGCTTTATGTTCTGAGGGGCCCTACGCCCCGATCATCGGCATCCGCGGATACTCACCCGGCGTGCCGGCCGGCGTGACCGGGATGCCGCCGTCGGCATATTCGTTGAGCTTGTTGCGCAGCGTGCGGATCGAGATGCCGAGGATGTTGGCGGCATGGGTCCGATTGCCGAGGCAGTGCTTGAGCGTCTCCAGGATCAAATCGCGCTCGACGTCGGCGACGGTGCGGCCCACCAGCGCGCGCGTCACCTGCTCGGCGGCCATGGTGGCATGCGCCACGGCGGGCGGCGTCTTGGCGAGGTCGAGGCGGTCGCCATCCGGGGTGAGGATCGCATCGGGGCCGATCTCGTCGCCCTGCGCCATCAGCACCGCACGGTGCATGGTGTTTTCCAGCTCGCGAACGTTGCCCTGCCAGCGGTTGGTGGAGAGCACGCGCTTGGCTTCGGCCGAGATGGGGCGCATCGGCACGCCGTTGGCCTCGGCGTATTTCTTCACGAAATGCTGGGCGAGCTCCATGATGTCGGCGGGACGCTCGCGCAGCGGCGGGATCTTCAGGTTCACGACGTTGAGGCGGAACAGCAGGTCCTCGCGGAACGTGCCTTCGCGCACCGCGTCGGCGAGGTTGCGGTTCGAGGTCGCGATGATGCGGATGTCCACCGGCACCGGCTTGGTGCCGCCGACGCGGTCGATCACGCGTTCCTGGATGGCGCGCAGCAGTTTCGATTGCAGGCGGACGTCCATCTCGGAGATTTCGTCCAGCAGCAGCGTGCCGCCGGTCGCTTCCTCGAACTTGCCGATGCGGCGGGCGATCGCCCCGGTGAAGGCGCCCTTCTCGTGGCCGAACAGCTCGGACTCCAGGAGATGCTCGGGGATCGCGGCGCAGTTGATCGAGATGAACGGACGCTTGGCGCGGGCCGAGCGGGTGTGGACGTAGCGCGCCAGCACTTCCTTGCCGGTGCCGGATTCGCCGGTGATCATCACCGAGGCATCGGAGCCTGCGATCTGTTGGGCGAGCTTGATCACCCGCGCCATCGCGTCGTCGCGATAGACCAGTTCGCGGGAATCGTTGGCGACGGCGGCCAGCACCGCTGCGATCAGCTCCGGATCCGGCGGCAGAGGGATGTATTCCTTGGCGCCGGCGTGGATCGCGGCGACCGCGGCGCGGGCATCGTTGGTGATGCCGCAGGCGACGATCGGAGCGTGGATATGCTCGGCCTCGAGCCGCATCACGAGGTCGCGAATGTCGAGGGCGACATCGACCAGCAGGAGGTCTGCGCCCTTGCCGCCGCGCAGCACGCGCATCGCCTGCTCGTGATCCTCGGCATGGGTCACGGTGGCGCCATTCTCCATCGCGATCTTGGTGGCGGTGGTGAGCTGGCCCTTCAATGTGCCAACGATGAGAAGCCGCATGTCAGTCTCCTGTCCGTCTGGTCGCGCTGCCGCGCGTCTATTCTTGCGCTACTAGCTGCGTTCGGTCTTGATGATTTCGGTCATGGTCACGCCGAGCTTGTCCTCGACGAGGACGACTTCGCCGCGGGCGACCAGCTTGTTGTTGACGTAGATGTCGATCGCCTCGCCGACGCGGCGGTCGAGCTCGAGCACGGTGCCCGGTCCGAGCTTGAGCAACTCGCCGACATCCATCTTGGAGCGGCCGAGCACGGCCGAGACCTGCACCGGCACGTCGAAGACGGCTTCGAGATCGGCGGCGACGCGCGAGGCATATTCGTCCTCGTTGTAGCCGACGTCGGCGCCGGCAGGCGGCAACGGGCCGTTGAGATCGGGCAGCGGGACCTGTCCGTCGTTCTCGCTCATGGCTTAGTTCCCCTTGCGGGACGCGATATAGCGTCCGACCATGTCGTCGATCTTGGCCGCGATTGCGCTGCGTTCCAGCACGACGCCGCCATCGGCCCATTCGATCCGGCAGTCGCCGGTGGCAATTTCGGGCTCGGCCAGGATCACCAGCCGGCCTTCGAAGCCGCTCTGCTTGGCGAGCCGCTCCATCTTCTCGCGAGCGACGTCGTAGAGCGCGTCGTTGATGCGGACCACGAGATGCGGAGTCGCGACCAGGTGCGAGAAGCAGTCCTTCACCAGCGCCATGATCTCGCCAAGCGGCTCGGCGGCAACCAGGTCGGCGCACAGCTTTCGCGCCACCGCGACCGCGACGTCGACCGCCTCGGTCTCCATCTTGCTCTCGATGTTGCCGATGCCTGCGGCAATGCCACGGACCGCAATGTTGATCTCTTCCATGGCGAGGGCGACGCGGCGGTCGCTTTCCGCCTTGGCCTCGCGCTGGCCCGCCGCAAAACCGTCCTGATAGGCGCGCGCTTCGGCTTCCGCGACCTTTTGCGCGATCTCTGCCGCGGTTGCGGCCTTTTCGCGCGTCCGGTCGGGCGCGGCGAAATCGGTATCGAACAGGAATTTGGCCGGGGCGCCCATCAGTATACCAGCTCGTCGTCAGCGCGGTTCTTGGTCAGCATGATCTCGCCCTTGGCGGCGAGGTCCTTGGCGAGGTTGACCAACAGCGCCTGGGCCTCGTCGACGTCGCGCAGGCGGACCGGTCCCATTGCCGCCATGTCGTCCTGCAGCATCTTGGCGGCGCGCGAGGACATGTTGCCGAAGAAGAAGTTGCGGACGTCCTCGTTGGCGCTCTTCAGCGCCACGCCGAGCTTGTCCTTGTCAACGTTGCGCATCAACGTCTGGGCCGAACCGGAATCGAGCTTCACGAGGTCGTCGAAGGTGAACATCAGCGCCTTGATGCGCTCGGCGGATTCGCGGTTGTCCTCTTCGAGCGAGGTGATGAAGCGGGTTTCGGTCTGGCGATCGAAATTGTTGAAGATTTCCGCCATCACCTCGTGGGCGTCGCGGCGGCGGGTCTGCGACAGGTTCGACATGAACTCGGTGCGCAGCGTCTTCTCCACGCTCTCGATCACCTCCTTTTGCACCGCTTCCATCTTCAGCATGCGGTTGACGACGTCGAGCGCGAGGTCTTCGGGGAAGATGCCGAGCACGCGCGCGGCATGCTCCGGCTTCAGCTTCGACAGCACCACCGCGATGGTCTGCGGGTATTCGTTCTTGAGGTAGTTGGCGAGAACCTCTTCCTGTACGTTGGAGAGCTTCTCCCACATGTTGCGCCCCGCAGGGCCGCGGATCTCGTCCATGATGCCGTTGACGCGCTCGGGCGCAAGATATTGCTGCAGCAGTCGCTCGGTGGCGTCGAAATTGCCCATCAGCGCGCCGGAGGCCGACATGCGCGAGACGAATTCGAGCAGCATGTCCTCGACCGTGTCGACCTCGACGGTGCCGAGCGTCGACATTTCCAGCGAGAGCTGGCGTACCTCGTCATCGTCGAGCAGCGACCAGATCTTGCCGCCATATTGCTCGCCGAGCGCCAGCATCAGGATCGCGGCGCGCTTCGGCCCTGCCACGACCTCGGTCTTGCCGCTGCTCGCCCGGCTGCCCGCGCGCTGGCCAAGCGTGGAGATCACGCTGGTGATGTCGTTCGAGTTGGCGTTTTGCAGATTGCCGGCCATGTCAGTTCACTCGATCATTTCGCGGGTTCGGTCAGCCATTGACGGATGATGGCGACGGTTTCGTTGGGGTTGCGCTCGGCGAGCTCGCCGACGCGATGAACGGACTGGGCATGGACCTGGCCCTGGACGGTGGCGACGTCGATCGCGCTCGCGGTGCCGCTCGGTATCAGCGCCTGGCCGCCGGCCGGTGCAGCCTCTTCGGAAGCTGCGGGGCCCGCCAGGACGCCGCTGATGGCGGCCGCGACCTCGTCGGAGGCGAGGATGCGCTTCACCAGCGGACGGATCACCATGAACATCACGACCAGGCCGAGCATCATCATCACGCCGAGCTCGACGAAGTACATGATGTCGTCCTTGGTGAACTGCAGCATGCCGAGGAAGCCAGACGGTTCGGCGATCGGGGTGGTGGAGGGGGCGTCGGCAAAGCGCAGATTGACGACCTCGACCTGGTCGCCCCGCTTCTGATCGAAGCCGATCGCCGAGCGAACCAGGGTGGCGATGCGGTCGAGCTGCTCCTTGGTGCGGTCCGTGTAGGCGAGTTCGCCCTTGTCGTTCTTGGTGTAGATGCCATCGACCAGCACCGCGACCGAGATGCGATTGACTCTTCCGGCCTCGGTCACCTCGGTCTTGGTGGTGCGGGAGATCTCGTAATTGTTGGTTTCTTCGCTCTTCTTGCTTTGGTCCTTCGCTGCCACGCCGCTGTTCTGCTGCTGGCCGGGGAGCTCGTTGTTGACCGTGACCTGGCCGTTGTTGTCGGCGGTCATGCTCTGCTCTTCGCGGGTCTGGGTCGAGCGCAGCACGCGGCCTTCGGGATCGAACTTGTCCGAGGTCTGGGTGATCTTGTTGAAGTCGAAATCCGCGGAGAGCTGGACGCGGGCGCGGCCGGAGCCGACCACGGAGGAGACGATGTCCTCGACCTGCTTGCGCAGCCGCTTTTCGAAGGCGACGCGCCGGTCGTCGCCTGCAGCCTGCTCCGGATCGGTCTGGGCACCGTCGGCGAGCAGCTGGCCGGCCTCATCCACGATGGAGACCCGCTGCGGCTTCAGGCCGTTGACGGCAGAGGCGACGAGGTGGCGGATGGCGCGGATCTGCTGGGCTTCGAGCGAGCCTCGGACCCGCACCACGATCGAGGCCGACGGCTCCGGCGCCTCGCGCGCGAACAGCGGGCGCTCGGGTAGCACCAGATGGACGCGGGCGGCCTGGATCCGGTCGATGGCGCGGATGGTGCGGGCGAGCTCGCCCTCCAATGCTCGCAGATGGTTGATGTTCTGGACGAAAGACGTGGTGCCGAGCGCATCCGACTTGTCGAACACCTCGTAGCCGACGCCGCCGCCCTTGGGCAGGCCGCCCTCGGCGAGCTTCATGCGCAGGCGAGTGACCTTGTCCTTCGGCACCATGATGATGGTGCCCTCATTGCGCAGCTCGAACTGGATGCCCTGGCGTTCCAGGTCTTTGATAATGCTGGAAGAATCTTCGACGCTGAGGTCGGTGAACAGCGTCGTCATCTGCGGCGTGGTGACGCGCATGATGACGAAGGCAAAGAAGCCGACGAGCGCGGCGGTGACCGCGATCATCGCCCCGAACCGGGCGGCGCCAATACCCTTTAAGAAGTCCGCAAGACCTTGCAAGCAACCGCCCCGACAGATTCGGCTGCTTTCACTGGAAAGGCCGACTGGGCAATTATTGCCTAGGTGATGGTTTCGATATGGTTAACGAAGGTTAAGAGCTCGGACAAAAGTCGCGCCAAACGCAAATATGAAAAAAATCGACCTCGCGGGGCGAGGCCGATTTTCGTCAAAAGCAGCAGATTTCCGGATCGCTTACTGGCGATATTGCTGGATGCGGGTGGTGCGAAGACCCGCCAGACCGTGCTGGTCGATGGAAAACTGCCAGGAGAGGAATTCGTCGACCGTCAGGGTATAACGGCTGCAGGCCTCCTCGAGCGAGAGAAGTCCGCCACGAACCGCGGCTACGACTTCGGCCTTGCGTCGGATGACCCAGCGTTTGGTGCCGGGTGCGGGCAGATCTGCAATCGTCAGCGGACTGCCGTCCGGCCCGATGACGTATTTTACCCTCGGGCGATGGGGTTCTGTCATGGCGTACTCACAAACTCTCAACCACTGAACTCACGCCGTAACCCTACGCGTGCCGGCTTAAAAATCCGCTAAGCCTAAGGCTTCAATACAATTCTCGTTGAATCCGGCTGGAACGAAGCCGGCCCGGCGGGCTGAGAACGCGCTTTCAGCCGGCTGAGCGGGGTCTTCGTAAATACTTTACTAACGAACGGGGCCTGCGTTGACGTCGCAAGGGCCTCAATTGTCGTCCTGACGAGAGTCAGGACCCATGACCCCAAGGAGTAGTTTGACGAAGACGTGGGGTTACATCCTCGCCTTGAAACGATCTTCGGTGGCTATGGGTCCTGGCTTTCGCCAGGACGACACCAAGTTTGTAGAAGCACTATTCAGCCTCTGCCTCAGCTGCCGCTGCTGCTGCTGGCCGCCACCACGCTCTTCACCTGGCTCAGCGTGTAGCTGTTGCCGTCGATCGAGAGCAGCGGTGGCGATTGGGTCAGGTCGACGGAACTCACCGTGCCCTGCACCTGCGCGGCGACGCCGACAGAATTGCCCGAGGCGTCCTTGCCGGTCGCCGTGATGGTGTACTTGCCGTCAGGCCATTGTGTGCCGTCGTTGCCCTGGCCGTTCCAGGTGAAGGGAATGTCGCTGCCTTGGCCGGCGGTATATTGGCCGGTGAAGACGGTCTGGCCGGTGGAATTGGCGATGGAGATATTGACCGTGGCGCTGGAGGGCACGTTGAGGTGCCAGGTCACCGAGGACTGCGACATCGTCGCGGTGGTGCCGTCGACCACCGCGGTCTTGCCGACGAAATCCAGCGCCTGCGTCGCCTGCGTGGTCTGTTGCAAGGTGACGAGCTGCGACAGCGAGTCGTTGGTCTTCAGTTGTTGCTCGACGCCGGCGAACTGCACCAGCTGCTGGGTGAACTGGTTGGTGTCGAGCGGATCGAGCGGATTCTGGTTCTGCAGCTGCGTGGTCAGCAGCGTCAGGAAGGTCTGGAAGTTGCCGGCGAGCGTTGCGCCCGTGGACGAGCTCAGGCTCGAGCTCGACGAGGACGATGACGAGGTCGGCGTCGTACCGGAGACGACTGACGGTGCGGTGGCGGCATTCGTGGTGGTCATTGCCTGATACTCCTCACACTCTGATATCGACGCCGCTGCTCGATCCGAGCATGCGGCCATAGCTGCGGCCGACGGGGGCGCTCGCGGCCTGATCGTCTTCGCTGATGATCAGCCGGCGCGAATTGCTGCCATTGTCGTTGTTCTGGCCGGCGTTCTGGCCCGACGAGTTCTGGTCGCGCAGGCTGAAGGAGAGCCCGTTGCTGCCGGTCTTGAGGCCGGCATCGTCGAGCGCCCGCTGCAATTGCGGCGCGTCCTGCCGCAGCATCTGCAGCGTCTCCGGCTTCTCGACGGTGAGATGCGAAGTGACCTGGCCGTTGCGGTCGACATTGATGCGGACGTCGATACGGCCGAGATCGACAGGATCGAGGCTGATGTCGAAGCGAGTCTTTCCGGCGCGCGCGGCAGCGGCGATCTCGACCGGGATGCCGGCGATCGGCACGGCGTTCGGATTGGCCGCGGTCGCGGTGAGTGTCGCGGTGGAAGCGGTGGCCATCGATGTCGTCGTGGTCAGCGGCGTCTGCACGGCGTTCGCTGCCTGCGTGCTGACGTCGGTGGTCGCAGCGGCAACCGCTTGCGTATCGGCATGCGCATGTGTGGTGGGCGCGGCCGGCACGGCGTCAGCGGTGCGATTGGCCGCATCGGCCTTCGCGTCGGTCGCGGCCGCGTCAGTCTGCGGCTTTGAGCCTTGCGGATGCGCGGCGGCGTTGGTCGCCGCGATCGTCGCGGTTGCGGGATTTTGGGCCGTGGTCGCGGCCTGTGCGGTGTTGCCGGCGTCCTGGCCGATATTGGAGACGTCGGTCTGGCCTTGCGCAGTCGCGACCGCCTTGAACGAGGTCTTCGGCGTGCCCTGGTCGACCGCGGTGACCTGCGCGGCCTTCGCCGTGACATCGGTTGCGGTGCCGTCGGTGTTCGCAACCGCCACCTCGGTGAGTGCGGCCTTCGCATCGGTGGTCTTGCCATCGCCGGTCTTGGCGATCTTGCCGGACGCGTCCGTCTTGGTGCCGGCGATCTGCGCCGTGGTCGAGGCGCTGGCGGCGATGCCGGCAGCTGCAATCGTCAGCGGCGAAGAAACAGCGTTGGCGGCCTGGTTCGCCGCGGCATTCGGGTCGACCGGCACCGCGGGCGCGGCAACCGGAACGGCGGTCGGATCGGGCGTTGCGGCCGGCGTCGCGGTCTGCGCGGCGGCCGAGGCGTCCACCGCGGCGGCGAGGCCGTCGGTGCTGTCGGTCTTGGTGTCCTTGGTGCCGTCCTTGGTGTCGCCCGACTTATCGCCCGACTTGGCGGTGGAAGCGTCGGCCTTGTCCTTGGCCTTGCCATCGGCCTTGGCCGGAGCGGCCGACGTGTCGCTGGCGGCCGTCGTTGCCTGGGAATTCGTGTCGTCGCTCGCCTTGCTCTGCGAGGATTGGTCGGTCGAGGAGCTGTTGCTCCGGTCCGACGAGGAGGACGACGACGACGTGGACGACGCGTCGCTGTGCCGCGGCGCGTTGTCCTGGCTGGAGGATTGGGCGCTGTTGCTGATGGCCTGGGTGTTGCTGTCGACCAGGTCGCCGAAGGAGGAACTCGGCGCCTGGTCCTTGGTCTGCGGCCGGGCAGGCTTCTGCTGCACGCTGGAGACCTGCGCACTTGCCGCTACGTCTGATGTACTACCGACCACAGGCGACCCCTTGAAAACATCTTCGGGTCAGGAGATCAGCAAGGAGCGGGCCAATCCCTCGCGCTGAAAAATTATATAGTAGAATCAATTATTTACTCAATTATCCCGGCCGCCACCACCCCGCCTCTGGCCCCGTCATTTCTGCCGCCCCGGCAAGAATTGCCTGAAAGCGCGGGGCCGGCATGATTGCTTCACCGGAAGGCCGCCTATATTAAAGGGTGCTCTCAGCCGCTTTCGACCGGGCCAGCCAGTGCCCCCGAGGGAACCAAGGGGTTCCCGGGGACCGCTGCCGTCCCGGTCCAAGCGATCGGGAAGCGCAACAGGAATCGCGGGAAACGCCGCCGTCACGTCAGCTTAAGCCCATGCTCAACAGTCTGGATCTCGAAGGCCGTCCTGAGGATACCAGGGTCGTCGTTGCCATGTCGGGCGGCGTCGACTCCTCGACGACGGCTGCGCTGCTCAAGGCCGAGGGTTACGACGTCGTCGGCATCACGCTCCAGCTCTACGATCATGGTGCGGCCACCCACCGCAAGGGCGCCTGCTGCGCCGGCCAGGACATCCACGACGCGCGCGACGTCGCGGCCAAGCTCGGCATTCCCCATTACGTGCTCGACTACGAGGACCGCTTTCGCGAGTCCGTCATCGACAACTTTGCCGACTCTTACGCGCTCGGCGAGACGCCGGTGCCGTGCATCGAGTGCAACCGATCAGTCAAATTCCGCGACCTCCTCAAGACAGCGCGCGAGCTCGGCGCCCAGGCGCTCGCCACCGGCCATTACGTCGCCTCGCGCCGCCGCGAGGACGGCTCGCGCGCGCTGGTCTGCGCTGCTGATGCCGATCGCGACCAGAGTTATTTCCTGTTCGCGACCACGCAGGAGCAGCTCGACTTCCTGCGCTTCCCGCTCGGCGACATGACCAAGCCCGAGACGCGCGAGCTCGCGCGCCGCTTTGGTCTGTCCGTCGCCGACAAGCACGACAGCCAGGACATCTGCTTCGTGCCGACGGGCCGCTACACCGACATCATCACGCGCCTGCGTCCGAACGCGATGGACCCTGGTGACATCGTCGATCTCGACGGCCGCGTGCTCGGCCAGCATCACGGCATCGCCAATTTCACCATCGGCCAGCGCCGCGGCCTCGGGATCGCGGCCGCCGCGCCGTTTTACGTGGTGCGGCTCGATGCCGCCAATCGCCGCGTCGTCGTCGGCCCGCGTGAGGCTCTGAAGATGCATCGCATCACCTTGCGCGACGTCAACTGGATCGGCGGCGGCGATATCGACAGCGCCATCGGAGCCGGCCTCGAGCTGTTCGTCCGCGTGCGATCCACTCGCGCGCCGCAGCCGGCGTGGCTGCGCGGTGCAAACGGTCATTACGAGGTCGAGCTCGTCGCCGGCGAAGAGGGCGTCTCGCCGGGACAAGCCTGCGTGTTCTACGACGCAGCCAGCGGGCAGGCGCGCGTGCTCGGCGGCGGCTTCATCCAGAGCGCTGCCGCAAAGGTCGCTACGAGCACGGCGAGGCCGCTCGTCGAGGCGGTCCGCGGCTAAAAAATTCCGGGGCAGGGGGCATGGCAGCAGACATCTCGCGGGCCGGGGTCGAGAAGGCCTATGGCCGCTGGGCGCCGGTCTATGATCTCGTATTCGGCAAGGTGTTCGATGCCGGAAGGCAGTCGACCATCGCGGAGGCCGACCGCATCGGCGGCCGCATCCTCGACGTCGGCGTCGGCACCGGTCTTTCGCTGTCGGATTATTCGCGCACCACGAAGATCTGCGGCGTCGACATCTCCGAGCCGATGCTGCGCAAGGCGCAACAACGCGTGCGGAGCATGCGCCTCTCCAATGTCGAAGTGCTCTCGGTGATGGACGCGAAGAACCTTGCGTTTCCCGACGCCTCCTTCGACGCCGTGGTGGCGCAATATGTCATCACCGCCGTGCCCGATCCCGAAGGCACGCTCGACGAATTCGTGCGCGTGCTCAAGCCCGGCGGCGAGCTGATCCTGGTCAACCACATCGGCGCGGAAAAGGGCCTGCGCAAGCTCTCCGAGCTCGCCTTCGCGCCGCTCGCCCGTCGCCTCGGGTGGCGCCCGGAATTCCCGTGGGCCCGCCTGGTGAACTGGGCCGCCAAGCACGGCGGCGTCACCCTGGCAGAGCGCCGCCCCATGCCGCCGATGGGGCACTTCTCGCTGATCCGCTACCACAAATCGTAATGTCGAGCATGATCCGGAAAAGTGTGAAGCGGTTTTCCGATCAGATCATGCTCAAAACGAAGACGAAAGCGCGATCACATCGCGCTTTTGGGTGGGAACAGCGCGCGGGCTCCGCGCGTTTCCCTCCCATGCGCACGACAGCAAACATCATCCTGGCAAGCCTCGTGATCGCAGCCTTTGGGCCTGCGATCGCGCAGGCCCCGCCCGCCCCGGCGACGCCGCCGCAAACGACCGCGCCGCCATCCCCGCAACACGTCGCCGACTGCGCCCCGCAGGACCGCCCGAACCGCGCCACCGCGCCGGACGGCACCACCACCGGCCAGTCTCGGGAACCGCTCGGCGACAAGCTCGCAAAATCCGACGGCGTGCTCTGCCCACCCGCCGGCGTGGACCCCGAAATGCACGCTCCGGCGCCGAGCACCGACGGCAGCATGCCCGTCGTCCCGCCCCCCGGCAGCCCCGGCGGCGACCAGACGGTCCGGCCGAAATAGGGGATTTCTTCCTTCGCCTCTCCCCGCCCGCGGGGAGAGGCCGGAATCCGCGCAAGGCGCGGATTCCGGGTGAGGGGGACTCTCCACGAGTCCGGTGGCCAAAGGTCGGATTCCGCTGCCAAATCAGCCAAGTCACATCTCAAGCGACCTTGGCTTGACTTCCCACCGCCCCCCTCATTATATGCCGCGCGTTCGCGAGATCGGCCGTTTCGGCCTCCGCGATCCCTGTGGCGGGGTAGCTCAGCTGGTTAGAGCACGGGAATCATAATCCTGGGGTCGGGGGTTCGAGTCCCTCCCCCGCTACCAACAATATCAGCAACTTACATCGACAAGCTGACTCCGGCACTTTTAAGTACCACGCTTGGTACCACGTTTCTGCTCGTTCCCTTATGAACCTAAGCGCAAGCCATCTACCTACCGCAGGTCTCAAAGTCCTGACAGGAACGGCCGGTCGCCTCAGGAAGCCAATGCCTCAGCCGTAGCAGCACGCGGGGGCTTTCTCGGCGGGCCGCTCATAGCCTTCGACCTCATCTTCGGCCTCTCAAGGCTGAAACAGGGGTTCGATTCCCCTGGGGAGCGCCAGCAATAACAACGCCTTAGCCGATCGGCGCCGCGCTCGTTGAATACACGTCGAATATACGCCAGCGACCGATCACGCACGTTGATGGCCGACAGTGCACACTCGCGAACTATCGAGGTGGATTTTCAAATTGCACCGCGATGGCCGGCTCAAAGATGTTCGATCCCGCCACGCTGGCGCAGCGAGAGTTCGCGAAGCGGCTGAAGGTGACCACGGCTGACGCTCTGCCGCCTGGCTGGGTTGCCGGACGCATCCCAAGACCGCCTCTTCCTATCGATGAATGCGTGAACCAGCTCCCCCGGAAGCGCCGCCCTCGCGCTCCCGTAGCGCTGCGGGCTGTCCACCCGCTTGGCGCCTGCCCCTAGCCGAAAAGTCGCGTTGGCTAGTAGGAGGCGTCCGAGAATGGGCCGCGGGTTCTGGTCCCGCGAGCTACTCCTTTTTGGACGTTCCGTGCTTCCCGGAGCGGAGGTACACCAGCATCAATGGACATTCTGCGCGTCGGCCGGCCCTAGTCGGCCGACGCCTCGTCCGTCTCGCGCAGCTTGCGGTACGCCGCCTTCAGCCTGCGGCGCGACGCCTGCCTATCCTTGAGGCGCGCCTCGATCCGGCCGGCATCGCTCACGTCGACCGCCGCCATGATTTCGTTGAACACGCAGTTTCTCACCGACGTCTTGAACGTCGACGGTGTGGCGGCCACCGCGCTCGGGTACATCAACTCAATGTGCGTGGCGACGGCTTCCCCGACGTCCTTGGCGATCAGCCTGACCAGTTCGCGGCTCCAGCCGATTTCTGCGATCGGTTCGAGCGCGTCCGAGGTCGGCTCGGGCGCCTTTGCCAAGATGTTCTTCGTCATGAGTTTGAAGCCTTGCTTTCGTGCTGCGCCCGAAGGCTAACTGTCGCCGTGTTTACGTCCTTGCGGCCGGCGGTCTCATGCGGCACCTACCAGCGGGCTCCACGCTCCCCGCTCGGATTCCCAGCGGTGTGTCGGGACCCATCCTTCGAACCGCTGGGTCTGCACATCGATCTCAGCTTGAAGCTTCTCGATCGCATGGCGATGGCCGCGGACATGGCTGGTTTTCAGGGCATCAAAACTCGCCACAAGAAAGTCAACGTCGCCGCGAGCTTTGGCTTCCTCGAAGGTGACCCGCGTGACTGGCACTTTCCGCGTGGGCCGGCGGCCGTCGCTGCCAAGCGGCATCGTCCGGTCCGCCACCGAGACAAGGACCGGGGATCGCTCGGCATCGACGTCCTCGAGGATACGAAGGCTCGCAGCTACGTCGGCACGAAGCTCTTCGATCAGGCGGCCTAACCGTGAGCGGTTGGCTTCGAACGGCGCACACATGGCGCCTTCGCACGAAGAAGTCTGTCCTCCTCCCCACGGACGGCGGTAACCATGATGCGCAATCGAACCAGTCGCGGCAAATATCAACCGCCCGCAGACTTGGCATGTCATGGCCCCGCGCTTGGGTGCTGCGATGGTGCCGCTCGCGGCGCCGTCCGAACGCTTCACGATGAGCGGCTTCGCGCTCTGCAGAAGCTCGTGTAGAGGCAGAAGATCGGCAAGGAAGCCGGCGCGGCCCCCCGCGCACGCCCGAACCGCCTCCTTGTGAGCAGCGGGCAGGTGGTAGGCTCCGAGCACGAGGACGTCGAACTGCATAGACTGCCCGTGACGCCTGCTGAACTCCTGGACGGCATCTGAAACGGCGTGGTTGATGGCCTCTTTCGATTTCACGAAAGACGCGTTCGGAACGCGGCCGGCCGCAATCTCCGTTTCGAGGCAGTCGACTGCATCCGCTGACCGCGCAGCGCGATGCTCGGGAAAGTGCGCGTTGATGGTCTTGAGGTTCAGCTTCGTCACGCGTGTGCCCAATCGAGATTGAACAAGTCCGGCATACGAGGCGCGGGCCGATTTCAATATCGGATCCTAAAGCCCGGCGAGCAACGAAAAACCAGCCGAAACGGCTACGCGGATGTGGAGAGCGGAATCTCCGTTTCATGGCATCAGGTTACGAGACCAATGATGGCAACGTGGACGTGGTACGAGCCGCTCGTCCCGCGTCGAGATGACTAGACGTTCATCCTGGAACTCTCGCATACTCGTCAACGGCGACAGTCAGGCCACTAGACCAATGATCGTGCCGTCAGAAACAACTCATCCTCGCCATCGGGATCAGAACCAACGAGGTGAACCAATCCTTGCCGATCGTTGGGACTGGATTTGCGTGCACGTTGGTCGGAAGATCCATTTTCTTGTACAGCTGGGGCGCGGCTGAGGCGTCCATTCCCGCCGCCGGGCAGCCGCTCAACGCCGGGCAAAAAGTCACGCTGTCTTCGTCTGGCAAGCTGATTGTTCCCCCGAGGCGTAAAGAGTAAGTTGCGATCTCAACAGCGCAGGTGCTTGTTTGCCGGCCAACTATGATGTTCCCGCGGTCCACGTGGCTCTTCAGGCTGCCCGTAAGGCGGCCGGATTTGAGACCGCCGCTGGAGCCGCAGCCCATTTTGGATGGGCAGTCGGCCGCTATCGTTCTCACGAAAGCGGAGCCCGAAAAATTCCGGATGCAGACGCCAGGATTTATGCCGCTTCCTTCGGAGTCGCGAAGTCTACCATCTTAAATCCCGATTGGGCGACGGTCGATCGACAGTTGGACGAGGCACGCCGGATTACGACCTCACCGCGATTAGCCATCGCAAGGCGGCTAAAGTGCGCTCGAATCCTTCGCGGGTTTTCGAGCGCGATCGCCGCGTCAAAGTCGCTCGGGATCCGCACGCCCACGTACCTGAAACACGAAAACGGAAGCAACGGCATCGGGGAAGGGCTTCTCGAATCCTACGCACACGACTTCCGCGTTTCATACGATTGGCTGCTGCTTGGCAAATTGCCCTCTGGCCTCGGCAAGGAAATCGACAGAAACATCCATAAAATCATTGACGATCCTATGCAGTACTTAGGCGCCGCGGCAGCGCAGTTGGCAGCCACGTATCATGGGCCGCCAACCCACCTAGAAACGGGTAGGCGAAAGGGGACGATCCCCGTGCCGGAGTATCTCTGGTCCTCCTTGATAGAAGGTCGAGGAGATCTGACCAAACTCAAACCGAAATCGACTATTCAATTCCCACGTGTTGCCGACTGGGAAGACGAATTTTTCTCTGTCTTGGTCGATGTAGCAGATCCGAAGTACGCGAAATACAGACGCGTCTTCGTCACCAAATCCTTCTCTGATGTTGGGGAGGACACGGACTATCTCGTGAGCTCCGGCAAGAAACTCGAAATCGTAAAAATCCCGAACCGAGCCGCGGCGCGGTTACCGAACGTCGTGGGACGGCTTATCGGCACCATTGCAAAATTCGGATAGGCGATGCCAATCTCGCAAGGTATTGTTTTTTTGAGCATATTATCGTCACGCAACTCACACGATTGCACATAAATCCTCGCCGTATTTTCAACATGCTGTCGACCTTCAGCATGGAATCTCAGGCCCCACCATTCGTGATCGCGCGCACGAGGCGGACCCCTATTCAACCTGCTGAAAAGCCTTGAGGTTAGCCAGGCATTGACATTCAGATGAATACGTCTAATTAAACAGGTCTGTTTTACACGTGGAACCTGTTGCTTGAAGCGCACGATGCACGCCAGCTCCCGGACGGTGTCAGAGCCGGGTCCTCAGTCCAGCACGCGCTTGCCCAAGTTTGGGAAGGAGCAGCGAAAGCTACTAGCTGAAGCAAACGAGGCAGGCGGTATTTGGCAAAAGTTGCCGGAAACAAAACTTACCATCATCTACGCCCGCTTCTCGACTCTCGAACAGAAGTTGCGGAGCATCGAACGCCAGAAGGATAGGTGCTGCGGATACATCAAAAAACATAAGCTCCCCGACCATAATATTCAGATCCTCGCCGATAAGGGATACAGCGGTAGGCGCCTAAGGGATCGACCGGACGCCATGACCATGATGGAATTGGTCATGAAGAAGAAGGTCAGCGATATCGTCATCGAGGCTTTCGACCGACTGTCCCGTCATACGTGGGACGCAACCCGAATCGGAGAAACCTTGGAGGCGTTTGGCGTCCGCCTTCATATTTGGAATTTAGATCGTGCCGTCAGTCGCCAGGAATTTGTCGACGAGGCGAAGCGAGCCGAA
This sequence comes from Bradyrhizobium sp. CCBAU 11434, assembly GCF_028128895.1. Lineage (NCBI taxonomy): Bacteria > Pseudomonadati > Pseudomonadota > Alphaproteobacteria > Hyphomicrobiales > Nitrobacteraceae > Bradyrhizobium > Bradyrhizobium sp. CCBAU 11434. Next base: position 67,175 of record NZ_LBJX01000088.1, read on the forward strand.
GCTGACCAGAGCCGTCGCTGGGAATCCATGAGCGACGGCGTCTACAATCTCGTCCGCGAAGGAGGCATTCCGGGAAAAAAGCCGTTCGCGTTCAAAAAGGGAACGCGACCCGGATTCCCTGTCATCTGTGAACAGAAAGCTCCGGCGGTCGAAAGGCTGTTCGAGCTCGCAAAAACAAATACCGATCGCGAAACGGCCAATCAACTCGAGCTCGAAGGATTCATCTCTCCCAACGGCAGCACGCAATGGACAGCAGCGCAAGTCGCCGCGATCCGTTCGAACTTGATCTACATCGGAGTTATCAATTATCGGGTGACCGATCAGGAATCGAAGCGGGTAGTCGACGAGGAAGCGCCTTTGATACCCGGCGACTTCAGTGTGAGGACGAAAGACGTTAGAGGACGAACCAAACGTCAGGCGTCCGAATGGATCGTCGGATACAATTCGGATTACGCAATCATAGAAGAGGAAGATTTCCTTGCGGTGGCCATGGCGCGAAGCCAGAACCGTCGTGGCACCGTCAGGGTCCGCACAGCGCCCATTCCAGATCCTTTCCGGAATCCGGTTTGCGACTGTCCGGGTCGACCGGACAATCAGTCTTTTATCTTTTGCTGGCACAACGATGCCACGCCGTCTTATCAGTGTTCGCTAGGGATCAGCCGCGGGGCTTGCTTGTGCCGAATTGGTCAAAGCGCAATCCCGATCGAAGACGTCCAACGTGTCGTGGTGTCGAGCATCCGGAAGCATGCGCTTTCGCTCTGCAAAGACGACGACTTCAAAGCCGACTTTCTGGAGCGTGTAGACGCACGCGCGGCTCGAGACAATCTCAATCGAAACCGCTTGCAAGCCGAGCACGACGAGTTAGACCATCAGATCAACCGAACCCTCAGAGACGCAATAAAGAGCGGCTTTGATCCGGATCGCGTGCGCGCCAAGGTAGAGTCGCTGGAGGACGATCTCAAGCGAAAGAAAATCGAGATTGCTAGGTTGCCGGTTATTTCCGTTAATGCGGTCGCCATCGACAACAATCTCACGTCGATCGCGGCAGCCTACGAAATCGTCGAAAAACAGCTTCCGTTCCGACCTCAAGGCGACGATCATGCTGCGGTCACGACGATCATTAGCGCTCTGGTCCCTAAGGTCGTTATCCGGCGCGAGACCGTGCTGGCCGGCCGAGCAGAGATCGAGGTTTTTCTCGACGTGGATGGCTATGTCTCCGGCGCGCATCAGACGACCGAACAGGATTGGGTCATCGACCGAACAGAGGTTCGCGGAACGCAAGCGTTTCGCGCCAACGCCAAATCAGCAGCCGCGCTCGAAGCTCTCGCAGCATCGGCCGAATACGCGTTGACCGATGCTCAATGGGAGCTACTGAAAGACCATCTTCCGGACATGAACGTCCGTTACAATAGGGTCTCCGCGATGATGCCGACGAGGCGTGTCGCAGATGCTGCTATCTTCAAGTTCCGGACGGGGATCGAGCATGAGCGCTTGCCAACCATCTTTGGCGATCCCCTTGAGCTAGAAGCACTTATCGTTCGCTTCGTAAGGGTCGGTGCGATGGCCGAGATGGTTCGGATCCTGAGCGCGGCCGATTCCAAATGGCCGGCGGGACTCGATCTGGACAAATTTCGACCGAGTGGGAAATTGAATGGCCAATCCTGCTTGTTCGGCAACGGCCAAATGATTGCTGCGAAGCTGGCACAAGACGGCACGGCTAATGTCACGACGCCTCAATTTGAGGCCGTCAGGGACCTGATTACACCCGAGCTTTTCCGGCCGCGCTACTTTCGAGAGACGATAGACCCGCGCACATTGGTCAATGGAGTGTTGATCAAGCTTAGGTCCGGAGCGGCTTGGCACAAAATGCCGCCTCCCTGGCAAAAGGGGAGCGATTTCAGGCGCGAAGCGAAGATTTTGGGAGCAAGCGGCGTTTGGGACCAGATGGTCGCCAGGTGGCGTAAGGCGTTCCCCGAAATGTTGATCGGCCTTCCTGTCGAAGATCTCAACGCTTGGGGCGCTTCCGTCAATCGAGACAGACAGAAAACATTAGAGGCGGTGAGGCGGGGTGCCCAAAACACCAAAGGTATTTTTGCCAAAGCTGCGGAAGGCCTCTCGGCGTGCCAAAAATCTCTCGATATTCGACTGAAGGGAACGCGAGTACGAGCCCCCGACCACAAAGTTCTCATGCCTGATCTGTGCGCGGGTTTCCGTGGTAGCGCCGTCGGCGCTACGATGATTGCCCCCATCATTGTCGCTCAGCGAACATTTTACGAACGATTTTCACTAAGCACCACGCAAGTGCAACGGTTTCGCTGCGTGCGTGGACTGAGACATATCCTGTTGGTCTGCACGGATCGCCGCCTGGTGGCGCACTGGGAGAAGCGCGATGGAAAGTGGACGGCGAGACGACTTGTCGACGACGGAGTGATCGCCTTTCCTGATCTCGATATCAACTTATCCTTGGCCGAGGTCTATGCAAACGCTTCGATGTGAGTGTGAGGGAAGTCTCCCATAGGCCGAGGGACCTCGAAAGCAGTGTCACGTCTGCCTAATTTCATCATTGGTACGCTAATCTTCGCCGGGGTGCAGTTGTCTATTCGCGCTGTGCGTCGATCGCAGCGTGAAACGCTTCCTGCCAGGCACGTCTGCGCTGATCGACGAAGCGGTCCGCCATCATCCAGGCCAGTGCACGAACAAGAGCGCGCCTTTTCAGTTCCTTCGGCCGGTCTTTCGCATTGATCGTTTTCATCATGCCTCCGGTATAGCTTTGCGTCGGTAATCCAGAGTTTTGTTAGACTTTTTGCGTCAGCCGATTAAAGGCCTTAGCTACAATCACGGTCTGGATCTCGATCCTTTGCGCAAGAAATGATTGGTCTTCCTTCATCGCTGTTTCTACGAGGCTCAAAACACTCGACCGACGACGCCCGGGAGCAGTTAATCTTCACGAGGATCACGTTCAGACATCTCCTTCGATCTGATGTTTTTCGAGGACTGCTGCAATCGCTGCGTTGTCGAGATAGCCCGCGGCTTCGAGCTCTACGGCCAAGGCGCGGATTGCGCCTGCGTTGGCGGCGACGAGCTTCTTCGCGCGCCCGAAGCAACGATCCAGACGATCGCGAACGAGCCGCGCGATCCTGGGATCGTGCATCATCGCCGTGGCTGACCGATCGGAGAAGCGCATCAGCCCCATCTCGCCCATGCCGTAGGCCAGCTCGATGTTTAGCGCGGCGTCCGTGGCGAGCGACAGATCGCTCCGCCGGCGTTCGTCGTCGACGCCCGCGCCGGCGGTCGCCATTTTCTCGCCGAGGAGCACGACCTCGGCCGCCCTGCCGCCGAGAGCCGCGACGATCGAGTTTTCGATCTCGGCGAGCGTCTGCGGCGCGTACCCCGTTTCGACGCTCGCCATGCCGCCCTCGTCCGTGATCGACAGATTCCGGGGCTCGAACATCCGCAGCGCCACGCCGACGACGAGGTGGCCGCTCTCGTGAACCGCGCAGTTACGGCGCAGCCACCGCGGCAAGGGCGGCCTTACGGCCTTTATCTCGTCGGTGACGTCGACCAGACATACCGCGCGGCCCGCACGTCTGGCGGTCGCGCGCGCGCGCTTGACCCAGGCCTGGACGTCGGCGCCGGTCCGTCCGACTGCGAGCGAGGCCGCCGAGGTCAATTCGGCTTGCGTCAGAACATCGCGGCCAAGATAGGATTCGAAGATTTGCACGAGGCTGCGGAAATCGGGCAGGGCGAGCTCGACCGCGGTATCCAGACGTCCCGCGCGCCGGATCGCGGGGTCGAGATGATCCCGGTCGTTGCAGGCGAAGATCACGGCGACAGGATGCACCCTCAATTCCGTCAAGGATTCGAGGACCAACGCAATCACCTGGCTGTAGAAGGGTCCGTAATCGGCGTTGACCAATCGGGCGCGGTCGCCGAGACCCGACGCCTCGTCGACGAAGAGCAGGCTCGGCGCGCACTTCTTCGCGCGGGCGATACAATCTTTGATTGCGTTCAATGTGCCGCTCAGGTAGGGATGGCTGAACCATTCCGCGACCGAGGTCTGCACGATGGCGATGCCCGCCGAGGCCGCGACGGCCTGACAGAACGTGGTTTTGCCCGTGCCGGGCGGGCCCGACAGGAGTAGCGAAGTACTCCCCATCAACTGCCACCAGTCGACCCGCCCCGTGGACCTCAGCTGCCGGAGATCGGTGACGAAATTCCGCGCCCAGATCATCGCACCGCCGAAGCCATGCAGCGTCTCCAGGCGCGGCACCTCACGGGTCAACGCGTTCTTGTCGGCTACCAACCTTCGCAACCGTTCGACGCTGGCCGTCGCGGTCGTTCCGGGGCGGATCGCGAGGGGCAGATCGCCGAGCTCGATCTGTCCGGCGATCGCCTCTTCGATGTTTGCGGTCTGCCCCGTGACCGCTTCGATGACGAACGCGAGCGCCGAGGCGTCCGCGTGCGGCAACGTGAGCTCGAAATCGCAAATGCGGATCAAATCGCGCGGCAGGTGGCTCCGCGGCTCGGGCGCTATTCCGATGAGGGTCGCGCCGCCGTGCACCAAGTCGGCCACCCTCTCATTGCCGCTGTCGGGGCTGTGACCTTTCTTGCGACCGTTGCGGCCGAACAAGACAACGCCGCCGGAAATATCGGCGAGGAAATCCCCCTCGGCCCGGATCTTAGTGGGGGGATCGAAGACGCAGGTTTCCAGCACCTCCAACGCCGGCGCTACCAGCTGCGGGTCGCGCGTGCCGACCACGATGACCGACCTACCGCCACGCAGCGCTGCTGCCAGTCCCGAGGTGTTTTCGATCGCGCGCGCGAACAGCAGCGCGGCGAGCGCCACGTCCGGCCGCACGGCGGCGGGCCGGGACGGATTTGCTGGATCATCGACGGCCGACGCAGTCAGATCGAGCGAGAACCCGTCGTCGGAATGCGGAGACCCGCCCCGCTTCGCCGACAGCCGCTCGAGATAGCGCCGCGCGAGGAGATCCGCGGGCCTCGTCGTCGTGGTCATGACGAGCACTCCTTATCGGCGGATCCGGACCATCGTGGCGGCGCCGAGCGGCGCGGCGTCGAGGTCGATCTCAATGAGATTGTCGCAGATCAGCCGGTAGACCGATGCCTCGACGTCGACGGACGACGCGACCTCGTTCTCCAGTTCTGCGATGGTCAGAGGACCGTGTTCGGTCAGCGCGTCGAGGAGGCGCGACCGAATGCGGTGGGGCACGGGAAAGTCTCGGCGCGCCCAAACGGCCCTTGCGTTTCCGCGGCGCGGTTCGCGGCGCACAGTGTCGGCGGCGACCTCGATGCGTCGGATACCATCGCGTTCGAGTCCGGCCTCGAGAATCCGGGTCTCGAGCGCGCCGCGCGATCGATGCTCGCCCGTGAGATCGAGGAGGAATCGGCCGCCCGGCTTGTCGACGACGAGGGAGCGCGCATCGACGACCTGACCGCCATGGACGACCCGGTGGCGGTACTCGACGGCGTGGACGCTCGGATCGAGGACGGCTTGGATGGCGAGGTCCCGCGCGAGCGGCCCGTGCGCGGGGAGGGCGCCTTTAGCCTTGGGAGAAACGACGACGTTTGGCCGCGGGTGGCGGCGGATCGTGAACATGAAGACCAGGAGCCCTTCGAAGATTGAACGTGGAGCTTGCGGAGGGAGCGCCGGCGGCGTTGTCCGTTTCGTCGTTGGTCATTCGAATCTCCTCTGCTTTTGAGGTAGTGGTTCGGCTACGACAGGAGGCGGGCCGACCGATTTCATTGCGTAGATCGCCCCGCGGGCGCGGCCAGGGGGCCCGGCTCGCGAGGGCTCCGCCGACGTCTCCGCCCGTTTGCGCCGCCCGAGTGCGGTCGTCGCAGGCGAGCACTTCGTCGGCGGTCAGTAATCCCGCCGCGGCGCGTGGAAGCTGCGCGTCAACGTAACGCGCTGGCGGGGACGGTGATCGCCGAGCGCCGTCCCGAACCACCCGAAGCACTTGAGCCCGTGGAGGCGGGGACCGCGGAAGCTCGGCTGCGCGCCGACCCGGGTGTTGTTGCCGCTCTGGAACTGGTCGCGATCGAACTTGCCGGCCATGTCGCCTGCATCCTTTCTGATTGTCCCGTCGCCATCTTCATACCAAACCGCTGCCTCCGAGTCAATATCTAGATATCTAGATGCCTAGATTTATTCAGGTGATGGTCGAGCCATCGCTTTCGCTGTCGGTCGGCCGGACCGCCTCGTCCTCCGCTTCGAGCAGCAACGGCGCCAGGCCCGCACCCGCGATCGCCTGCAGGTCCCCGACCATGCCGACCGTGAGCTCGACGCAGGTCCCGATCAACGTCTCGCGCTTGGCGAATTGCCGGAGCAGGAACTTGCGTTCACGCTCGAGGTCGGCGCGCATGTCGTCGAACTTTTCCACCAAAGCCTCCACGGTACGGCGGAAGGCAGGGCTCGTGAGATGCCGATAGAGCTGCTCGGCCTTCGAGGCCTCGCCGGCGCGGACCGACCGAGCGCGATTCACCTCCAGCAACCCGTGGCGCAGCGCAATGCCGACCGGGATGGCGCAGCGCGGTGAGACGACCCAGACGCCGTCGATCTGATCGAAATGCTCGATACGCTCGGGCAGGGCCTGCGAGACGATGACGGCGACGTCCGCGCCGCAGCGGCGCTGGTCGTCGCGCAGTTTTCCAAGCCAGGCGGCGTTCCAGGCCTTGGTCCGCTTGAGCTCCCAAACCACGCGTCCCGCGGCTTCGCCGACGGCGCCGTTGACCTGCTGGACGATGTCGGCCCCTGGCTGGCCGTTGTGGATCGGCTCGACGATGTCGGCGGGGAATTTGGCCTTGAGCTCCTGCTCAAGCTCGATCTCCAGCGCCTGGCCTTGCCGACGCTGGCTACCCTGTTCGGCCTGGCGCCGCAGTTCGTCGATCGTGCGCCGCATTGAGGCGATGGTGCCGTCGCGCTCGACGATTAGTAGGCGGGCGGCTTCTTCCGCATCTCGGCGAGCGTGCGCACGGATGGCATCGAGAGATGTCCTCACCCTTTGTTCGACGGTCAGCTCAAGTTGGGCTCGTTCGGCGTCGAGCTCGCGCTGCATCCTAAGCGTCGCTGCCTGGGCGCGATGGGCCTCGGCGAGGCGGGCGTCGCTCCTCCGTACGTGATCACGGAGGTCTTCGAGTTCCTGTTCGCGCTGGGCGAGCTCGCTCGCGACCGTTTCGTGCGCCTTGCCGGCCTCCTCCGCGGCGATCCTCGCACGTTCCGCTGCCAGTCGTCGGATTAGCTCGCTTTCGAGGTCCCGCCGAGCCTCAGCCGTCTTGGCGGCTTCGCTTCGGGCGTTATCGCGTTCGCGCGCGAGCTGACTGTCAAGTTCTTCCAACCTTGTGGCGAAATCCGCCTTCAGGCGCTCTACGATGGGAGCAGCGAGCGAGTCCGTTAGTCTCATCTCGTGGCTGCATTTCGGGCAACGGATCATCGGCCCGGCGGAAGTTGCAACTGACGGAAGCGGTTTGAAGTTCATGGGCTCGTCGATCTCCCTGAGCGACCAAGCGGGCGCTCTCGGCTGCCGAGTGGGGCGGGGCGTCTATCAGAGCGGACCCACTAAGTCAATTAAAACGTCTAGATGTTCAAACATCAAGAATTCTCGGGATTTCGATGTTCTCACCTGTCGCGTTCGCACGCTTACTGGTATCCGAAGCGAAAGGAGACCGATTATGAGCCCTAAGAAATCCGAGAAGGACGCCGAGAACCCGCAGGGCGATGCCGAAGAGAAGCGCAAAGCCACGACGATCTACTTGTTTCCCGACATCCTGTCGGCATTCAAGAAACGCGTGATCGACGAACCCGAGCCGGGTTACGTGATCGTCGAGGAAGCCATCAAGTTTTACCTCCAGCTCAACCCCGACATCGTAAAGGCATTGTGGAAGCTCGGGGAGGACAGGAAGCAGGCCGGGAAGCGCAAGAAGGCGCTGTACCAAGCCGCCGAGCAGGCGCTCGCCGGAGAACTGAAAAAGCTCGGGCTTCTCTGAAGTGACCTTCGAGCCTGCGCGTCACAGGCGCTGACCTCTTTCCGGAAGGGGCCTCGTCGGAGGAAACACACCCGAAGTCGGCGCAGCGGGGAACTCGTGGAAAAACACAGCCCGGTGATTTCGAATCCGTGGGCTGCGGTAGCAGCGCGGAACGCACGGCGGCCGACAAGGATTCGTCGAAGGCCACGGAGCTATTTCGATGCTGATGTTCAAGGAAAGACGGCCCGCGATCCGGACGCTGCGCGGGTGGGCGATCTCGGTGTTGCAGGAAGCCGCGCCATCCGCGAGTGCGGGAGCATGGGTGGATGCAGGACCGTGGCGACCCGCACGCTCGCGAGCGGGCCTTCGACATCGCAGGTCAGGGTCCGTCGAGCGGCTTCTCTCCGGAAGAGGCTGTCGCCGAGATCCGCGATGTTTTAGATTCGATCGGCGACTCCTGTCCGGAGTACCTCTCCGAGACCGGCTAGGCCGTCTCTTCTCTCGACTTGCGGCGGAACGGCGGCCGCAGGCGAGTGAGTTCGATCCACGCCAACGCGGCGTTGATCCATTTCTGCCGTTCGGCTCCATCGGCTTCCGCGGCGAGCTTCATCGCCGCAAACGCCTCTCTCCGCGCTCGGTTACCGGACTGAGAATGGACCATAGTGGCTGGAGCCTCGCCGGCGGTCGAAAGGCGAGGAATGGCCACTGGGGTCGACGAGCGGGGCGTCGGCTTACGGACGAGGTCAAAACCACCGCCAGAGAAGGGCGCTCTCTCGAGGGGCGTTGGACGAGGTGGACGCGCCTCAGCCGTAGGACTGACGCTAACGTTTCTATTCCTTGGCGGACTGGGTCACTTGCCCAGGAGATGATTTCCGGAGGCTGCTCAAAGGTACTCAGGGTGGCGCCACAACGCCGGGGATCACGGATCGCGACGCTCACGCTGCCGGAACGGATCCGCGGCATCGTCGTGGCCGGAGCGGCTACTGAAGAACATCAGCGCCATGAGTCCGCAACCGATGAGGAGCGAAAAGAAGGTTCCAAGCCCCAGAGCGATCCACCCGTGCTTACCCATCTCGACGCCAGCGCTTGCGCCCCAGACGGAGGCCCCCCACACGGCTGTGAGGATCAATACGGCGCCCAAAACGACCAGGAGAATGACTTGACCGGTACTGAGGCCTCGCATGGCTGCACCCTTAATCGCCCCCATGACTGGTTGAATCGCCGAGCGGGGAGTGGGGTTCCTCCTCCTCAGTGTCGTGAGTTGTTCGCGGCAGAATCCGTCAAGTGAACCGCAATGACGTGGGAAGGCGTCGGCGTATGGGGCGATAGGATCGAGCAATTGGGTTGGAACTCGCATGTGCTGCCGTAGCCTTTGGAAAACTCGCATATGTCGTGCCCCGATAGGTTCTTGAACCTTATTGCGCCGCGAGATCTCGGTTTCTTTGCGACACCGCAACGTTCTCGACGGTAGCTCCGGTAGGCTGCCGATCATCGGTCAGAAGACATCCGGCAAAACCCACAACCTATCGAGACCTAACCCGGTCTGTTCCGCGGCGGGAAGGGATGAGGAAACGACAACGATCATGATCGGCGGCAGCATTTCGCGATGGACGATGACTTACTTCGCGGCGGCGCTGACCTGGCTGCTGGCCGCGCTCGCTCTGATGGTCGCGGGCATCGGACACCCTGCAGCTGATTTGGCCGCGCCGGACACGCTCGTTTTGGTGCACGTGGTCTGCATCGGTTGGCTGAGCGTCGCGATGTGCGGAGCGCTCTTCCAATTCGTGCCTGTCCTGGTGGCACAGCCTCTCTTCTCCGAACGATGGGCCCTGCCGGCCCTGGCGTTGCTAACGGCGGGACTGGTCTCGCTGCTCGCCGGGTTCCTGGCTTTGGGCGCCCGCCTGCCTTCCGCACCATGGTTGCTGCCGCTCGGGGCTCTGCTGCTGGTCGGCGGCTTCGGCCTCGTCGTGGTTGATCTCGCCTTGACGGCTTGGAGGCGGCCGGCAGGACCGGCGCGATTCGTCCTGGTTGGCCTGGCCTCTCTTTGCGCAACAGCCGCATTCGGCGCGGTGTTCGCGTTCGCATTGGCCGGCTGGGCAGGGCGGATCGGTGATGCTGTCCTGGCGCGCGGCATCCCGCTGCATGCGATCGCCGGGCTCGGCGGCTGGCTGACGTTGACGGCCATGGGCGTCAGCTACCGCTTGCTTTCGATGTTCATGCTGGCGCCTGACGTCGAGGACCGGAAGAGCCGCCTCACGCTCGCCGCTGGCGCGCTTGCGGTCGCGGCGACTGTCGTCGGGGGAGCCGCAGCGATCGGCTTCGAACTGGGGCTGAACATTGTGCTCTTCACCGCCGCGCTTTTTGGCCTGGCTTGCGCCGCTCTCTACGGGCGGGATCTTGCCGGCATCTTCCGCAGCCGCAAGCGGCGTCAACTCGAGCTCAACATGCGGATGGCGACGCTGTCATTCGCGAGTCTGGCGGCAACGGCGCTGCTGGGAATAGCGCTCGTTTCGACGCGAACGCTGCCGCTGCATCTGGGCGCCTTTGCCTTTCTGGTCGCGTTCGGCTGGTTGTCGGGGCTGGTCCTGGCCAAGCTCTACAAGATCGTCGCATTTCTCACCTGGCTCGAGACCTACGGACCCGTGATGGGACGCGTGCCGACGCCCCGCGTCCAGGACCTCGTCGCGGAAAACAGGGCGAGCAAGTGGTTCGTGATCTACTACGTCTCCGTCTGGATCGGGACGCTTGCTTTGCTGGCGGCAGAGCCAGGCGCATTCCGGACGGCAGCGGCCGCGATGATGATCGGCGTCGTCGGGATCATCCACGAAATCATTCGAATCCGGCGTCTGGAAGACGTCGCCTCGCCGTTGCGCCTGCCGGCGGGCGCCGTCGCGCCGCACCTGCTGTTCGCCAAAACCTGAGGAGATCGCAATGACCTGTTATTTGGATGTCGATGCCCGTCCGATCCTGCGTGCCGGAGGCGAGCCGTTCTCGGTCATCATGGCTGCGGTCGGTCGTCTGCAACAAGGGCAGGGTCTCCGCCTCTACGCGCCGTTCAAGCCAGTTCCTTTGTTCAGCGTCATGGCGGACAAGGGCTTCGCTCATTCGGCAAGCGAACTCGAAGGCGGCGAATGGGAGGTGTTGTTCACGCCGGTCGGAGCCAAGCCGGAAGCCACACCGATGGCTGCGATCAATTCGCCGTTCGACCCCTGGCCCGAACCTGTCGTTGAACTCGACAACCGCGACCTCGATCCACCCGAGCCTATGGTCAGGATCCTCGCAGCGGCGGAAAAGCTCGGGCCCGGCGAGACGCTGTCATCTCTCCTGCGGCGAGAGCCGGTGTTCCTGTTTCCTCAGCTTGAGAAGCGAGGCTTTCGCTGGCTCGGTGGTTTTCGGCCTGACGGCGCCACCTACGAGCTGACCGTGAGGGCGCCATCATGATGGACCGGTTGGTCGAGGACATCCGCGGCGCGCTACGCGTCGTGATCGATCCCGAACTGGGCGAGAACATCGTCGATCTCGGTTTCGTCTACGACATCGCAGTCCTAGATGGCGCAGTCCGCATCACGATGACGGCGACGACGCCGGGGTGTCCCGCGACGTCCTTCCTGAAGGAAGGCGTGCAGGCGGCGGCATCCACCGTTCCAGGGGTCGCTTTCGTCGACGTCGCGATGACCTTCGAACCGGCCTGGACCCCTGACCTCATCGAGCCGTCCGTTCGGGCCTCGCTTGGCTTTGCTGCAGTGAATTGACGGCGCGCAATGGCCATCACTATCGAGATCGATCATGCGAGGACGCGGGCCAAGGCAGCTGCTGCAGCCGGCTTGCCCGTCGTGCCGCAGGCCGTCAAAGGCCCCATCCGAAGGATCAAATGGGCCATCTTGCTGCTGACCCTGGCGATCTACTACGTCACTCCATTCGTGCGCTGGGATCGCGGACCGAACGCGCCCGACCAGGCCGTGTTGCTCGACTTCGTCAACGGGCGCCTTTACGCGTTCTTCGTCGAGTTATGGCCTCAGGATCTCTATCTGGTCACGGGCCTCCTGGTGCTCGCCTCGACGATCCTGATCCTTACCAACGCGCTGGCGGGGCGTCTGTGGTGCGGCTTCGCATGTCCGCAGACGGTCTGGACCGATCTGTTCCTGCTCGTCGAGCGCCTGATCGAAGGCGACAGGCGCCAGCGTCTGAAGAACATCGGAGCACCCCTCACGCCCAAGCGGGTTGCCCAGACCGCCGCCAAGCACGCGGCGTGGCTTTTGATCTCGCTGATGACGGGCGGCACGCTGATCTTCTACTTCACCGACGCGCCCGACCTGCTGCGCGGCTTGGCCGTCGGCAATCTGTCGGCCAACGTCTTGACCTGGATTGCGGTGTTTACGGGCACGACGTATGGGCTTGCGGGTTTTGCGCGCGAGCAAGTCTGCACCTTCATGTGTCCCTGGCCGCGCCTGCAGGGCGCGATCTGGGATCCCGAGGCCTATACCGTCAATTATCGCGACTACCGCGGCGAGCAGCGGACCTCCGCAAAGAAGGCCGCCGAATTGCGCCTGCGGGGTGAGACGGCAGGCGATTGCGTGGACTGCGGCCAGTGCGTGGCGGTCTGTCCGATCGGTATCGACATCCGGGAAGGTCCGAATTTCGCGTGCATCAATTGCGGCCTCTGCGTCGATGCATGCGACGGCGTGATGGCGAAGCTCGGGCGCCCGCGGGGTCTGATCGATTACGAAAGCTGGGCCAACATCGAACGCGGGCGCAGCCAGGAGCCTCCTCGCAACCGTCTGCTGCGGCCGAAGACGCTCGGCCTTGCGGCGGTCTCCCTTGCACTTGCTGGAACGATCGGCGTTGCGTTCGCGACGAAGAGCACCGCGAGCCTGTCTGTCCAACACGATCGCGATCCCGTCGCCGTTCGCCTGTCGGACGGTTCCCTGCGCAATGCTTACACGGTGAAGCTCCTCAACAAGTCCTCGAGTCCTCATCGCTACACGCTGTCCGTCGCCGGCATCGAGGCGAGGCTCTCCATCGTGGGCAGCGATGGTGTCGCTCCCACCGAGGTCGCCGCCGATGCCTCAGAGTCCTTGCGCGTCACCTTGACGGCGGCGGACGCCGAGCAGAAGGACGTCGTGTTCACGGCTCGGGATGAGGCCGGTAATACGCTCTCCGCCACGGACCGGTTCGTCGAGCAGTAGCGTCCGGAAAGGCCGTCTAAAGCGAACGGCCGGACCCAAGCTGCCGCTCGCTGTCATTTCGACTGGAAGTGGATCGTGAGCAGCAGGGAGGCGTCTTTGATTCCCGTGACCGAGTGCGCTGCTCCTCCATCGAGGTAGAGCCATTCGCCCGCGGAGAGCTCCAATTCCGTGTCGGAAAGACCAAGGCGCACGCAACCTTCTATACAGAAGAGGGTGATCTCCCCGTCCACCCGGTGGGACGCGATTTCGCGCCCGGCCGGAACAATCAGGCGTACGGCTTCAAACGTGTCGGTCTTCACGATCGCGGTCGTGCGTGCGTCGTGTAGCTTTGCTCCAAGGGGCCGAAGGTCGACGGCTTCTCCCGAACCGGCATGATGCACGGCCATTTCGTTTCCTTTCCTGCTTTCGTGAACGCACGGCTTGCCAAGGGAGCTCCGTTTGGCCGCGGAGCTCCCTTGGGACGTGCAAGCTCATGTGCTCCGCGCGCTCCCGTTAGCGCCACCAATTGTTCGCGGCGGCGACCGTCTGGAAGTGGACCGCGACGACATGGGATGTCGCGATCAATTGCTCTGCGTCCTGCTCGTACGCCGTCCGAAGGCGGGTCCGGACTTCGTCCGACGGCTGCGTCATCTTCACCGCCATCCGCGATAGCTTGACCGCAAGTTCGAAGCCGGCCTGAGGTGTGTCGGTCTTCAAGGAAGGTAACCAATTTTCGCTCATGTGCATCCTCACTAGCTTTGCTGGAGACGGGCGCAACGTTACTGGGTGAGCTTCACCGGCGCCTTGTCGAACGTGTGCAGGTACGCGATCAGGTCCTTGATCTCCTGCTCATCCTTGATGCCAGCGAACGCCATCTTGGTCCCCGGGATCTTCGCCTTCGGGTCCTTGATGTACTCGCTGAAGGTCGCCTCGTCCCAGGTGATGCCGGACTTCTTGTTGGCGTCGGAATAGTTGTAGCCCTCGACCGATCCGGCCTTCCGTCCGATCAGGCCGTTCAACACAGGGCCGACGGCGTTCTTCGCGGTGTCGCCGACCTGGTGACAGGCCTTGCATACGACGAAGGCCTTTTCGCCCGCGGCGGCGTCCTGGGCGCTTGCCTGGCCGAGGCCCACAGCGAGAAACAGGGCTACGAGTGCTGTCCGGTTCATCAAGTTCTCCTTCGGTGGTTGATTGGGTTGATCAGGCGGCGATTTCGGATGGCTTACCCTCAGCGTCGACGAGATGCACCCGCTCAACGTCCACGGCGGGTAGCAGCGAGCGGATCCGCTCCTCAGGCATCAGGCTAAAGGCGGTCGACAGCGCGTCCGCCGCAGTCGCGCTGCGGGACACGGTTGTAAGGCTCCGGTAGCGGCTCGCGCAGCGGCCCGTCCTCGGATCGAAAAGGTGATTGAAGTGGCCATCGGGGTCGAACTGGAAGCCGTAGGCTCCCGAGGTCGACACCGCGCGGTCGACGATCGGAAGGACCGCTTCCACGCGCCCCGGGACCTCAGGGTCGGCTACGCCGATTTCCCAGGGGCGACCGTCCGGACGCGAACCGATGGCCCGGCTTTCGCCCATGTCGACCAGACTATGGGCAACGCCGTGGGCGCGCAGCAGGTCGACGATCTTGTCGGTTACGTAGCCTTGCGCGATCCCGTTCAGGGTCACTGCCATCCCGCGAGGCATTGAGATCCGATCGCGGCCGACCGACAGCCGGCCGCAGCCGATGCACGCAAGCGCGCCCTGAATCGCGGCGGGCGTCGGACCGGATGGATCCGCGCCCTCGCGGGCAAAGTGGCCCGCATAGAGGTCCCATAGCGGCTGCACGGTGACATCGAACGATCCGTCCGTCAGCTTGGAGTAGTGCTGAGAACTCGTCAGCAGGTCGACCATCTCGGCCGCCGGATCGACGAGGATGCTGCTCCGGTTCAGTTCGACGAGAGCGGAATCCTTCAGGTAGAGGCTGAACAATCGCTCCAGGCGCCGCGCCTCCGCGCTGGCCAGCGAGATCAGCCGTTCCGCTTCCCGCCGGTCGTCGTGGTGGATTTCCACCGTGGCGACGGCGCCCAGCATGGTGCCGCGCCAAATAACGGGCGCCGCGCCGGCGCGGGCGGCAAGCCCGGAGGGGAGAAGACCGAGGCCAGCCGCTGCGGCACTGATCCGGACGAAGCGCCGGCGCGAGATGCTGCGCATCATCATCATGTCTCCTCAATCGTTCGGCCGGCGCGCGCCGGCCTCGTCGTCGACGGAAGCGCGCCTCTGGCCGCCGACCGACGCCAGGACATAGTCTCTGGGCACCTGGTCGAAGCCGACGATCCTGCCCCCGCTTTCGCCGACGAACTTCTCGGCGGCGGCTCGTTCCGAGAACGGCACGGCCTCGTTTCCGCCCATGCCGCTTTTAGCGCGGCTGCCGATCACGAAGACCGCCTTCCTGGCTTCGACCCAGTTATCGGCGCCTGGTTTGTCCCAGCTCGGAGCCTTGCCCATGTCGGAGACGTAGATGGCCTGGATGTCCTTGGGCTCGTCGGGCAGCATGGTGAACGCGATGGTGTCGTGCACGGACGAGAACCATACCGGCTCGATCAGACTCGCCACGAAGATGTGCCCCTTGGGTCCGGGGTGCTCGAACACGTTCATGCCGCAGTAGTGACCGATGTCCTCTGCGGTCATCCGGTGAGGGGATGGTGCCTGCGCCGCCTGCTTCTCCCAGCAGCCTGCCAGCGCGAGGGGAACGAGCAAGATAAGCGCGACCCGGGCGAGGTGCCTCATAGCTCCCTCCGCGAGAAGGCGAGGGCGGCCAGGCCCAGCGGCACCAGGGTCCAGCAGAGCAGGGCCGCCAAAAGGACGGGGACGGTCAGGGACGTGCTTTGCGCCAGCCCCGCCATTCCGGCGAAGGTGCTGACGTTGGCGAAACCGGTGAGGTTGATCAGTCGGTAGGCGTCGGTCGGATTCGACATGAGCATGGCGTTGAGGGCAGCCGCCGAGATGTTGCGGCCCTGGTCGAGGGCGAGCACGCCCAGCAGCGCCATGTCGTAGATCAGCACCAGCAGCAACCACAGCCCGATGCAGATTCCCGCCGCCGTTCCCCTGTCGCGCACCAGCGCGCTGACCAGATATCCGATCGCGACGAAGGTGGCACCCAACAGCACGGAGGAGCCGACCATGGCCGCGAAGGCGAGGAGGCTGTCGGTATCGATGCGGCTGCCGGTGGCCGCCAGCGCGCCGACCGCGAGTCCGTAGCCTAGACACGTCGCGAAGGCGAGCACGGCGAGGTGCCCGAGAAACTTGCCGAGCAGCACCTGCCAGCGAGCGACGGGATAGCTGAGCAGCAGCAGCATCGTGCCGCGCTCCATGTCGCCGACGATGGCGTCGTGCGAGATCAGCAGCGCGATCAGGGGAACGAGAAAGATCGTGAGGCTCGAGAGGCTGACGATGACCACGTCGAGCGCGCGCACGCCGACGTTCCCGGTCGGGGCGCTGCCGAGGAAGCTCAGCGACAGGGCGAGCCCGGCCAGAACGAGCGTCGCGGCGAGAACCCAGCGATTGCGGACGGCCTGGTGGATCTCCTTCGCCGCGATGATCAGGATGTTCATGGCGTCCGCTCCGCCTGCCGGAGGAAGTGGGCGTAGAGCTCGTCGAGGGTCGGCGCGATCACGTCGACGTCCTCGATCGCGTTGCCGGCGGCGGTCGCGCGATGCAGGAGCTCGATCTTGCGGTCCGGCACGGCGTCGATCTCGACGATGTGGCCGTTCAGTCGACGGCAGACCGCGTCGCTCGGGACCCAGCCCGGCATCTTGCTTCCGGAAAGGCCGGCCACCTTGAGGCGGATCTTCGTCGGCAATCGTGCGATGTTGCGAAGTCTCTCGATCGAGCCATCCGCAACTTTGATGCCCCGGTTCATGATGATGACCCGGCCGGCCCGCTCCTCGAGTTCGGTCAGCGCGTGCGAGGACAGCAGCACGGTCGCGCCCTCGGCCGCCAGGCGCGCGATGATCTCGTAGAAGGTCTGGCGCAGCTCCGGATCGAGCCCGGTGGTCGGCTCGTCCAGCAGCAGCACGCGCGGATGCCCGATCAGCGCCTGCGCGAGCCCGAGCCGCTGACGCATGCCCTTCGAATAGGTGTTGACGCGGCGGCGGCTGGCGGCTCCCAGACCGACGGTATCGAGCAGCTCCAGCGCCTTCGCCGTGGGCTCCCGCTTCAGCCTGGCGTAGAACGCCAAGGACTCGCGGCCGGTGAGGGCGGCGTCGAAGGAAACATTTTCCGGCAGATAGCCGAGCTGCCGTCGGCCGGCGAACTCGCCGGCCGCGGGATTGTCGCCGAGCACTTCGACCGCGCCTGAGGTCGGCCGGATCAGCCCGAGCATCAGCTTCATCAGCGTGGTCTTGCCGGCGCCGTTGTGGCCGATCAGGGCGACCAGCTCGCCCGCCTCCAACTGGAATGAGGCGCCGCAGACGGCCTTGACCCGGCCGAACTCCTTGGCGACGTCGCTGACGCGTACCGTGCCGGTCATCGCGCCTCCTCGGCCGTGCGGCGCTTCGGCGGCGACATCAGGGGATGGCTGTCGACCACCCCGCCCGGCAGCAGCGCAGGAAACTGCGCTTGAGCCCAGCGGAGCACCTGGACGGCGGGACTGTTGATCAGCACCTTGGCCGCCGGTGCCGTCCAGAGCACGCGGTCGATCAGATCGTTCGGCCCGTAGGCCGTGTCGGCGACGCCGTCGCCGTTGAGGTCGAAGGCCGGGTTGTCGCTCCAATAGTTGCCGCGTCCCTGCTTGGACCAATCGAGATGGCGGGTACCGACGTACTTCACTTGGTTGGCGTTGCCAACGAAGGCGTTGCCGGTGATGTCGTTGCCTTCGGAGCCGGCCGTGAAATGGACGCCGATCTCGCAGCCTTCGAACCAGTTACCCTTGATCCGGTTCTTGTTGGTGTTGTAGATGAAGACGCATTTTTCCGGGCCGATCCGTTCGTTGCCGCTGGCCTCCGAGCGACCGGCAGCCGCCTGCGGCACGCCTTCGTCGGTGGCGCGATTGTCGGAGGTGGCCCAGCGTTCCGCCGGCTGCGGCCCACCGATGACGGTGTTGCCGGAGATGTCCGATCCGTTGGTAGCGTTGAACAGGATCCCGCGGTCGCGGTCGTGGTCCGAGACGTTGTCGCGCACGACCAGGTTCTTGGAGAACATCAGGGCGTATCCGATGATGTTGTCCTTCGAGACGTTCCCGACGATCTTGCCGCCGTTGGCGTACATGTAATGTACGGCGAAGCGCAGATCCCGGAAGCGGTTGCCGCTGAAAGTGTTGTCGCGGCTGGTGAGCGCGAAGATGCCGTCGCGGCCGTAGCGGAAATCGTTGTCCACTACCTTCGCGCCGGGTGCGTTGAGCGCGGAGGCCAACTGCACATGATCCAGAGGGGCGACGAGACCGACCGATTCCGGAACTGTCCGTCCGCCGAGATGCGCGCTGGTCTCGACGATGGCCCGCAGATCCTGCAGAGAGGTGACGTCGAAATCAATGTTCTCGGCGATCCGCGCGGAGAGCTCGCGGGAAGTGGCGGACAGCGAGACGTAGCCGAAGCCGCGAACTTTTCGCGTTGCGCAACAGGGCGGAGGACAGGATCGCCGCTGTCGGAGGCGATGCTGCGGTCGCGGTTCTTGAATCGAAGCGGCGCACCGTCTTGATGACGATGGAAGACCGTGCCATCGAGTATCTCAAATTGAGGCTCGGAATAGCGGCAGCCGAGCGGGCGCTCCGAGCTTACCGCGATCGTCATCGAAGCTCGATGATGGCTCGAGCGTCGGAGGCATTCGCGCTAATAAGTCGAGGCGCCTATTCCGAACTCCTAACCCAACCCTCGAACGGCAGCGAGCTTCTGATCGCGAAGGGAGTCGACGGTAGCTCCAGGATAGCTTCCGAACTGTCGAAGGGGACGCGATTTCAGCTCTACTTGGCGCTGCGGGTCGCCGGCTATCATGAATTCGCCCGAACCCGCGCTCCAGCGCCGTTCCTTGCCGACGACGTGATGGAGACATTCGACGATTTTCGGGCGGAAGAGGCATTCCGTTTGCTGGCGGCGATGGCCCGCAAAGGCCAGGTAGTTTATTTCACTCATCACCGCCACCTCTGTGAGATCGCGAAGACCGTCGAGCCATCGATAAAATCCACACCTTGAAGGCTGAGCCGACCCGAGGATGGGCTCTCTCGATCTTGAAGGAAGCTGGCGCGATCCGGGAATGCGAGGAGCACGGCTGGATGCAGGATTGCGCCGACCCCCATGCCAAGGAGCGTGCCTTGGAGATCGCGCGTCGCGATCCACTCGTCGGGCTTTCCGATGAAGCCGTCGTGGCACTGATAAGAAATGTCCTCGACGAGCTTGGCGACATGTGTCCCGAATGCGCACGGGAGCAAAGTGGTCAGCTGGCATCCTGATTAGGACCTCTTTCGAGTTCCATCGCCCGATCGGACTCGACATTTGTTCTCTTTATGTTCTAGTTCAGCGATGTCCGACCGACCCGCGAGCTGGCGCATGCCGAGACCGAAGCAGATGAATAAAATGGCCGCTCTCGTCGGCAGAAAGGTACCGCAGAAGCCCGTTTTGGCGCCCCACGCTGATCTACCGGCGGAGTACTGGCAGGCAATACTGGACGACCCTCGCGCCGATGGGCGGTCGGTCCCCTCCGGAGCCACGCTGCGGCTTAGCCAAATTCCTGGACATCTCTTGAGAGTGGGATGCCGCCGCTGGTCGAGATCCAGAAGGCAGACGCCGTGCGCCTCTATGGTCGTGAGGCGCTCTGGAAGGATGTCGCGCGCCGGCTCTTGGACAATACCTGCGCGGAGCGGACTGGGCGACATGAAGAAGACTGCTACGCTCGAGTAGCCGTCGGCGCGGCCGGGATGTTGCTGTGGCACCGAAACATCATCCGACGCCTCTTTCCGGCGGCGATCGCAAGGCGCTCGCCAAGGAGCTCGGCCGCTCGCGCGCTATGACGACGATTCTTGCGGCGCAGGCCGCCGAGACCCGTGCCAAAGGTGAGGCCCTCATTCGTCAGGCCGACAAGTTGCTCTCCGAGTCGTGGAACGAACGGATCTGGGCGGACGGCGGGCCGATCGACCCTTCTCCCACGATCGACCAGGCGATCAACGGCGGCTATTGCTGGCTCCAGATCGAATGTTCCCGCTGCAGAGCCGCCCGCGACGTCGATATGGCCACGCTGCGCCACCCGCCGACCACTTTCGTCCACGACCTGGCCAGCCGACTTCGCTGCAGCATGTGTGCGAAGGCGGGACGCCGGCCGGCCGCTACCCTGCTGCAGCTGGCGCAGCGGGGCCGGCATCCTGATCCGGAGACCTAAGCCACTTTTCCGCGCCAGCGCGAACGATTTCGGCCCGGTTTCGTTTCTCTGGAGAATGGGAGCATGTGACGGGTCGAACCGCCTACGGCGACCTGCTCAAGATACCAAGTTGGCAGTACCGGCTCCGCTCACACAGCTCTTCTCCGTTGATACCGCGGAAATTTTCTTGATAGATCCACGAATGACAAGGGCTGCGGCCATTCCAACGTTTCTCAACGGCGGCGGCATGATGGCCGAGGCTATTTCCGCGTTCGACTGGTCCAAGACCCCGCTCGGCCCGATCGGCACGTGGCCAACCTCCATCACGACGACGGTGGGCCTCATCGTCCGTTCGCCGATCCCGATGGCGACCCTGTGGGGCGATGCGGGCATCATGATCTACAACGAGGCCTACGCGACGCTGGCAGGCGGGCGGCACCCGGCGTTGCTCGGGTCGCCCGTGCGCGAAGGTTGGCCGGAGGCAAGCGACTTCAACGACAACGTCATGAAAGTCGGCATGGCCGGCGGCTCGCTTTCCTACAAGGATCAGGAATTCACCCTTTTCAGGTCCGGAGCAGCCGAGCATGTCTGGATGAATCTGGATTATTCGCCGGTGATCGGCGAAAGCGGCGAACCGGTCGGTGTCATCGCGGTCGTCGTCGAGACTTCGGAAGCCGTGAAAGCCGCGCGCGAACTCCGTCGCTCGGAAGCCGAGATGCGCGTCAGCGAAGAGCGGCTTCAGATCGCTCTTTCGGCCGGAAACAGCGTCGGCACCTGGGATTGGGACGTGCCATCCGACCGGGTCTTCGCCGACGCCCGTTTTGCAGGGCTCTACGGCGTGGATCCGGAACGAGCAAGGGTCGGCGCCCCGATCGCGGAGTTCTTCGGCGGCATCCATCCCGACGACGTAGCTCGGGTCCGAGCCGATGTAGCCAGAAGCATGGAGACCGGCGATTTGCTCAGTTCGGAGTATCGGCTGCCGCAGCCCGATGGCGAGGTGCGCTGGGTGATCGCGCAAGGTCGCTGCGTGCTGTCTCCCGACGGCAAACCACTTCGATTCTCGGGCCTCAGCTTCGACATCTCGGATCGGAAAAAGGCCGAGATCAGGCGGGAAGCACTGGTCAAGCTGACCGACCACATCCGCGATTTGGACGACCCCGACCAGCTTTCCTTCGCAGCTTCCACCATCCTCGGCGAAACGCTCGGCATCAGCCGCGCCAGCTACGGCACGATCGATCAGGACGCCGAAACTCTCACCGTCGACAGGGACTGGCTCGCACCGGGCGTGGAGTCGCTTGCCGGCACCTTGCGTCTGCGGGACTACGGATCCTTCATCGACAGCCTCAAGCGCGGCGAGTTCATCGCGATCGCTGACGTCGACCAGGACGAGCGCACGGCGTCCGCCGCCGAAGCTTTGAAGAGCCGCAGCGCCGGCGCGTTCGTCAATGTCCCGGTGATCGAGCGCGGTCGGCTGGTGGCAGTTCTCTTCTTGAACAACGCCAAGGCACGAACTTGGTCGGAAGATGACCTCGCTTTCGTCAAGGAAGTCGCCGAACGGACGAGGACGGCGACGGAGCGGTTGAAGGGTACGGAGGCGCTGCGCGAGTCGCACGCGAACCTGGAAGCAAAAGTAAAGGAACGGACGGCGGAATTGGTCGCCGCTGGCGAAGCTTTGCGGCAAGCCCAGAAGATGGAGGCGATCGGACAGCTGACCGGCGGCATCGCCCACGACTTCAACAACCTCCTGGCCGGGTTGTCGGGCAGCTTGGAGCTTCTCGACAAGCGCATATCGCAGGGACGTCTCGAAGGCGTCGGCCGTTATGTCGGCGTGGCCCAGGAATCGGTGCGCCGCGCCGCCTCCCTGACGCAGCGGCTGCTCGCCTTCGCCCGTCGACAGACGCTCGATCCCAAGGTGATCGACGCGAACCGCACGATCGCCGGAATGGCCGACCTGCTGCAGCGGTCGGTGGGCCCGACCGTCCACATCGAAGTCGTCCAGGCCGGCGGCCTCTGGGGCACCAAACTCGATCCGTCGCAACTCGAGAATGCGATCCTCAATCTCTGCATCAACGCCCGCGACGCGATGGCTCCAGACGGCGGTCGCGTTACCATCGAGACCGCCAACAAATGGCTGGACGATAGGGCCGCAAAGGAGCACGAACTCCCGCCAGGACAATATGTCTCGATCAGCGTCAGCGACACCGGCACGGGCATGACGCCCCCCGTTATCGCGAAGGCCTTCGACCCGTTCTTCACCACTAAGCCGCTGGGCCAGGGAACCGGTCTCGGTCTATCGATGATCTACGGGTTCGTGCGCCAATCCGGCGGTCAGGTCCGGATCTATTCCGAGATCGGCAAAGGTACGACGATGACACTGTATTTCCCGCGATTCGCGGGCGAGCTTTCGGAGGAGGACCTTGCGGAAGCGGTCATTGCCGACCGAGGCGACGGCGAGACGGTGCTCATCATCGACGACGAACCCGCGATCCGAATGGTGATCGGCGAGGTTCTCGCCGAGATCGGCTACCAAGTCGTCGAAGCTTCGGATGGCCCTTCCGGCCTCAAGATCATCCAGGCGGGTGGCCGCATCGATCTCCTCGTCACCGACGTTGGATTGCCCAATGGCCTCAATGGCCGGCAGGTCGCCGACGCCGCGCGCGTCATCAATCCGAAGCTCAAGGTGCTATTCATCACGGGTTTCGCGGAGAATGCCGCCATCGGAAATGGCCATCTTGATGCGGGGATGGCGGTGATCACCAAACCATTCTCCAATGCGGCCTTGGTCAACAAGGTCCGCGAGATCATTGACGCTCCCGCGTAGGCAGATCACTCCAGACATCTGGCTTCGATGTGCTGGTGTGGACGGCCTCTCATCCCCACGGTCCTATGGCGCTGTCAGCGTCACAGCTAGATGAGAGGAAAGTCTGATGAATCTTCCTGTTCGCATCGGTATGGACACTTCCAAGTCGGTTTTCCAGCTTCATGGTGTTGATGAGAATGAGGCGGTGGTGGTCCGCCGCCAGTTCCGGCGAGCCGAGATGATCCGCTACTTCGAGCGGCTTCCACCGGTTCTCGTCGCCATCGAATCCTGCGGCAGCTCCCATCATTGGGCGCGCCTGCTGCAGTCGTTCGGTCACGAGGTGAAGCTGATCCCCCCTCAGTACGTGAAGGCTTACGTGAAGCGCGGCAAGAACGACGCGGCCGATGCCGAAGCGCTGTGCGAGGCGGTCACCCGGCCGAGTATGCGGTTTGTACCGGTCAAATCGAAGGAACGGCAAGCGGCCTGCATGTTAATGACTGTGCGGGAACGCCTGGTCAGCGTGAAGTCGCAGCTTTCCAATGCTTTCAGGAGCTATGCGGCTGAATTTGGCATCGTCGGCCCCGCCGGTCGGCAGAATGTCGCGCAACTTATCAAACGGGTACTCGAGGATGACAGTTTGCCGGAAATGGCAAAGGATCTCTTCCGACTCCAAGCAGAGGAATATGCCGCGGTCGAGCCCGCCTGGCAAAGATCGAAGCCAAGCTGATGAAGTGGCACCGCGACGATGATGTCAGCAGGCGAATCGCGACGATTCCCGGCGTCGGTCCGATTGGGTCGTCCATGCTAAGCATGAAAGCGCCGCCGCCCGAGACCTTCAGATCGGGTCGCGACTTTGCGGCGTGGCTCGGGCTGACACCTAAGGATCATTCAACTGGCGGCCGGCAAAGGCTCGGCGGCATTACAAAGGCTGGAGATTCTATACTGCGATCAACGTTGATCGTCGGTGCGACCGCACTGCTGAGGCATATTCGAAAGGGCCGTCATAAGCCCACACCATGGCTCGCTTCGCTGCTGGAGCGAAAGCCGCCAAAGTTGGTCGCGGTGGCCTTGGCCAACAAGTTTGCCCGCATCGCTTGGCGCTTGATGATATCGGGCGGCGTGTACAAGCAGCCGGTAGCCGTCATGCCGACTTGATCTGAAATCGGCCCGCGAGCAGGTTGCTCGGCGGATTGCCCACGAACTTGCAGGACGCAGTAGATGGAAGGACCGATCGGTCGATACGCGCGAGCTTCCGAAGATTACACTGGCAACAAGAATGTCGCCCATGTGCTTGGAGCGCGCGTAGCGAACACCATCTCGGCCAGCGGGCTTTGTCCGCGCAAACAGGCCGGACATCTGATAGCAAGCGATCTGGCCAAAAGTCTGCTACAATCCTGACAAGTGGGGGGCCGTCCACATCTGTAACCTATATTCGATCACGACCAATCAGGCCGCCATCAGCGCGCTGTTCCGCGTGGTCAACCGCTATGTCGGCAACCTGGCGCCCATGCCCGGCGTCTTTCCGGACTACCGCGCGCCGATCGTGCGGACCGGAACGGATGGCCGCGAGCTTGCGACCGCGCGCTGGGGCATGCCGTCGTCGTCGAAAGCGCTGATGGACGCCACCAAGAGGCGCGCAGAGAAGCTGCAAGCCAAGGGCAAGACCGTCGATTTCAAGGAATTGCTCCGGATGGAGCCGGACGGCGGCACGACCAACATCCGCAACGTGAAGAGCAAACACTGGAAGCGATGGCTGGGCCCGGAGAACCGCTGCGTGGTACCCTTCAACAGCTTCAGCGAGTTCAACAAGGCCGAGGGCGGCGACATCTGGTTCGCGTTCGACGAGAGCCGTCCGCTCGCGTGCTTCGCCGGCATCTGGGCGAACTGGACGTCGGTCCGGAAGGTCAAGGAAGGCGAGACCACCAACGACCTCTACGCATTCCTGACGACGGAGCCGAACGCGGAGGTCGGCGCCATCCATCCGAAGGCGATGCCGGTGATCTTGACGACGCCCCAGGAGGTCGAGACCTGGATGACCGCGTCGCCAGACGAAGCACTGCGGCTGCAGCGGCCGCTCCCGGATGGCGCGCTGCGGATCGTAGCTCGCGGCGTGAAGGAAGATCCGGCGCCAGCGGCCTAAGTTCTGTACTAGCCGCGGGACGGGTGGACCGGGAGCATCGCCGCATGTCTACGGGCCGATCTACTTGTCGGATCACTTCGCTCTCTTCCAAATTACGTCAACTATGTCTCCCGCAGGAGGACGAACAGTCAGCGTCAGTTGATCTCCTGAAACCGTGACGAAGCGTTTCTGTTGCGCGCCATTCCAGTTGGGAAACGAACTGCCTTCGACCTGGATCGCGATGCTGCCATCTGCCTCGTTCGTCGAATACGTTCCGAAGTAGGTTATCGTGCCGTCCGCGGTCTCTTTGTTCTCCTCGGATGCGCCCTGCCACAGGGCATTGCTCGCGTATTTGGCTCGATCCGATCGCATCACCGTGATGATGTAGTGCCCATCCACGTCGAAGAAAGCAATGCCCTTCGGAGCGGCCCCATAACGCTCGATCTTGGTGCCGTCGGTTTTCTTCTGCTCCCACGACAGCAGCGTCCACGTACCGACCAGTTGATCTTTCAACGATTGCTTCTGCCCGATCGCGTCGACTGTCATCATGATAAATCCAGAAGCCGCAATCGCGCACGCGGCGAAAATTGCACGCAAAGTCATCGGTCCATCCCTAGGCAATAGTCTCGACCAGGCGCTTGCACGGTACCATGCACAGCCACGCCGGTTCAAACCGTCATCCAGCTATTCAATGCGCTGGCTGCTTCTCGCCTGCGGCGTAACCCGCCGGCCGAAGCCAGCGTCGCGCGCGACGGCCACGGCACGAGCCCGGTTGTTCGCGCCGAGCTTACCCAACACGGTCGAGACATGATTTCTGACCGTCTTCGCCGAGATCTTCAGCCGGGCCGAGATGTCGGCATTGGTCATGCCGTGCGCAAGAAGTTCGACGACGTCGCGCTCCCGCGCCGTCAACTCCTCGAACGACTCGGTATTGCCGTCGTGCGGAGTGTGCGCAAGGAAATCGTCGAGCTCACGAACGAACTGCTTCCAGGCGGGCTCGCTGCCCAACAGAATGTGGTTGCGGCTCTCCAGCGGCACGAAGCGCGCACCGGGTATCAACGCCGCGACCTTGCGGCCTTCATCGAAAGGCAACACCGCGCTCCGGCGGGAATGAAAGACGAGCGTCGGACAGCGCACGTGCTGCAGCAGGTCCTGCATGTCGCTCTCCACAAGCGTGCGCAGCAAGGCGACGCCGTTCTCGGCGGAAGTCGTCAAGCGCAGCAGATCGTTGAAGGAACGGGCCTGCTCCGCGGTCGCGTCCGGAATGTGCAGAGACGTCAGGAAGGTGCCGAACCCGGGGACGTCCTGCGGCCAGCCCATCTCGAACGCCTTGAGTTGGACCTGCATGTTCTCGACCTGCTCAAGCGGAGCCTTGGCCGTCAAGGGTCCCGCCGCCGACGTCCCGTACAGGACAAGTTGGTCGACGCGATCAGGATTTTGCACCACGAAGGGAAGAACGACCCGCGCGCCGCCGGACATGGCCAGAAGCGAGAAACTGGAAACTCCGGACGCGCTGACGACGGCTTCGAAGTCCTCGACGAGCTTCGCGAACGTAAACTCGACGTCCGTACGGTCGGAAAGGCCTGTCCCGCGAAAATCGAAGCGGACCAGAGTATGGCGCTTTGCAAGCGCAGCGATCCAAGGCCGCCAGACCGGGCTGTCCCAATCGAAGTCCAGATGGTGGACGAAATGCGCGACCCACACCAGCGGCGGTCCGCTACCGCATATTCCGTAGGCGATGCGGGTGCCATCGCGGCTGGTGCAAAAACGTATCTGCTGCGTTTGAGGCAACACGATCCACCCAGGAGTCTTCGTTCGGCACGATATCCGGCCGAAAACTAGCATAGCCGCGACTAGACCGTCGAGGGCCACTCGCCGATCCCGCCAGGCCCGTATTCCCCAAGAAGCGCGTCGATCGGAGGTCGAAGCCCGGCGCCTCCGGGCTCGAGATGTTCGCCCAAGCGACGTCCGCGGGCGACGAGCTCGCTGCCCGCAGGCTTTCGACGACGTTCGTAGAGCGCCAGTGCGGCGCCGACATCTCCTTCCTTGACAAGCTCATCGGCAAGCGCCCAAGCGTCCTGCGCTGCTTTGGTGACGCTGGTGCCGACATGCGGTCTGGCCACGAAAGCCGCGTCGCCGACCAGCGCGGCGCGACCGAACGCCATGCGCGTCGTTTCGAGATCAAAGATCGCAGACAAGATCGGCTGCCGAGCGCCGGCGACCAATTCGGCCAACTGGGGAGCCAGTAACCTGCGAGCGGCCAGGCGGAGATCCGCGACGACCTCCTTTCGGATCAATGGAGGAGGTATCGAGTCTCCGTAACAAACTCCCGTTGCATCGGTGCACCACTCTCGTAATGTGGTATCAAAGTCGGCCGGACGAAACCAGACGAACATGCATCTGCGGTGGCCGGTCCCGTCACCGTCGGCGATCGGGATGGAAAACGCGAGTTCGCCGTCCGGCAGGCAGAACACCATGTCCTGAAGCGTGGTGGCGCGCCACTGTGATGGGACCTGACTTTCCTCGACGATGCCTCGCCACGCGACATAGCCGGCATAGCGGGGGATGATTTGAGGCGCGTACTGCCGACGCACCGTCGAACGGATGCCGTCCGCGCCAATCAGCAGATCGGCTTCATTGCGCGCCCCGTTTTCGAACAGAGCAACGACGCCACGCTCCGTCTGTTCGCAGCGGAGCAGCCTCATTCCTCCATGGTATTGTCCGGTCCTGAAGGATTCCCTGAGAGATTGGTAGACCCGGTCCCAAGCCGTCGTCACTTCTCGCACCGGCACCCGGCAGACTGGCTCACCCGTTCGATCGAGGCAGATGTGCGAACGCACCTCCGTCCACATCGACCTGTCGATACGGACTCCGATCTGTCGCATGACCATGAACAGGTCGGACTGCGCGCCGAGCCCGGCCCCCCGCCCGGCGAGATCGCCGCGCGCGCGTTCGAAGATCTCGACCTGCCACCCGATGTTTCGAAGCAGGTTCGCCGTGAGCAGTCCGCTTAGGGAGCCGCCGATGACCAGGGCGCGGGGTGTGCTCATCTCGACGGCTCCGCCGGACTCGGCATCAGTCGATCCTGAGACCAGTCGCGTCGATCAGACGCTTCCAGCGTAGGCTTTCGGCCTTGATGAAGGCGGCGGCTTCGTCCGGAGTGCCGCCCACCGGCTCCGCCGAAAGATCGGCCAGCCGTCCGGCAACGTCGGGGCGCGCCAAGACTTCCGCGATCGCTGCGGAAAGCTTTGCGGCTATGGCGTCGGGCGTCTTCGGAGGCGCGACCATCGCAAACCATTCCTCATGGGCGAATCCTGGCACGGACTCGGAAATCGTCGGAACGGTCGGCTCCTGCCGCAGGCGAGTCGGCGTCGTGACGGCGAGCAGCTTGAGTTTGCCCTCCTTGATGCTGCCTGCGACGTTGCCGTAGAGGTCGATCATTACGTCGATATGGCCGCCGATAAGATCGTTCATGGCCGGCGCCATTCCTTGATACGGCACGTGGACCAGGCGAATGCCGGCAGCCTGCATCAATTGCTCGGTGGCGAGATGGGGCGTGCTTCCCGTTCCCGGAGATCCGAAGGTCAGTTTGCCGGGATTGGCCTTGGCATAGGCGAGCAATTCTCCGAGATTCGATGCCGGCACCTTGGGATTGACGACGAGGACAGTCGGAAGTTTGACCATCAGACTCACGGGCACGAACGCGTCCGGATCGAAGCTCAAATTGCTCCGCAGATGACCGCTGACGACGAGCGGTCCAGGGGGCGAAGCCAGCAGCGTGTACCCGTCGGGATCCGACCTGGCCACGGCCTCGGCACCGAGGTTCTGAGCTGCGCCAGGCCGGTTCTCGACGATGACGGCGATGCCCCATTTCGCCGAAAGCTTCTCGGCGATGATCCGGGGCACCACGTCCAGCAATGGACCCGGCGGAACGGGTACCACGATCTTGATCGTGCGGTGAGGGAAATCCTCGGCCGCGGCACGGACCATGGCACCGTTCATCCAAATAGCAGCGATGAGGCAAGCCGTAATTGAAGTCCGGACAACATAATCCACTGATTGCCTCCTTGAGGCAGCGATCGAGCCGCAGCGTACGGAAACAATAGTTACGTGAATTAGTCGGCCGTCATGGGGCCGATGTCCTAGGAATCATCCCAACTTTGAACTTAAGCGTCCCGAAAATCGGGACGTGATCGGTCAATGCAAAAACGACTTCAGTCGGCTAGGGGCAGACTCGGACTGACCAAGGCTTCCGTTCTACCATCAAGTCTGGACGTCGCCGGTCGACGTGGCCATGCCGGCTTAGGGCCAGAGGCAGACTGACGTGCCGAGCGGTTCGCCCGCTACCGGCTGCAGTCGTCGTCGCATAGCCATGACCTAGTGCCACGGGGGATGTCACCCCTTGGCTGCGAATACGTAGCCGTTGCCATCCTTGGCAAGCGTGCCGACGTTCGGCATCAACCAGTGAGTACCCGAAATGGTGAGCTTGTCGGCGACCGCGCGATCGAAGATCTTCCTTCGCGTTTCCACCGCCATTTGTGGATCCTGATCGATTGAGAGCTGCCACTCGGGATTTGTTGCAATGTGGGGCGCAAGATTGACCACGTCGGCGCTGATCAGGAACTGCTCGCCGCCGGAAGCGACGAGATGCGCGACCATTCCCGGGCTATGGCCCGGCACCTCAATTGCGTGCACGCCAGGCAGGAGTTCAGGTTCTCCCTCAAAGGTCCTGACGTTTTTCCAAGTCGCCACGGTAGCCTGAATGCGCCGCGCGAGGCCCTTGCGCGTCGGTCCAAGATCGAGCGACTCAACCCCCGGGCGCGTCCACCATTTCAATTCTGCGGCGGGCACCACGATGTCGGCATCCGGGAAGACCTGCGCGTCGCTCTCATTGTTCATGAGGCCATAAATGTGGTCGCCGTGGAGATGGGAGATGAGGATCGTCTTGACTGCCTTGGGGTCGAGACCCGCCGCCGCCATGCTCTTGAATAACCGGCCGTTCCCCTCGCCATAAATCGGATGACCGCCCGTACCCGAGTCGATCAGGACCACTTGATCGCGCAGCTTGAGCGCCATGACGATAAACCACACGGGCGCCTGATTTTCGGGAAAACCGGCACCACGCAACACGGTCTTCACCTGTTCGGCGCTGGCATTCCTGACCATACCGTCGCGCAGCGGCGCCTCCCGCATGCCATCGATCAGGGAGAAGACCTCAATGTCGCCGACCTTGTATTTGCGGAAAGGTTGAGTGACGGACTGTTGAGCGTAAGCCGCGTCGACAAAGGTGATTGGCTTATCGAGTCCAAACGCGGCGCAGGCACCTGCGGCGCCAAGTGTGAGGTCGCGGCGCGAAATATCGAACATCGTTCGCTACTCCTCGTTGGACGATCAGCATATCAACGAGAACGCGCGCTGCACAAGGCGGTTTCGGGCATCAGACATCAGGTGGATCGCGACTACTCTCGCCCGAAGGGTATCGCGGAGTCGATGGGTTTCGGCTAATCTGCCAAAGTTGAGCACGATCTACTTTTAAGGAGGACAACGTGGTGCGTCTCCTTGCCTTGGCCTTTGCCGCCTATTGCTATCTGCAGCCTGCGTTGCTTCTCGCGGACGATGCAGCAGGGCAACTCGCAGGTAGCTGGAAACTCACAGCCTGGACCATTCAGATTATCGGTGGCGAGCTCACCGAACCGATGGGCCAGGATCCGAAAGGGCGGCCAGTTTTTACGCCGGACGGGCACGTCGCGTTCATCATTACCGCGGCAAATCGCAAGCCGGCGACCAACGATGCGGAGTCGGCAGCCCTGCTCAAGAGTCTTCTGCCTACACCGGAAAGTTCACAATAGAGGGCGACAGGTTTACGACCAAGGTCGACATTTCGTGGAACGAGCTTCTAACGGGTCAAGATCAAGTCAGATTCTTCAAGCTCGAAGGGGACAAGCTGAGCCTCAGAACGGCCGAACAAATCAGCGCCGTCTATCCGGGCAAGAAAGTCGTGGGAACACTAGAATGGGAACGCGAGCGCTAAGGCGGACAAGCTCGAAGTTGCGCACCCCTTAGCGGCGTGATTCAACGAAAAGTAAGTCCGCTTTGCCCCTACAGGAACAGGTGGACAAGCCGGAGCCCTGCCGATCGCGAATCCCTGCCCCGTGCTAACC
Organism: Bradyrhizobium sp. CCBAU 11434; assembly: GCF_028128895.1. Taxonomy (NCBI): domain Bacteria; kingdom Pseudomonadati; phylum Pseudomonadota; class Alphaproteobacteria; order Hyphomicrobiales; family Nitrobacteraceae; genus Bradyrhizobium; species Bradyrhizobium sp. CCBAU 11434. The sequence continues at coordinate 98,729 of NZ_LBJX01000088.1, forward strand.
GCCAGGAACGAGCCGGCGGTCCGAAGGATTCGTCTTGGCAGGAGTGATCTCGATGCTGATGACGAAGGAAAGACGATCGGCGATCCGGACGTTGCGTGGTTGGGCGATCGGCGTGCTGCAGGAGGCCGGCGCCATCCGCGAGTGCGAGGAGCACGGCTGGGCGCAGGACCGCGCCGATCCGCATGCGCGGGAGCGCGCGTTGGATATCGCAAGGCAGGAGCCACCGGACGGCATTTCTCCGGAAGCGGCGCTCGCGGAGATCCGGGACGTGCTGGACTCGATCGGGGACACTTGCCCCGAGTGCGCTGTCGACGATTGACGACAATCGCAGCTGCACCTTCGGAGGTTCAGCCGTCACGCGCTTCCAGGATGAGTTCGCCTGTGGCATCCCCAGTTATCTGCGACAAGGGACCACAAGTGGGACGAGCCCCAAGAAAGCATGCTAGGCTGCACGTCTTCTGCTCTCAGATCATTGCCGCGAGAGGTTGATTATGCCCGCCTATTTCATTGTCCAAAACACCATCAAGGACGAAGCGCAGTACCAGAAATACGTGCAGGCCGTCGTGCCGTTCATAGCCAGCTTTGGCGGAAAACTTGTATCCAGACGAGCGAAGGTGGAGGTGCTGGAAGGCGAACACGATCAGCGCCCGGTCGTCATGTTCGAGTTTCCCGACATGGAGGCGATCCACGCGTTCTGGAACTCGCCGGACTACGTTCCGATCAAGAAACTGCGCGAGGGTATAGCCACCATGAACATCTGGGCTTTTCCCAGCGCCTGATCGGTGCACAACAGGTGGCTGGTGGCGGGCGCAGAGGCTAACCGGTGGCCGCGAACAGATCCCATTTGCCCGGTAGCCCCTTCAATTCGTACGAACCGCGCTCGCTGAACCTCAGTCCCGCGCCCGCGACGAGATCGGTCACAACTCGCGAAACCAGCACCTCGTCTGGCGCGGATTGCGACATGACGCGGGCCGCCGCGTGGACGGCGATGCCCCCAATGTCGCTGCCCCGCATCTCGATCTCGCCAGTATGCAGACCAGCGCGTACCGGCAAGCCGATCTGACGGGCGGCACTGCTGAACGACAGCGCGCACCGGATCGCACGACCGGGCCCGTCGAAGGTGGCGAGCACGCCGTCCCCGGTGGTCTTCACCAGATTGCCTCGATGCCGGTCGATAAACTGACGCGCAAGCGCGTCGTGCTCGTCGAGGCGGCCCCGCCACCGCTGGTCGCCTATTTCGGCCGCCTGCCGCGTGGAGTCGACGATGTCGGTGAACATGACGGTCGCGAGAATGCGCTCGAGATCGGTGTCGCCCGCCTGGCGATGGCCGGTCACGAATTCCTCGATGTCGCCGACCAGGGTCTCGGTGTCCCCGGTCCAGAATGCGTGATCTCCGGACGGATACTCGATGTACTTCGCCCCGGGTATTCCCGCCGCCATCTTACGGCCCAGCGCTACCGGCACTTGGGCGTCGGTCGCCCGATGCAGAATCAAGGTCGGGGCGCGGACACACGGAAGGATGGCATTCACGTCTATCCGGCGATTGGAAATTATGTAGGACCTGATGGCGCCCGGACTGCACGCCAGCTTTTCGAACTTCGCAATGCGCGCGGCCGCGTCCGGATTGGAGGCCTCGCTCGCGAATACGTTCGCGAGAAAGCTTCCGCTGCCCCAGCGCTTGACGAGGTTCGCCAGCCTTTCATCGGCCTCTGCAGGGGAAAAGCTCGGCGGAAACAGGTCGGCGATGCGGGCAAGGCCGCCGAAAAGAACCAGGTGGGAGACGCGATCTGGATAGGTCGTCGCGAACAGAACGCTCATGGAAGCGCCCTCGGAGAAACCGACCAACACGGCCCGCCGCGATCCGATTCCGTCCATCACCGCCCGGACGTCGTCGATGCGGTCCTCGAGCGAAGGCACATCGGCAAGCCTGTCGGACAGGCCTTGTCCTCTCTTGTCGAAAGTGACGACCCTCGAGAACCGGGCCATCCGGCGGAGGATTTGCGTGTAGCCGGGCAGCTCATGCTGGTAATCGATATGCGAGATGATGCCAGGGACCAGGATGATGTCGACAGGGCCGCTGCCCATGACCTGGTAAGCGATGCTGAAATCGCCGCTCTGCGCATATTGCGTCTCGGGCAATGCAAGTTCAGCCATGGCCAGCCCCGCTATGACGTTGCGGGGACTGAGTATTGGTCAGATCGTGGATGAGATCAACTGGGGCGCGAGCATCCGAGGCAGGATCGTTGGCAAGTGACTAGACCGTCTCTTCCGCCCCGCTGCGCTCGCGGCCGGACGCCCGCAGGCGAGTGAGTTCAATCCACGCCAGCGCAGCGTTGATCCATCTCTGCCCCTCGGCTCCATCGGCTTCAGCGGCGAGCTTCATCGCCGCAACTGCCTCATGCTCGGGGTCGTACTCGGTCTCCATCGGGCGGAAATATAATCGCAGATCGTAAACGATCACGCGTCGATGGCACCGTAGGAATCCGGGGCCGCTGCAGAAACCGGGGCCGTGATCCTATGGCTCGGGAAGTACCACGCCCGTCAGCTCGCCCAGTTTGGATAAGAGCGATCAGCCGTTCTTCGCGGCGCGATTGAAAGCTTGGACCTTCACCAGGTCTTTCGAGTGGGTGCCCTCGCTGTCGGTCTTCGTTTTTGAGTCCACGCCGGCAGGTTGTACCGGCCGGATAGCCTCTTTGACATTGTCCGGCCCCAGTCCTGCAAACCGACCCATAGTTAGCCCGCACAGCGGCCAAGTTGGCCCGCAAACGGAGGCGTAGTTGGCCCGCAATGGGCGAGTTGCCAGCGTAGTGCTCGCACTACATCGCAAGGATGCGCACGCAGCCTTCAGATGAAGATGCGATCGTCCCTGGCGGCTCCGGCGACGACTTCCTGCTGCATCGATCCCGTCGCTCGCCTCAGAGGCTAGATCGGCGGCCCACCCGAGGCTCTCCCTCCAGATCCATCCCCACCGTCGTTTTCGTCGTTCGGATCGGGATCGACCTGGCTCTTGAAACGCGCGACGACTTCCCTGATGCGGGATACGACCCGGCGCGCCGCCTCGATCGATGGCTCGGCCTTGTTCGGGATGAATTCGTCGTATTCGGCATGCCTGACGCGATGCCGCATCCTCAGGCACTCGAGAAGATCTCGGCGCGTTTCGGCGTCGAACAATGCCGGCCTGGCGCTCTCCCCGGGCTATTGGCCTTGAGAGACGGTCGATGAGATCCTTGTGCCATGCATCGCCCGATGGCGGCGTCTCGCCGAGGATGTCGAGGACCCGACGAACCGCGTTCTCGATCGAGGTGTAGCCGGCTCCCATCGCGTGCATGAACGCGCTCGAATTCCTGTAGCCATCGAGGCCGGGCGCGTCGAAGCCTGCGGCCTCGAATAGGCGGATTGCCATGCCGAGATCAGCGCGCGTAGTCGATGTCCTTGTCGACGTCCGTCCACCTGGCGTCGCTCATGGCACCTGCACCATATGACTCCGGATGCGGTCCAGAAAACGGCTGCTCGATCTGGATTTGAGATGGATGTCCGCCGGGAGGCCCTGCTTTCGGCAGGCGTCTTCCACGAATTCGACGGCTTCCGATTCCATGTCGGCGGGGAAGTCGACGACGACGTCGAGGTCGCTGTCGAACTTCATCCGGTCTTCTTTAGCGGAGCCGAGGATCAGAAACCTTCCGCCCCGCGCGGCGCCGAAGGTCCTCATTTCGGACATGACGAGATCTGCCGCGGCCCGCCGTCTGGCGGTCTCGCGGGACTTTCTCTCGGCAACGGTCACGACGCCTGGCACAGACTGTTCCCAATCAAACTGGATATCGCTGAGAAATATAGACATTTTGTCGGCAACAGAAAAGGGCGCGAAGTCGGAGAGGTAAACGATGCTTCATCCTTTCGGCGTGTAGGCTTTATCCAACCCTCGCTGCAGCAACTCCTCGACCACTGCGGTGACACGCTCTTTTCGCGGATCTTGCGTCCTTGATCGTCTGCTCCTTGACCAGGACCTGCGGTGGAGCGTTGCCCACGGGGGCGCTTGGTCGCTGGTCAGGACTACCACCCGTCTCAGTCGAATCCAGCCAAGTCGATACAGAGGGACAGATCATCATTAAGTATGAAGTCAGTGGCACAGATTGGGAGCTTTCGGTCGCCGACAATGGAGTTGGCAGACAGGATGGCGTTTTTGCGCAAGCTAAAACTGGACTTGGCAGCGGCATCGTGAAGGCGCTTGCGCAAAGTCTAAACGCCCAGGTCGAAACTCTGTCGGGAGCTGGGGGACGACAGTATCCATCACTCACACCACGTTCTTAAAAGCCGGTAGTCGAGCAGCGTAGTCAGCGGCCCCCGTGAGGGTTGGCGAATTGCGTTACAGATTGGTCTCCGAATTCAGAAGCTGAAAGCTTTTGCTGCTGCAAAAGAAATCAGCATCGGTCTGGGGACACGAAAGATCGGAGCCGCTACAGCTTCCTCGCCTGACTAAAAGCGACTTCAAACCCGTCTTCGTCAACCGCGTCTCCGCTCTGACAGGTGTGGCGCCGGGCCTGACTGACCAGCGACCCGGGGCCGATGCGCTCTCTCTCTGACTTCACGCTGCGCGCGCAAGCAGGAACGCGCCCGACAGGATGAGGGCCACCCCGGCGAAATGGCTGAGCCTGCCGCCGAACGGCAGCATTTTCTCGCAAGCGACATAGAGCGCAATGCCTATGATCCAGACGAAGTTCATCACACCACTGACGAACAGGAGCGCCATCAGAAACCAGCAGCAGCCTACGCAGTAAGTGCCATGCCTCGTTCCCATGCGAAGCGCCCCTGCGGCGCCCTCCCGCCAGAAGCTGCTGAGGAACAGGAGCGGGCTTTGACAGTAACGAAGGCAGGCGCGCTTGAGCGGGGTGAACTGATATAGTCCCGCCGCGAGCAAGATGATGCCGCCTAAGGCACGGCTGGTGCTGGCCATCGCCATCGATAGCAGTCCGAAGTGCTCGAGCACCCCCTGCGCGAGAACGGCCATGAGGCTGAAGCCCGCCCATATCAGAAGGTATCCGGAAAGAAACATCCAACCTTCCAGCACAGGGCCGGATGCATCATCCTTGCCGCGCTTGACGGCAGCGTACAGCAGCACGGTAGGAGCCGCGCTCGGCACCATCATCGCGATCATCATTACCCACCACATGACGAACAGCAGTGCGGCAGAGACCGGCGTCCATGGCATCGGCGCCATGTCCGGCATCTCGGTCATCATGTCGGTATCCATGCCGGCGCCGCTGGCGAGATACACCCAGGCGAGCGCCGCCACCGTTGCGGTGCCGATCGCTACGATGAGGCGTTCGCGGTGCAGCAGGCGTTCAAGCGCCAGGTGCGCGGTCATGGATGCTCTCGACCGAGGATACAGCCGATTATTGGTCCGGCTTCAACGCACCATCAGGCCGCGACACCCTGCGGCGTCTGCGTCACATTGGCGAGAGAAGAGTGCGTGCCCTTGGTGTCGAACTTGATTTCGCCAGTGGAATGGATGTCGGCAGAGGCGACCTCGGCGCCCCGGTGTTCGAAGCCATCGGGCATCATTACCTGAATCCGGTGCGGGACGCCCGTGACCGGATTCTTGATCGGTTCGACACTGGTTTCGAGCACGCCCTTGGCGACAAGCTTCGCGACGCGCCCGTTCTTGTCGAAGGAGAATTCGAAGGGAACGAAGACTGGATCGTGAATGGTGGTCACGATCATGCTGAAGATGTGGAACATCGTCCCTTCTGCTGAATGCTTGCCCGACAGAATATTGAAAAGGGCTTCACGCTGCTGCGGCGTCGCCCGCTCATCGACGATGGGCTGCATCTTGCCGTTGCCTTCGTGTAGCGCGCCTGGAAAATCGACGACGGCCGCAAAGCAAAGGCCATCGAGCCTGGTGCCCTCAAAATGCCCCTTGGTGATCCGCATGGCGACGAGCCCCTGGCAGGATCCATGGGTCGGCGGGGCGTTAAAATCGCAGGGACACCCGAATGCGCAATTGCAGTTCTTGATCCATTCGCCTTCGAGACGCCAATCGGACGCAGCCATGGTACATCTCCAGTATGAGGAGGACGCGGCAGCCGCTTCTTTTTTCTATTCGAGACTGCAATTCGGTCCCAATAGTATAAGCATAGCAGGGGCGGGGCTAACGTACAGCGAATGTTTGTTTGCAGCCAAATCCGGGCCGGGACCTCCCGCGCACGGCTGCAAGGTAGTCACCAACGCCGGGATCTGGCGCTGCGCTATGCCGAAGGCTCAGCGCCAACTCCCCTCGCTCGTAACCGGGCAAATCCAACGGCGATGGCGAACTCAAAACGGGCTAAAACTTGGGAGCAAGGTCAAGGCGGCTGCCATAATGAACGTTTGTGCCCTTCTCTCGTCCATAGCGGTACCTACCCCTCTGCCGGGCGAGCGAGCTCGAGCCAGGCCTGCGCGACGCTGATCCAGCGCTGCCGTTCGAAACGGCGTTGACGGCCTCCTTCATCGCCGCCTCAGCCTATTTTTCGAGGATCGAAGTCGCTGCCCATGCGGTAGATATCGTACCAACAGTGCGTAAACGACAGATGGCGGCGGGAGCCGTACGAATCCGGAGGACCGCGCTCGGACGTTCGAGGGCCGGCCTTGATCCCTAATCCCGAGGAAGCGCGACGCCAGTCATCTCGCCCAGTCTGGTGATGAGCTGATCCTGGAATTCAGGATCGGCGGCTTCGCGCGCCGGCTGCTCCTGCTGGAGGTGATGCCAGTACCGGCCGCTCACCCTGGCTGCCGGATCATCGCTTACGGCCAGCCATGCCTGGGTTCGCTGCCCGGTCTCGATGTCGACCGGCGCGCTGGGCCCGCCCATCTTCGTGCGCACCCAGCCGGGATCGACGGCGTTGCTCAGGACATTTGGCCAGCGGCGTGCCAGTGCGAAAGCCAACGCCACAGCGTGAAGCTTGCTCTCGGCATAGGCCTTCGCGGGATCCCAGGTGCGCTTCGTCCAGTCGAGGTCGGCGAGGGAGCCCTCGCCGCCGCGATGCAGGCCGCTACTGAGGTACACCAGTCGACGAGGGCGCTCGATCAGCGCCGTCAGCATGTAGGGTGCCAGAGTGTTGATCGCGAGGACACCGGCGTGCCCCTCAGGTGTCGAGCCGCGACTTTGCTGCGCATAGACGCCCGCGTTGTGGATGATCGCATCCATGCGGCCGATGGCGTTGACCTGATCCGCGATGCCTCTGGTTTCGATCGCGCTACGGAGATCGCCGACCACAACTCCTGTAGCCCGCGACCCGGGATCGCCGATGCCGGCCGCGCGATCCGCCGATCGGGCGTGCAGCACCACTCGGTTGCCGCCGCCGAGAAGCGACTCGGCCGCCGCGCGACCCAGCCCGTCCGTGCTGCCGGTGATGAAGACAAGTGCCATCACGCCGATTTCCGCTGCGGTTTTGCGGCCGGCTTCTCCGCAGCCGCTTCCTTCGGCTTCTTGCCCTCGATCGGCATCAGCATTTCCTTCTGTCCGGCCGATGCCTTGCGCCCTTTCTTGGCGGGCTTGCCGGTCTTCGCCGGCGTGGCCTCCTTGCCGACCGATCGGCGCAGCGCCTCCATCAGATCGAAGACGTTGGTCGCCGCCGGCTTGGATTTCGGCGTGATCGGCTTGCCGGCTCGCTTCTGGTTGATGAGCTCGATGAGCGCGGTCTCATAGTGGTCCTCGAACTTCTCGGGTTCGAACCGGCCGGCCTTCTGGTTGACGATGTGCCTAGCGAGGTCGAGCATGTCCTTGGTGACTTTGACGTCCTGAATCTCGTCGAAATATTCCTGCTCGCTGCGGACCTCGTAGGGGTAGGCAGCAGCGTGCCGACGAGCCCCTTGTCCATCGGCTCCAGCGCGATGATGTGCTCGCGGTTGGTCAGCACGACGCGGCCGATCGCGACCTTGTCTATCTCGCGGATGGTCTCGCGGATCACTGCGAAGGCGTCGTGGCCGACCTTGCCGTCGGGGCGGATGTAGTATGGGCGGATCAGGTAGCGCGGATCGATGTCGGTCTTGTCGACGAACTCGTCGATCTCGATGGTGCGCGTGGATTCGAGCGCGATCTCCTCAAGTTCCTCCTTCGTCACCTCGATGAACTGGTCCTTCTCCAACTGGTAGCCCTTGACGATGTCCTCGTTGGGCACCTTGTCGCCAGTGTCGGCATCGACCTTCAGGTACTTGATGCGATGGCCGGTCTGCCTGTTGAGCTGATTGAACGAGATCTTGTCGCTCTCGGAGGTGGCCGGGTAGAGCGCGACCGGACAGGTGACGAGGGACAGACGCAGGAAGCCTTTCCAGTTGGCGCGGGGGGCCATGTACGCAGAACTCCGGTTGGGAATGGCTTGGATTCAAGACGAACGAGGCAGCCTCGTTCCGACATCGGGGGAGGCCGATTTCCCCCTCCGCCATAGGGGCCATCGAGCTTTCGCGATCTGTTCTGTAGGAATTCTTGGCGTTGGCCTGCTTCCGACCTCAGTGGCCTAGTTTGATTTGTTGGTGGCCTAATCCACTAAGTACACTTTTGTACAGTTCCAAGGAACTCATGCAGGTGTTCCAGACTCTTCCCTGCACTTGATATTTGTTAGTGAATGCCGTGGTCACGAAGAACACCCGGGAAGTAGCAGCCACGCTACTCAAGCTCGCCAAGACGAGTTCCGATCCAGCGGTCGCGGCTGGATTTATCGAGAGGGCCGCCGATCTAAAGGAGCGGATAGACGACGAGGGCTTGCCCAAAGCCGACGATAACCTATCGCCCAACATCATCGAACGGCAGTGAGCCGCCTCAGTGTTGTCAGTGTTCTATTTTGTTCTAACTTTCGATATGAGCGATACGGAACCACCCAAAGAAGCCGATCCCTCCCCCCAATTAAGAGCGCACGAGGAGGCGAAACAGGTCGCCCAGGAGTCTCTCGGACGGGAGATCCTTCCAGCGGCGACTTCAGCGACGCCAAGCTGATCCGGAAATTCGGCGACGTGCCGGACGACCTGAGCGCATTGTGAGGTGCTATGAAGGCTGCCGATCTAATCGAGCTGCTGCGCGCTCACCCGCCCGAACGGAGGGTCGTGCTGCGCGGGTACGAGCAGGGCCGTGATCCGGACTAGCCGATGTCGAAACGAGGCGACTCCTCCCAGCGAAAGCTCGACTGGGTGCGCAACGAGATCGAGCGCCTTCGCGGCCAGCTCCGCGCACAGGAGCGCGAGATCCTGATGCTGCAGCGCGCCGCCGTCCCTACGGCATCCGCCGAGCTCCTGTTGACGCGCATGCGGGCGAAACTCGAAGACCTGTGCCGTGGGCGTGACGCGCGGCGGAACGGCGCCGTCGTCGCACGCGAAGTTGAGATGGCTCAAAGCGAACGGCCGAAGTCGGAGTAGAGTTGACTGCGTACCGAGCGGCAGGAGCGTGCGCTCAGTGCTGTTACGGTTGCGGAGACCCGGACTCCTAGGTACTCCGGGCTCCGCTCTGAATCTTTGCGACCGCAGTTACGGCGTCGGCTCCGAGAGCGACCCGCGGGCATACGTTCGATGGAACGAAGCCCGGGACTGCGGGTTGCACCGCGAAAGAATTTGTACAGTTTGAGAGCAAGATCGGCCTCGGCAGCAATACGGTTGCCAGGGCCGATCTCCTTGTTGGCTACTTGGCCGGCGGCCGCAGCGGGCTTTCCGCCCATTTCCGCGCGGCGGGGTCGTGCAGCGGGTCGTCGTCGCAGCTGGTGCAGACGTAGCGCGGTCGCCCCTCCCGAGCTTCGTCAGTAACAGCCTTCATCGGCTTGCCGCACCCCGGGCACGCCTTCCGGATCGGGTAGAGTACCGCCATTGGGATTTGTCCTGCCTCAGGCAGCTTAGTTCCCGACGTGAGGAGAGCGCAAGCGGATCGCAGGAAGCTATCCGACTGCGTCAGATCTCTTGACGCGACGGCCACCCCGCGTTGAAATTCGGCTTTCAGTGATGTTGCGGGGGGGGGCGTCGTGGAAGAGTTCTACAAGAGCTTCGCGCAGCGGGCGCGCGATCTGGCCGAGAACGCGGATCCGTTCACCAGGCGACGGCTGCTCGACCTGGCCCAGCGGTACGATCTCAGGAGCAGACCCGGAAGCCCGGGCGGAAGGTCGATCCCGCCACCGCGGGCAACGCCTCCGACGGTGCTGTTCTCGGGCTCTGGCGAGGCCTGATATCCTCGAGCGGATCTCACCGATCGCTCTCTTTGCCTTTGGAGGTGATCTCGGCGGCGCGCCTCTCGCATTCCTCGGCGAGATCGGTGAGGCGCTCGACCGTGTCCGGATCCGTGATGGAAGCAACAAGCCTCCGGCACCGCTCGGCCTGGGCCAGCAATTTGGCTCTCTCATTCTCCATGGAAGATAACGACCGCTGCTCACTGCAGTTGCTGGCCGTCTGCGCCAAATCCGCGAGTTCAAATCGCGCAGCATGTGAGACCCAGTTCACACGGCGCCGCGCCTCGGCCAGCTACGGTGTCCTCTCCCGTTCTTCGGAGAAGACCGATGTTTGTCGCCTTGGCCAGAGCGCTCTCGCAAGCGACCCGCGCGGAAGTCGGCACCGAGGAGCTGAAGATCGTCGCGATCTTCTGCGGCGCCGGCCTGCTGCTGTCATTGTTGGCGGCCATGGCATTCGGACTCAGCCTGGGAGCCGAGCCGTTCTGAGCCCCGGCTCCAGCGCGTCCTAGTCTCGCGCCCGACGGAGAGCCGCCTGCAGCTTCTCGCGCTCCCGCTCCCAGCGCGTGTCCTCGGCCTGAGCGCGCTCGTCGAGCGTGGCCCGCTCGGCTTCGATATCAGCTACTCTCGCGTCGTACGCCCGCTTGGCCTTCTCGAGATCGGCTTGCGCCCGGGCGACAGCCTTGTCGCGGCGGTCGCGGTCCCTCTCGCGAGCGGCTTCCTCCTTGCGTCGCTCGGCGTGTCGTCGGCGCTGCTCCTTCTCGAAATCCTGCGCGGCTTTGCGCGCGGCCTTGTCGTCGATCTTGGCCGGGCGCTTCGCAGGCTTGGCCTGACGCCGCTTGGGACGTTTGGCGCCTTCCTCTTCCGCCAGGTCGGTCGGCAGTTCGGCGTGCTCGGTGAAACCGCCGGTCGAGCCGACCGGACGCCGCAGCACCACGCCCGGCTTCGCCATCGTGACGGCGACGATGTCAGGGTCGTCTGTTTCACGCGCGGCGCCTTGATGGAAGAGGTTGCTGCTGGCGCCCCAGGCCTCCAGCGCTGCCTTCATCGACGGCGCCGCGACGGCCTGGTCGTAGAAGCCCAGCGACGTGACGTAGGTCTTCAGCTTTCTCGCCATCGAGCCGCTCGCTCAACCTGTCGTGAACAACGACGCTACGCAGGAGGGCCGGCCCGTGTTCCCAACCCTGGGAGACGGTCCGAACTCCGCCCCGCCGCCGAGCCGCTCAGCCGATGCTGCTGCGCCTGCAATCCGGCCGAACAACATCTACGCTCCTGAAAACGCCGTGAATCGCTTGAATCTCGGATACCTCGCGGGCCCGTATTGTGCCACACCGGTAAGCGAACAGCGCTATCCCTTGAGAATCGATGCTTCAACACACGACCGATCTCGCGGCCTTGGCCGAGGCACTCAGCCGATCGTCGGACTATCGGGTGCTGCGCCGCCTGGTCCCGCGCATACCGTTGTCCCGGCCAGCGGGGCAGGAAACCAGGACCGGCATCCTGCTCGACACAGAGACGACCGGCCTCGATCATCGTAAGGACGAGATCATCGAGCTCGGCATGGTCAAGTTCGACTACACGCCGGACGGTCGGATCGTCGGCGTCAGGGATACGTTCGCCGCCTTCAACGAACCTTCCGCCCCCATCCCGCCCGAGATAACCGCGATTACTGGCATCACCGACGAGATGGTCGCCGGCCAGCGGATCGACGATGCTGCCGTCTCCGCGTTCGTCGACGACGCGGTCATCACGATCGCGCATAACAGTGGTTTCGACCGGAAGTTCGCGGAGCGCTATTGGCCGGTCTTCGAGCACAAGGCCTGGGGCTGCAGCGCGACCGAAATCGACTGGCGTGAGCACGGCTTCGCAGGCGCGCAACTCGGCTATCTGCTGAACGGGACCGGCTTCTTCCACCAGGCGCACCGCGCCGTCGATGACTGCCACGCACTGCTGGAG
>NZ_LBJX01000089.1:0-132746 GCF_028128895.1 Bradyrhizobium sp. CCBAU 11434
TCGACTGGTTGGCGATGCTGGCGCCTTCGCCGGCATTCTCGTCGGCCATCGACTTCTTCGGCGCGGCCTTCTCCTTGGGCGCCTTTGCAGCAGGCGCCTCAATAGCAGGAGCCGGCTCGGCCTTCACTTCGGCCTTGGCGACCGGCGCGGGTGCTTCGATCGCGGTCTCGCGGAAGGCGCGCTCGAGCTCGTCGAGCGAGACCTCGCCCGGACGCAACGGACGCTCCAGGGTCTGGTCGATCAGCGAGCCCGTGGTCATCTCTTTTGCGGGAGCGACAGCAGGTGCAGCGGCAGGTGCTTCCGGCACCAGCGGCGGGGCGTCGGCGACAGGAGCAGCAGTGCCTGCCGCCGGCATCGGCTGCGCCGAGCCTGACGCGATCGGCGAAGCCGACGCTGACATCGCGGCCATGCCCTGCTCGACCATCGCTTCGAGCTTGTCGATGAGATCGCGGTCGTTACCCTCAGGCTCGGCTTCGGTCGCCTCCAGGCCTGCCAGGATCTCCTTGATGCGGTCGATCGAGGACAGGATCACCGTCACGGCCTGGCCGGTCACCGGCATGCCGTCGCGGAATTTACCCATCAAGGTCTCGCCGGCATGCGCCAGCGCTTCAAGTCGCGGCAACCCCAGGAAGCCGCACGTACCCTTGATGGTGTGGACCAGGCGGAAGATATTATCCAGGATCTTGGCGTTGTTCGGCTCCTGCTCGAACTTCACCAGCTGATTGTCGACGGTGTCCAGGCTCTCGCTGGTCTCCGTCAGAAACTCCCGCAACAGATCATCCATGAGCAACGCCTTACTGAGCTTGACCTCGACGCCCGGAATCGGCGGAAGTCCGCTCCTAGATCGTTAGACAACCCTTTTCACGGTCCCGTTAATTTCATCCTCCGTGCTAATACGGATATTGAAGAGAAATTTGCGGTTCGACTGCGTGCGACAGCGGTTTTCGGCAAATCCCGAACCCAGCTTCAACCCGGAAACGCGATAGGTAAACGCGGAGATAACGGCGTCACGACGGACGCAAAAAATCCCGGCGATGTCTTCGGGATGCGTAAGGGCCGCGCCAATTGAATCAAATCACCGGCGATCGGCATTGCATGTGCGACCGTCGGTCAATGTGCCGACGACATCAGCACGACCCGCGCTCGCGGTAAACGGACTCTTACCCGCCGGGCGTTGCGAACAATAACGCACTAACCCAGCCGCGCAGCGGCGGCATGGTGCTCGGCGAGACAGTCTCTGATCGCTGCCAGCAGCGCATCGGGCGTGAACGGCTTGCGCAGGCAGCGCGCCGCGCCGAGCTCGAGCGCCATCCTCAGAAAGTCGGGCGCCGGCGAATTCAGATCTGCGAAGGCATAGCCGGACATCGCGATCAGCGGCGTTGCGGGCGCGCAGTCATGAAACAGCCGGATCGATTCAAAGCCGCGCATGTGCGGCATGAAGATGTCGACAATCATCAAGTCGAACTGTTCGTGCTCGATAGCGCGGAGCCCCGCCTCTCCGCCGTCCGCAATCGTCACCCGAAAATTGTTTCGCTGGAGATAGATCTCGATGGCCATGGCCACCATTGGGTCGTCGTCGACAACGAGAATATGACGCAGACTTTCTGTCATCGTTTGAATTTCCCGCTTCGGCGATTCAATAATTGAATCGTGGCGCACGCCGTTCTCCTCTCGCTTGTATTGAAATCGTGATGGCCGCGCGCGCGGCCGGCCTCGCGCAACATGCGAACGGGATGAAGGCGATAGCTGTGGCCAGGCCACGCGATGGCGCGAAGCAATGTCCGACGGCTGAAAAGAATCGGCGAACGAGCGAAACAGCATGGACGGGCGAATATCCGATGGAAAGGCGGATGCAGTCGCTGCCGTCGGTTGCCCGTTTCCGGCTCATGAGGCCCCCTGCCACACTTTCCCGGGTCGCGACGCAGGACTGGCTCGCCGGGTGCGCACGAATCAGCGCGCAGTTCTTATTTCCGCCGCAAATGCGGCAAGCTGTCTGCCCTCCAACAGGTATATGGACAGCAACGCAACCATTACAATATATTTTGGTCGGCGCGCAACTAGATGTCGAGGGCCCGACGCCGACATCTCATAGCCTGCGTTGGATTGCTTTGACATGACCGCGAGCGGCCGACCGCCCAACCAGCTGCTGCAAATGCTCGACACAGCAAGCTTCGATCTGTTGCGTCCTCACCTCGTCACGATTGAATTGGTCAGAGAAACTGTCTTGAGCCAAGCGGATGTGGCGTTGCGACATGTCTATTTTCCGCACGACGGAGCCGTATCGATCGCAGTGAGCCTCTCCGAAGGACAGATCATCGAGGTGGCGATGATCGGACGCGATGGCGTCGTCGCCGGCGGCGCAGCCCTCGCCGATGGAATCGCAGTGTCAGATGCCATCGTGCTCTTCCCGGGGACCGCATCCGCCGTTGAAATCTCGGCGTTTCGCAACGTTGCCGCTGCGAGTGTTCCATTTCGCGGCCTGGTGATCAGGCACGAGCAAGCCCTGTTCGCGCGCGCACAGCAATCCCTGATCTGCAATACGCTGCACCCTGTCGAAGCGCGGCTGGCGCGCTGGTTGCTGCGCGCCCACGATCTCTCCGACAGGGAAACTCTGCCGCTGACGCAGGAAACCTTGGCCCAGATGATGGGCGTACGACGTAATGCCGTTTCACTGGTCGCGCATGCGCTGCAGCGCGCCGGAATCATCCGCTACAGCCGGGGCCAGATCGAGATCACCGATCTGCGCGCCCTGCAGGCCACGTCCTGCGACTGTTATTTCGCCGCGAAGACCGATCACGCGCGGCTTTTGGGACTACCGCCATGATGCCGACGACGACTCCGCGCCGGTATTCTGGAGTGCACACAAGGCAACGAAGAAACAAAAGGTCGCACAGATCCGTAATGTCCGCGATTGCCAACTTGTCCCCCTGGGAACAAGATGGAACTTGTTATTAAGCGAGGAATAGATTTCGAACAGAGATTGTTTGACTGACGAGACGGGAGGCAGCCTTGGAAACGATAGTGCGCCCATCCAACGGGTTCCTGTCGGCGCTGTCGACAGACGATCATGAACTGATCCGCCCATATCTGCGCACGGTCGATCTTCCGCATGACACCGTGCTGGTCGAGACCGGCGAGACACTCAAGCGCGCCTACTTCCCGCACCGCGGCGTGATCTCGCTGGTCGTGAAGCTCGCCAAGGGCGAGCATGTGCAAGTCGCCATGATCGGCCGCGACAGCCTGCTTGGCGCACTCTCGACCATGGGCGATGCATGCGCGCTGAACACCGCCATCGTGCTCATTCCCGGCGTCGCATCGGTGATCGACCTCGACCGGTTGCGCATGGCGGCTGACCGGAGCTCCAGCCTGCGGACGCTGCTGACGCGCCATGGGCTCGCAGTCTACGCGCAGGTTCAGCAGACCGCCGGCTGCAATGCGGCGCACCCGGTGGAGTCGCGGCTCTCCCGCTGCCTGCTCCACACCCATGATCTGTCGGGCGACTATCGGCTGCTGCTGACGCAGGAGGCCATGGCGCAAATGATCGGGGCACGGCGCAACAGCGTGTCGCTGGTCGCCAATACCTTGCAGCAGGCCAATTTCATCCACTACAGCCGCGGACACATCCAGATCCTCAATCTGGAGGGGCTGCGCCAGGCGGCTTGCGAATGCTACGCCACGGTCAAGGCCCAGTACGACCGGCTGCTCGGGCCCTGACGGCGGGCCACCGGCGCCGGCGCTGCCCATGGTAAAGCGGGTGCTTACAGCGACCTGCAAACACCGCGCGTCTCGTCACCAGAACTGAAATCGGATTGGCGTAGATGTTCCCGGACGCCTCGCGCCGCCCAGCACCGGGCCAGGATCACCCGCGAGGCGCAGAACGGGGACCGGGACAACATGATCGACGCCGCTTTCGCCCCCGCGCATGGCGCGCTCGACGCCGCGCCGTTGCGCGAGCCTGAACCGCTGCGCGAGCTTGAACCGCTGCGCGAGCTTGGCGCGTTCGACGCGCTGGTGCGCGAAATCGGCGAGGACGGCGCCAGCGAAGTGCGCGCGGTGTTCTGGAACGAGACCATCGCGCGGCTCAAGCTGTTTCACACTCTGGCGCTCGACCAGCACCGGGCCAGGATCGGGCGCGAAGCGCATTCACTGAAGAGCACCGCCCGGACGTTTGGCTATCTTCGCCTGGCGAGGCTGGCCTCGCTGCTGGAAAGCACGGCCGGCGTACTCGGCAATGCCGAATTTGACGATCTTCTGCAGCAATTGGATGCGGCCTTTGCTGGCGCAAAGGCGCAGGAATCGCAGGATTGACGGTCCCCGGACAGCCCCGCCGTACTTATACGGTTTGCAATTTTCACAGATGACTAATCATAGGTGGCGATAGTCGCCGGAAACCAGGAGGGTTTCCATGTTCACCTATGAGACCGCGGATCAGAAAGAGGTCCGCCGCTTCCGCATCGCCCAGTTCAACGGCCGGATGGCCACGGTGAAGGCGGGCGAGTCCACGGTGACGGGTTTCGTCCGCTCGGTGCTGGAGCAGGAAGCGACCATCCCGCCGCGCTGGACCATCACCATCATCCCCAATACGCCGAAGGAAGAGCCGAAGATGCTACGGCCCAATTCGCGCGTGCGTCCCTTCGCGGAAGATTATTTCTAAAGCGGGAAAAAAAGTCATCGCGCCTCGGGCTGCCCGCAAGACGATGGCTTCAATCGATCGAGTGCAACAGCGCTGCGCGGACGAGGTCGGCGGTGTTTCGCGCGCCGAGCTTGCGCATTGCTTCGGCCCGATGGCTCTCGAAAGTGCGTGGGCTGATCTGCATCCGCAGTGCGCCCTGCTTGTTCGAAAAACCTTCGCTGATCAACCTCAGGACTTCGCGCTCGCGCTTGGTCAGCCGCTTGCCCGACAGGCTCGAGAGCTCGGAAGCCGCCTCGCGCGGTGCTTGCGGCGCGCGGCCGGCCTGCAACTCGGTATCCTCGGTCATGGACGGAGCGGGCAAGCCGGTCTTGTGCGAGCCGGCGAGCTGCTTGACCAGACCGCAAACGCGCTCGGTCTGGGCCAGCG
This sequence comes from Bradyrhizobium sp. CCBAU 11434, assembly GCF_028128895.1. NCBI lineage: Bacteria > Pseudomonadati > Pseudomonadota > Alphaproteobacteria > Hyphomicrobiales > Nitrobacteraceae > Bradyrhizobium > Bradyrhizobium sp. CCBAU 11434. Next base: position 5,060 of record NZ_LBJX01000089.1, read on the forward strand.
CGTTCTCGACCACCTGCTGCAAATAGGCGCGGTCGCTCGAGACGGGCGCAAGCTGATCGCTGTGATGCTTGATTTCGCCCATATAGAGCAGGAGCGCGGTCAGGGGGCCGTTGAGCTCGCGCGCGATGGCCGCGGCCATCTCGTCGGCCGCCTTGGCGCGGGCGGCATTCAGACGGACGAAATCGAGCTCTTCAGGCGCAGAAGTGCTGCTTTCGAACCTTTCCGACGGCCGCGAATCAGCAACCGTATCGTTCTGTGACCCCATGTGACTCGTTTAGCGGAACCCGGGGCAGTCTGTGGTTAACTTTCTGCTCCGTAAGACTACGGTGAATTTGTCAGTTTTGGGCCGGAATACCGGCGCAGGCACAATTTATGCTTGCGACGCGCCCCTTGAGCCTCCGTAAAGGTTGCTGAACCTGCCTAAATCGTAGGCAATTTCCAAAGACATCCTTAACGAGAGCAGCGCTGGTCGATCCCCAAGGTCCCGCATTTTACGGATAAATTAACGGCAGCTTGCTTCTCTGTGTCACAATTGAGAGCGCGCAAATGCCTCCATGCATGGGGCCGGCAGGGCCTGCTGGAAACGCTGCAAGAGACTGCGTGCAATGGACGAGATCGACCAGCTTTCGGAGTTCCTGCAGAAGCTGACGCCGTTGTCGCGCAGCTGTCTGCTGAGCGAGCTCGAGCGGCTCGAAGCTTGCGGCATCGACATGCCGGGCTCGGCAGAGATCCAGGCCAAGCTGCGCGCCGAATTCCGCAAGGATGGATCGACCCAGGCGCGCGCCACCAATCCGTCGCGCTACTTCTTCGCGCCACTCGAACTGCTGCTGATCGACGGCGCGCCCGAGCACGCCAATGCGGGACGGATCTCGCGCAACACGCTCACCCCGATCTGGGAATGGATCTGCCGCGACCTGCTACCGACCATGGCGCGCGACTACGTCAAGGCAATCAACGACCAGGTTACCGCCAACAATCCCAAGGAAGTGCTCAAGATCGCGACGATCTTCCAGGGCAAGGTCGTCAAGGTGCTCGAGAACACGCTTGCATCGGCGGAGAGCACCGAATTCGCGCGCGCCAAGCTCGCGCAATACACGGCCTCGCGCACCGCCTTCGACGACGTGAAGAAGATGCTGCAGGTGCTGCGCGCCGGCGACGCGCTGCCGAAATTCGACGCGAAGCTGCCCGACACCATCACGAAATTCGACGACGGCCAGGTCGCGCAGATCACCGCGCGACTAGACGCTTTCAAGAAAGCCAATCCCGAAGCGCTGCCGTTTGCGCTCGCGTTGGTGGCGAGGCGTCTGAAGACGTTCTGGCGGCTCATATACCTTGCGACCAAGGCGGCCGCGAGCAAGAACGCTGACGAGGTTGCGACGTCGCCCTACGCGTGCGTCGTTCCCATGGTGCTCGACCGGCTCGACGACAAGCGGCTCGCGCTGCGGATCGCGCTCCGCCATAACCGGTTCCTGGTTGCGCGCGACCTGCTCACCGAAATCTACGACGCCGAACATTCGCTCAAGATCCGCATCGACGGCATCGAGCGATGCGAATGGGGCGTCCGGCTTCAGCAATTGATGGACGCAATCGCCGCGCTGGTGGCGGCCGAGGTCAGCCGCTTCCCCGCCAATGTCGGTCACATCCTCGGCTCGCGGCGGCTGCGCAGCCAGGACACGTTGGGCGGCAAGCTGAGCTATCTGGCCTGGAAGGGCCGCGACGCCGTGCAGGACGGCGCGGCGGCGTTCCGTAAATTGATCGGGGTGACTTGATTCCTCGAGATTCTATTCGGGCGTGTGCGGCAGCGTCAGGAAGCGATCGAGAAATCGCCCCGACATCACGAACCTGAACCACCAATAGATCATCCGCCGCATCGACATAGCTGCAATCCCTGACAGCCCACCACCGGCTGCGCGCAGCAATAGCGCAAGCGCGGCATCAGACGTGTGAGGTGCTTCACACTCGCCCGCGGTCAGACCAGGCGAGTTTGTCGCATAACCGTCACGCGCGACGGCGGAACACGAGCGCATCGCGTGAAAATGAATTCGCGGACCGGGCGTGGTTGAGCGAGGTCAATCGCATCGTCGAGAATACGGCGTGGGGTCCGTACCGCACAGAATTCTATCCGACGTATGACTATGAACCGGCCGGCATGGCCTAACACGACAAAGCCATGGCCAATTGAGGCCGGCATTATTCAATTGGGCGAGGTGCGCATTGGCTTCGTCCAATTGCAGGACACCGACTGCGCGCAACGACGATCCGCTCCTCGCAAGCTTTCACCGGATTCAGCGCGCACCGGCGTGCATCGCGCAGGCGGATGTAAAAACTTCTCGAAGAGAATCCGAACAATTTTACAAATGTTGCGGGCTTTAACGTTACCCGGATAATTCAACATTCGCGTGAAGCTCTCCATATTTTGACGCCCCCCATCCCGTTAACACACCGTCACGGAACGGGAGTGGTCTGAGATGAACGATGGGATTGGTGAGCTCGCCGGCAGGAGGCTAAGGACCTTCGGACGGCGGAAGATGATGCCGCGCGCGTGCGTCGCCGACAGCAAGCGCCATCTGCGCGCCTTCATGAGCGAGGTGCTCGAGGATCTCGGCTTCGTCACCAGCGAATGCAGCGGTGCGAGCGAGCTGCAGACCATGCTGGCCTCCGAACTGCCGGACCTGATCCTGCTCGGCATCGCCGCCGACGGTATCGAGCCCGGCCAGTTCCTGGAAATTCTGGTGCGCGAAGGCTTCGACGGCAAGGTGCTCGCTGTCGGTGCGCGCGACTCGATCATCGTGAAGGCCGTGCAGCAGGTCGGCGAGGAATACGGGCTTTCGATGCTGCCGCCGCTCACCACGCCCTTTGCCGCCGACACGCTGCGTGAGCGTGTCGCAATGCTGCTGCCCGAGGAGCCGGCCCCGAGCCCGGCCGTACATGTCGGCGAGGCCCTGCATGCGGGCTGGCTCGAGCTCTGGTACCAGTCGAAAATCGACGCGCGCTCGCTGGTCCGACGTGGCGCCGAGGCGCTGGTGCGAATGCGCCACCCGACCTGGGGCGTGGTGCCGCCGGCCTATTTCATCCCGGAGGAACACGATCCGCATTTCCGCGATTTGTCGGAGTTCGTGATCGAGCGCGCCCTGCAGGACTGGCACTATCTGCTGGAGCGGCAGAGCGCGGTCGACCTCTCGATCAACTTGCCTACGCCTTACCTCAAGGAGCCGCAGGCCGTACGTGATCTCTGCCGCCGGATGCCGATGCATCCCGCCTTTGGCGGGCTGACGATCGAGATCGCCAGCAACGAGGCGATCCATGACCTGCATTTCCTGACCGAGATCGCGCGCGAGATGAGCTTCCACAATATCGGCCTGTCGGTCGACAATCTCGGCGCCAATTGGCCGGAGCTGATGGGGCTGGACAAGATTCCCTTCATCAAGCTGAAGGCCGACCGGCAATTCGTCACCGGCTGCGCCGATGACCGCCTGAAGCGCACGGTGTGCCGTCACATCGTCGAGCTCGCGCAGGGCTACGGCGCGCGCGCCGTCGCGGAAGGTGTCGAGAGCCGGGCCGACCTGATGGCCGTGAACGAGCTCGGCTTCGACCTCGTGCAAGGCTATCTGTTCGGCAAGCCGATGCCGCTGAAGAAGTTTGCCAGAAGCGCGCTGACGCGGACGGTGATGGGACAGGAGTGAGACGACAGCCTCACGCGTATCGCCGCGCGAAAAAGACGCAGACGACCACGAGCGCCGTCGCGGCGATCATGCTCCATGCGACCGGCTCGTGCAGCAGGAAGCCTGCCAGCGCGAGCCCGAAGAACGGCTGGAGCTGTTGCAACTGGCCGATGCGGGCGATGCCGCCGATCGCGAGGCCGCGGTACCAGAAGATGAAGCCGACGAACATGCTGAAGATCGAGACATAGGCGAGCCCGATCCAGGCGGGCAGACCGACGCCGCTCCATGCCGATGGCCAGGTCCAGATCATGACAGGCAGCATCAGCGGCAGCGCCAGCAGCAGTGCCCAGGAGATCACCTGCCAGCCGCCGATGCGTCGCGACAGTGCAGCGCCTTCGGCATAGCCGAGCCCGCACAGCACGATCGCGGCGATCATCAAGAGATCGCCGGTGAGCGAGGCCGAGCCGTCATTCGACAGCGCAAAGCCCGCGACCGTGGCGCTGCCGAGGATCGCGAACAGCCAGAACAGCGGACGCGGCCGCTCGCCGCCGCGCAGCACGGCGAAGATCGCGGTCGACAGCGGCAAAAGGCCGATGAAGACGATCGAATGCGCCGAGGTGATGTGCTGAAGCGCAAGCGCGGTCAGCAAGGGGAAGCCGACCACGACGCCGATGGAGACGATCACGAGCGAGGCAAGATCCTTCCGATGCGGCCACGCCTGACGCACCAGGCCGAGCACGGCCGCACCGATCAGCGCGGCAATGATCGCGCGCGCCGAGGTCAGGAACAGCGCGGAGAAGCCGCCGACTGCGACGCGCGTCGCCGGCAATGAGCCGCTGAAGATGATGACGCCGAGAAGCCCGTTGCCCCAGCCGCTGGCCGCAGATTGCATGTCCGTCTGACCCTTTTTGGGCGGTGATCCTCGGCCCGCGCCGATGGCAAAACCAGTGACAATCCCATACAATCTGGCAAAACTGTATGGGTATGGAAGGTCATACACTTTGGATGGCGAGGCGCAGACAAAGGGGCGCGGCGGGACGCGCACCATCGATGTGATGAGCGCGATCCGCGCCAAGGTGGCCGGCCGCGCGCTCAGTGCCGGCGACCGCCTGCCATCGATCCGCAGCCTCGCCGCGGCGATCGGCGTTTCGCCATCCACTGTGGTCGAGGCCTACGATCGCCTCGCCGCCGAAGGGCTGATCCGCGCCCGTCGCGGCTCGGGCTTCTATGTCTCGCCAACGGTCACGTCGCCGCTCGCCTTGACCGAGGACGAGCCGCGCCGCGACCGGGCCGTCGATCCGTTCTGGGTCTCCAGGCAATCGCTCGATGCCGATGCGAGCGTGCCGAAGCCCGGCTGCGGCTGGCTGCCGCCGGAGTGGATGCCGGAAGCGGCGCTGCGGCGTGCCACCCGCGCGCTTGCCCGCAGCGACACCAGCGTGCTGACGAACTACGGCTCGACTTCCGGCTCTCTCACGCTGCGCCGGCTGCTGCTCACGCGCCTTGCGGAAGACGAGATCGAGGCCACGATCAATCAGCTGATGCTGACGGGCTCCGGCACGCAAGCCACCGATTTGATTTGCCGCTTCATGCTTCGTCCCGGCGACACCGTGCTGGTCGACGATCCCTGCTATTTCAACTTCCGTGCGCTGCTGCGCGCACATCAGGCGAAGATCGTCAGCGTGCCCTACACGCCGTCGGGCCCCGATGTCATCGGCTTCGAGCAAATCCTCGGAGCCGAACGGCCGCGGCTCTACATCACCAATTCAGCGCTGCACAACCCGACCGGCGCGACGCTCTCGCCTCAGACTGCGCATCGGCTTCTGACCGCGGCCGCCGCGCACGATCTCACCATCATCGAGGACGATATCTTTGGCGATTTCGAGCCGGAGCGATCGCCGCGCCTTGCGGCGCTCGATGGATTGAACCGTGTGATCCGGATCGGCAGCTTCTCCAAGACACTCTCGGCCTCAGTCCGCTGCGGCTACATCGCCGGGCGGGCCGACTGGATCGAGCATCTCGTCGATCTGCAGGTCGCAACCAGCTTTGGCGGCCCGAGCCCGGTCGCGACCGAGATCATCACAAAAGTTCTGGCCGGCGGCAGCTATCGCAAGCACATGGACGAACTCCGGCAAAAGCTCATGCGCAGCCGGCGCGACGTTGCACGAAAACTTCAGACACTGGGCATCGAACCCTGGCTGATGCCGCGCGGCGGCTTCTTCCTGTGGTGCCGCCTCGCCGATGGACAGGATGCCACGGCCGTTGCCCGCGCCGCGCTCGAAGAGGACGTGGTGCTGGCACCGGGCAATGTGTTCAGCGTGGCGCAGACCGCGCAGAACTTCCTGCGCTTCAACGTGGCGCACATGAACGACCTGGGCATGTGGGACGTGCTGCGGCGGGCGCTGAAGGCACAAGCCAGCCGCTAATACCACGGCTCCTCATAGATCGGCTCGCCGTCGAGCAGCAACCGCTTGATGGCGGCGCGGCCTGAGGGCAGCACGGCGGCGACGACGCGCAGCTTCTGCTGGTTGCGGGCTTGCTCGAGCGTCTTGCCCTCGCCTTCCGGCACGAAATAGCTCTCAAGGCCGTATCTGATCGTCAGCTTGTCGCAGAAGATGCGGCCGTTCGAACCGCAGGAATAGGTGACACGGCCGCGGATCAATATTTCGGGCGCCGTGACGGCGACAGGCGCGGCATGCACCGAGACGGCCTGATAGAGGCCGCCCGCATCAGGCGCCAGCTTGACGAACACGACGGGATTGCGTTCGGCAGACGGCTGGCCGGCGAGTGCGCCTGCCGGCAGTTGCGTGATGTCGTAGCCGAGCGTGACGTAGTCGCCACGCAGGAGATCGCGCGGATCGAGCGGCCGCGTCTGCAAGGTGACCTCGCGCCCCTCGCGCAGGATCTGCATCCGATCGGCAACCATCAGGACGAGCAGCGCGCATTGGACGAGGATCGCAACACCGAACAGCACGGCTTTCGGGATACGCTGCCAGAATGCGGTGAGCTTCATCATCGCCCGGCCCTCGGCAGCATGCGATTGAGCGCGGTCGCGAATACGACGGCGATGACACCGGCCACCGCCAGGAACGCCGAGCGGCGCAGCAGCGAGCCCTTCACGGCCCACGTGATGCCCGCGATGACGCCGGCGATGCCGAGCCAGCCGGCAACGATGCGCGGACTGACATCATCGAGCACGCCGGAGACGACGAGGCACAGCATGGCACAGAGCAGTGCGGCATAGGCGAACCAGGGCTCTCCGGCTGCGGATACCGGCCAGATCGGTGCGGCAACCAGCACAAGGCCGATCGCACATGCGGCGAGGATTTCACCCGCGCGCCTTGTGACGCCGGCGGAGGCGAGTGCAAGAACCACACCCGCAACCCCACACAGGATTGCCCAATGCGGCTGGGCTGGCACCGTGTCGGTTCGGAAGCGGATGATGTCGTCAATCGTCATCACCTCCAGGGAGGCAACGGCGGCCAGCGAAAACGCGCCGTAGATCGACAGGACGCTCCCAAGCCGCTGCGCCCTGGGCGACGGCGCAGCCGCGATCGCGAGGCCGGCGCCGAACAGCAGCGCCGCACCGTCAGCCAGCAGGAACGACGGCTGCATCCCGTCGAGATCGAAGCGAATCGACGTCGCGATCCACCACGGCAGCATTGCTGATGCAACGAGATGGGCCGCGACGCGGGAATTCCAGGCAAACGCCACAGCGGCGGCGATCAGCCAGACCGCCAGGAACGGAAGATGCAGGACATCAGGTGCATCGTAGACGCGCATGCATGTCCAGAAGCAGGCGGCGACCAGGCCGACCGCTAGCGCGCCGCGCGAGCCGGTCAGCAGCGCCGTCGCGAATGCGCCGATCGACCACAGCAGCATGCCGCCGGCAAAATCGTCGCCGAGATGGTACATCTGGCCGACCAGCGCGATGCCCGCGCCGAAGACGATGGCGCCGATGCTTGCGCAGAGATCGGCGAGAACGCTGCGGCCGGTCGCGGCGAACCACGCGCCGAGACCGCCGGCGACGATCATGCCCGCCAGCAGGATCGCAAACCGCAGCAGACGCGCGATCTCCGTCCAGTGCGCGGCGACGAAAGCCAGGAAGGCGGCCGCAATCAGCAAACCGCCGACGATGGCAACGATCACCGCGATATTGATACCCGGCGAGAGCGGCGGCAGCGCGTTGCGGATCGAGGCGGAAGCGGCCGGCGCGATGACACCTTCGGCTTCCCATTGCGCAAGGTCAGCTTCGAGGCGCTGCCGGTAGGCCTTGTCAAACATGGTCGTGAATCACCTGGCTCTCTGCCGGACGCGGCTTATTGGTCGGACCGCGCCGGTGACAGGTTCAACCTATCACCGCCCCTCGCCTAGTTTGCCTTGATGCCGGCCTCGGTGATGAGCTTGCCCCATTTCGTGCTTTCGCTCTGGATGAAGCGGCCGAACTCCTCGGGCGAATTCGGCGCGGGCTCTGCGCCGAGGGTTCGGATCTTCTCGGCCACATCAGGGTCTTTCAGGGCTTTCGTGAAGGCTTGGTTCAGCCTGACGACAATGTCGGCCGGCGTTCCCGCCGGAGCCACCAACCCGAACCAGCCGATGGATTCGAAACCGGCAAGGCCGCCCTCGGCAAGGGTCGGCACGTTGGGCAGCGAATCCAGGCGCCGTCCCGCGGAGACACCGATCGCGTTGAGCTTGCCCTCGAGGATGAGCTGCCTCGACGCGGGGATATCCAGCACCGCGAAGGGGATATGGCCTGCGAGGACGTCGACGGTTGCCGGCGCGGTCCCGCGATACGGTATCAGCTCCATGTCGACCCCGGCCTTCTGCATGAACAGCGCGGCCGTCAAATGCATCGCCGTCGAATTGCCGCCATGGCCGATCGACAGCGCGCCCGGCTTTGCCTTCGCAAGCGCGACCGTCTCCGCAACATTGTGCGCCTGGACACCCGCCGAGGAGACCAGCACGAAGGGAATTTCCGCAAGCAGCGTAATCGGCGCGAGATCCTTGGGATCGAACGGCATCGACGAATTGAGATGCGGGTTCACCGTCAGTGCGCCCGCCGGCGCGACGCCGAGCGTGTAACCGTCGGGCTTCGCCTGCGCGACCGCCGCCATACCGATATTGCCGCCGGCGCCGGCGCGGTTCTCGATCACGAGGCTCTGCTTGAGCTCGGCGGTGACCACGGGCTCGAGCGCCCGGATGACGGTGTCTGCGCTGCCGCCGGGCGGAAAGGTCACGATGATCTTGATCAGCTGCTCGGGATAGGCCGCGTCAGTCGCCTGCAGCGGCAGCGCGGCGAAAGTCGCCGCGGTCAGCACGGCCAGTATGTGGCGCCTTGCAACGTGAAGCACGTATTTCCTCCCTCGTTCTTTTTTATGCCGCCGCGCCGGTGAGACGCGCCAGCAGGCCGCGCGCATCTGCCGGTGCCGCCTGCCCGCGCCAGGCGATGTGCTGATCGGGCCTGACCAGCACGAGCTTCTCGGCATAGGCGCCGTCGGCCTCGTCAGGCGCGACGTCGATCACTGCGAGCGGAATGCGGCGCGCCTCTGCGGCGGACTGCAATGGCCCGACATCGATCGCCGGGTCGAACCGCAGCAGATTGTAGCCGGTTCCGAATGCGTCGTAGAGCGATCGTCCGTCGCGCAGGAAGAAATGCGGCGCGCGGGCGCCCGGCACGGTGGAGGGCGTGAAGCTGCCCATCGCATAAGGCGGCGGCGTCTCGCCGTCATAGGCAATGATCGGCGAGGCGTCGTAGTAATAGCCGAAGTTCAATCCGGCGCAGCAATATTGCTGCACGTTGAGATCGTAGGCCGCCTTCGCGAGCGTCGCGCGCGCCGCGTGGCCGCGCGGCGTGTCGTCCTCGATCTCCGCGGAGACGCCGCCGCGCTGCGCCATCATCTTCATCGCATGGTCCATCGCAAAGCGCGACACCTGGTCGGTGATGGGCTGGCGCTCGGCCTCATAGGCGTCGAGGATCGCGGCCGGCGCCCAGCCGTTCAGATGCGCCGCCAATTGCCAGCAGAGATCGACGGCATCCGCAATGCCCGCATTCATGCCGTAGCCGGCATAGGGCATCCACAAATGCGCGGCGTCGCCGCAGATGAACACGCGGCGGTCACGGAAGCGATCGGCCACCAGCCGGCGTCCGACCCAATCCTCCTTGCTGAGGATCTTGTAGTCGAAGCGCTCGTCGACGCCGAGAATGGCGCGGATCGACCAGTCGCGGTCGACCGAATCGAACTCGGGCTCGTCGGGCTTGAGATGATTGTGGATCAGCCAGCGGTCGTGACCGTCGATCGCAACCGTGGTGCCCGAGCGGCGCGGGTTGAGCGAGAGCACCATCCAGGCCTTGATGTGCGCGCCCATCAGCTCCTTCAGCTGCGGGGCCTCGATGAAGGTCGATTGCACGCGCTGGATCACGGGCGTGCCGGACAGGCTGGCCCCGATCGCCTTGCGGACCAGCGAGCGGCTGCCGTCGCAACCGATCACGAAGCTCGCTTCGATGCGAAAAATCTCGCCGCTGTCGAGATTGCGCGCCTGCGCGGTCACATGGTCGGCGTCCTGCGCGATGTCGGTGATCTCGTTGCGCGCCAGGATGGTGATGCGCGCTTGAGCTGCGGCATGAGCGAACAGGATCGGTTCGAGATAGACCTGGTTGATCCGGTGCGGCGGCTCCGGCGTCGGCCACCAGGTGTCGGGGCCGCCGGTGGCGCTGTAGCGCCGTGCACGGGAAGGGATGTCGATGCGGCAGAGCTCGATGCCGGTCGCCGTGGTGCGGTAGGAGCAATCGTTCGGGAAGTCCGCGGGCAGCCCCGCATCGCGCAGCCTGGCGGCGACGCCGAGCCTGCGGAAGACTTCCATCGAGCGGGCCGAGACGTGATTGCATTTGACGCTGGGCGGATCGCCGGCATGGCGGATCTCGGCGACGACGACGTCGATCCCGCGCGAGGCCAGATCCATCGCCGCGGTCAATCCGACCGGACCGGCACCCACGATCAGGACCTGTGTCCTCATATCAGTCTCCATTCCCTCGCGCGGCGGTCTTCGCCGCCTGCACGGACTCGAAAGTCGAAAACAACCCCATGCACAGTAGCCAACCTACGTCAGCTCAAGGACTTTTGCCAACAATTGCGGAATTTCAGAAATTTCGCTTGTTCCGTCGGGCAAAACAGGTGCATGATGGCATCATGGCAGGAGGTTCGGCATCCAGCATCTGCTCAGGCGAACTGGGAATAGCGGGACAGCTGAAAGAAGGGTTCTGCCTGGTAGGACGGATCGGTGGCGAGGCGCGCAAGCCTTTGTCCGATGGCGGGCGCGAACTTCGCACCATGGCCTGAACACGCGGAGCAGACGATCAGGCGGGACTCCGGCCAGCGATCGATGATGAATTCCTCGCCCGCGTCTAGCCTGATGTCGGCGGGCGCGGTGTTGGTGTAGAGGCAGACGTCGCGATCGATGATGGGCCCTGCCGCGCCGGGGACGAGGGCGGCCAGCGCTTCGCTAACGGAGCGGAGTTCGGCATCGGTGGCCTGCGGACCCCAGTCGTCGGGACCGACCATGGCCCCGTGGTTGTGAGGCGCAGCCTTGACGCCGCGCTGTTCGAAGTCCGGAAAGCCGTAGACCATGTCATCAGGACCTCGGTCCAGAATGAAGATCGGGAAACGACCGAGCGTCACGGTGTCGGGGCGGGCAGGCTCGAACCAGCCGACCGCCTGGCGGGTCACGTTGAGCAGCGCGGTGAGTTGCGGGAGTGCGCGACCGAGCCATGGGCCCAGCGCCAGGATCGCGCGCTCGGCGAAGAACTCTTGGGTGGCCGTGCGGATCGACACGCCGTCGTGGTGCGGCGTGAAGCTCGCGCGTTCCGGAATCACGCGCTCGCGAGCGCGTGCGCGCATCAGTTTCATGACTGTAGCGGTGTGCAGGATCGCGGCGCCGTCCTGGACGACGACGTCCCAGTCGTCGGGCAGGTTGAAAGCCGGAAATTCCTTGTTCGCGACAGCAGCGGTCATCTTCGGATCCGGACGCCCTTTCGCAATCGCGGCCGCGCGCGAGGACGCCACCATGGCGGAGCCGGGGCGGCCGGCCTCCAAAATAGGGGTTTCCGTCAGAACCGTTTGACCGCTTTCGGCCTGCAGCCGGATCCAGCCGGCATGAGCCTCGTCGCTCAGGCTGGTGTAGTTGGGGTTCTCGAAATTGAAGCGACGGAAAATTCGACATGACCCATGCGACGAGCCGCGATCCGAACGTGCTGCGACAGGATCGAAGCCGAGCGCATCGACGCCGGTATCCAGCAATGCGCCCAGCGCTGCTCCGCCCATGAGCCCCAGCCCCAGCACGGCGACTTCGCATTTTCGCATGTAGGCCTCGCGAGCGATGCTACGACGCGCCGATCATCCTGATGATTTCGGGGGTTTGCAAGGTAAGGCCGGCCTGGCTCACGCCCTCGAAAATCGCTGGTTTTCTATTGCAAAAGTTCTTGTTTTGTTCTATGTTGAATTCGAACAGGCATGAACCTCAAAGCAGACCGGGCCGCAGCGAACTTAGCGGGCGTTCGGACCAATTTTTTAGCCAATGTTAACCAAAGCGACTGTTTATGGTTACCGATGTATGAAGCAAGTCGGACACACTACCTCGATCTATCGCATGACGCACAAACAGCGCTCATTGCTGCTGCGCGCGACACCTCGCCTGTGCGCGGATTAACGCACGGCTATTACAAATACCCGGCTCGGTTCTCTCCCATTTTCGCCAGCGCCACGATCAAGGCATTCACCCAACCCGGTGACCTGGTGCTCGATCCCCACGTTGGCGGCGGCACTACGTTGGTGGAGGCTCTGGCCTGCGGCCGCGAGGCCGTCGGCGTGGACATCAGCTCGCTCGCCGAGTTCATCACCAACGTCAAATGCACGGTCTATTCCGAGGCTGAACTGGAGATCCTTGAGGCGTGGTCCAAAAGAATCGGTAGCGTAGTGGACATTCACAAGCCGTCCGCGCCGCTGACCGACTATGAACAGCTCGGGTACTACAAGCACCTCGACCATCCGTCGCGCTGGCGGCTTCGAAAGGCCATCGAGCAGTCCATCGCCGCGGCCGTCAAGCTGGGTACGCCGCGTCTCGAAGCGTTCGGGCGGTGTGTCGTGCTGCGCAGCGCTCAGTGGGCTCTCGACGGCCGCAGTAAGCGCGCCACCATCGAAGGCTTCCGGCGAACCCTTGAAGAAACAGCTGACGATATGGTCAACGGCGCTCAAAATCTTCGACGGTCAGTGAGAAACCACGGCCGGCAGCAATCCGTGACGCTTGTGCGCAGAAGCGCCATCGGCATCCACGATGAGCCCGCGCTAAATGATCTGCGCGCACCGCGCCTGGTCGTAACGTCCCCTCCATATCCGGGCGTGCATGTCCTGTATCACCGGTGGCAAGTGGACGGCCGTAAGGAAGCGCCGCTGCCGTTCATGATCGCCAACAAGCTCGATGGCGCCGGCCTGAGCTACTACACCATGGGCGACCGGAAATATCCCGGCCTCAAGACCTACTTCGACAACATTCGCGGCTCGATGTCGTCGGTCGCGGCGCTCTCCGACCGCGACACCATCATCGTGCAGATGGTCGCGTTCTCGGCGCCGCACTGGCAGCTCCCGCGCTATCTGGAAACGATGGAAGAAGCGGGCCTAACTGAGTTCCGCCTGCCGATCCTCGACGGCCAGGCTGACGGCCGCTTGTGGCGCAGCGTCCCCGGCCGCCGGTGGTACAGCGCACAGCGCGGTACGACACCAGGAAGCCAAGAGGTCGTGCTATTTCACCGGAAGGCGACCGTTAAGCCGCCTTCGGCAGTTTCTGCGGCAAAGTCAGACAGAGCGGCACGATAACGCGCGCGACGCCTGCGCAGTGATCCTGAATATTCTTCCGGCACTGCTCCTCATTGTTCTTCCACTCGTCGGTGTGCTTGACGTTCTCGAGCAAGCCCATCGCAATGAGCGCTAGCCCGTACTTGAACACAAACTCCACCGCCGGCACTTCCTCCGGCTTTTTGAGATTTTTGGCCTGCTCCAGGAGCTTCGAGTCCCTGTTGACCGCGAGCACGAGGCGGTTGGTGTTCGGCTCCTTCTCGATCGTGAGCGGCATCGCGTCGGGCCCGCGATTGACCTCGATGACATTGGGCCGGCTCGGCGAGTCCTGCGCCTCCTTCGGCGGTTTCGGCGGCGGCGGTTCGCCCTTCTCGCGCGGAGCCGTGATGGTTGCCTTGACGACCAGCTTGAACGGACCGTGCCCGGCGTCGTCGCTGATCTCGATCTGCGTCATGAACGTCGTGCCGATCACGGCCTTCTTCGGCGCATGGAAGGTGAAGGTGAGGCGACCGTTGAACAGGTGGAACGTCGGCTCCAACTGCCCCATGAACTTGACCTGACCCGCGTGCTTCGGCCGGGTGAAGTAGTTGTTCACGACGTCTGTATTGAACGACGTCCGGGCATCGTCATCCTTCGGCAGATTGATGCTCACGACAGTCATGCCGTCGGCGCGCTTGAAGTAGGTCGGAAATTCCTTCCCGACGAACTCCGGTTTCGGATCGCCTTCCACCTTGTCGCCGGGATTCAGCTTCTTCGTCGCGGCAGCGATCTTGCCGGGCATCATGCTGCTGAACAGATCGGCCAAGGTCGGGTCGGTCGCAAGCAGTTCCTCGAGTGCGCTGATGCCGAGTTCGTCCGATGTCGCGTTGGCGATCTTCTCCTCATAGCGCTTCTTGTTGAGGGTCTGCAGGCCTTCGTGCGAGCGCAGCTCCCTCTGCAGCTTCTTGAGAATTTCCTGCAACAGCGGGTCTTCGCGGAAGTTCTCGCGATTGCTCATAAAGATGGCGTTGCGCGACGTCTGATTCAACGCCGTGCAGTCGAGCGTCACCAGCATGCTGCCTGCGATATGCTCTTTGTCCACAGCCTTGGTCTTGAAGAACTGCGTGTCGCGCTTGGCATGTGACTGGCCGTTGATGAGCGCGCGCAGTCCGGTTTGCGGCGCATCCTGTTCGGGGTCATCGTTGTCCAGAATCTTGAACACGCGCACCTCGGCCGGGATGGTCTCGCCGGTCGAGAGCTTGATCTGGATGCTCGCGCCGTCCTCAAAGCCCTCTTCGAGCTTGTCTTTGCCCCACGCGGTCAGCCGGTTCCAAATGGTGTTCTGCATGACCTTGGCGCTGTACTCGGCTCGGCACTCGATGACGCGCAGCGGAAGCATCGGCTTAAGCAGGTAATCCTCGAGCTTGCGGTAAAGTTCACCGCAGATGTTGGACTTGGGTGCCTTGTAGTCGTACATCTTGATGAGCGTTCCGCTCGGCACCTTGCGCTCGCGCGGCTTACAGATTTCGCCGGCCTTCGCAAAAAGCTTCGGCACCAGGCCGAGCGGCACAGATCCGGCGGTCATGATCTTGCCGTCCGTCCCGACGAGGTACTTCCATGACGGGCTCGATGTCGACGGGAAGAAGCAGAAGACGGTAAAGCCCCAATCGTGCGGGGTCTTGCACATGTCGTCGGGCACGCGGGAGACGATGAGCTGCATCTTCCGACCATCGCCACAGAAGGGCAGCACACCGGTGCCGCCCATATTGAACCTACCCTGCGCGAACGGCACCGCACCCTTGTAGGAGCCCTCGTCGCTGCCGTAGATCAGGGAGCAGAAGGTCTTGGCGAAGTCTTCGGCGTGCTGGCCTTCACCGGCGTCATAGAACGAGATCGCCGGGCGGGACTTAGTGCCGGTCGCGTAGAGGATCATGGAATCCTCTGCGATCTGCCGGATTTCCTCGCGGCTCTTGTCGGAAAGGTCGCCGTAGAACTTCTCCACGGCCTTGGTCATGCTGCCCGGCGCCTTGTCGGGATCGCGGGGATCGATGCCGGCGGCGCGTACCTTGCGCATCAGGATGGCGTCGATGCCGTTGGTGATCTTCTCCACCAAGGCCGCGGCGGCCGTGCTCTGCTGCGCCTGAACGACCGACTGGTTGTTCGGCATACCACCCAGTGCCTTCCAGCGCGTGGGGTCGTCCAATAGTCCCCGTTTATTAAGGGCGGCCAAGACGGCATCTTCCGTCTCCGCCGCCAGAAACTCATCCAAAAGCTGCTGGTCCTGCATTGTAGCTTGCCTCCCATCCCTAAAATATCGGCTCAATTATCTCGAAAAATCAGTCCAACTTGAATTCCACGGACTCCTTGGCGCCCGTGGAAGACATCCTTGCCTTGAGTGCCTCGACCTCCCTATTGAGCGCCCGGACGATCTTTTGAACGTCCGAGTCGTCAAACTGATAGGCATTTTTGTTACCCAATTTGCCGATTATACGGATCGCCTTAATAGCATTAACAGTCCTACTTTCGGCCAATTCGACGAACTTTTGACGCTTTGCAGCCTTCGTTGTGGAAGCTTCCTTGTTTGCCTGATCCAACATTTAATATTCTCCTTTGTGGATTATATCGCTTCAATGAGTCGATGTAATTTCCTCTAAATTACACGCTATAATGAGTCGAGAAGAATCTGGCCTCCACAACAAAAATTCGTCTCATCTGAGCATCGAACCCCCTCGGCATAGCCTGACCTGGCGCGCTGGTACGCCCCAGACCGCCTGCCGTTTCCGAGCGCGAAGACTATCGCGCGACGCATGGCGTTGGTGAGCGCACGGTCGAGCGGTATCTGACCTCGCTTCGCAAGAAAGGGTTTATCGAACGTCTCAAGCCGCTCGCACACCAGCGTCTCGAAGAACGCCGGCAGCGCCTGCGGGAGGCCGATAGATTGAGGGTTAGGGTGCCGTGGCCGAGCTGGGCCAATTCGTATTCAGCGCGTTCCGACTATCGCTCTCGGCCAGCGGATTCGTCGGCATATGGCTCGCAGTCGTGCCGGTGACGATTTTCGTCATCGCGCTCGGCTATCGCTTGGTGCGCTCGCCCCTAAAAGAGCCGTAAGTATAGATGCTTCCTGACCTCCCAGAGGCGCAGGCCTGCATCGATGGGTAATGGGCCAAATGCCTGATCTCCTCAAGCGCATGGACGAGTGGCTTGCACGCGGGATCACTAAGAACCCCCAGACACCAACCTCATTGTCGCGATTCGGCTTGGCGCCCAACTCTTCTAGTCGTCGCTCAACGTCGCGCGGGCTAAAGAAGATTGCAGGGCGGTCGGATCTGGAGGAAATACGTGGAAAGCCGGCGAACAACGTAGGTCGGCGCTGTCAAACGCCATCCGGAACTGCCCCCTTTGCGTCATGAAGAACTGCCCCCACCATCTGGGTTATGATCTCGGTTGAAGGTTGTTTCCGCCGGTGACGGGCCGGAGGGAGGCGGAGCCGACCGGAGGGCCGTCACCGGCGGGCGGCGGCTGGATGAGGCCGCTCTTGCGCTTGGCGCGGAGCCGGTAACTGTCGCCGCGGATAGTCAGCACGTGGCTGTGGTGCAGGAGCCGGTCGAGGATCGCGGTGGCGACCACCGGATCGGCGAACACGGTGCCCCATTCAGCAACGCTGCGGTTCGACGTGATCAGCATGGCGCCGGTTTCGTAGCGCCGGCTGACCAGTTGGAAGAACAGGTGCGCCGCGTCAGGTTCCAGCGGCAGGTAGCCGAGTTCATCGACGATCAGTAGCTTTGGCTTTGACAGCGCGAGCAGTTTCTCGTCTAGGCGCCGCTCGCCATGCGCCTTGGCAAGGCCAGCGACGAGCGTCGTCGCCGTGGTGAACTGCACTGTGTACCCGGCCAGGATTGCTTCTCGCCCCAGCGCGATCGACAAGTGCGTCTTGCCAACGCCGGGCGGCCCGAGCAGCAGCACGTTCTCTCCGTTGGCGATCCAACGTGACGCGGCCAGGTCGCGGATCTGCTTCGGATCGATCGACGGCTGCGCCTCGAAGTCGAAGCCCGCAAGCTCCTTCACTGCCGGGAAGTGTGCAAGTTTCAGAGCCATGTCGATGCGGCGATGATCTTTGCGCGCGATCTCACGTTCGCACAGCAGGATCAGCGTCTCACGCGCCGACAGGTTTGCGCGTGCCGCCTCGTCGAGCAAATTGTCGAGCTGGTCGCGGATGCCGGAGAGCTGCAATCGCGCCAGCATGGCATCGAGGGGATCAGTCGGTACTTCGGTTGCCTTCTTTGCGCGCGTCATCAGAAGCGTCCCCCGATCACGGCTTCATATTCGGCAAGAGGACGCAACAACGAGGGCGGTGGAGACAACCCGGGCGCCGTCGCAATCTCCGGTCGGCGGACCGCGCCATTGCGTCCAGCAACACCGTCGAGATGGGCGGGATCGACGATCCGCAGCCGGCGCCCCTCCGATTGCTTGTGGACCGCCACCTGGTGCAGTCCATGGCGGATCCGCACTTCGCCGGCCGCGACCGTTACCGCCACGCGCTCACCAATCAGGCGCCACGGCACCGAGTAACTGTTCGTGTCGATCTCGATGGCGCAATCGTTGCCGACGACCCGGGTTAGTTCGCGCAATGATCCGAACGACGGCTGCCCACCGAGCGGTTTCAACCGGTGTGCCTCGTCACGCGCGAAGCGAACGATCGGAGCCTCGCCGGTCGTGCCGTGGATACGTACGTTCGCAACCTTACGTTCCCACTCTGCGAGATGCGCCTCGAATGCCTCCCAGCTTGGGAAGGAATGCCCCGCGATCGCGTTCTTCTTCACGTAGCCGACGCCATTCTCCGTCTTGCCCTTGGTGCGTGCCCGATATGGCGCGCAGGCGCGTGGACGGAAGCCCCAATGCTTCGCAAACGCGATGAGCTTGTCGTTAAACTGAACCGACCGGCTCACCGCGTCGTGGCGCACCACGAGCGCGCGTGGATTGTCCATCAGCACTTCCTCCGGCACGCCACCGAAGGTCGTAAATGCGCTCTCGAGACCGGCGAACCAGTGCTCTTGCTTCTCAGCCCGGAACGCCCGCACATGCAGTCGTCGCGAATGCCCGAGCGTCGCCACGAACACAAACGCCTTGATCTTCACCACGCCGATCTCGACCAGACGCTCGCCAAAATCGATCTGTAGCTGCCGGCCAGGGGGCGTCTCGAACCGCGTCGTCGCCAGTGCCTCCGCCTTCAGCGCCTGGCGATAGGGCTGCACGGCGCGTTGCAGCGTTCGCCGGCTGACTGCCACACCTTTTTCGGCCAACAAGTCCTGGCGCACCACATCCGCATTGCCGCGATGCCGAATGAGCCTCTCGCGCAGCCAACCCTCAAGGCCATCAAGCCGTTTCGGTCGCTCAGGCGATTTGAACGGCTTAACCCCGCCCGCCGCCACGTAGCCCTTCACCGTGTGATGGCTGCAGCCCAGCTCGCGCGCAATCCGCTTCAGACCCCACCCGCACGCCCTCAGGCGCAACATCTCCGCCACGTCATCCGGCGTCTTCATCACCTGCCCCCGTGGATCACTCCACCGCGAGCCTCTAGTGATTCGTTCCTCTTTCATTCGCTCTCTCCTCGGCTATCCAAGGAGGGGGCAATTCCTCATGACGCCGAGGGGGCAGTTTTCCATGGCGCGCGACATCGGCGCGCCTCGCTGCCGGCTACTGCGGCTCGTCTTAGAGGCCGCGTGGTCATGGACTCCTCGATGGACTACCTCGGGGGATACACGCTTCGGCACTTGCACACTCACGCAGGCCGGACACGCGATTTTTCAAGGTTCCTTGCGAGAAGAAAGTGGCCGATAGAATTTGAAAACTGGCGGAGAGGGAGGGATTCGAACCCCCGATAGGCTTGCACCTATGCCGCATTTCGAGTGCGGTGCATTCAACCACTCTGCCACCTCTCCTGAAGGCGCCATGGTAGGAGCAGGGCCCCTATGGTTGGGGGCGTTAATAGGCGAGGATGGCGGGCCAGACAAGGCGCGAAAGGGGAAAATCGGGGGGTTGTTTTACGGCTTTCGGGCTGGAGGCGGGTCCGGAGGATCGAACGGGGTTCGGGATTCTTGTTTTGAGGCGTTTTCTCGGGGTGTCTCCGCAACGGGACAATCCCCTAGAAGAAAGAGCCCTCACCCGCCGCGCGCGGGACGATGCTTTCGCATCGCCCCGGGGCGCGTCGGCCTCTCCCGCAAGCGGGAGAGGCGAAGAAAGAGAAAACGGGGTGGGACCGCCAGACGCGGTAAACACTGGCGGTCCCGTGCCGCTCATCGAAATGCTGGCCAGGAAGGGCGGCTTCGCAGGCCTGCGTGAGGCGACGATTCGACCGTAACGTGCAGGCGGCGGCCCGCAACGCAATCCGGTCCTTAACCTAACCGGTCAAGGTTACCCTGGGCCCGATCGGGGGATCGGAGCCCCTCACCCGAACTGCATCTGCGATGCAGTTCGACCTCTCCCTTTGGGAGAGGTGGCCGCCGCGGCCGGCGATTCGACTTCGGTCGCTTCAGTCGCCCTTGCTCTTTTTCTTGCCGTTCTCCTGGGAATCCCGGTCCTTGCCGTTATCTTTACCTTGGCCGCTGTCCCTGTGGCGGTTGGTGAAGCGCGCATTGCCGAGGCCGGTGCCGATGGTGAGCACGCCCCAGCGATCGACATCCTGCATGAACGGCACCTCGGAGAGGCCCTGAACCACGCCGTCATTGTGCATCAGGATCGCGGTGTCGTGCTCGCCGATCGCAGGGATGCCCTCGATCAAGCTCGCCGGCAGGTTGAATTTGCTGCTCTCCCAATTGCCGGGCAGATTCTGCGCGCCCTTCTCGATCGAGCCGTCGGCGTTGATGACGCCGGGACAGGCGATGCCGATGAAGGGCGCGAGCTTGAAGCCGTCTTTCTCGGCTTCGCTGATCAGCCCCTTCAGCATCTTGGTGAGCCGCTTCACCGCGCCCTCGCGCGTCGGCTCGTCGTCGGCGTGCCGCCACAGCTCCGACTTCACGACCTTGGCCTTCGAGAGGTCTTTTGCCTTCTTCCAGCCCGTCTCCACCAGGCCGCAGCGGATGTTGGTGCCGCCGATATCGACCGCGAGGATGCTGTCATAGGCCTCGAAAATCCAGGACGGCGCCAGATGCAGCGCGCCGATCAGGCCGGCCTCGTCAGGATGATGCCGGATCGGCACCATGTCGATCTTGAAGTCCTCGGCTTTCAGGATGATCTCGGTGCGCGCGATCGCGAGCTCGCCGAGCCGGGAATCGCGGAAGCCGCCGCCGACCACGATGCGCTCGGTCTTGGCCCAGGCCTTCGTCTTCAGGAAACGGCGGGTGACGTAAGCGAGCTCCTGCGCGAACTCCTCGATGGCGCTGTGCACCACGGCGGAGGCCTCGACGTCGTCGCTGATCAGGATCGCATCCAGCGTCTTCTTGCTGATGTTCTCAGACGGCTCCTTGCCGAACGGGTCCTCCCCCGTCTTGCGCAGCGGCTTGCGCCAGCGGTCCAGGATCTCGCGGAACGCGCCTTTGCTGGCGCGGTCGCCGAGAAAACCGTCCTCGTCCTTGATCTCGATGTTGAAGCTGTCGATGTCGACCGACGGCAGCCGCTCGGCGCCGTGATGGGCGATGCCCGTCGTCTTGACCAGTTCGTCCGTTGCCATGGAAGCCCTTGCCCGAATGCCAGATTGCGGGGACAACGGGACGGGAACCCGTTGGTTGCAACGCGCACCGAGATTCAGCTGAGGGCGCGGAATTGGCCCAAATCCTTCAAATCCGGGCTCTTTTCGGCTGATTTCCTTGACTCTTCGCCCTATCAGGCTATAAGTCCGCACAACCGGCGCGGGGCGTTTCTCGCGCCGCATGTTTTTGCGTGGGTTTTCAAGGGGATAATGCTCTTCAAACCCTTGCCCGCACAAAACGCATAAACCCATAGCGACTGACAAAAAGCCGGCCCCTGACATCAGTCATGAGGCCGGGATTGAACACGAAGGAAAAAAACGATGTTCGCAGTCATCAAAACCGGCGGCAAGCAATACCGCGTCGTGCCGGATGATGTCCTGGAAGTTGGCAAGATCGAAGGCGAAGTCGGCTCGATCGTGCAGTTGAATGAAGTTCTGGTGCTCGGCGGCGACACGCCGGTGCTGGGCGTTCCGACGGTGGCCGGCGCCTCCGTTGCGGTTGAGGTGCTCGACCACAAGCGCGGACCGAAGGTCATCGCGTTCAAGAAGCGCCGCCGCAAGAATTCGCGCCGCAAGCGCGGCTATCGCGACGAGATCACGGTCCTGCGCATCTCCGAGATCCTGGCTGACGGCGCCAAGCCCACCAAGGGCCCGCGTCCGAAGAAGGAAAAGGTTGCCAAGGAAGCGGCAGCGGAAGCTGCCGAGTAACGGAAACCGATCACGCCCATTCACGAATTGAGGCGTGAGACGTTTTGAAATGATTCCGTCAAGGAATTGACCTAGAGATACGCAGGATTTCGGAGACGAGCCATGGCTCACAAAAAAGCAGGCGGTTCATCGCGCAACGGTCGCGATTCAAAGGGTAAGCGCCTTGGCATCAAGGTGTTCGGCGGGGAGCGCGTGATTCCCGGCAATATCATTGCGCGTCAGCGCGGCACCACCTGGCATCCCGGCCTCAACGTCGGCATGGGCACGGACCACACGCTGTTCGCCAAGATCGAGGGTCATGTTGAATTCCAGGCCAAAGCCAATGGCCGCACCTTCGTAGCGGTACTCCCGCTCGCAGAGGCTGCTGAATAGACGGTGGATCATTTGGAGTCCGCCGGGTCCTTGACCGAACCGGCGGAGTTCCAGAGATCGCAGAGATCGAAGGCTCCAGGGGAGGCGGGGAAACCGGCCTCCCCTTTCGTTTGTGACTTTGACGGAGCCGGACATGTTGCAGGACTTTTCGAGCGTGACCTTAGCCGAGGCGAGACCCAGCGTCGTCGCCACCGAACGGCTGACCTTGCGGCGGCCGACCCTTGCCGACGTCAACACCATCGCCCGCCTCGCCAACGACCGCCGTGTCGCGGAGAATACCCGCCGCCTTCCCCATCCCTATTCGCAGGACGATGCCGTCGAATTCGTGCGCGCCACTGCCGAGCTCGGCAGCGAGAGCGTGTTCCTGATCGAGCACGACAGCGGGCCGGTCGGCATGGTCGGCATCGACCGCTCCACGCCTGACAATGCCGAGCTCGGCTACTGGCTCGGCGTCGAGCATTGGGGCCAGGGCTTTGCCACCGAGGCCGCGCGCGGCGCGATCGACTTCTTCTTCGAGGAGTTCGAGGACGATCACCTCTATGCAGGGGCGCGCGTCACCAACCCCGCCTCGCGCAACGTGCTGGAGAAGTGCGGCTTCCAGTGGAGCGGGGTGCAGCTGCACCGTTTCCTGGCGCTGGGCTCGTCGACACCGGTCGACTGCTTCCGCCTGTCACGCGGCGTGTGGTCGTCGCTGAAGAGCTGGAGCAGCGCGCGAAGGATGAGGTAGGGACTACGCTGGCGGGGTCACGTCTCCGCTCGCGCGGCCCAGATCGCGCTCACGCAAATAGATGTAGAACCCGGCGCCGATGATGATCGCGGCGCCGACGATGGTGGCGATTTGCGGCACGTCGCCGAACACGACGAAGCCGAAGATCACGGCCCAGACGATCATCGAATATTGGTAGGGCACCACGACGCTCGCCGGCGCGAGCTTGAGCGAGCGGTTGACGCAGAACAGCGCCGTCACCGAGATGCATCCGGCCATCGCGAAGAACACCAGGCTGCCTGGCGTCGGCGGCACCCAGTGGAAGGCCGAGAGCACGGCGCCCAGCGAGAGCGTGCCGATGAATTGCGAGGACGCCATCACGATGTCGGGCGTCTTGCGCAGGCTGCGGGTGATCAGCATCAAGGTTGCGAAGGAGAGGCTGCCGCCGAGCGCGATCAGCGCCGGCAGGCTCACCATCTGCGCCGACGGCCGCAGCGCGATCAGCACGCCGCAGAACCCGATCAGGATCGCGGTCCAGCGCCGCCAGCCGACCTTCTCGCCCAGAAAGATCGCCGACATTGCGGTGACGAAAATCGGACCGGCGAGATAATAGGTGACGACGTCGGCGAGCGGCAGATAGACCGTCGCCAGGAAGAAGGCGGCGACCTCCAGCGTCGACAGCACGACGCGAAACAGCTGCAGAAGCGGCCGCTCCAGATGCAGGAACAGATGACGCTGCCGCCAGATCATCGGCGACAGCAGCAGCAGCGCCGCGCAAGCGCGCAGGAACAAGAGCTGCCCCACCGAATACGTCCCGACCAGGAATTTGCCCGTGGCGTCGCCGAACGAGAACATGAAGATCGACAGCACCATGAGGCCGATGCCGGCGAGGCGCGCCGAGCGGTCGTCATAGGCGGAGAGATTCTTGAAGAAGGGCATCGAGCGCCGTTTTAATGAAGCAGACGGCCGCGACAAGCCCGCGCAAGCCGAATTGAACGGATTGTCGCACCCTTGGCATCGCGGTAGCGATAGGCGGTCCGCGAACAGAGAGCCAAGAGAGAGCTTTAGTCATGACCGACTTCGATCCGGCCCAGCACCGCATGATCACGGCGCAACGCTGGTTTGAGGATTTCGTGGTCGGCGAACGCTTCGTGCTGCCGAGCCGGACCCAGACCACCGCCGTGTTCGCGGCCTTCCAGACCGCGAGCGGCGACACCCACCCGGTGCATTACGATGTGGAATATTGCCGCGCCCGCGGCATGCCGCATCTGCTCGCCCACGGCTTCCAGACGCTGATCCACACCGCGCCGGGCGCGGGCCTGTTTCCGTTCATGGTCGAGGACTCCCTGGTCGGCTTCCTGGAGCAGTCGAGCCGGTTCCTCAAACCCGTCTTCGCCGACGACACGATCTACCCGGCGCTCGAGGTCACCGAGCTGGTGCCGGGCCGCACGACCGGCACGGTGACGCTAGGGAGTACCGTGTTCAACCAGCGCAAGGAGCTGGTGCTGGAAGGCACGCAGAAATTCCTGATCCGGCGCCGGCCGGCGTAAGAAGCGCGCGCCGCGTCATTCGACCACCCGATCCGCGCTCGCGAGCAGCGTTGCGGGCACATCGAGCGACAGCGCCTTGGCGGTCCTGAGGTTCAACGCCAGCTCGAACTTGGAGGCCTGGTAAAACGGGATCTCGCCGGGCGGCGTGCCGCGCAGGATCGCATCGATGTTGTTCGCCGCGCGCTTGTTCAATTCGACGAGGTCGAACGAATAGGTCATGAGACCACCGACATCGACAAAATCGGCCAGGGGATAGATCGCAGGAAGCGCAATCGAAGCGACCTTTGCCGCGATGATGGCGCGCTTGGTCATGACGTCGGGACTGTCGCCGACCATGATGGCATCGGCCCCATCGGGGCGAATCCTGGCGATGAGATCCTGATAGCTCGCTTCCGTCGTTGGAAAATCGACCAGACACGGGACGACCTCGACCCCAGCCGCTGTTGCAGCCGCACGCACGCTCGGACCTTGAGGGCCCTCCCAAGCGCCCCGCAAGGTGATGAACGCGAGTCTGCCAAGCTTTGGATACATTTCGCGCAACAGCGCGATGCGCTTGCCATGGATCGACGGACCGGTATCGACGCTGACGCCGGTGAAATTCCCGCCGGGACGCGCGAGACTGGCGGCAAGCCCCTGCGCCACCGGATCGGCCGTCAGCGCCACGACCGGGATCGTCGACGTCGCGCGCTTGAACAGCAACGCGCCGAGCCCGACCACGTAAATCACGTCGGGATTGCTGCGCACCACCTCCTCGACCAGGGTCGGAGCGCCGGCGCCGGCCTTTTCCGCGCCCCAGCGCTCGACGATGAGATTGTCATCGACGATTTGGCCGAGCCGTCGCAGCTCGGCGAACAGCGCCCGGTAATAGCGATTGTCGCTGTCCTCCTGCATCTGCGCCGACGGCTCCGAAGGACTGTAGATCGCAAGGCGCTTCCTGGCGGCGACCGGCTGCGCACCGGCGCGCGACAGCAGCGCGGCCGCAATTGTGCCCCCGATGAACTCCCGTCGCCGCATGCCAACGCCACTCCCCAATTCGGTTCCGCTATATCATATCGGGCCGACACGACAGTGCCGGCCGGTTAAGCACGGGACGAAAATCGCTGAAATTTCGGCCGATTTGCGGGCAAACCCGGGTTGCCGCGGGTGTCAGGCTGGCCTACCTATGACCCATGAAATTCCTCGACGAAGCAAAGGTCTATATCCGCTCCGGTGACGGCGGGAACGGCTGCGTGGCGTTCCGCCGCGAGAAGTTCATTGAGTTCGGCGGTCCCTCCGGCGGCAATGGCGGCCGCGGCGGCAACGTCATCATCGAGGTCGCCGACGGCCTCAACACGCTGATCGATTACCGCTACCAGCAGCACTTCAAGGCCCAGAAGGGCGAGAACGGCTCAGGCTCGGACCGCCACGGCGCCAACGGCAAGAACATCGTGCTGAAGGTCCCGCTGGGCACGCAGATCTTCGACGAAGATCGCGAGACGCTGATCCACGACTTCACCAATGTCGGCGAAAAGTTCGTGCTGGCCGAGGGCGGCAATGGCGGCTTCGGCAACGCGCATTTCAAGACCTCGACCAACCGCGCGCCGCGCAACGCCAATCCCGGCCAGGTGGGCGAAGAGCGCTGGATCTGGCTGCGGCTGAAACTGATCGCGGATGCCGGCCTCGTCGGCATGCCCAATGCCGGCAAGTCGACCTTCCTCTCCAAGGTCAGCGCCGCCAAGCCGAAGATCGCGGACTATCCCTTCACCACGCTGCATCCGCAGCTCGGTGTCGTGAATGCCGACGGCCGTGAATTCGTGCTCGCCGACATTCCCGGCCTGATCGAGGGCGCGCATGAAGGCACTGGCCTCGGTGACCGCTTCCTCGGCCATGTCGAGCGCTGCCGCGTGCTGCTGCATCTGGTCGACGCCACCTGCGAGCACGCCGGCAAGGCCTACAAGACCGTCCGCAAGGAGCTCGACGCCTATGGCGGGCTGCTCACCGACAAGATCGAGATCGTCGCGCTCAACAAGATCGACGCCGTCGAGCCGGACGAGTTGAAGAAGCAGAAGGACCGGCTGAAGCGCGCCGCCAAGAAGACGCCGTTGCTGATGTCCGGCGCGACCGGCCAGGGCGTCAAGGAAGCGCTGCGCGCGCTGGTCGCGGTGATCGGCGAAAGCCCTGTCTCGGCCAAGGCCAAGAGCGCGGCCGAAGCGGAGCCGTGGTCGGCGTAGCCGTCGTCCCTGCGAACGCAGGGACCCATACCGCGTGATCTCTCGATTGCGGATAGCTGCAGTCTCACACGACCAGTCTTCGCCAAACCTCTCCCTCTGGTTATGGGTCCCTGCTTTCGCAGGGACGACAGCGGAGTGTGAGGTTGCTGGCGTACGCATCACTAGCTTGTCATCGCAACCGCGATAGCGCAGCATCGAACAATCAAGAAATGACCGGAGCGATAGGCATGGCGCGCGCGAAGAACGTTCTCTGGATCATGTGCGACCAGCTTCGCTATGATTATCTCGGCTGCACCGGCCATCCCACGTTGAAGACGCCGAACATCGACGCCATGGCGAAGCGTGGCGTGCTGTTCTCGAAGGCCTATGTGCAATCGCCGATCTGCGGCCCGTCGCGGATGTCGTTCTACACCGGGCGCTACATGCGCTCGCACGGCTCGCATTGGAACGGCTGGCCCTTGCGCGTCGGCGAGCCGACGCTCGGCGATCACCTCAAGAAGATCGGCGTGCGCAACGTGCTGGTCGGCAAGACCCATATGGCGCCTGATCTCGAAGGCATGAAGGCGCTCGGCATTCCGCCGGAATCCGTCATTGGCGTGCACGTCGCCGAATGCGGCTTCGAGCCCTATGAGCGCGACGACGGGCTGCATCCGACCGGCCGCCCGCGGCCGAAATACGACGAGTATTTGCGTCAGCAAGGTTTTGAAGCCCCCAATCCCTGGGAGCATTGGGCGAACTCAGGTGCGGCGGAAGACGGCTCGTTGCAGAACGGCTGGCTGCTGGTGCACGCCGACAAGGCCGCGCGCGTGCCGGACGAGCATTCCGAGACGCCCTACATGACGCGGCGCGCGATGGATTTCATCAGCGAGGCCGAGACCGATGGCCGGCCGTGGTGCCTGCATCTGTCCTACATCAAGCCGCACTGGCCCTACATCGCGCCTGAGCCTTACGCCAGCATGTATTCGACTGAAGACATGATCCCGGTGATCCGCTCCGAACGCGAGCGGCAGAATCCCCATCCGGTGTTCGGCGCCTACATGGACATGCGCTACTCCCGCAACATGGCGCGCGATGAGGCCCGCGAGAAGGTGATCCCGACCTATATGGGCCTGATCACCCAGATCGACGACCAGATGGGCGTGCTGATGAAGTTCTTGGAGGAGCGCGGCCTTACGGAAACCACCATGATCGTGTTCACCTCCGATCACGGCGATTATCTCGGCGATCACTGGATGGGCGAGAAGGACCTGTTCCACGAACAGTCGGCGAAAATTCCGCTGATCATCATCGATCCATCGCAAGAAGCCGACGCGACGCGCGGCACACGTCGCGATGCGCTGGTCGAAGGCATCGATCTCGCGCCGACCTTCGTCGATTATTTCGGCGGCAAGGTGCCGGGCCACATTCTCGAGGGACGTTCGCTGCTGCCGCTGCTGCGCGGCCCGACGCCGGCTGATTGGCGCAAAGTGGCGTTCTCCGAATACGATTACGCCATGCAGGATGTGCGGCTGAAGCTGAACCAGCCGATCGAACGCTGCCGTCTGTTCATGGTGTTCGATGGCCGCTGGAAATACATCCACGCCTCCGGCTTCCGCCCGATGCTGTATGATCTTGAAGCCGATCCGCAGGAATACGTCGATCGCGGCGATGACCCTGAATGCGCTGCGATCATCGCACGGCTCCAGGCCGAGCTGTTCGACTGGGCGCTGCATCCCAACGACCACATCACCACGCCGCGCGAAAAAATCGCGAACTATGCGGACAGCCAGCTCCAGGTGAAGGGCGGGATTCTGATCGGCATCTGGGACGAAGCCGAACTCGCTGCGATCAAGGACGGCATCGCGCAACGCGCAAAGATGTGAGCTGCTCTTCCATCTCCCCGTAGGCGGGGCGAGGGAGAAGACCTCAATTCTCGATCTTGTATCCCGTTGCCTTCACGATCGGCTGCCAGAACGCCGTGTTGGCGGCGAGCTCCTTGGTCAGCCCATCGGCGCTGCTGCCGACCGGAATCAGCCCGATCGCTGTGAGCTTCTCCTTCACGTCGGGCTTGGCAAGCGCGGCGGCTGCGGCCGCGCCGAGCTTGCTCGCGAACTCCGGCGGGCTGCCGGCGGGAAGCCACATGCCGTACCAGGCGTCCGCCACGAGATCGATGCCGCTCTCCTTCAGCGTCGGCACCTCGGGAGCGAACGGCGAGCGTTCCGCACTCGAGATGGCGATGATCCTCACGCCCTTGGCGCGATGCTGCGGCAGCGCGTCCGCCACCGTGGTGATCCCGAAAGAAATGTGGCCACCGATGATGTCGTTGAGGATCGGCGCGCTGCCGCGATAGGGCACGCGCGTCAGGGGAATGCCGAGATCCTTTTCCAGCTTGGAGCCGGCGAAGTGCGGAATGGTGCCATTGCTCGGCACGCCGAACGAGGTGTTGTCGGGATGCGCCTTCAGCCAGGCGACGAATCCCTTGAAGTCAGAGACGTCCATGGCCGGGCCAACCACCAGCGCGAATTCGAACCGCGCCAGCAACGACACCGGCATGAAATCCTTCGCGGTGTCGAAGCTCGGCGTCGTCTCTACCATCGGCAGCAGGTACATGGTGGGCCCTGTCGTCACCAGCACCATGCTGCCGTCGGGGCTCGCGCCCTTCACCGCTTTGATGCCGATCAGGCCGTCGCCGCCGGTGCGGTTTTCGACCACGACGGTCCGCTGCAGCATCGGGGCTATTTCCTGCGCGACCAAGCGGCACAGCGTGTCGCCGCCGGCTCCTGCCGCAAACGGGAAGATGATCTTTGTCAGCCCGGCCTGCGCCTCCGCCTCGCCCGCCTGCGCCAATAGCGGTAACCCGAGACATCCGGCTATGAATTTACGGCGATCCATTCGTTTCCTCGTCCAGCCCGTTGTTGGTTGGCGGCATTAGAACCGGGCCAGCGCCCAAAACAAGACCGACCTTCGCCGTTTACCGGGCCTGCCGCCTTGCGCCGGCCATCGTCCTGCTGCAAAAGCAGCCTCATCGGCGCCGCCTGTCGCTCCGCCGTTTCCTGAGCAATTTCGCCGTACGCGCCAGCATATACGAACATGGCAAGCCCCGAACTCAGTCAATTCCGCCGCATCGTCGTCAAGGTCGGCTCCGCGCTGCTGGTCGATTCCGACCGGGGCGAGGTGCGGGCGTCGTGGCTGGCTGCGCTCGCCGACGACATGGCGAAGCTGCACAAGGAGGGCCGCGACGTCCTCGTGGTGTCCTCCGGCTCGATCGCGCTCGGCCGCAGCCGACTCAAATTGCCGCGCGGGCCGCTGAAGCTGGAGGAAAGCCAGGCGGCCGCCGCTGTCGGCCAGATCGCGCTGGCGCGGATCTGGTCGGAGGTGCTCGGCGCTCACGGTATCGGCGCCGGACAGATTCTGGTGACGCTCCAGGATACCGAGGAGCGTCGACGTTATCTCAATGCCCGCTCCACCATCGGCAAGCTGCTGGAATGGCGCGCGATCCCCGTGATCAACGAGAACGATACGGTCGCCACCACCGAGATCCGCTACGGCGACAATGACCGCCTCGCCGCGCGCGTCGCCACCATGGCGAGCGCTGATCTCTTGGTGCTGCTGTCCGACATCGACGGGCTCTACGACGCCCCGCCGAAAAACAATCCCAACGCAAAGCTGATCCCGGTGGTCGAGAGCATCACCTCGGAGATCGAGGCGGTGGCTGGAGACGCCGAGTCCGAGCTGTCGCGCGGCGGCATGCGCACCAAGGTCGAGGCGGCCAAGATCGCCACGACGGGCGGCACGCACATGCTGATTGCATCAGGCAAGATCGAGCATCCCTTGCAGGCGATCGCCAATGGCGGCCGCTGCACCTGGTTCCTGACGCCGGCCAATCCCATCACCTCGCGAAAACGCTGGATCGCCGGCACGCTGGAGCCGAAGGGGACGCTGACCATCGATGCGGGCGCCGTGACGGCGCTGCGCGCCGGCGCCAGCCTGCTGCCGGCCGGCGTGATCAAGGTCGAGGGCCAGTTCGCCCGCGGCGACGCCGTGATCGTCCGCGGCCCCGACACCAGCGAAGTCGGCCGCGGCTTGATCGCCTATGACGCCGAGGTCGCCGAGCGGATCAAGGGCCGCTCGTCCCCGGACGTGATGCTCATCCTTGGCATCAGCGGCCGTTCGGAGATGATCCACCGCGACGATCTGGTGGTGGGCGGGTAAGGGCCGAAGAGCGGCCGAACCGTCATGCCGGGCTTGTCCCGGCCGCCGGAAGCTGGGCCAGTGGCCGAGCCCAGCAGCCGTCTCCCGAAGCCCTGCCATACCCTCCCTGCCCTTCGCAAAAGCGGGATTTCCATGCTAGGACACCGCCTTAGCAGAAGGTTGAACTCCCATGGCCGCCCCCCTCAAAGCCGTCGACGGTAACGCCGATCTTCAGGCGCTGATGTCCGATCTCGCCACCCGTGCCCGCGCCGCCGCGCGCGTGTTGGCGCTGGCGCCGCCGGAGCAGAAGAACCGGGCGCTTGAGGCCATGGAGCGCGCGATCCGCAAGCATGCCGCTGCGATCCTCGCCGCCAATGCCGAAGACGTCGCGGAAGCCCGCGCCTCCGGCAACGCGACCTCCGCCTTCATCGATCGCCTGACGCTGACGCCGGCGCGGGTCGAGGGCATGGCCGAAGGCATCGCAATCGTGCGCGGCATTGCCGATCCCGTCGGCATCGTCACCGAGAGCTGGCAGCGGCCGAACGGCATGACCATCGAGCGTGTGCGTGTGCCGCTCGGCGTCGTCGGCGTGATTTTCGAGAGCCGCCCCAACGTTGCGGCGGACGCCGGCGTGCTCTGTTTGAAGTCGGGCAATGCCGTGATCCTGCGCGGCGGCTCCGACAGTTTCCGCTCCTGCCGCGCGATCCACGAATGTCTCGTCCAGGGGCTGCGCGAAGCGGGACTTCCCGAAGCTGCGATCACACTGGTGCCGACGCGCGACCGGGCGGCCGTTGGCATGATGCTATCGGGATTGAACGGTTCGATTGACGTGATCGTGCCGCGTGGCGGCAAGAGCCTCGTCGCGCGCGTCGAGCAGGAAGCGCGCGTGCCCGTGTTCGCGCATCTCGAAGGCGTCAACCACGTCTATGTCGATGCCAGTGCCGACCTCGCCATGGCGAAGGAGATCGTGCTCAACGCCAAGATGCGCCGCACCGGCGTCTGTGGCGCGGCCGAAACGCTGCTGGTCGATCGCGCTGCTGCCGGCAAGACTCTGAAGCCGCTGGTCGAGATGCTGCTCGAGGCCGGCTGCGAAGTGCGCGGTGACGACGCCGTGCAGAAAGCCGACGCGCGCGTTAAACCCGCCAGCGAAGATGATTGGGACACCGAATATCTCGACGCGATCATCGCCGCGAAGGTGGTCGACGGCGTTGACGGCGCGATCGCGCACATCCAGGACCACGGCTCGCACCACACCGATGCGATCGTGAGCGAGAACGACGCAGCTGCAAAGAAATTCCTCAGCGAAGTCGATTCAGCGATCGTGCTGCACAACGCCTCGACGCAGTTCGCCGATGGCGGCGAGTTCGGCTTCGGCGCCGAGATCGGCATCGCCACCGGCCGCTTCCACGCCCGTGGTCCTGTTGGTGCCGAGCAATTGACGAGTTTCAAATATCGCGTTCATGGCACAGGACAGACGCGGCCGTAAGGCATGGCGCGAGGCGCGGGGCATTGAGTAACAATTTCGTCGCGCCACGCTTCGTGGCGCAGGCCATCCCGCCCTACACCGAAGGCATGCGCATCGGCCTGCTCGGTGGCTCGTTCAATCCGCCGCACCAGGCGCATCGCGCCATCAGTCAGTTCGCGCTGAAGCGCCTTCAGCTCGATCGCGTCTGGTGGCTGGTCACGCCAGGGAATCCGCTCAAGGAGAACGGCAACCTGCATGAACTCGGCGAGCGCATGCAGGCCGCGCGCGACGTCGCCAACGATTCCAGGATCGAGGTGAGCTGTCTCGAATCCGTCATTCGCACCCGCTATACTATCGACACGATCAACACCTTGCGCCGCCGTCTCAGTGGCTTGCGCTTTGTCTGGATTATGGGCGCCGACAACCTCGCTCAATTCCACCGTTGGCAGCATTGGCGGCGCATCGCCGACCAGGTGCCGATGGCGGTCATCGATCGCCCGCCGCAGAGTTTTCGCGCCCTCGCCTCCCCCGCCGCCCAGGCGCTTGCGCGCTATCGCCTGCCGGAGAATGAGGCAGCCTTGCTTGCGGATCGGCCGGCGCCGGCCTGGGTCTTCTTGACCGGATTGAAGCTCAACCTCTCCTCGACGGGCTTGCGGAACCCGGACGGGAGCTGGAAAGGTACGAAGTGAGACGGAGTGTGGGGATTTACGGGCTCTCTGGCATATTGAAACCCTTAACCCCACATGATGTAGTGTAGCCAGTGGGCGCCGGATTCGGCGTTCGCGATACAGTGAAAGGAATGGTCCCTGACCACATCTGTATTGTCCAAGTCTGTTTTACCCAAGGTTGCTAAGCCTACGCGTAAAACATCGACCCAAGCTGCGGCCTTGAAGGCGCAACCCGACGCCGACAAGACGCTGAGCCTGATCCTCTCCCGCCTCGAGGACATGAAGGCGGAAGAGACGGTCACCATCGACCTTCGCGGCAAATCGGCATACTCCGACTACATGATCGTCACCACGGGCCGTGCGAACCGGCACGTTGGCGCGATCGCGGAGAACGTGACGAAGAGCCTCAAGGAAACCGGCATCAAGAACGTCCATGTCGAGGGCTTGCCCAATTGCGACTGGGTGCTGATCGATTCCGGCGATGTGATCGTGCACGTGTTCAGACCCGAGGTCCGCGAGTTCTACAATCTCGAGAGATTGTACACGCAGGGCCCAGGGGCGGCGAAGGCGATCTAGGCCTACTTGGCCGATTTCGAATCGGCTGACGCGCATGCTAGCGTCGTGCGCGCGCGGAATGCGCGCGGTCATGAAAACACGACTCCGAGACCTCATGCGTGTTGCAGTCATTGCGGTGGGCCGGCTGAAGCAGGGCCCCGAACGGGAGCTTGCCGACCGCTATTTCGAGCGGTTCGACGAGGCAGGCCGCAAGCTCGGATTCCGCGAGCTGACCATCCACGAAATCCCCGAGAGCCGCGCGCGCGACACCGCAACCCGCATGGCCGAAGAGGCCGCGGCGATATCAGCGCATATTCCCGATAAATCGATTCTGGTGGCGATGGACGAGCGCGGACAAAACCTCGATTCCACCGTATTCGCACGGAATCTCGGACGCTGGCGCGACGAGGGCGCCGGTCATACTATCTTCGTGATCGGAGGGGCGGACGGACTTTCGCCCGAATTGCGCCGTAAGGCCAAGTTCGCGATCGCGTTCGGCTCTGCGACCTGGCCGCATCAAATGGTCCGCGTCATGCTTCTGGAACAGCTGTATCGGGCCGCCACCATTCTGGCCGGCCACCCCTATCATCGCGCGTGATTCGCGCCCACAACGAGCACCTTGTCCGAGAACCTTGTCCAACAGATGCGAGCGCCGATCCTCAATTTGCTGCTGATTGCGAGCTGCGCCGGCACAAGCCTCGCACAAGCTCAGACGCAAGGTCAGACAATTGCACCGGCGCCTCAGACCGCAGCCATCTCGCCTGACGCAATCAAGCAGCGCGAGCAGGAGCTGGAAGCCGCGCGCGCCAGGCAGAAGAGCGCTGAGGAAGCGCAGGCCAAGCTGAAGGCCGAGATCGCCTCGCTCGGCCAGGACCGCACTCAGCTCAATCAGCAATTGATCGATACCGCCGCCAATGTCCGCACCGTCGAGACCAAGATCGACGAGGCCGAGGCGCGACTGAAGACGCTGAACGGCCGCGAGCAGCAGGCGCGCGCTTCGCTCGATTCGCGCCGCGCCGATATCGTCGAGGTGCTGGCGGCCTTGCAGCGCGCCGGACGGCGCACACCACCGGCGCTGCTGGTGCGGCCCGAGGATGCGCTGCAATCGCTGCGCACAGCCATTCTGCTCGGCGCCGTCGTGCCGGAGTTGCGCGGTCGCGCGGAAAAGATCGCAAGCGAGCTCGGCGAGCTCGTCGCCTTGCGCAAGAACATCGCGGCCGAGCGCGACCAGCTCGCCTCCGACCGTGACAACATCCGCAGCGACCAGACCCGGCTCGCCGCACTTGTCGACGAGCGGCAGCGCCAGCAGGCCTCGCGCGAAAAGGACCTCGACGCCGAGAATTCGCGCGCCATCACGCTGTCAAAGCAGGTCGGCGATCTCCAGGGCCTGATCGCCAAGATGGAGCAGGACCTGCAAAGCGCCGCCAAGGCGGCCGAGAAGGCCGCCGAGGCCGCCAAGCAGGCCGAGGCCAAGGAGGCCAAAGAAGCCAAGGCCGCGGCTGCGAATGCGGCGGCCAACGCCAAACCGGGCCCAGCCATCTTCAAGGACCGCTCCCGGACCAGCCCGGCCATCCTGTTCGCCTCGGCCAAGGGGCTCCTGCCGCTGCCGGTTAACGGTAACAAGATCAGGGACTTTGGCGGTTCCGACGGGGTCGGCGGGGTCCAGAAGGGTATTTCGCTGGCGACCAAGCCCGGCTCCCAGGTCACGACGCCGTGCGATGGCTGGGTCGTTTATGCCGGTCCGTTCCGCAGCTATGGACAACTCTTGATCCTCAATGCCGGGGGCGGGTATCATGTCCTGATCGCCGGGATGGAGCGCATTTCGGTAAACATCGGACAGTTTGTGCTCACTGGGGAGCCGGTCGCGACCATGGGGTCGACATCTCAAGTCGCCTCCATTCTCGCCACCAACGCGAGTCAACCTGTGCTGTATGTCGAGTTCCGCAAAGACGGCACTCCAATCGATCCAGGCCCATGGTGGGCCGCAAATGAAGGCGAGAAGGTTCGCGGATGATGCGCAAGACTTCAGTTATCCTCCTCAGCGCGGCCACCGGTGCGGCGCTGACGCTGTTCGTGACCCAGCCGCGCGCGGTGTTCATGGGCTCCAGCGCGCGAGCCGCGACGGCGGACACCTATCGCCAGCTCAATCTGTTCGGCGACGTCTTCGAGCGCGTGCGCTCCGACTATGTCGAAAAACCCGACGACACCAAGCTGATCGAATCCGCGATCAGCGGCATGCTCTCAGGTCTCGATCCGCATTCGAGCTACATGGACGCCAAGAGCTTCCGTGACATGCAGGTGCAGACCCGCGGCGAGTTCGGCGGCCTCGGCATCGAGGTCACGATGGAAGACGGCCTGATCAAGGTGGTCTCGCCGATCGACGATACGCCCGCCTCGCGCGCCGGCGTCATGGCCAACGACATCATTACCAATCTCGACGATGAAGCAGTTCAGGGCCTGACCCTGAACCAGGCGGTCGAGAAGATGCGCGGCCCCGTCAACACCAAGATCAAGCTCAAGATCATCCGCAAGGGCCAGGACAATCCGATCGACGTCACCCTGGTGCGCGACAACATCCGCGTCCGTTCGGTGCGCGCGCGCGTCGAGGCCGACGACATCGCCTATATCCGCATCACCACCTTCAACGAGCAGACCACCGAAGGCCTGAAGAAGGAGGTCGCGAACCTCTCTGGCCAGATCGGCGACAAGCTCAAGGGCTACATCATCGACCTCCGCAACAATCCGGGCGGCCTGCTCGAGGAGGCCGTGACCGTGTCCGACTCGTTCCTGGAGAAGGGCGAGATCGTGTCGACCCGCGGCCGCAATGCCGAGGAGACCCAGCGCCGCACCGCGCATGCTGGCGACCTCACCAAGGGCAAGCCTGTAATCGTGCTCGTCAACGGCGGTTCGGCCTCGGCCTCGGAAATCGTCGCCGGCGCGCTGCAGGACCACAAGCGCGCGACCATCGTCGGCACGCGCTCCTTCGGCAAGGGCTCGGTGCAGACCATCATCCCGCTCGGCTCGGGCAACGGCGCGCTGCGCCTGACCACGGCGCGCTACTACACGCCGTCGGGCAAGTCGATCCAGGCCAAGGGCATCGTGCCTGATATCGAAGTGCTCCAGGACGTGCCGGACGAGCTGAAGTCCCGCACCGACACCAAGGGCGAAGCTTCGCTGCGCGGCCACCTCAAGAACGACGGCGACGAGAAGACCGGTTCGCAATCCTACGTCCCGCCGGACGCCAAGGACGACAAGGCACTCAAGATGGCCGACGACCTGCTCCACGGCATCAAGAACAGCGCCAATGCGGCGCCGACGCCGGCGCCCGGCGCCACGACCGACAAGGCCGCGGCCGACAAGCCCAAGGCAGCAAACTAAGCGCAACCTCGGCAATTGATTGAAAAGGGCGGCTCCAGGAGTCGCCCTTTTTTGCTGCCGACCTTTTTGCTTGGAACTCCTGATCCCCCCGGCCTATCCCGGCCTGCCGCCACTTGACCTTGGCGTGGTATCGTCGGGTTGAGTGATTCGGGATCTCGCATGACTGAAACGGCCGATGATCTGAGCGCCCCGCTCGGACAGGACAAGCCGCGCCGGAAACGGCGGCTGCGGCTGCCGTTCACCGTCATGCAACTGCTGGCCGTCATGCTCGGCCTGTTCCTGGTCGCCTTTGCCGGTTTTGCCATCTTCAACAAGGACCCGCTCGGCGGCGAGCCGATGACGCGGATCGCGATTCGCGATCCCAAAGCCACCGACGAGAAGCCTGCGGCTTCCGGCCATGACCAGGCAGCCAAGCAAGAGAGCAAGCACGAGACCAAGGACGCGCCGAAGCAGGCCGGCGACCAGAAGACCATCACCATGATCGACGGCTCGACCGGCGCGCGCCATGACGTGGTGATCGGCGCGGGCGACGCCGCCGACAAGGGCGAGGCGGCTTCCGCGCCGCCGCCCGTCATGAACGGGATCGATCCAAAGCTGCTGGAGAAGTCCCGCTACGGCATGATCCCCGCGATCTCGGGCGACCTCAAGCCGTTCAACGTCTATGCCGCCGAGGCCGACCGCGCCAAGGCCGCGAAGATGCCTGTCGTGGCGATCGTGATCGGCGGCCTCGGCGTCGGCGCCGCCAAGACCACCGATGCGATCATGAAGCTGCCGGGCGCGGTGACGCTGGCCTTCACACCCTACGGCGCCGACCCCGGCAAGCTCGCCGAGCGGGCCCGCGCCCAGCGCCACGAGATCTTCCTGCAGATCCCGATGGAGCCCTACGACTTCCCCGACAACGATCCCGGCCCGCAGACGCTGCTGACCTCGCTCACCCCCGACCAGAACACCGACCGCCTGTACT
The DNA here is from genome assembly GCF_028128895.1 of Bradyrhizobium sp. CCBAU 11434. Classification (NCBI taxonomy): domain Bacteria; kingdom Pseudomonadati; phylum Pseudomonadota; class Alphaproteobacteria; order Hyphomicrobiales; family Nitrobacteraceae; genus Bradyrhizobium; species Bradyrhizobium sp. CCBAU 11434. Next base: position 42,973 of record NZ_LBJX01000089.1, read on the forward strand.
GGCACCTCAGCCGGATGCAGGGCTATGCCGGCCTCACCAATTTCATGGGCGCCCGCTTCATCGCGACTGATGCGGCGATGCAGCCGATCATCCGCGAGGCCTCCAGGCGCGGCCTCGGCTTCTTCGATGACGGCTCCTCGCCCCGCAGCATCGCCTCACAGGCGGCCGGGAGCCTCGCGGTGCCGTTCGGCAAGGGCGACATCGCGCTCGACGCGGTGCCGACCCCGACCGAGATCGACCGCGCCCTGAACAAGCTGGAATCGACGGCACGAGAGCGCGGCGTCGCCATCGGCACGGCCTCGGCCCTGCCGGTCTCGATCGAACGGGTCGGCGCCTGGATCAAGACATTGAACGACCGGGGTATCCTATTGGTGCCATTGACAACCGCGATGCTGAAATCAAAATCCAGCTAAATCAAAGAATTGGTACGGCACGGCTTCCCGATGGCCCGGCCGGCAGCACGCGAGAGGTTTGGTGGAATGGCGCGTTATGAGGATCTGCCCTACCGAACCTGCGTCGGGGTGATGTTGCTCAACACTGAAGGCCTGGTGTTCATCGGTCGTCGCGCCGGTGGCATCGAGCATGTCGACGACAGCCATGTCTGGCAGATGCCGCAGGGCGGGGTCGATCCCGGCGAGGACAATTGGGAAGCCGCCAAGCGCGAGCTCTATGAAGAGACCAGCGTGCGCTCGATCGAGCGACTAGGCGAGGTGCCGGACTGGCTGATCTACGACATCCCGCGCACGGTCGCGGGGCGCGCCTGGAAGGGCCGCTATCGCGGCCAGCGCCAGAGGTGGTTCGCGGTGCGCTTCACCGGCAAGGACAGCGAGATCAATGTCGAGAAGCCCGGCGGCGGCGGCCACAAGGCCGAATTCGTCAGCTGGCGCTGGGAGCCGATGAAGAACCTCCCCTCACTGATCATCCCGTTCAAGCGTCCGGTCTATGAGCGCGTGGTGAAGGAATTTTCCGCACTCGCGGACGGCTAAATGATTTGCCGTCGTTCCGGAGCGATGCGACAGCATCGCATCATGGTGCGCAATCGCGCATCTGGGAACCTCGAGATTCCGGCTTCGCGCTTCGCGCGCCCCGGAATGACGAAGGATGCAGCAGTGACCAACGAAAAACCCTACCGTCCCAATGTCGGCATCGCGCTGTTCAATGCCGACGGCTGCGTGCTGGTCGGGCACCGCTTCAAGGGCGACGGCCCGGAGATCATCCTGCCCGGACTCGACTGGCAGATGCCGCAAGGCGGCGTCGACGAGGGTGAGGTCTTGCGCGATGCGGCCATGCGCGAGCTCTGGGAGGAGACCAACGTCGTCAGCGCCGACTATCTCGGCGAGACCGACTGGCTCACTTACGAGTTCCCGCCCTATGACGGACCGCAGACGCACCGGTTGGCGAAATTTCGTGGCCAGCGCCAAAAATGGTTCGCGCTGCGCTTCACCGGTCAGGATGACGAGATCGACCCGCTGACGCCGCGCAACGGCCAGCCCGCCGAGTTCGATGCGTGGCGCTGGGAGCGCCTCGACCGCGTCGCCGACATCGTGGTGCCGTTCCGCCGCGAGGTCTACCGGGCGGTGGCGCAAGAGTTCGCGCCCTTCGCCAAATGAAGACGCGACAACAACCCCGTGCACAGTAGAACGGGGATTGCGGGCGAAATGCGCGGTGGTCGAAACCAAGCCGCGGACAAATCGGGCGAAATCAGAGCAATCGCGCTACGCTCGCGCTAATTCAGCGGCCCCACCGTGAATGGGCCGACCGCGATCACGTGGCAGTCGCTGTCGTGCTTGCCGCAGTCGGCGAGCGCGCCGCTGATCGCGGTCTGCTCCTCGGCGGCCTTTAGGCCGAGGCCGGGGCGGCCGGCGGTGCCGACCGCGACCGCATTCCAGCCCATGGCGTCGCCGAGCTTGCGCACGACTTCATCGCGCGCATCGGCCACGATCGAGGGATTGGTCGCGGCGTGGAAGAAGCCGGTGACCCTGAGCAGGGTCGGGACCGGCACGACGAAGACGTCGTCGACCGCCACCGTCATGCAGGCAGCGCCCGCGATCGCGCCGCAGGATTCCAGCGAGCGTCGCGCGGCATCGTCGACCGAGGTCGCTCCCAGCGCCATGAAATATTGTCCGCCCGGACCGAGCGCGACCGAACGTGATTTCGCCGCCTGCATGTAAATGTTTTCGAGCCTGGTTCTGGCTTGCTCGCGCACCATTGGAAAATCTTTCGGCGCAAACGCGCGCTCGGTGATGGCGTCGTGCCGAAACCAGGGCTGCGGCGGCATCGGCGGACCACCGTGGCTGTAGACCACCTTGTTGCCGACCGCATAGAGCTCGCAACGCCGCGGCGATTGCGCGGCGTCCGCGCGCTTCTGGCATTGGTCGACCGCGCCGTTGCGCGCGGCCTCCTCGGTCGGCTGATTGAGCGCCGTGCCGAAGAACCCGCCGATGTTCAAGGCATAAGCCTTGTGATCTCCAGCGGCCGCGTATTCGTTGCTGAGAAAGGCACGCTGGCGCTCGCCGATGAACGGTACCGCCTCCACCGCGATCTTGCCGGTGGAGGCAGCGGGCGATGGCGGGATCGGCGTCGGTGTCGCGGCAGCCGTTTGGGTCGGCGCCGATGTCGGGGTCGGCGAAGGTGCCGGCGCCTTTGCAGCCATCGTCGGCGTCGGGCTGGGTGACGGCGCCGTTGCCGGCCTCGATGCGGGTGCAGCGGCCGTGGACGTTGCCGGGCTGGACGTGACGTGTGAGGTCTCGAGCTTGGTGAAATACAGGAAGCCGCCGACGCCGATGGCGACGACGGAGACCACGCCGACCACCAGCGGCCACATCCAGTTCGGCGCAGGCGCAGCCTTGGCGACTTTCTTCACCTGCGGCGTTGCGTAAGTCCCGTCCTCGCGCCGCATCGCGACCATGTAGGCGTGCACCGGCGTCGGGATGTTCTTGACTTCCTGCGCGCCGATATCGGCGAACTGCACCGACAGCTTGTTGGCAACCTGCTCGTGCACGGCGCGGGAGACGCAGATGCCGCCGACTTCAGCCAAACCCTCGAGCCGAGCCGCGATGTTGACGCCGTCGCCGAGCAGATCGCCATCGCGCTCGACGACGTCGCCGATGGTGATGCCGATACGAAACGACATCTGCCGGCTCGGCGGATAGGCCATGTTGCGGGTTCGCAAGCTCTCCTGGATGTCGATCGCGCAGCGCACCGCGTCGACCGCACTCGGGAATTCCGCGAGCACGGCATCGCCTGCGGTGTTGAAGATGCGGCCGCTCGCCTTTGCGATGAAATCGTCGATGACCTCGCGGTAGGACGCCAGACGCCGCAGCGTCTCTTCCTCGTCCTCCGCAACGAGCCTCGAGTAGCCGGCAATATCAGCCGCGAAAATCGCCGCGATCTTGCGTTTCATCTGCACCCAGCCCTGGAACAAATCTGCGGGCGCAGAATGCCGCCATCTCCGGCGCGGTGCAACAAAGTTTCAGCGCCCGCCACTTCCGTAACGAGCGCTGATTTTGTTGCAGAATTCTGAAAGGCCGCGCGGCGCGACGCGGGCGCGACGCAGCGTCAGTGCATCGCCGTCGTGTTGAGCTCCTGCTGGATGCTCTTGTAGTGGTCGAGCCGCGCAATCGCGAGATCGAGCTCGGAGCCTTCGTGCTCTGAAAGCTTCTCCTGCATTTCCGCGATCTTGTCGGCGAACTGCGCCCGATCGAGTTCGTCCAGCGAGGTCGCGACGTCAGCGAGCACGGTGAGACGATCGTCGGAAACTTCCGCAAGGCCGCCGAGCACGATGACCTTCTGCTTCTGGCCGCCGGAGATGATGGTCAGGATACCCGGCCGCACCGCAGCCACGAAAGGAGCATGCCCGGCGAGCACGCCGAAATCGCCTTCCCAGCCGGGGACGTCGACCTGATCGACCTCGCCCGAGAAGGCGAGCTTTTCCGGAGAGACGAGATCGAAGTGGAAGGTGGCCATAACAAACCTGCGAATGGTGAGTAGCGAATGGCGAGAGGCAGACGAGGGAGCAGCTATTCGCCACTCCCCATCAGCAATTCGCCAGCTTAGGCGGCTTCCGCCGCCAGCTTCTTGCCCTTCTCGACCGCCTCTTCGATGGTGCCGACCATGTAGAAGGCGGCTTCCGGCAGGTGGTCATACTTGCCTTCCACCAGGCCCTTGAAGCCCTTGATGGTGTCGGCGAGATCGACGAACTTGCCCGGCGAACCCGTGAAGATTTCGGCGACGTGGAACGGCTGCGACATGAAGCGCTCGACCTTGCGGGCGCGGGCCACGGTCAGCTTGTCCTCTTCCGAAAGCTCGTCCATGCCGAGAATGGCGATGATGTCCTGGAGCGCCTTGTAGCGCTGCAGCACCTGCTGGACCTGACGGGCGACCGAATAGTGCTCCTCGCCGACGACCAGCGGGGAGAGCATGCGCGAGGTCGAGTCGAGCGGGTCCACCGCCGGATAGATGCCCTTTTCAGCGATCGAGCGCGACAGCGTCGTGGTCGCGTCCAAGTGGGCGAACGAGGTCGCCGGCGCCGGGTCGGTCAAGTCGTCGGCCGGAACGTAGATGGCCTGCACCGAGGTGATCGAGCCCTTCTGCGTGGTGGTGATGCGCTCCTGCAGCGCGCCCATGTCGGTCGCGAGCGTCGGCTGATAACCCACGGCCGAGGGAATACGACCCAAGAGCGCCGACACTTCCGAGCCGGCCTGGGTGAAGCGGAAGATGTTGTCGACGAAGAACAGCACGTCCTGCCCCTTGTCGCGGAAGTCTTCCGCGATGGTCAGACCGGTGAGCGCGACGCGGGCGCGGGCGCCCGGGGGCTCGTTCATCTGGCCGAACACCAGCGCGCACTTCGACTTCACGCTCGGATCGGGATTCTTCGGATCGGCGTTGACCTTGGACTCGATGAACTCGTGATAGAGGTCGTTGCCCTCGCGGGTGCGCTCGCCGACGCCGGCGAACACGGAGTAACCACCGTGCGCCTTCGCGACGTTGTTGATCAGCTCCTGAATCAGCACGGTCTTGCCGACGCCGGCGCCGCCGAACAGGCCGATCTTGCCGCCCTTGGCATAGGGAGCGAGCAGGTCGACGACCTTGATTCCGGTGACGAGAATTTCAGCCTCGGTGGACTGGTCGGTATAGGTCGGCGCTTCCTGGTGGATCGCGCGCAGGCCTTCGGTCTTGACGGGACCAGCTTCGTCGATCGGCTCGCCGATGACGTTGATGATGCGGCCGAGCGTGCCTTCGCCGACGGGAACGCGGATCGGCGAACCGGTGTCGGTCACTTCCTGGCCGCGGACCAGACCTTCGGTGGTGTCCATCGCGATGGTGCGGACGGTGGACTCACCGAGATGCTGGGCGACTTCGAGCACCAGGCGGTTGCCGCCGTTCTTGGTCTCGAGCGAGTTGAGAATGGCCGGGAGGTGGCCTTCGAACTGCACGTCGACGACGGCGCCGATGACCTGGGTGACGCGACCGACCTGGGCTGCCATTGAATGTCTCCTTCGATCCGAACTAGTAAGCCACGGTCAATCGACCGGGATGTTGCATTGATGGGTACCGATGCGTCCTGGCTAGACGGCTTCGGCGCCCGAGATGATTTCGATCAGTTCCTTGGTGATCTGCGCCTGACGCGTACGGTTGTAGACCAGCGTCTGCTTGCGGATCATCTCACCGGCGTTGCGCGTGGCGTTGTCCATCGCACTCATCTGCGCGCCGTAGAACGAGGCGTTGTTCTCGAGCAGCGCACGGAAGATCTGGACCGCAAGGTTGCGCGGCAGAAGACGGGTGAGAATCTCGTCCTCCTCCGGCTCGTATTCGTAAGACGTCGTGTTGGCGGCTGCGCCCTCCTCGACGACCAGCGGAATGACCTGCTGGGCGGTCGGGACCTGCGCGATCACCGAGCGGAAGCGCGAGTAGAACAGCGTGCAGACGTCGAACTCGCCGTTGTCGAACCGCGCCAGAACCTTCTTGGCGATGTCCTCCGCGTTGACGAAGCCGAGCTGACGCACACTGCGCAGGTCGAGATGCTCGACGATCTGCTTGTCGAACAGGCGGCGCAGCTGCTCGTAGCCCTTGCGGCCAACGCAGAAGAATTTCACTTCCTTGCCCTGCGCCATCAGCGCCTGGGCACGTTCGCGGGCGAGACGCACGATCGACGAGTTGAAGGCGCCGGACAGGCCGCGCTCGCCGGTGCAGACCAGCAGCAAGTGAACCTGGTCGCGGCCGGTGCCGGCCAGCAGCGTCGGCGCGCCGGGCGAACCCGCAGCAGCGCTGGCGATGTTGGAGATCACCGCGCTCATCTTGTCGGCATAGGGACGTGCAGCTTCCGCGGCGGTCTGCGCGCGGCGCAGCTTCGAGGCCGCGACCATCTGCATGGCCTTGGTGATCTTTTGCGTCGCCTTGGTGGAGGCGATGCGGACGCGCATGTCTTTAAGTGACGCCATTCTTCGTCCCCGACGATCCGACCCTCTGGCCTGATCGCAAACCTATCCAGTCGTCATGCCCGGGCTCGTCCCGGGCATCCACGTGGTGCCTCACACGCCGATAGGCGCGGATGGCCGGGACCAAGCCCGGCCATGACGGCACTTACGCGAAGCTCTTCGCGAAACCTTCGACCACCGACTTCAGCTTGGCAGCGGTGTCGTCGGAGAGATCGCGGCTGTCGCGGATCGAATTGAGGATCTCGACGTTCTTGCCGCGCAGCAGCGAGAGCAGACCATCCTCGAACGCGCGCACCTTGTTGACCGGGAGCGGATCGAGATAGCCGTTGGTGCCGGCCCAGATCACGCAGACCTGCTCTTCCATCTTCAGCGGCGAGAACTGCGGCTGCTTCAGGAGCTCGGTCAGGCGCGAACCGCGGTTCAGCAGGCGCTGGGTCGAGGCGTCGAGATCGGAGCCGAACTGCGCGAAAGCCGCCATTTCGCGGTACTGCGCGAGCTCGCCCTTGATCTTGCCGGCGACCTTCTTGGTGGCCTTGGTCTGCGCGGACGAACCCACGCGCGACACCGACAGACCGACGTTCACCGCAGGACGGATGCCCTGGAAGAACAGGTCGGTTTCCAGGAAGATCTGGCCGTCGGTGATCGAGATGACGTTGGTCGGAATGTAGGCCGACACGTCGTTGGCCTGGGTTTCGATCACGGGCAGCGCGGTCAGCGAGCCCGAACCCTGGTCCTTGTTCAGCTTCGCCGCACGCTCGAGCAGGCGGGAGTGCAGATAGAATACGTCGCCCGGATAGGCTTCGCGGCCCGGCGGGCGGCGCAGCAGCAGCGACATCTGGCGGTAGGCGACGGCCTGCTTGGACAGATCGTCATAGATGATGACGGCGTGCATGCCGTTGTCGCGGAAATACTCGCCCATGGTGCAACCGGTGAACGGCGCGATGTACTGCATCGGCGCCGGATCCGAGGCGGTGGCGGCGACGATGATCGAGTATTCGAGCGCGCCCTGCTCTTCCAGCACCTTCACGAACTGTGCGACGGTCGAACGCTTCTGGCCGATCGCGACGTAGACGCAGTACAGCTTGATGTTCTCGTCCGGCTGCGCGTTGAGCGGCTTCTGGTTCAGGATGGTGTCGAGCGCGATCGCGGTCTTGCCGGTCTGACGGTCGCCGATGATCAGCTCGCGCTGGCCGCGGCCGATCGGGATCAGGGCGTCGATCGCCTTGAGGCCGGTCGCCATCGGCTCGCTCACCGACTTGCGCGGAATGATGCCGGGCGCCTTGACGTCGACGCGCATACGCTTGTCGGCCTGGATCGGGCCCTTGCCGTCGATCGGGTTGCCGAGCGCGTCGACGACGCGGCCGAGCAGGCCCTTGCCGACCGGCGCGTCCACGATGGCGCGGGTGCGCTTGACGGTCTGGCCTTCCTTAATTTCACGGTCGGCACCGAAAATAACAACACCGACGTTGTCGGTTTCGAGGTTCAGCGCCATGCCGCGGGTGCCGTTCTCGAACTCGACCATTTCACCGGCCTGGACGTTGTCCAGACCGTAGACGCGAGCGATACCGTCGCCGACGGACAGCACCTGTCCGACTTCGGAGACTTCAGCTTCCTGGCCGAAATTCTTGATCTGGTCCTTGAGGATCGCGGAAATTTCCGCGGCGCGGATGTCCATCAGCCTGCCTCTTTCATCGCGTGCTTGATCGAATTGAGTTTGGTGCGAAGCGAACTATCGATCATGCGGCTGCCAAGCTTCACGACGAGGCCACCGATGATCGAGGGATCGATCTTCACGTTGAGCGCGACGTCCTTGCCGGTCACCGACTTCAGGGCAACCTTGAGAGCGTCGAGATTCTTGTCCGAGAGCGCTTCCGCGACCGTGACATCCGCAGTCGCCTCGCCCTTGAACTTGGCAACGAGGGCGCGATAGGCGCGGATGACGTCAGCCACCGCGAACAGGCGGCGGTTGGCGGTCAGCACTTTGAGGAAATTGGCGGTGATGCCGGCGATGCCGGCCTTGTCCAGAACGGCCGAAAGGGCCCTGGACTGGGCATCGGCCGCGAAAACCGGGCTGCGGACGAGGCGCTTCAGATCGGCGCTTTCGGTCAATAGCCCCTCGAACCTCTCGAGATCGGCCTTGACCTCGTCGACCACTTTCTGGTCACGAGCCAGTTCAAACAAGGCCGTTGCATAACGGCCCGACACACCTGAAACGGACGTATCTTCTGCAGCCACAGACGCGCTCTTTTAGCTGTCAAATTCGCAAGGGAAAAACCGTCGCCACGAAGCGGCGCCTAGCGATCCAAGCCCTTGGAATTCAAGCGGGACTTCGATTTTCGACCAGCACGGGAAGTGCCGGGCTCGTTAAAATCGCGGCTTTGCTAACATAGCAGGCGCGCACGTGCAACATGACGCCAAATTAAAGGCACGACGATCTGTCGCCAGTTCGTCGCACGTCGCGAGCAGCTCATCGCGACCGCTGCGACGGCCTGCCATGCCACGGAATTGCCGCGAGCCTTTCCTCCGGGAGCCCACCCTTTCGTTCCTGCTCTCAGCGCATAGCCGCCATGAACACGGCTCGCTGAGCCGTGACCATGGTCGGACAGGAACCGCCCGCCGAATACTTACCCAATTCTAAACGTGAAGAGTAACAACTTCGCTTTACAGTATTCACAAGTAATAGATCAGTTAACAAATCGTTAAAGTGAAAGATTACGGAACATCGGCTGAATATCGATTCAGATCACAAGATATTTCATGACGACACGGATCGGATTTACTGCCCAATTCATGCCTCATTGGGAATCGAAACGCCAACCCGCTCACAAACTGATGGGGGCTCCACTAGCCACATATGTGGCAATACTAGCGTAGGGACCACTAAATGCTGTCTTTGAAGACGCTGGGCACCGTGACCCGGCCGCGTACGGCGATCGCTTTCGTCGCTGCAACTCTCCTCATCGGTGGAACTGCCACCGAAGCTTCCGCCAAATCCAGGCATCACCACCGGGGTTCTCACCACCACCGCCACCAGGACCAGGACGCTTCCAACGCGACCTCCGATTGGCGCAATGCCAATGCGTCGATGACACCGTCGTCCGGCACCGGTCGCAGCTTCTCCGGCATGGCCTCCTATTACGGCAACGAGTCCGGCAGCCGCACCGCCTCGGGCGCGCGCTTCAACCAGAACGCCCTGACCGCGGCGCACCGTACCCTGCCGTTCGGCACCAAGGTTCGTGTGACCCATGGCGGCCAGAGCGTCATCGTCACCATCAATGACCGTGGCCCGTTCGTTCGCGGCCGCGTGCTCGACCTCTCCACCGGTGCCGCCCGCGCCATCGGCCTCACCGGTGCCGGCGTCGGCCGCGTCACGGCGGAAGTCGTCTCCTAACGGCGCAAACAGCGCCGCGCGTGAAAAGAGCCCGCTGTCCCGGGGGACGGCGGGCTTTTTTGTTGTGTGCTGTCATTCCGGGGCGCGACGAAGTCGCGAACCCGGAATCCATTCATCCACCAACTCTGCCGCCCGATGGATTCCGGGCTCGCGCTGCGCGCGCCCCCGAATGACAGTGGGGCTACAAAAAGCTCTGCGGATCGACGTCAACCTCGAGCTTCTGGTTGCCCTTCGGCTTCGGGCACACCGCGAGCCAGTTGCGCAAATAATCCGACAGATCAAACCCGCGCGCCGATTTCACCAGGATGCGGAAGCGGTAGCGGCCCTTGATGACGGCGAGCGGGGCTTCGGCGGGGCCAAGCACCACCACGCGCTCGTCGCGCGGCGCGAGCGAAACGAGCTTGCGGCCGAGGCCTTCCGCGCTCGGACGATCGCCGGCGGAAATGATCAGGCTGGCGAGGCGTCCGAACGGCGGATAGAGCGTGCGTTCGCGCAGGTCGATCTCGCTGTCGTAGAAGGCTTCGCGATCGCAGGCGATCAGCGCCTTCATGACCGGATGATCGGGCTGGTGCGTTTGCAGATAGCCGACGCCGCGGCCCTGCTCGCGGCCGGCGCGGCCGATCACCTGGTTGAGCAATTGCCAGGTGCGTTCCGCCGCGCGCGGATCGCCGTTGGAGAGGCCGAGATCCGCATCGATCACGCCGACCAGATTGAGCCGCGGGAAATTGTGGCCCTTGGCAACGAGCTGCGTGCCGATGATGATGTCGACGCGGCCTTCCGCGATCTCGGCAAGCTCGGAGCGCATCGTCTCGATCGAGGTGATGAGATCGCTCGACAGCACCATGGTGCGCGCATCAGGGAACAGCGCGGCCGCTTCCTCCTGCAGGCGTTCGACGCCGGGGCCGACGGCGACCAGCGATTCCTCGGCGGCACAATGCGGACAGGTTGGGGGCCGCGGCATCGAGAAGCCGCAATGGTGACAGACGAGGCGCTGGCGAAAGCGGTGATCGACCAGCCAGGCATCGCAGATGGTGCAGGCGAAGCGATGGCCGCAAGCACGGCACAGCGTCAGCGGCGCATAGCCGCGACGATTGAGGAACAGCAGCGCCTGCTCGCGCTTCTCGATCGCTTTTCTGATCTCTGACGCCAGCCGCGGCGAGATATAGCGGCCGCGCGCCGGCGGCTCGCGGCGCAGGTCGATGGCCTCGATATGCGGCATGTGCTGGCCGCCGAAGCGCGACGGCAGCGCAACGCGCTGATAGCGGTTCTTGCGCGCGTTGACCTCCGACTCGACCGAGGGCGTGGCGGACGCCAGCACGATCGGGATTTTTGCGATATGCGCGCGCACCACCGCCATGTCGCGGGCGTGATAATGCACGCCCTCGTCCTGCTTGTAGGCCTGGTCGTGCTCTTCGTCGACGACGATGAGGCCGAGATTGGCGTAGGGCAGAAACAGCGCCGAGCGCGCGCCGACCACGACCGGCGCGGTGCCTTCGGAAATCGCCGCCCAATTGCGCGCGCGGGTGCGCGGTGTCAGCTCGGAATGCCATTCGATCGGGCGCACGCCAAAGCGCTGCGCGAAACGATCGAGGAACTGACCGGTGAGCGCGATCTCCGGCATCAGGATCAGCGACTGCTTGCCGCGGCGGATGGTTTCGGCGACGGCCTCGAAATAGACCTCGGTCTTGCCGGAGCCGGTGACGCCGTCGAGCAGCGCGACGTGAAAGGTGCCGTTGGCAGCGAGCGCGCGCATCGCATCGACGCCGGCGCGCTGCAGCGGCGAAAAATCCGGCCGGCCGAACTCCGGATCGGGGACCGGCGGCGGGGGCGGCGGGGGCATCGGCTCGACCGTCAGCGTGCCTTCATCAACGAGGCCGTCGATCACGCCGGCGGAGACGCCGGCCTCCTTGGCGGCCTCGGATTTGCCATGCAGCAGCCGATCCGACAGCACCTCGATGACGCGCGCCCGCGCCGGTGTCAGCCGCCGCGGAGGATCGCCTGTTAGCCGCACGCCGGCGCGGACGCGCTCGGGGCCGAGATTCTCGCCCATGCGCAGGCACATGCGCAGCACCATGCCGCGCGGGCTCAACGTGTAATTGGCGACCCAGTCGACAACAGCGCGCAGCTCGGGCTTCAGCGAGGCAACATCGAGCTTCTCGCTGACCTCCTTGAGGCGATTGTGCAGGCGCGGATCGGGATTGGCGTTCTCGCCCCAGACCACGGCGAGCACCTCGCGCGGCCCGAGCGGCACGCCGACGAGATCGCCCGCCTTCAGCTCCATGCCGCGCGGCACCTTGTAGGAATAGGTCTGGTCGAGCGCGACCGGCACCAGCACGTCGACCATGCGGGTCGCGTTGGCGGAGGCGGTGTGGCGCGGCGAATGGTCCATGCGAGGAGAATCGGAACCCGGGGGCCTCAAGGCTAACGCCCTGAGGCGGCCTTAGCGAACGATAAACTGATGTGATGCGATATACTGTGCGGAATCACCACGTCCAGAGCGCATGAGCAAAGCGGCCGCCCCCCAGATCGAGCTCGCCAGCGCCGATCCCTCGATCGCGCAGGAGATGGCGCGCTGGCTGTCGCATCTCGGCGCCGAGCGCCGGCTGTCGCCGAAGACGCTGGAAGCCTATGGCCGGGACTTGCGGCAATGCCTGGATTTCCTCTGCGCGCATTGGGGTGAGCGCGTGACGCTGGAACGCTTCGCTTCGCTTGAAGCGACTGACGTCCGTGCCTTCATGGCGATGCGCCGCGCCGATGATATTGCCGGCCGCTCCCTGATGCGCGCGCTGGCGGGCCTGCGCTCCTTCGGCCGCTTCCTGGAGCGCGAAGGCAAGGGCAAGGTCGGCGCGCTCTCCGCGATCCGCGCGCCGAAGGTCGCAAAAACCTTGCCGAAGCCGCTGCCGATGGCGTCGGCAAAACGCCTGGCTGACGCCGACGAGCGCGCCGGCGAGGAGCGCGAGACCTGGATCCTGGTGCGCGACGCCGCGGTGATGGCGCTGCTCTATGGTTCGGGCCTACGCATCTCCGAGGCGCTCGGCTTGAAGCGCCGCGAGGTGCCGAAATCAGGTGAAGGCGACGTGCTCGTCGTGACGGGCAAAGGCAACAAGACGCGCATGGTGCCGGTGCTGCAGAATGTGCTGGCACTGATCGACGAATATGTCGCCATATGTCCGTATACGCTACCGCCTGAGGGGCCGATCTTCGTCGGCGCGCGCGGTGGTCCCTTGAGCCCGCGCATCATCCAGCTCGCGATGGAGCGGCTGCGCGGCGCGCTGGGCTTGCCCGACAGCGCCACGCCGCATGCGCTCCGCCATTCCTTCGCCACGCACCTGCTCTCGCGCGGCGGCGATTTGCGCGCGATCCAGGAATTGCTCGGCCATTCCTCGCTCTCGACCACGCAGATCTATACCGGCATCGATTCCGAGCGGCTGCTCGAGGTCTATGCGAACGCGCATCCACGGCGCTGAAGGGCTCGCTGAATCCTGACATCAAGCTGTCATCCAAGAACTCTTGCCAAGCATGCCTCTTGCGCAGGCCGCGCGGTTCGGTCAATCGTTGCGGAACCGAGACAGGAGGGATTCATGAGCGCACACGAAAGCATGGAGCACGCCGAGCATGCCGAGCACGCATCCGGCGAGAACAAGAAGATCGCCCTGCTGATCGCGGTGCTGGCACTGTTCCTGGCGATCTCGGAAACGCTCGGCAAGGGCGCCCAGACCGAATCGATCAGCAAGAATGTCGAGGCCTCCAACCTCTGGGCGTTCTTCCAGGCCAAGAGCATCCGCCGCACCGTGGTGCAGACCGCGGCCGACCAGGGCAAGCTGACGCTGGGCGCTGCCGCCGACGACGCCATGAAGGCCGCGGTGCAGAAGCAGATCGACGAGTGGCAGAAGACCGCGGCGCGCTACCGCTCCGAGCCCGAGACCGGCGAAGGCACCGAGCAGCTCGCCGAGAAAGCCAAGGAAGCCGAGCACCAGCGCGACGAGGCGACCGCGAAATATCATCACTTCGAGCTGGCGTCGGCCGCCTTCCAGATCGGCATCGTGCTGGCATCGGCGACGATCATCACCGGCATGCTGCCGCTCGCCTGGATCGCAGGCCTCCTGACGCTCGCGGGCCTTGGCATGACCGTGCTCGGCGCATGGGCGCCGCATCTGTTGCATCTGCACGGGTGAGAGGTGAGGCAGCGAACTCGACGTTAGACCCGTCATCCCGAGGTGCGAGGAGCGCAGTGCATCAGCACTGCGCTCGGAGCCTCGAAGGAGGAGCGGCCGAGATGCAGCCGGGCCGTCGCCCTTCGAGGCTCGCCGAAGAGGCGAGCACCTCAGGGTGACGGTCATAGAGGAGCGATGGCGCTTACCGCGCCTCGCGCACGCTCTTGCGGAAGCGCTGGATCAGGCGAAGGGTGCGCGAGGACCAGCCTTCGCCGTTGCCCTTGACCAGCTCGCGGATGCGGCTCTTGACCGGATCGACGATCTCGGTCGCCTTGGCGCGCAGCCGCAGCACCAACTCGTAGAGCCGCTCGAACCAGTGCATCTCCAGCAGCTTGTCGCGCGTGACGTCGAACACGAAGGCGGTGACGCCGACGCCGAGCATCTTGGCGAACAGGAACGTGGAGACGCCGGTCAGCCAATATTCATGGGTGAGCAGCCACAGGCCGATCAGCTTGAGCGGAAACAGCGGGATGATCGGCACCACGAACACGATCAGCGTCATGGCGGGCGACAGCGCATCGACGCGGTCGGCCAGCCATTGCTTGACGCGGGCAAGCGGGATCAGTGCGACAACCCGCGCGACGATCGGCTCGAGATGGTCCCACAGCCAAGCTTCGATCAGGAAGATGATCGCCAGCAGGACCCAGACCGGTTGAAGAAGGCGGCGCAACATGTGATGTCCCGCCCGATTCGGCTCTGGGCGTGGCCTACATATGGATGGCCCGCTTGCCGACTGCAAGCGCGGCTTCCTTGACGGCCTCCGAGCGGGTTGGATGCGCGTGGCAGGTGCGGGCGAGATCCTCCGCACTGCCACCAAACTCCATGAGAACGCAGGCCTCATGGATCATTTCGCCGGCCTCGATGCCGATGATGTGCACGCCGAGCACGCGGTCGGTCTTCGCATCTGCGAGAATCTTCACGAAGCCGTCGGTGGTCTGATTGACCTTGGAGCGGCCGTTGGCGGTAAAGGGAAACTTCCCGACGGTGTAGGCGACGCCGGCCTGCTTGAGCTCTTCCTCGGTCTTGCCGACGGAGGACACTTCCGGAGTGGTATACACGACGCCTGGGATAACGTCGTAGTTCACGTGGCCGGCCTGCCCGGCGATGATCTCCGCGACCGCAACGCCCTCATCCTCGGCCTTGTGCGCGAGCATGGGACCGGCGACGACGTCGCCGATGGCATAGACGCCCTTCAGGCTGGTGGCGAAATGCGGATCGATCTGCACGCGGCCGCGCGGATCGAGCGCAACACCGGCTTCCTTCAGGCCGAGGCCATCGGTGTAGGGCACGCGGCCGATGCAGACGAGCACGACGTCGGCCTCGATCGTCTCGGCGGTGCCGCCGGCAGCGGGCTCGACCGTCGCCTTCAGCGTCTTGCCCGAGGTGTCAACGCCCGTGACGTTGGCGCCGAGCTTGAACGCAAAGCCCTGCTTCTCGAGGATACGCTGGAATTGCTTTGCGATCTCGCCGTCCATGCCGGGCAGGATGCGGTCGAGGAATTCGACCACGACGACTTCGGCGCCGAGCCGCTTCCACACCGAGCCGAGCTCGAGGCCGATCACGCCGGCGCCGACGATCAGCAGCTTGCCGGGGACTTTGTCGAGCGACAGCGCGCCGGTCGAGGACACGATGCGCTTCTCGTCGATCTCGATGCCCTTCAGCCGCGCGATATCCGAGCCGGTGGCGATGACGATGTTCTTGGTCTCGATCACCTGCGACTTGCCGTCGGCGGAGACTTCGACCTTGCCGGCACTGATGATCTTGCCGGTGCCCTTGAGCACGTCGACCTTGTTCTTCTTCATCAGGAACTCGACGCCCTTGACGTTGCCGTCGATGCCCTGCTGCTTGAAGTTCATCATCGCGGGAAGATCGAGCTTCGGCGATGACACCGACACGCCCATCTTGGCGAAGGAATGCCCGGCCTCCTCGAACATCTCGGAAGCGTGCAGCAGCGCCTTCGAGGGCATGCAGCCGACATTGAGACAGGTGCCGCCGAGCGTGGCGTTCTTTTCGACCACGGCGACTTTCATGCCGAGCTGGCTGGCGCGCACCGCGCAGACATAACCGCCAGGTCCGGTGCCGATGACGACGAGATCGTAGGTAGCCATGAGAGAAAGTCCCGTGAGTTTAGCGTGATGAGGATGTGTCAGCGTCCGCGCGGCGCGTCAGCGTCCGCCGGACACATCGAGAATGGCTGAGGTGACGTAGGAGGCATCGTCCGACATCAGCCAGACGATGGCATTGGCAATTTCGTCCGCAGTGCCGACGCGCTTCATCGGCACCACATGGGCCAGGCGATGATGCCGGTCTGGCTCGCCGCCAGAGGCATGAATTTCGGTGTCGATCAGGCCGGGGCGGATCGCGGCGACCCGGATGCCTTCGGCCGCGACTTCATAGCCGAGGCCGATGGTGAAGGAATCCACCGCGCCCTTCGATGCGGCATAATCGACATAGGTGTTGGGCGCGCCGAGCTTGGCAGCAACTGACGACAGATTGACGATGACGCCGCCCTTGCCGCCGTGCTTGGTCGACATCCGCTTCACCGCTTCGCGCGCGCAGAGGATCGAGCCGGTGACATTGACGGCCAATACCCGCTGGATCCGCTCGGCCGACATCTCGTCGACGCGCACGCCGCTCTGGCCGACGATGCCGCCATTGTTGACGAGCGCACCGAGCGTGCCGAACTTGTCGGCCTCCTTGAACAGGTCGATGATGTCGCGCTCCTCCGCGACATCGCATTTCACTGCGATCGCCTTGCCGTTGCTGGCCTCGATCGTAGCTACCACTTCGTCTGCGGCCTTCTTGTTGCTGGCATAGCCGACCACGACGCGGTAACCGCGCGCGGCCGCCGCTAGCGCGGTGGCGCGACCAATGCCGCGGCTGCCGCCGGTGATGACAACGACTTTATCCGTCACATCCACCTCCATGGTTCGACAGGCGCCGTCGCGAAGATCGCGACGGCGCTCGCAGAGCATCAGGGATCAGAGATCGAGCACCAGGCGCGCCGGATCTTCCAGGCTCTCCTTCACGCGAACCAGGAAGGTGACGGCTTCCTTGCCGTCGATGACGCGGTGATCGTAGGACAGCGCCAGATACATCATCGGGCGGACTTCGATCTTGCCGCCGACGACCATCGGGCGATCCTGGATCTTGTGCATGCCGAGGATGCCGGACTGCGGCGCATTCAGGATCGGGGTCGACATCAGCGAGCCATAGATGCCGCCATTGGTGATGGTGAAGGTGCCGCCCTGCATCTCGTCGATCTTGAGCTGACCGTCACGGGCGCGGCGACCGAAATCGGCGATGCCCTTCTCGATGTCGGCGATCGACTTGTGATCGCAGTCGCGCACCACGGGCACGACGAGGCCCTTGTCGGTGCCGACGGCGACGCCGATGTGGTAGTAATTCTTGTAGATCAAATCGGTGCCGTCGATCTCGGCGTTGACGGCCGGGATGTCCTTCAGCGCCTGCACGACGGCCTTGGTGAAGAAGCCCATGAAGCCGAGCTTCGAACCGTGCTTCTTCTCGAACGCATCCTTGTAGTGGACCCGCAGCGCCATCACGTTGGTCATGTCGACCTCGTTGAAGGTCGTCAGCATGGCCGCAGTGTTCTGCACGTCCTTGAGGCGGCGCGCGATGGTCTGGCGCAGGCGGGTCATCTTCACGCGCTCCTCGCGGGCGGCGTCATCGGCCGGCGACGGCGCGCGCACCTGCACGGCCGCGGCGGGCTGGTTGACCGGGGTCGGCGCGGAAGCCGCACGCTCGATCGCAGCCAGCATGTCGCCCTTGGTGACGCGGCCATCCTTGCCGGAGCCCGGAACGGTCGAGGCATCGATGCCGCTCTCGGCCGAAATCTTGCGCACGGACGGGGCGAGCGGCGCATCGGCCGGCGGCGCCTTCGGCGCGGCGGCAGCAGCCGGAGCGGCAGCGGCGGGCGCCGGAGCAGCAGCGGGCTTGGCGGGCGCGGCGGCAGGCTTGGCAGCGCCGGCACCGTCGGTGATCTGGCCGAGCAGCGCACCGACCGCGACGGTCGCGCCATCGGCGGCGATGATCTCGCTCAGCGTGCCGGCGGAAGGCGCCGGGACTTCGATGGTGACCTTGTCGGTCTCGAGCTCCACCAACGGCTCGTCGACGGCGACCGGGTCGCCGGCCTTCTTGAACCAGCGGCCGATGGTGGCCTCGGTGACGGATTCGCCGAGCGTCGGCACACGAATTTCAGTCATGGTCTTTTCCTTAAGGGATCGCAGTCGCGGACAGGAATTCATACGTCATGCCCCGCGAAGGCGGGGCATCCAGTACTCCGCGACGTTCGTTCTGATCACGAAGTTCACGGCGTACTGGATTGCCCGCCTTCGCGGGCAATGACAGTCTTAAAAACTTCTCAGCTCAGTGCTTCGTCCAGGAACGCCTTCAGCTGCGCCTGATGCTTGGACATCAGACCAGTGGCGGTCGCGGCGGAAGCGGCGCGGCCGACATAACGCGGACGCCGGCTCGCACCGTTCACCTGGTTCAACACCCATTCCAGATAGGGCTCGATGAAGTGCCAGGCGCCCATGTTGCGCGGCTCTTCCTGGCACCAGATCACTTCCGCCTTCTTGAAGCGCGACAGCTCGGCCACCAGCGCCTTCAGCGGCACCGGATAGAGCTGCTCGACACGCATCAGATAGATGTCGTCGATGCCGCGCTTCTCGCGCTCTTCATAGAGGTCGTAATAGACCTTGCCCGAGCAGAGCACGATGCGGCGGATCTTGTCGTCCGGAACGAGCTTGATCGGCTCGTTCGGCAGCATCTGGGCGTCATCATAGAGGATACGGTGGAAGGTCGTTCCCTTCGCGAGCTCCTCGAGACGCGAGACCGCACGCTTGTGACGCAGCAGCGATTTCGGCGTCATCATGATCAGCGGCTTGCGGATCTCGCGATGAAGCTGACGGCGCAGCGCGTGGAAATAGTTCGCCGGCGTGGTCGGATAGACAACCTGCATGTTGTCTTCCGCGGACATCTGCAGGTAACGCTCCAGACGCGCCGAGGAGTGCTCCGGACCCTGGCCCTCATAGCCGTGCGGCAACAGGCAGACGAGGCCGGACATGCGCAGCCATTTGCGCTCGCCCGAGGAGATGAACTGGTCGAACACGACCTGCGCGCCGTTGGCGAAGTCGCCGAACTGGGCTTCCCAGAGCGTCAGCGTATTCGGCTCGGCCAGCGAGTAGCCGTATTCGAAGCCGAGCACCGCTTCTTCCGACAGCAGCGAGTTGATGACCTCGTAATGGCCCTGCTCGTTGCCGAGATGGTTGAACGGCGTGTAGCGGCTCTCGTCCTCCTGGTCGATCAGGACCGAGTGACGCTGCGAGAAGGTGCCGCGCTCCGAATCCTGTCCGGACAGGCGGACATGGTGGTTCTCGTTGAGCAGCGTGCAGAACGCCAGCGCTTCGCCGGTCGCCCAATCGATGCCGGCACCGGTGTCGATCGCCTTGGCACGGTTGTCGAGGAAGCGCTGGATGGTGCGGTGAACGCGGAAACCATCCGGCACCTTGGTGATCTTGCGACCGATGTCCTTGAGAACAGGCAGGTCGACGCCGGTGACGCCGCGGCGTGCATCCTCTTCCTGGTCGGCGATCTTGAAGCCGGACCATTTGCCGTCGAGCCAGTCGGCCTTGTTCGGCTTGTAGGAGGTGCCGGCCTCGAACTCGGCATCGAGTCGGGCGCGCCAGTCGGCCTTGAGCTTGTCGACCTCTCCCTCGGTGACCACGCCTTCGGCGATCAGGCGCTTGGAGTAGAGCGTGAGGGTCGAGGGATGGGCCGCGATCCGCTTGTACATCACGGGCTGGGTGAACGCGGGCTCATCGCCCTCATTGTGGCCGTAGCGGCGATAGCACCACATGTCGATGACGACAGGCTTGTGGAACTTCTGCCGGAATTCGGTCGCGACCTTGGCCGCGAACACCACGGCCTCCGGATCGTCGCCATTCACATGGAAGATCGGCGCGTCGATCATCTTCGCCACATCGGACGGATAGGGCGAGGAGCGCGAGTAACGCGGATAGGTGGTGAAGCCGATCTGGTTGTTGACGATGAAGTGCACGGAGCCGCCGGTCCGGTAGCCCTTCAGGTCCGACAGTCCGAAACATTCCGCCACCACGCCCTGGCCGGCGAACGCCGCGTCGCCGTGCATCAAGAGCGGCATCACCGAGATGCGCTGGTCCGGCGGATCGCCGTGCTGGTCCTGCTTCGCGCGCACCTTGCCGAGCACGACGGGATCGACGATCTCGAGATGCGAGGGGTTGGCGGTCAACGACAGATGGATGCGGTTGCCGTCGAACTCGCGGTCCGAGGAGGCGCCCAAGTGATACTTGACGTCGCCCGAGCCTTCGACCGCGTCGGGGTTGGCCGAGCCGCCCTTGAACTCGTGGAACAGTGCGCGATGGGCCTTGCCCAACACCTGGGTCAGCACGTTGAGGCGGCCGCGATGCGGCATGCCGAGCACGATTTCCTTCACGCCAAGATTCCCGCCGCGCTTGATGATCTGCTCGAGCGCGGGGATCAAGGCTTCGCCACCATCGAGGCCGAAGCGCTTGGTGCCGGTGAACTTGGTGTCGCAGAATTTTTCGAAGCCCTCGGCTTCGACCAGCTTCGTCAGGATGGCTCTGCGGCCTTCGCGGGTGAAGGAGATTTCCTTGTCCGGCCCCTCGATGCGCTCCTGGATCCAGGCCTTCTGCGCGGCATTGCTGATATGCATGAACTCGACGCCGAGCGTCTGGCAATAGGTGCGCTCGCAGATCGCGGTGATCTCGCGCAAGCTGCCGTATTCGAGGCCGAGCACGTGATCGAGGAAGATCTTGCGGTCGAAATCGGCTTCGCTGAAGCCGTAGGTGCGCGGGTCAAGCTCTTCGCGGTTGCGCTGGGCTTCGATGCCGAGCGGATCGAGCTTGGCGTGAAAGTGGCCGCGCATGCGGTAGGAGCGGATCAGCATCAACGCACGGACCGAGTCGCGCGTGGCCTGGAGCAATTCGGCGGAAGTAATCGCGGCGCCCTTGTCGCCCCCCTTGGCTTGCGCCTTGGCGGCGATCTTGGCGCCAACCGCCTTCTCCACTTCGGCCCAATTGCCGTCGAGGGCGGACGTCAGATCGTCCTGCGGGGTCAGCGGCCAGTTGTCGCGCTCCCAGGACGGACCCTCGGCGTTCTTCCGGACGTCGGCCGGCTGGTCGTTGAGGCTCTTGAAGAACTCCTGCCACTCGGCGTCGACCGAGGACGGGTCCTTCTCGTAGCGGGCGTAGATTTCGTCGATGTAGGTGGCGTTGGTGCCCTGCAAAAATGATGACAGGGCAAAGGCTGCGTTCGCGTCCTGGCGAGACATACTGGGTTCCTGGCGATTTCGGTTCGCGCATAACAAACGGCGCTGGCGCCGAGCTCCCCCGACAGAGGCTCGACGCGACAGGCACCCTTTACCCTATTTGCTGCGAAACTTCGCCCGGAAAAGCACGAAGGAGTGAATTAGCCTTTCAACTTTTCGGCAAGCGTGTGGCCGAGGCGGGCAGGCGACGGGGACACTGTAATCCCTGCGGATTTCATCGCCTCGGTCTTGGAACCGGCGTCGCCCTTGCCGCCGGAAATGATCGCGCCGGCATGGCCCATGCGGCGGCCGGGAGGTGCGGTGACGCCCGCGATGAAACCGACCATCGGCTTCTTGCGGCCGCGCTTGGCCTCGTCCTTGAGGAACTGGGCGGCGTCCTCCTCGGCCGAACCGCCGATCTCGCCGATCATGATGATCGACTCGGTCTTGGGATCGGCCAGCAGCATTTCGAGGACGTCGATGAATTCGGTGCCCTTGACCGGATCGCCGCCGATGCCGACCGCGGTGGTCTGGCCGAGGCCTTCCTGGGAGGTCTGGAACACGGCTTCATAGGTCAGCGTGCCCGACCGGGAGACGATGCCGACCGAGCCGGTCTTGAAGATGTTGGCCGGCATGATGCCGATCTTGCACTCGCCGGCGGTCATGACGCCCGGGCAGTTCGGTCCGATCAGGCGCGACTTGGAGCCGGCGAGCGAGCGCTTCACGCGCACCATGTCGATGACGGGGATGCCTTCGGTGATGCAGACGATCAGCGGGATCTCGGCGTCGATGGCTTCGCAGATCGCGTCGGCCGCGCCCGGCGGCGGCACGTAGATCACCGATGCATCGGCACCGGTCTTCTCGCGCGCCTCGCGCACGGTGTCGAACACCGGCAGGTTCAGATGGGTCGAGCCGCCTTTGCCGGGCGAGGTTCCGCCGACCATCTTGGTGCCGTAAGCAATCGCAGCCTCGGAATGGAAGGTGCCGTTCTTGCCGGTGAAGCCCTGGCAGATGACCTTGGTGTTCTTGTCGATCAGGATGGACATGAGGTCTGCTTTCGCGAAACTAACGGAGTGAGAGGATCAGTGGATGCGGCGATAGATGCCGGTGAGCACGTCGGCCCAGCCTTCCGCATCCGGCGAGAACTGAATCTTCAACGAGTAAGAGGCGTCGTCGATGATCTCGTAGACGTGGCGCGCATTGCCGCGGAGCGAGCCGCGCACCAGCGTCAGGGTGTTGCCGACCCACCCACCCGAGGCGGGCGAGGGCGGCGTGTAGCCGAGCGAGTCGTACCAGAACAATTTGTAGGTCCGGTCGTCGCGGTCGTAGGTGAAGAGGCCGTGGGTGGCGAAGGCCTGCTTGCCGTCGCGCATCTGCACCGAGTCCTGGATCAAATAGAACCCGTTGAGATCCATGCGCGCGACGGTGCGCGAGGTGGCCGGTCCGCCTTCCGTCCAGCGCGACGGAAAGACCATCTCTTCACCATTCCATTCGCCGGCGAACGCGGCGAGACGCGCATGCTCTGCAAGTGGAGATGATGCGGAGAGATGGTCCTGGGCCATGGCCTTAGCCTCCCTTGACGGCCTTCACGATCTTCTGCGCGGCGTCGTCGAGATTGTCCGCCGGCACCACGTTCAAGCCGGATTCGCGGATGATCTTCTTGCCGAGCTCGACATTGGTGCCTTCGAGGCGAACCACCAGCGGCACGCTGAGGCCGACTTCACGAACCGCAGCCGTGACGCCCTCGGCGATCACGTCGCATTTCATGATGCCGCCGAAGATGTTGACCAGGATGCCCTTCACGTTGGGATCGGCGGTGATGATCTTGAACGCGGCCGCGACCTTCTCCTTGCTGGCGCTGCCGCCGACGTCGAGGAAGTTCGCCGGCGCCATGCCGTAGAGCTTGATGATGTCCATCGTCGCCATGGCAAGACCGGCGCCGTTGACCATGCAGCCGATATTGCCGTCGAGAGTGACGTAGTTGAGGTCGTACTTGGACGCCTCGATTTCCTTGGCGTCTTCCTCGGTCTCGTCGCGCAGCGCGAGCACTTCGGGGTGACGGAACAGCGCATTGTCGTCGAACGACACCTTGGCGTCGAGCACGCGGAGCTGGCCCTGCTTGGTCACGACCAGCGGGTTGATCTCCAGCATCGACATGTCCTTGGCGACGAAGGCCGCATAGAGCTGCGCGGTGAGTTTTTCCGCCTGCTTGGCGAGATCGCCCGAGAGCTTCAGGGCATTCGCGACGGTACGGCCGTGATGGCCCATGATGCCGGTGGCGGGATCGACCGAGAAGGTGACGATCTTCTCAGGGCTATTGTGCGCGACGTCCTCGATGTTGACGCCGCCTTCGGTCGAGACGACGAACGAGACGCGCGAGGTCTCGCGGTCGACCAGGATCGAGAGATAGAACTCCTTGTCGATGTCGGAGCCGTCCTCGATGTAGAGGCGGTTGACCTGCTTGCCGGCCGGGCCGGTCTGGATCGTCACCAGCGTGGCGCCGAGCATCTGCTTGGCGAATTCGGAGACCTCTGCGGCCGACTTGGCGATGCGGACGCCGCCCTTGTCGCCGGCCGAGGCCTCCTTGAACTTGCCCTTGCCGCGGCCGCCGGCATGAATCTGGCTCTTCACCACATAGACCGGACCGGGCAGCGCCTTGGCGGCGGCTTCCGCGTCAGCGGCCTTGAGAACCGGGACACCCTTGGAGATCGGTACCCCGAACTCACCCAGCAGCGCCTTGGCCTGATATTCATGAATATTCATATGGTCGCTCCCTGAACCGCGGGCGGTGACCCCATGGGCCCACCTCAGTCTTGTGGCTGGCATACCATATACCACAGGAACTGCAACCCGGATTCTTTGATATCGAAATTGTGGACCAGACCCCACCCCGGCCAGCCGGGTCCGGAAATGAAACCGCCGAAGACCGGGTTTCGATCTTCGGCGGGAATTGTCGCGCTTAGCGGCCGAGAAGATCGGGGGCGATCTTCTTGCAGGCATCGACCAGGCCCTGCACCGCGCCGACGGACTTGTCGAAGGCCTCGCGGTCCTTGCCGGCGAGTTCGATCTCGACGACGCGCTCGACGCCCTTGGAGCCGATCACGACCGGCACGCCGACATACATGTCCTTCACGCTGTACTCGCCGTTGAGATAGGCGGCACAGGGCAGCACGCGCTTCTTGTCACGCAGATAGCTCTCGGCCATCGCGATGGCGGAGGCGGCCGGCGCGTAGAAGGCCGAGCCGGTCTTGAGCAAATTGACGATCTCGGCGCCGCCGTTGCGGGTGCGGTCGACGATCTCGTCGAGGCGCGCCTGCGAGGTCCAACCCATCTTGACGAGGTCGGGCAGCGGGATGCCGGCGACGGTGGAGTACTTCACCAGCGGCACCATGGTGTCGCCGTGGCCGCCGAGCACGAAGGCGGTGACGTCTTCGACCGAGACGTTGAATTCGTCGGCGAGGAAGTAGCGGAAGCGCGCGGAGTCGAGCACGCCGGCCATGCCGACGACCTTCTTGTGCGGCAGGCCCGAGGCCTTCTGCAGCGCCCAGACCATGGCGTCGAGCGGGTTGGTGATGCAGATGACGAACGCGTCGGGGGCGTACTTCTTGATGCCGGCGCCGACCTGCTCCATGACCTTGAGGTTGATGGAGAGGAGGTCGTCGCGGCTCATGCCGGGCTTGCGCGGCACGCCGGCAGTGACGATGCAGACCTTGGCGTTGTCGAGCGCCTCGTAGGAATTGGCGCCGGTATAGTGCGCGTCAAAACCGTCGACCGGCGAGGACTGCGCGATGTCGAGCGCCTTGCCCTGCGGCACGCCCTCGGCGATGTCGAACATCACGACGTCGCCCAGTTCTTTCAGGCCGATGAGGTGAGCCAGCGTTCCGCCGATCTGGCCGGAGCCAATCAAAGCAATCTTGTCGCGCGCCATGTGAACCTGTCCTTTAGACACGTGAGGAGGGAAAAACTGAATGGGTGGTTATCCCTTTCGCTTCCCCCGTTCAAGTCGGTGGATGCCCAATTGTCGGGCTTGGCGAGATAGCAATCAGCATACCCGATCCGTCATTCCGGGATGCGCCGACAGGCGCAGGCCCGGAATCCATCGGGCGGCTGAGTTTGTGGCGCGATGGATTCCGGGCTCGCGACTTTGTCGCGCCCCGGAATGACAGCGGTACCTTCGGCGAGAATAGGACTTAAGTCTCGACCAAGCCCTTGGTGGAGCCGCTGGCGGTGGAATCCTTGCGACCATGCGGCAGCGCCAGATAGGATTCAGAGCTCATCTCGATCAGGCGCGAGGAGGTCCGCTTGAACTCCATGGCCTCGTTGCCCTCATGGGCGAGATAGAGCGAGATCGGGTTGGCGTCGGCCGATGCCATCAGCTTCACGGCATTGTCATAGAGCGTGTCGATCAGCGTGATGAAGCGCTTGGCGGCGTTGCGCTGGGAGACGTCCATCACTGGAATATGGTCGACCAGGATGGTGTGATAGTCGTGCGCCAGCCTGAGGTAGTCGGACGCACCCAGCGGCTTCTCGCAGAGATCGGCGAAGGCAAAGCGCGCGACGCCATGGGCCGAGCACGGCACGTGCAGGATGCGGCCCTTGATCTGGATGTCGCGCGACTTGCATTTGGCATTGCCCGTCATTTTCACCCACGCGCGATCGAGCGCGGCGTCGGCATCGCCATCCGCCGGCGTCAGCCACATCGGCACGCCCTGAAGTTTTTCCAGCCGGAAGTCGGTGCGCGCATCGAGCCGCGAGACGTCCATGTGGTCGGTGATCTGCTTGATGAAGGGCAGGAACAGCGCGCGGTTCAACCCGCCCTTGTAGAGATCGTCGGGCGCGACGTTGGAGGTTGCGACCACGACGGTGCCGAGCTCGAACAGTTTTGCGAACAGGCGCCCCAGGATCATCGCATCCGCGATGTCGGTGACGTGGAATTCGTCGAAGCAGAGCAGCCAGCTCTCCTCGAAGATCGCTTGCGCGGTCAGCGCGATGACATCGCCATCAGGGATCTGTCCGCGCGCGATGCCCTGCCGATAATCGTAGATGCGTTCGTGCACATCGGCCATGAATTCGTGGAAATGCGCGCGGCGCTTGTGCTCGACATTCGAGTGCTGGAAGAACAGGTCCATCAGCATGGTCTTGCCGCGACCGACCTCGCCATGGATGTAGAGCCCGCGCGGCGCCTCGTCTTTGTCGCCACCGTTGAACAGGCGGGCGAGCAGGCCCTGCTTGCGCTTGGGGCTGTAGTTCGCGAGCCGCAGGTCGAGTGCCGCATAGGCCTCGGCGACCTCGGCCTGCGCGGCATCGGGCTCGATCGCGCCGGAGGCGATCTGGGCTTGATAGGCTTCGCTGAAGGAGGAGTTCGGGGTGGAGAGCATCGCCCTTTACCGCCAGAGACCGGCGGAAATTGCAACGACATATTGGCGCAAGGGCTTATGCGCTCCTGCCTTCGCGAACGAACTGCGCGCCGACATCCACCTGGGTGCAAGCACGGCGTCCAGGTCGCCGCACGGATCTATTGTTGCACTCCGCCATGGTAGAATATACCTATTGAGGAACCAAGGAACCTCAAATGGCGCTAAGCATCAAGGACCCTGAAACGGAGCAGTTGGCGCGAAGCCTCGCGCAATTGACCGGCGAGAACATCACGACGGCAACCAAGCGCGCCATCGAGGAGCGATTGCGCCGGCTCGGCGGACAGGCTCACAAAGACGCGCTGCTGGAGGACATGGCCGAGATCAGGCGGCGCTGGAGCGAAATGCGCGTCGTGGACGACCGCACGCCTGAGGAAATTCTCGGATACGACGACCATGGATTGCCGCGCTGATGGTGATCGATACGTCGGCGATCGTGGCAATTGCACTCAATGAAGACGATGCAGCAGATATCGAGCGACTGATCGTGGACGATCCGATCCGCCTGATCTCGGCGGCCACGGTGCTTGAGACAACGATGGTGATCGAGACGCGGCTAGGTGATGCGGGCGGGCGCGAATTCGACCTATGGCTCGTCAAGATCGGCGCCGAGATCGTGGCAGTTGACGCCGGACAAACCGATGCGGCGCGACGTGCCTGGCGGCGCTACGGGAAAGGGCGTCACGCCGCGTCGCTCAACTACGGTGATTGCCTTTCCTACGCTCTGGCCATGAGCCGCGGCGAACCGCTGCTGTTCAAGGGCGATGACTTCGCGAAGACCGATGTCAGCCGGTCAGGCGCTGTGCGCCGCGATAACGCGCCGAGGTAAAGACCTACTCACACAGCTCGTAGGCGTCCTCGACGACATACGGGCCGCCGCCTGTCGACGCGCGCGACGAGAAAAGCACGAAGCGCTCGGCCATGAAGGCCTTGCTCGGGAAGTAGCCGCGGATCGAGAGATAGTCGGCGACGTCACGGTCGGTGGCGTCGTGCAGCCGGGCCAGCGTGACATGCGGAATGAATTTGCGCCCTTCCGGATTGAGGCCGATCCGCTGCATCATGCGTTCGAGCTCGGCCTGCAGATCCATCAGCGGCTTGCTTGGTGCGATGGTGGCGACCACCGCGCGCGGCTTGCGGCCGCCGAAGCTCTGCAAGCCCTGCACCTTCACCTCGAACGGCTTGCGATCGACACGAAACAACATCGATGCGATCTCGTTGGCGGAGGCGCCATCGATATCGCCGATGAAGCGCAGAGTGACGTGATAATTTTCGGGATCGATCCACCGGGCGCCGGGGAGGCCACCTCGCAAGTTGGAAAGCGACTGGCCGATCTCGGCCGGAATTTCCAGACCAGTGAACAAACGCGGCATCGTTTCGTACTCCCGATGCTTGGGTACAGTCCTCAAGAAGCAGGACCCTATCCAAATTAGAGCCGGTGACGAATCACCGGTACCCTGATTCCTATCGCAGTTGTGTGACTCTGCGAAGTGTTGCCAAGGCTACACCGGGAAAACCCTGGGAGTCAGGGTTAGCATTGCCTGCTTTTCAACGGCGTTGCTCGCCGATCGTGCGCACGAATGCCTCCACCGTGGGCAACATCTTATCGACGACGATGTCGACACCTTCAGCGGTCGGATGAATGCCGTCGGCCTGGTTGAGCTTGGCATCGGCCGCGACGCCGTCGAGAAAGAACGGATAGAGCGGCACGTCGAACTGTTTCGCCAAATCCGGATAAATCGAATTGAAGCGCGCACCATAGTCCGCGCCGAAATTCGGCGGCGCCAGCATGCCACACAACATCACGGCGATCTTGCGCGCCTTGAGAC
The DNA here is from genome assembly GCF_028128895.1 of Bradyrhizobium sp. CCBAU 11434. Lineage (NCBI taxonomy): Bacteria > Pseudomonadati > Pseudomonadota > Alphaproteobacteria > Hyphomicrobiales > Nitrobacteraceae > Bradyrhizobium > Bradyrhizobium sp. CCBAU 11434. The sequence continues at coordinate 71,582 of NZ_LBJX01000089.1, forward strand.
GCTGAACGATGTCGGTCAACGCCGCCCGCGTCAAGTCAGGGTCGATACCGCGCATCGCGTCATTGGCGCCGAGCTCGACGATCACGCCCTCTGTTCCCTCGGGCACCGACCATTCGAGCCGGTCGCGGCCGCCGGACGAGGTATCGCCCGACACGCCGGCGTTGGTCATGTCGACCACTATGCCTTTGGCTTGCAAGGCTTTTTGAAGCTTGGCAGGAAACGCATCCTGGGCCGGGAGGCCGAGACCGGCACTCAAGGAATCGCCGAGAACGACAAGCTTGATCGGCGTTGCCGCATCCGCCCGGGCCGGATGGGCGAGCGTCATCAAAACGAGCATCAACACGGCTATGTGCATGAACAATCCGTAACGCCTCTCGACCGCGCTATCGGAGTTGCCATATGACCGGACCATGGACAGTCGCATCGAAACCTCTTCGCTCGCCGGCACGACGCCGGACACCATCGCCATCTCCAACGTCAATCTCTCATTGGGGTCGGGGGCAGCACGCGTTCACATCCTCAAGGATATCAGCTTGCGCGTCGGCTCGGGGGAGACGATCGGGCTGATCGGCCCGTCAGGCTCGGGCAAATCCACGCTGCTGATGGTGATGGCGGGGCTGGAGCGTCCTGATAGCGGAGAGGTGGTGGTCAATGGCACGCCTTTCAATGCCCTCGACGAGGACGCGCTGGCCCGCTTCCGCGGCCGTCAGGTCGGCATCGTCTTCCAGTCCTTCCATCTGATCCCGACCATGACGGCGCTGGAGAACGTCGCGGTGCCGCTCGAGCTCGCCGGCAACCCTGATGCCAACAAGCGCGCGGCCGAAGAGCTGCAATCGGTTGGGCTCGGTGATCGCCTGCATCATTATCCGACGCAGCTCTCCGGCGGCGAGCAGCAGCGCGTGGCGCTTGCGCGCGCGCTGGCGCCCGATCCCGCCATCCTCGTTGCGGACGAGCCAACCGGCAATCTCGACGAGGCGACGGGCAAGCAGATCGTCGATCTGCTCTTCACCAAGCATGCCGAGCGCGGCATGACCCTGGTGCTGGTCACGCACGATTCCTCGCTGGCGCATCGCTGCGATCGCGTGATCCGCCTGCGCTCGGGCCGCATCGACACGCAGACGACCAAACCATGAGCGTCGCGATCGAACCGTTTGCGAAGCCGAACGGCGTCGCGCTGGCGCTGCGCTATGCCTTGCGCGAATTGCGCGGCGGCCTGCGCGGCTTTTACGTCTTCATCGCCTGCATCGCGCTCGGCGTGATGGCAATCGCCGGCGTCGGCTCGGTGTCGGCGAGCCTGAGCGATGGCCTCGCGCGCGAAGGCCGCACGCTGCTCGGCGGCGACGTGTCGTTCGTGCTGTTCCAGCGCGAGGCAAAACCCGAAGAAGTCGCCTTCCTGCGTTCGCGCGGTACAGTCTCCGTCGCCTCCACCCTGCGCGGTATGGCGCGCTCGGCCGAGGGCAAGCTCGCGCTGGTGGAGATGAAGGCGGTCGACGATACCTATCCGATGCTCGGCCAGTTGACGCTGGCACCGCCGCTGCCACTGAGCGATCTGCTCGCGGAGAAGGACGGCGCATTCGGCGCGGCCGCCGATCCGGCGTTGCTGGCGCGGCTGTCGCTCAAGATCGGCGACCGCGTCACCATCGGCTCGGCCACGTTCCAGATCCGCAGCGCCGTCGAGGCCGAGCCCGACAAGCTTGCCGGCGGCATCGGCTTTGGTCCGCGCTTCCTGATCAGCGAGGCCGCACTGCGTGCCACCGGGCTGATCCAGCCCGGCAGCCTGGTGCGCTGGGTCTACCGCGTGAAACTGCCTGACGCCGCCAACAGCGACCGCGCCACCGAGGCGTTCATCGCGGACGCGCGCAACGCCGCGCCGCAGGCCGGCTGGGAAGTGCGCAGCCGCTCCAACGCCTCGCCGCAACTGGAACGCAACATCAGCCGCTTCACGCAGTTCCTGACGCTGGTCGGCCTCGCCGCGCTCTTGGTCGGCGGCGTCGGCGTCGCCAACGCCGTGAAGAGCCATATTGATCGCCGGCTCGAGGTGATCGCGGCCTTCAAGGCCGTCGGCGCAACGGGGCGTGACGTGTTCGGCATCTATCTCGCGCAAGTGATCCTGCTCGCCGCGATCGGCTCGGTGATTGGCCTCGCGCTGGGTGCAGCGATGCCGTTCGCCATCGTCGGCCTGTTCGGAAAGCTGCTGCCCCTGCCGGTGGTGCCGGCCGTGCATGAAGGCGAACTCGCGCTGTCCTTCGTCTATGGCCTTTTGACCGCGCTTGCCTTCGGCCTCTGGCCGCTCGGACGCGTGCACGACGTGCCGGTGGCCGCGCTGTTCCGCGACACCATCGCCGCCGAATGGCACCGGCCGCGCATGGGCTATCTCGTGTTCATGGGCGGCGTCGTCGCGCTGCTCGTTGCCGTCGTGATCGGACTGTCCTTCGACAAGCGCATCGCCGCGGTGTTCGTGGTCTCCTCCGTCGTCGTGTTCGCTGTGCTGCGCGGCGTCGCCGCGCTGCTGATGGCAATCGCGCGAAAACTGCCGCGCACGCGCTTCACCATGCTGCGGCTGGCGATCGCCAACATTCACCGGCCGGGCGCGCTGACGCCGTCGGTCGTGCTGTCGCTCGGCCTTGGTCTCGCGGTGCTCGTCACCATCACCCAGATCGACGGCAATCTGCGCCGGCAGTTTTTGGCCGCGCTGCCCGACCGCGCGCCGTCGTTCTACTTCATCGACATTCCGAGCACGCAGGCCGCTCCCTTCGACGACTATCTGCGCCAGATCGCCCCGGGCGCCAAGGTCGAGGACGTGCCGATGCTGCGCGGGCGCATTGTCGCCGCCCGCGGCGTCCGCGCCGAGGATCTCAAGCCCACGACGGACTCCGAATGGGTGCTGCAGAGCGACCGCGGCCTGACCTATACCGGCGAGGTGCCGAAGGGCTCCAAGATCGTCGAGGGCGAATGGTGGGGCGCGGACTATTCCGGCCCGCCGCTGGTCTCGATGGAGAAGAAGATCGCCGACGGCCTCGACCTCAAGCTCGGCGACGAGATCGTGGTCAACGTGCTCGGCCGCGACATCCCGGCGAAAATCGGCAATCTGCGCACCATCGACTGGCAAGGTCTCGGCATCAATTTCGTGCTGGTGTTCTCGCCGAACGCCTTCAAGGGCGCGCCACACACCCACATCGCGACGCTGACCGAAGCCTCAGGCGATGCGACCGGCGACGGCAAGATCATCAAGCAGGTTGCGGACGCCTACCCGATGGTGACGAGCGTGCGCGTGCGCGAGGTGATGGAGACGGTCGGCGCGGTCGTGACCAACCTCGCGCTCGCGATCCGCGGCGCCAGCGCCGTGACGCTGATCTCCGCGATCCTGGTGCTGGGCGGCGCACTCGCCGCCGGCCATCGCCACCGCGTCTACGATGCGGTGATCCTGAAGACCCTTGGCGCGACGCGGTTGCGGCTGCTCGGCGCCTATGCGCTCGAATATCTGCTGATCGGGCTTGCCACCGCGGTGTTCGGCGTGATCGCCGGCAGCATCGCGGCCTGGATGATCGTGACGCGGCTGATGACATTGACCTTCGTCTGGCAGGCCGCAAGCGCGGCAGGCGTGGTGGCCGCCGCCCTCGTCGTCACCGTCGGGCTCGGCCTTGCTGGAACACTGCTGGCGTTGAACAAAAAGCCCGCCACAGTGTTGCGGAATTTGTGACAAAAAGTAGCGGCTGGCCGCGCGGGACCGGAATCACGGGATTCCGGCGGTTAACCACGTCAGCTTGTCAGGCTCACGTCAGGATTGCACCGCAAGGGCGACATTCGGCCGCGCGTGGACCGTTGCAGCGAATGTGTTAGTTTCCCACATATCGGATGGGTTCGGAGTCCCGATTGTTAGCCAAAATTAATGTCGGCGGACATCGGTATCCGAGATAGAATTGACGAACCGGCGGCATGGCAACCCCTGTGCTGGACCGGGCAACCAACGGGAATTCGACCATGTCGGACCTAGACCGCAATTACGCTTCTCCTTTCGGTAGGGCCGCCGGGCGTGTTGACGCCGCGACGGTCGACGCCGGTCTGCGCGCCTATATGCTGCGCATCTACAATTACATGAGCATTGGCCTGGCCATCACCGGCCTCGCCGCGCTCGGTGTCTACATGGCTGCCGTGACTGACGTTCCGACCCCGGAAGCCGTCCGCGTCGGCAAGCTGTTCCTGACGCCGTTCGGCTACGCGATGTTCGTGAGCCCGCTGAAATATCTGTTCATGCTGGCGCCGCTAGCTATGGTGTTCGTGATCTCGGCCGGCATCAACCGTCTGGCTCCCTCGACCGCCCAGATCCTGTTCTGGGTGTTCTCGGCGCTGATGGGCATCTCGCTGTCCTCGATCTTCCTGGTGTACACGCACACCTCGATCGTGCGGGTGTTCTTCATCACCGCGGCGACCTTCGGCGCGCTGAGCCTCTACGGCTACACCACCAAGCGTGACATGAGCGGCATGGGCTCGTTCCTGTTCATGGGCCTGATCGGCATCATCATCGCGAGCCTGGTGAACCTGTTCCTGGCCAGCACCGCGCTGCAGTTCATCGTGTCGGTGGTCGGCGTGCTGGTGTTCGCAGGCCTCACCGCCTGGGATACCCAGCGGCTGAAGAACGACTACATCTACGGCTACGCTTCGGCCGGCGGTGACATCGCAGAGCGTGCGGCGATCTCGGGGGCACTGTCGCTGTACTTGAACTTCATCAACCTGTTCACGCTGCTGCTGCAGCTCCTCGGCCAGCGCGACTAAGCGCAAGACGTCGAGGGAACGGACACGAACCCCGGCCGCAAGGCCGGGGTTTTTGTTTGCCCGCGGCCACTCCTCATCGTAGCGAGCGCAGCGAAGCAATCCACAGTCCCTCCGCGGATGCATTTCTGGATTGCTTCGCTGCGCTCGCAATGACGGGTGTGGCAGCAGCGTTGCCTCTTCCAGCCGCCGGGAGGACGCTCTAATCTTGCCCCATGTCCGCACCCGAAATCAGGCCGACGATCGAGGCCGACCTCCCCGCCATCACCGCCATCTACCAGCAGGCCGTCCGCGAGGGCACCGCGACCTTCGAGCTGGAGCCGCCTGACCTCGCCGAGATGACGCGCCGCTATCGCACGCTGGTCGACGGCGGCTATCCCTATTTCGTGGCCATCCTCGACGGTCGCGTGGCCGGCTACGCCTATGCCGGCGCCTATCGGCCGCGTCCGGCCTATCGCTTCACGGTCGAGAACTCGATCTATCTGGATCCCAGCTTCCACCGCCGCGGCATCGGCTCAAAGCTGCTGGAGCGGCTGATCAGCGAATGCGAGGCGCGCGGCTTCCGCCAGATGATCGCCGTGATCGGCGATTCCGCCAATGCCGGCTCGATCGGCGTGCACACCAGAGGCGGCTTCAAGATGATCGGCACGCATCCCAATGTCGGCCTGAAGTTTGGCCGCTGGCTGGATACGGTGATGATGCAGCGCGATCTCGGCGAGGGCGCGAAGACGGTGCCGGGGAAGTAGGTCCGGGGCGCGCGAAGTCTCTCGGTGGGCAAAGCGTAGCGTGCCCACGGTCTGTGGCGATAGAGAAGGTTCGTGGGCCGGCGCAAGAACGCCTTTGCTGACCCTACGGCAGCGATCGTGTGGTTAGACCACCGCCAGCTTCCGATCGATCACCAACAGCACGCGCTCGAGCTCGTGGCCGCGGCGCAGGATCAGGCCGGTCGCGGAGATCACGCTGTACATGCCCTGCTTGCGCGCGAGCCGCGGATCTTTCTCGATGCGGTAGATCGGCACTTCGGAGGCGCGGCGATAGACCGAGAACACCGCGCGGTCTTTCAGGAAGTCGATGGCATAGTCGCGCCACTCGCCGTCGGCGACCATGCGGCCATAGAGATTGAGAATTCGGTGCAGCTCGAGCCGGTTGAACGTCACCCGGCCGGGTTGGGCATTCGCAGCGGCAGGGCGCGCCACTGCGCGCTGCTCGCTCGGATCGGCATCCTCCGACGTCAAGCTCATGGGGCGCCTCCTCATCGCTCAGCATGATCCACGTCCGCGAAGACCGTCCCCGGAGCCGCGGATCATGACATCTGCATGATCGCGCCAACTGTTCCCCGCCGCAAGGGCCTCTTGCAAGCCCCATGCGGACCGGGGTTCACCTCGCCAACGGCCAGCGAATCATGACACACGCAACGGTGGAACTTCTCAGCGGCAAACCGTCACGGGATCGTTAGCAGGAATCACAGGATCGCCGCTTTTCCGCCCACCGCCTGCCGCCCTGCATTGCGAAAAGACTCGTGTGCGTTGACCCGGTCCTTTCGGTTCCGGATTCCTCAGCCCCCAGCCCCCCGGGGTCGAACAGGATCGGGTCTGTACGCGCGACAAGGAGGGCCAACGCGAGTTGGTCCTTTTTTGTTTGTGGTGGGATGTGTCTGCCTCCCGTCATTCCGGGGCGCGCCGCTTGGCGCGAACCCGGAATCCATCGATCCAATCATCGCGATGAGAAATGGATTCTCAGGTGCGCAATTGCGCACCATAGCTCGCGCTTCGCGCGCCCCGGAATGACAACGACTAATTTTTCAGAGAGATCTGACGCGCGCTTCAGTGCAGCGACGTGTACGCCGCGCCGAGCATTGGGCCAGGCTTCTCGCGGCTGCCGTCCTGGACGTAGACCACCGCGCCGTCGACGCCATCGCGCGACGTCAAATTCTCGATCGGTACCGTCCAGCTTTCCGGATGTCCGTGCCAGTCGCCGACCTTGAGCAAATTGCGTACGACATTGTGGTAGGTGATCTGCTGCCCGCGGTTCTCACCGCGACTGATCTCGATCGGCACCGATTTCACGATCGAGCAGATCCAGACCTCGCCATGCGAGACCGTCGGCTCCTTGCTCGCCGCGACGGACACATTGATCTGCTTGCCCGCGAGCGACATCGTCACCGGCACGCTCATGACGCCGGTGCCCGCGTCGGTCTTGTCGATCGCGTTTTCGATGCCGGAGCGGTCGCTGCCGATGACGTGCGCGGCGCCGTTGACCACCACTTGCGGCGTATAGACTTCGCGGTCACCACGCATACGCGAATAGGCGCGCTGCCGCGCCGAGAAACGTGAATCCGCCAGCGTATCCTTCCAGCCGAGATAGTCCCAATAATCGATCGGCATGCTCAGCGCGATGATCGAGGGATCCTTGGCGAGATCGCCGATGACCTTGTCGGCAGGCGGGCAGGAGGAGCAGCCCTGGGAGGTGAAGAGCTCGACCACGGCGCGGGGATCGGCCTGGGCCGGACGGATGACGGCGACGATGGCGCAGATGCCGAGTGCTCCCGACCAGAATGCTCCGGACCACCGCGAAACGAAATTGGAAGCCATCATGCCAGTCATGTTGAAGGTCACACACGTCGCTCGTTGGGGGAAGATCTTATCGCCTGATGATCACCGTAGTCTTACGGGCGCGGTACATTCAACCGTCCAGCACAGGATTCTGCCGGACGGGCCCATCTGAAACATACCGCAAAACGTACGAAGGCGGCCTTGTGATAGGCCGCCTTCGTTTAACCTTCTACTCACGTCGCGGTGAGCCACCGTTCACAAATTCGCGCTTAAGCCGCGAGTTTGCGCAGCACATAGTGCAGAATGCCGCCATTCCGGTAGTAATCGAGCTCATCCAGCGTATCGATGCGGCAGAGCAGCGAAACGCGCTGCAACGAACCATCGCCGGACACGATCTCCGCGGTCAGCTTCTGGCGCGGCTTGAGATCGCCGACCAGGCCCCGCAGCGTGACCTTCTCGTCGCCCTTCAGGCCAAGCGACGACCAGGAGGTGCCTTCCTCGAAGGTCAGCGGCAACACGCCCATGCCGACCAGGTTGGAGCGATGGATGCGCTCGAAGCTCTGGCAGATCACGGCGCGAACGCCGAGCAGGCGCGTGCCCTTCGCTGCCCAGTCGCGCGAGGAGCCGTTGCCGTATTCGGCGCCGGCGAACACGACGAGCGGCACCTGCTCCTGCTGGTACTTCATCGCGGCGTCGTAGATCGACATCTGCTCGCCGTCGGGCCAGTGCTTGGTCAGACCGCCCTCAGGGATGTTTCCGTCCGCGCCCTTCAGCATGAAGTTCTTGATGCGGATGTTGGCGAAGGTGCCGCGCATCATCACTTCGTGGTTGCCGCGACGCGTGCCGTACTGGTTGAAGTCGGCCGGACGCACCTGGTGCTCGCTGAGATATTTTCCGGCGGGCGAGGTGAGCTTGATCGAACCGGCCGGCGAGATGTGGTCGGTGGTGATCTTGTCGCCGAACATGGCGAGGATGCGCGCCTCGACGATATCGGTGACCGGCTCCGGCTGCTTCTTCATGCCTTCGAAATAGGGCGGGTTCTGCACATAGGTCGACGACATGTTCCAGCGATAGGTCTCGCTCTCGACCGTCTTGATCTTGCGCCAGTTGGTGTCGCCCTTGAACACGTCGGCATACTTCTTCTTGAAGATCGACGCGGTCACGAACTTCTTCATGAAGGCGTTGATCTCCTTCGTCGTCGGCCAGATGTCCTTCAGGTACACCGGCTTGCCGTCCTTGCCTTCGCCGAGCGGCTCGACCGCGAGGTTCTTGGTGACGCTGCCGGCGAGCGCGTGGGCAACGACCAGCGGCGGCGAGGCCAGGTAGTTCGCCTGCACGTCTGGCGAGACGCGGCCTTCGAAGTTGCGGTTACCGGACAGCACCGCCGCGGCGACGATGCCGTTGTCGTTGATCGACTTCGAGATCTCCTCCGGCAGCGGACCGGAATTGCCGATGCAGGTGGTGCAGCCGAAGCCGACCAGGTTGAAGCCGACCTTGTCCAGATCCTTCTGCAGACCGGAATCGGCGAGATAGCCGGCGACGACCTGACTGCCCGGAGCCAGCGAGGTCTTCACCCACGGCTTGGCCTTGAGGCCCTTCGCAGCGGCGTTACGCGCCAAAAGGCCGGCACCGATCAAAACGCTCGGGTTCGAGGTGTTGGTGCAGGAGGTGATGGCGGCGATGACGACGTCGCCGTGACCGATCTCGTAGTCCTTGCCCTCGACGGCGAAGCGCTTGTTGGGCTCGTCGGCCTTCTTGTACTCGGTGCCGAGCGCGAGCGAGAAACCTTCGGCGACCGACGGCAGCGCGATGCGGCCTTCGGGACGCTTCGGGCCGGCCATCGACGGCACCACTTCGGCGAGGTCTAGCGTCAGCGTTTCCGTGAACACCGGATCGGCCGACTTGGCGGTACGGAACAGCCCTTGCGCCTTGGCATAGGCCTGCACCAGCGCAACGCGTGGTGCCGCACGGCCGGAGGTTTTGAGGTAGTCGATCGCAGCGGCGTCAACAGGGAAGAAGCCGCAGGTCGCGCCATATTCCGGCGCCATGTTGGCGATCGTCGCCTTGTCGGCAACGGAAAGATTGTCGAGGCCAGGGCCGAAGAACTCGACGAACTTGCCGACGACGCCGAGCTTGCGCAGCATCTGCGTGACCGTCAGCACGAGGTCGGTCGCGGTGACGCCTTCCTTCATCGCACCCTTCAGCTTGAAGCCGACGACGTTGGGCAGCAGCATCGACAGCGGCTGGCCGAGCATGCAGGCTTCCGCCTCGATGCCGCCGACGCCCCAGCCGAGCACGGCGAGACCATTGACCATGGTGGTGTGGGAGTCGGTGCCGACGAGCGAGTCAGGATAGGCGACCTCGAAGGTGCCGGTCTTCTTGCCGACCGTCATCTTCTCCTTCTTGGTCCACACCGTCTGGGAGAGATATTCGAGATTGACCTGGTGGCAGATGCCGGTGCCGGGCGGCACGACCGAGAAGTTCGAAAACGCCTTCTGGCCCCATTTCAGGAACTCGTAACGCTCCTGGTTCTGCTTGTACTCTTCGGCGACGTTCTTGCCGAAGGCCTTGTTGTCGCCGAAGAAATTCACGATCACGGAGTGGTCGATGACGAGGTCGACCGGCACCAGCGGATTGATCTTCTCGGCATCACCGCCGAGCTTCTGCATGGCGTTGCGCATGGCGGCCAGGTCGACCACGGCCGGAACGCCCGTGAAATCCTGCATCAGCACACGGGCCGGGCGGAAGGCAATCTCATGCTCCAGCGACTTCTTGCGCAGCCACTTCGAGACGGCGACGATGTCCTCTTTCTTGACCGAGCGGCCGTCCTCGTTCCGGAGCAGGTTCTCGAGCAGCACCTTCATCGAATAGGGGAGTTTCGAAATTCCCTTCAAACCATTCTTCTCGGCCGTGGGCAGGCTGTAATAGACATAGGTCTTGGCGCCGACCTTGAGGGTCTTTTTGCATTTGAAGCTGTCGAGCGAGGTCATGTAGGAAATCCCAATTGTTAGACATACCCGGCAGGGTATTTTAACACCGTCAGCGTAGCAGGCTGGATCGCTTGCAGGGGCAGGTTGAGTTGCTGCATCAAGTAGTTCCGGGCTTATAGAAGCTTTCTAACCGCGCCGCCACAGCCACAACAGTACCGAGCAAGTCGCGAGCCAAAAATTCTGATGCGCTACCCCAAGATTTCCTGAGGCCCGGCTGTGAACGGGTTGGTACCAGTCAAGATGCAGCTGGCCGGCCGCGGCGTGACTTGCGTGCGCGGCGGCCGCGAGGTGTTTTCCGGGCTCGATTTCGAGGCTGTTGCCGGCGAGGCCGTGGCGGTCGTCGGCCGCAACGGATCGGGCAAGACCTCGCTGCTCAGGCTGATCGCGGGGCTGCTCATTCCGGCTGGCGGCACGATCGTACTGGACGGGGGCGACGCCGACATGACGCTGCCGGAGCAGTGTCACTATCTCGGCCATCGCGATGCCCTGAAACCGGCGCTGAGCGTGGCTGAGAATCTGTCATTCTGGGCCGAATTTCTGGGCGGCGAGCGCTGTGACGCGGCGGAAAGTCTCGCCACCGTCGGGCTCGACCATGCCACCGATCTGCCCGCGGGCTTCCTGTCGGCGGGACAGCGCCGCCGGCTGTCGCTGGCCCGGCTGCTGACGGTCCGACGGCCGGTCTGGCTGCTGGACGAGCCGACCAATGCGCTGGACGTCGCCGGACAGGACATGTTCGGCGGCCTGATGCGCGAGCATCTGGCAAGGGGCGGGATGATCGTCGCCGCCACCCATGCGCCGCTGGGGATCGACACGCGCGAGCTGCGGATCGGAGGGACGGCATGAGGTGGCGCGACCCTCAGCTTTTCGAACGGCCCGGCGCCGCTCTCTCCGTTCCCTCCCCCCTTGTGGGGTCCGAGGCGAGCGAAGCTCGCTCTCGAGGTCAGAGAGGGGGATGCCACACGGGGACTCTCTCGGTCGATCGAAGGTTTTCTCTGCTCCCAAGCACACCATTTCCTGGGCTACCCCTCTCCCCCATCCTCCCCCACAAGGGGGGAGGGAGCACAGTTTGCCTGCGGCGCGAGCCGGGCTCACATGACCGCCTCGCCACCGGAAGTCACCCATGACCGCCCTCGCCGCCCTGATCCGCCGGGACATCAAGATCGCCCTCCGCGTCGGCGGCGGGGCGTTGATCGGCGTGCTGTTCTTCCTGACCGTCGTCGTCCTGATGCCCTTCGCGGTGGGGCCGGACCTGGCGCTGCTGTCGCGGCTGGGACCGGCGATTCTGTGGCTCGGCGCGCTGCTGGCGAGCCTGCTGACGCTGGACCGGTTGTTTATGGCCGACCATGAGGACGGCTCGCTCGATTTGATCACGATGAGCCGGACGCCGCTGGAACTCGCCTGCGCCGCCAAGGCGCTGGCGCATTGGCTGGCCGCGGGCCTGCCGCTGATTGTCGCAACCCCGGTGCTGGGCCTGCTTCTCAACCTCGACATGGTCGCGACCGGCGCGGTGGCGCTGACGCTGCTGGCCGGCACGCCGGCCCTGACCTTCACCGGCATGATCGGCGCGGCGTTGGCGGTGACGCTGCATCGGGGCGGGCTGCTGATGGCCGTGCTGGTGCTGCCGCTGTCGATTCCCGTGCTGATCTTCGGGGTCGCGGCATCGCAGGCCGCAATCACGGGGCCGTTGTCGTTCGGCGCGCCGTTCTCAATCCTCTGCGCGCTGTCGCTGGTCAGCCTCGTGATCGGCCCGTTCGCGGCGGCGGCGAGCCTGAAACATGGACTGGATTGAAATGAGCCGGTCGCCTTGACCCCGATCAACTTTCGCTGCGCGCTTTCATGCTGATTGCGTGAGCGTCCGCCTGTGATTATCAGAATACCATGTCGCTGATCGACCTCGCCAACCCCACCAGGTTCCTCGCGCTTTCGGCGCGGGTGCTGCCGTGGCTTGCGGCCGCGACCATCATCCTGCTCACGATCGGCCTGTATCAATCCGCATACGCGCCTGACGATTATCAGCAGGGTGCGACCGTGAAGATCATGTTCATCCACGTGCCCAATGCGTGGCTGTCGATGTTCGTCTGGGGCGTGATGAGCGTGGCTTCGCTCGGCACGTTGGTGTGGCGGCATCCGCTTGCCGACGTCGCGGCGAAAGCCGCAGCTCCGATCGGCGCCAGCTTCACCTTCCTTGCGCTGCTCACGGGCTCGCTGTGGGGCCGGCCGATGTGGGGCACCTATTGGGAGTGGGATGCGCGGCTGACTTCGGTGCTGATCCTGTTCCTGATGTATCTCGGCCTGATGGCGCTGTGGCGCGCGGTAGAAGATCCCTCGCGTGCGGCGCGCGCCGCCGCCGTGCTGACGCTGGTCGGCGCGCTCAATCTTCCTATCATCAAGTTCTCCGTCGACTGGTGGAACACGCTGCACCAGCCGGCCTCGGTGATGCGCATGGGCGGCTCGACGCTCGACAAATCGTTCCTGATTCCGCTCCTGGTGATGGCGATCGCATTCACGCTGCTGTTCGTGACGCTTCACATCGCGGCCATGCGCAACGAGATTTTGCGCCGGCGCGTGCGCTCCTTGCAGATGATGCAGGCGAGCCGCGTCGCGTTTTCGAGCGATGTGGGGACCGCTTCGCGCCAGGAAAGCGCGTCGAAAGGGGTGGCATGACGATGTCGCTTGGCCCCTACGCGTCCTTCATCGTGACGTCCTATGCCGCCGCCGCCATCGTGGTCGCGCTCCTGATCGGTTGGGTCATCATCGACTACCGCAACCAGACGGCGCGGCTGCGCGAGCTCGAGCGCAGCGGCGTCACGCGCCGCTCGGGTCGCAGTGCTGTGGACACGCCAAAGACAACGACATGAGCGATCAAACCACTTCCGCGCCGCCGCAGCGCCGCACCTTCCTGATGGTGCTGCCGCTGCTCGCCTTCATCGGATTGGCCGTGCTGTTCTGGTTCCGGCTCGGCAGCGGCGATCCCTCGCGGATTCCCTCGGCGTTGATCGGCCACCCCGCGCCCCAGACCACGCTACCGCCACTGGAGGGATTGCAGGCCGACAATGTCCAGGTGCCGGGCTTCGACCCTTCCGCCTTCAAGGGCAAGGTCAGTCTCGTCAATGTCTGGGCCTCCTGGTGCGTGCCCTGTCATGATGAGGCGCCGCTCCTGAGCGAACTTGCCAAAGACAAGCGCTTCCAGCTCGTCGGCATCAACTACAAGGATACGCCCGACAACGCCCGCCGTTTCCTCGGCCGCTACGGCAATCCGTTCGGCCGCGTCGGTGCCGACGCCAATGGCCGCGCCTCGATCGAGTGGGGCGTCTATGGCGTACCGGAGACTTTTGTGGTCGGCCCTGAAGGCACCATCGTCTACAAGCTGGTCGGCCCGATCACGCCGGACAATCTCAAAGCCGTGCTGTTGCCGCAACTCGACAAGGCGCTCAAAGCCGGAAGCTGACGATCTCGCCGATGAGCTCGTCCGCGCACCTGAGCTCACCAAGTCATCGCGACGATTGGTCCGTGTTGCCCGCAAGCAGGCCGGCCACGACATCCCAGCCCTTCTCGAACATATGGCCGACCTTGTGGCCGAAGGAATGGTCCGGACGCAACCGCGGCGATTCCAGAATGTGCGTCAGATGCCGGTGATCGCCAGGAATGGTACTGATCTCCGCGTCGACGGCGGCCTGGACCGCCGTCATCAGGTCATCCAGGTGCCGGGCCCATTCGGATCCCCTAAGCTCGATCTCGGTCCTCAGCGCCTCCTCGATCCGGTAGATCTCACTAACAATTTCCTTGGCCCGCGTCGGACGGCTGTTCCTGAGCGCGAAGAGCAAGAGGAGGTGCTTCTCCTCGATCTGATCGATCACCATCGATACGGCAATCGCGAATGGAGATGCCGCGATCCGCGCCGCAGCCCGGTCGTCAGCCGGAACGGTCGCGATAGACAATAGCTCCCAAGGGGTTTCCAGACGCTTTGCGACGATCGTGAGCGCGAACGGCACGGCATCGGCATGCCTGGCCTTGAGCGCGGTCAAGAGGCCAAGGACCTTGTCGAGACTGGCGCCCTCGAGCCGCGCAATCTTCGGAGGGAGCGCCCGGCCGAAATCCTCGAGCTCCCGTTGCATGTCGAGGTAGCGCAGCATCTTCTTGAGGTCGTCGAACGTCGCATGCGAGCTGGTATAGGCCATCAACCCGTCGCGAATGCCGGCAGCACCCTCGGCAGAACCAAGCAGGCCGTTGAGAGAGATCAGGACCTTCTTCTGGAACGCTTGGGCCAGCTGCCGCGCCTCGTGCTGCCTGTCGGCCGAGATGACATCGGTCGCGTTGGCGATGTAGTCGGCGGCCATGCTGCGCAGCAATTGCTCCGTCACAAGGCTCCAGATCGGTGCCAGCGATCCGCGGGCGATCTGGCCGCTATTGGCCCGCTCCGGGGCCCTGTCCACCAGCACCGGCTCGAGCGGCTCGAAGAAGTAGCGTGAGGGATTTCCGACCCGATAATGATTCTGGCCCGTGTTGCGAAACTCGGCGCGAAGCGCCGCGATCAATGGCTCGGAATGCGGAATGTCCTCGCCGAGGAGATGTAGCCGTTCCAGTTCGGCAAGCAGGCGGCGCCGGACCTGCGGTGCGAGTTGCCGAAGGTACTGGATCAGGTGTTCAGCGGTGTGGTCCTGTTTTGCGCTCACCACCGGGCCTCCGCGTACGGGCTCAATCCGCGGATTGGATGAGGAGAAAGGCTATCGCCTGCGACCTTTCAGGCAAGGTAAAGCGCTGAATAATCTCAGCTTGCAGTTACGGAGCGGTGAAGAATCCGATCGACAGAGCGCACGAAACGCACGCCAGGGTGAATATGCCAGGTCGCGGCCGGGAACCGCAGGGCCGGAACCGGCGTCAGCCCTTCCTCACGTCCCCCGCCTCGGCTTCGCTGGTCTCCAGCGACACCGGCTCGATCCCGTAGCGCTTGGTCAGCGGCATCTGGGCGATGGCAAAGATCATGGTGATGGGCGTGACGCCGAACACCTTGAAGTTCACCCAGAAGTCCGTGCTCTGGGTGCGCCAGACGATCTCGTTCAGCACTGCCATGCCGGCAAAGAACAGCGCCCAGCGCAGGGTGAGGATGCGCCAGCCTTGCGGGGTCAGGTTGAACATCTGGTCGAACATCACGGCGATGAAGGAGCGGCCGAACAACAGGCCGCCGCCGAGGATCGCGGCGAACAGACCGTAGATGATGGTCGGCTTGACCTTGATGAAGGTCTCGTCGTGCAGCACCAGGGTCAGCGTGCCGAACACCAGCACGATCACGCCTGTGACGATCGCCATGATCGGGACGTGGCGCGTCACCACATAGGACGCGGCCATCGCCGCCACGATCGCGACCATGAAGGCGCCGGTCGCAGCGAACAGATTGAACTTCGCATTGACGAAGAAGAACACGAGCAGCGGACCGAGCTCGGTCGCAAGCTTGAACAGCGGATGCGGCTGGGTCTTGTCCATACTCTAGCTTTCGATTCCGGCAATGGCGCGGGCGAAATCGCGCGCGGTGAACGGCGCGAGATCGTCGACGCCTTCGCCGACGCCGATGAAATGCACCGGCAGTTTGAATTTCTCCGCCAGCGCCACCAGAATGCCGCCGCGCGCGGTGCCGTCGAGCTTGGTCATCACGAGACCCGTGACCCCGGCGGTGCGATGGAAGGCCTCGACCTGCGACAGCGCGTTCTGGCCGACGGTGGCATCTAGCACGAGGAGCACCGCGTGCGGCGCTGACGCGTCCACCTTGCGAATGACGCGCACGACCTTCTCGAGTTCGTTCATCAGCTCGGCCTTGTTCTGCAAGCGGCCGGCGGTATCGATCAGCAGCACGTCGATGTTCTGCTCTTTGGCAGCGGTCAGCGCGTTGAAGGCGAGGCTCGCCGAGTCCGAGCCCTGCGCGCCCGCAATGACGGGCGTCTTGGTCCGCTCGCCCCAGACCTTGAGCTGCTCGATCGCGGCGGCGCGAAACGTGTCGCCTGCGGCGAGCATCACCTTGCGGCCTTCGGAGGCAAACTTTTGCGAGAGTTTTCCGATGGTCGTGGTCTTGCCGGAGCCGTTGACGCCGACCACGAGGACGACGAACGGCTTCCTGGCCGCATCGATCTCGAGCGGCTTCGCCACCGGCGCCAGCACCTTCTCGACCTCGGTCGCGACGACGTCCTTGACCTCGTCGGCCGAAATCGCCTTGTCATAGCGACCGGTGCCGACGGCGTCCGCAATCCGTACCGCAACTGACGTGCCGAGGTCGGCGCGCAGCAACACGTCCTCGATGTCGTCGAGCATGGCGCGGTCGAGCTTGCGCTTGGTGACGAGATCGGCGACCGCGGTCCCGAGCGAGGACGAGGTGCGCTTCAACCCGTTGGACAGGCGGCGCCACCAGCTCAGCTTGGGGGGATCTGACGTGGTATCGTTCATGGCGGGGGTGTGTTAGCCGTTCCCGCCGTTAAACGAAAGCCTTGTCCGAAGGTCCTGCAATTGCTCGATGTTCCCGAATTGACCGCCGAGGAGATCCTGGGCCGCGTGCTCCACCGCGACGGCTTGATGCTGGTCATCAACAAGCCGGCCGGCCTGCCGGTGCATCGCGGCCCCAAGGGCGGCCCCAATCTGGAGGACTCCTTCGAGGCGCTTCGCTTCGGCCTGCCGCGGCCGCCGGTGCTGGCCCACCGGCTGGACAAGGACACCTCCGGCTGCCTGGTGCTCGGCCGCCATCGCAAGGCGACCGCCTCGCTCGGCCTCCTCTTCAAGCATGGCAAGATCGGCAAGACATACTGGACCGTGGTTGAGGGCGGCCCTGCCGAGGATGAAGGCACCATCGATATGCCGCTCGGCCGGCTCAATGCCGAGCGCGGCTGGTGGCAGAAGCCCGACCCCGAGGGTCAGAAGGCCGTCACCAATTGGAAGGTGATGGGCCGGGGCGACGGCTTCACGTGGCTGGCCATGGAACCGGTGACGGGCCGGACCCATCAATTGCGGGTGCATTCGTCCGCGACCGGCTGGCCGATCTTCGGCGATAACATTTACGGCAACGGCCCGCGCTTCGGCGAGCCGAAGCTGCATCTGCATTCCCGCGAGATCGTGGTGCCGATCTCCCGGAACAAGGAGCCGGTCCGCGTCGTCGCGCCAGCCCCGCCCCACATGCATGAGAAGCTCCGCGCCTGCGGCTGGAACGGGGAATAGCGGCCTCGAAGAGGCAAGGTTTACGAAACGTTCAGTGCTCGTCGCCAATGATAGCGGTTGCTTAGAACAAGCCCCCCATCCGCTCAGGACGAGCAACGCGTCATGTCCACGGCCCAGCTATCGATCATCGACGAGGTCGAATCCGCGATCCGGACCGGCTCGGCGGAAAAGGGCCTGGAGACCGCCCGGCGCGTCACCGACCTGTTTCTCTCCTCTGCCGGAAGCTTCAACGACGAGCAGATCGCGCTGTTCGATGACGTGCTCGAGCGCCTGATCGGCACCATCGAGCTGCGCGCCATCGCCGATGTGGCAGCGCGCATTGCGCTCGCCGAAATCAGCGCCCAGCTCGCGCCGATCGCGCAGGCGCCGCCCTCGGTGATCCGCCGCCTCGCCAACAATGACGAGATCCGCATCGCCGGTCCCGTGCTCCAGGAATCCGCGCGCCTCGACGACGGTGAACTGCTGAAGATCGCCTCCAGCAAAAGCGAGCCGCATCTGCTCGCGATCGCCGGCCGCTGGTGGCTGAAGGAGATCGTCACCGACGCGTTGCTGGCGCGCCGCTATCCGAGCGTCAGCCGGCGCCTCGCCGCCAATCCAGGCGCGCGCATGTCCGGAAAGGGATTCACTGTTATCGTCGGACAGGCCGAGCTCGATCCCGAGCTCGCGGTGAGCATCGGCATCCGCGTCGACCTGCCGTCGGACCTGCGTCGGCGATTGCTGCGTTCCGCAACCGACGCCGTTCGCACCCGCCTGCTGTCACGCGCACCGCCCGATCTGTTCGAGGAGATCCAGAATGCGATCGCCGCCGTCACCGTCGGCGTCGAGCGCGAGATGTCGGGCGTGCGCGATTTCGAGGGCGCCAAGCGGGCGGTCGGAAATCTCAAGGCATCCGGCCAGCTCAACGAGGCGACGCTGCTGAACTTCGCGCGACACCGGCGCTACGAGGAGGCCGTGGCCGCGCTGGCGGCGCTGTCGGGATCGACCGTCGAAGTGATTCGTCCGCTGATGCAGAGCCTGCGCGAAGACGGCCTGCTGGTGCCGTGCAAGGCAGCGCAGCTCAGCTGGGAAACAACGATCGCCGTGCTCGAAAGCCGTTTTGCGACCGGCGCGATGAAGCCGGCGGACCTGGCGAGGGCGAAGAGCAATTTTGCGCGCATGACGGCGGAGAACGCGCGGCGCACGCTGCGCTTCTGGCAGGTGCGGGCGTCGTAGGACTCGCTTTTCACCAAACTGACGGTGTCATCCCCCGCGAAAGCGGGGGATCCAGCATTCCGGAGACGGCAGTGAGCTACGGAGAAGCCGCAGCGTACTGGGTCGCCCGGTCAAGCCGGGCGACGACAGCGGATTACGTGGTCAGCCGCTCGCCATCATTGCCAGCAATCCTCAGCGATACAACGCTCCCCGCACGCTCGCCCGCAATCGCCACCGGTAGATAGTGCTCCGTCCGCCCCTGCCCTTCGCTCTCGATCAGCACCTCGCGCGTTGCGCCGATCTCGGCTTGCAGCCGCTGCCGTAGTGCAGCGTCACCCGCCACCCGCAACCGCTTCGCGCGTTCCTTGATGGCGGGCCCCGCAACCTGCGGCATCTTCGCAGCCGGCGTGCCGGGGCGTGGCGAATAGGGGAAGACGTGCAGGAACGTCAGGCCGCATTCCTCGACCAGATCGAGCGAGCGCGCAAACATCTCGTCCGTCTCGGTCGGGAAGCCCGCGATGATGTCGGCGCCGAACGCGACATCCGGCCGCAAGCGGCGGACCTGATCGCAGAACGCGATCGCATCGCTGCGCAAGTGCCGCCGCTTCATGCGCTTCAAGATCATGTCGTCGCCTGACTGGAGCGACAGATGCAGATGCGGCATCAGCCTGGCATCATCGGCGATGGCATCGAGCAGATCGGCATCCGCCTCGATCGAATCGATCGAGGAGATGCGCAACCGCTTCAGCTCCGGCACGTGCCGCAAGATCTGCTTCGTCAACATGCCGAGCTTCGGCGCGCCCGGGAGATCAGTGCCATAGCTGGTTAGATCGACGCCGGTCAGCACGATCTCGGCATGACCGCGCTCGACCAGCGTACGCACCTGATCGACCACCGCGCCCATCGGCACCGAGCGCGAATTGCCGCGGCCATAGGGGATGATGCAGAAGGTGCAGCGATGGTCGCAACCGTTCTGCACCTGCACGAACACCCGTGGCAGACCGCTCGCATAGCCATCGATCAGATGCGGCGCCATGTCCTTCACGGCCATGATATCGCTGACCGCGACCTTCTCGCCGGCACCGAGATCGAAGGCGTCGCGCGCTGCACGCCACGCTTCGCTGCGCATCTTGTCGTCGTTGCCGACGACGCGGTCGACCTCGGCCATCTCGGCGAACATCGCGCTTTGCGTCTGCGCCGCGCAGCCGGTGACGACGATGCGCGCGTCCGGCCGCTCGCGTTTCAGCTTGCGAATCGACTGGCGTGCCTGCGCCACCGCCTCATTGGTGACGGCGCAGCTGTTGATGACGATGGTGTCGGAAAGCCCCGCGCCCTCCGCTTCGCGGCGGATCACCTCGGCCTCGAACGCGTTGAGGCGGCAGCCGAAGGTGACGATGTCGACGGCCATTAGCCCACCGGCGCGAACAGCGCCGGATCGAACTTGCCTTCATATTCGAAGGTCGCGGTGCCCGTCATCAGCACGTGGTCGTCGCGCTCACGCCATTCGATGCCGAGCTTGCCGCCGGGCAACGTCATCTCGACCTTGCGCTCGGTGCGCTTCAGCCGCGCCGCAGCGACTGCAGTCGCACAGGCGGCCGAGCCGCACGCCCTCGTCAGGCCGGCGCCGCGCTCCCAGGTGCGCATCGTGATGTGCTCGCGATCGACGATATGGGCGAGCGTGATGTTGGCGCGATCGGGGAAGATCGGATGATTTTCCAACAGCGGGCCGAAGCGCTCGAGATCATAGGCGTTGACGTCGTCGACCCAGAAGATCGCGTGCGGATTGCCCATGCTGACCACGGACGGCGAATGCAGGATCGGATTGTCGATCGGTCCGATCTGCAATTCGATGTAGCGGGTGTCGCGAAACTCCTCCGCCAGCGGAATGTCCTGCCAGCCGAACTTCGGCGCGCCCATGTCGACGGTGTAGAGATCAGGCGCCGGGCCCTGCCAGGCATTGAGCAGGCCAGCCGCGGTCTGGAAGGTCACCGTGGTCTGCCCGCTCTTCTCGAAGATGCGACGGACTACGCAGCGCATGCCGTTGCCGCAGGCGCCAGCTTCGGAGCCGTCACTGTTGTAGATGCTGATGAAGGCCTCGGTGCCGTCGAGCCGGGGCTTCTGCAGCACCATGAGCTGATCATAGGGCACGCCGCCCTGCGCGGACGCCACCGCGCGGGCGTCATCAGGCGTGATGCGGCCCGCAGAATCGCGCATGTCGACAACGACGATCTCGTTGCCGATGCCGTTCATCTTGGCAAATGCGTGGTTGGCGAGCGCGCTCATGAAAATTCCCGAATTTCGCCCGTCTTATATGGCGATCCTTAGCCCTCTGGCCAGTGATTTGCGCTCCGCAGGGCCGGAGCGTCTGTCATGACGCATCTGTCATGGGACGAATTTGGCGCTCGCGTGTTAGAACGGCGAAAGTTCGCGCGACGGGGGATGCGCGACCGGATTTTGGCCTTCGTCGTTAAGGCCTTGATACGGAAGACCTTGGGGAGAATAGAATGATTGGGTTTCGTCGTCTTGCTCTGGCCGCGCTGATCCCGGCAGCGGCCTTGTCGCTTGGGCTATCAGGCGCCCTCGCGCAGACCCCGAGCCCGGCGCCTGCGGCCTCGGCAAGCCCCTCGCCGGCCCCGTCGGCCTCACCCTCTCCGGCCGCCAGCGCTTCGCCCGAAGCAACGCCGTCGCCGGCTGCCAGTGCCTCGCCCGCGCCAGCGGCATCGCCCTCTCCCGCAGCCAGCGCCTCACCGAGCCCTGCAACACCGCCGCCCGCCGCGGCCGCCACGCCGGCCCCGGTTCAGACCGCCGACCCCTTCGGCCTGGAGACCACGCTCGAGTCCAGGAAAGTCTTGATGGTCAAGGGCACCGCCAATTGGGACTCGGCCTTCGACACCCTGGTCGACGCCTTCAAGGCGCTGAACGCGCTGCTCGACAAGCAGGGCATCAAGCACGCCGGCAACGCGATGATCGTCTACACCTCGACTGATGACACCGGCTTCACCTTCTTCGCCGAAATCCCTGTCGACCAGGATCCGAAGAACCTGCCCAAGGACATGAGCATCGGCAAATCGCCCGAAGGCAAGGCGCTGAAATTCGTCCATCGCGGCTCCTACGACAACATGGACAACACCTATGAGGCGATCACCAATCACCTCGACGACAAGAAGCTGGAAGCCAAGGACACGTTCATCGAGGAGTACCTCACCGATCCGCTCAAGACGGCAGAGGACAAGCTCGTGATCAATGTGTTCGTACCGCTGAAGTGAGACCGATGAAAAAACCTGCCGCGCTTGTTGTTTCCCTGGCCGCAATCGTCGCTGCCACGATGCCCGCGCTCGCCGATGATTTCCCGTCCGCCATCTCGGTGAGCGGCGAGGCGACGGTCTCGGCAGCACCTGACCTTGCGCAGATCGATGCCGGCGTCGCCAACGATGCCAAGTCGGCGAAGGAAGCGTCCGATGCCAACAACGCGGCGATGGGCAAGGTGCTGCTGGCGCTGAAGGGCGCGGGAATCCCCGAGAAGGACTACCAGACCTCGCGCCTGTCGCTGCAGCCGCAATATGCGCCGAACCGCTCAACCGGCGCTAATCCCGTGGTCGGCTTCCGCGCCTCCAACCGCGTCACCGTGAAAATTCGCGACGTGACCAAGGTCGCCGGCGTCATCGACACGCTGGTCAGCGCCGGCGCGAACGACATCGGCAACATCTCGTTCGAGGTGACGCAGGCCTCCAAGCTGCTCGACGATGCGCGCGAGCAGGCGGTCGCCGATGCCCGCCGCAAGGCCGAGATCTACGCCAAGGCCACCGGCGTCACGCTGGGTGCGCCGCTCAGCGTCTCCGAAGGCGGCGCTCCGATGCCGCTGTTCAAGGGCCGCATGGCCGCAGCCCCGATGGCCGCGCCCGCCGCGGTAGCACCTGGCGAGGAAACGCTGTCGGTGACGGTGAATGTGAGCTGGGCGATCAAGCCGAAAGAGCAATAAGAGAGCTTCGCAAGAGGCACACTGTCGCTACAGCAATAGTGTCGTCCCGGCGAACGCCGGGACGACGAGATCAATGTGTTGCGAGAGCGGGCGCTAAATCTCCACGACCTGCCCCGGCTTCATCGCCACGAACCGCTCCTGCGGAATATTCGCCGCATCGAGCGCTTCCACCAGCGCCTTCGCAGGCGCATCGATCGCCTCGTCGGTCAGTTGGAACGTGCCGTGATGATGCCCGAGCGCCTGCTCGGCGCCGCAATCACCCAGCGCCTTCACCGCATCTTCCGGATTCATGTGCTGGTCGCGCATGAACCAGCGCGGCTCGTAGGCGCCGATGGGAAGGATCGCGAGGCGCAGCGGCCCGTGCTTCTCGGCGACGCGACGAAAATGCCGGCCATCGCCATAGCCGGAATCGCAGACCACGTAGATTTTTCCGGCCGGCGTCTCCAGCACAAAGCTCGCCCACAGCGCCTTGTTGCGATCGAACATGCCGCGCGCGGTCCAGTGCCGTGTCGGCACCAGATGCGCCGCAACGCCGCCGCCGAGCTCGACGCGATCGTGCCAGTCGAAGGCCTCCACCTTGATGGTGGAATCGGCGCCGCGCATCGTCACGTCATTACCGAGCGGCGTGACCACGCGCGGCGCAAAATTCTTGGCAAGCCGCGATAGCGTCGCCATGTCGAGATGATCGTAATGGCCGTGCGAGACCAGCACGACATCGACCTTCGGCAGCTTCTCGAAGGCGATGCCGGGATCATTGTGCCGCTTCGGCCCGGCAAAGCCGACCGGCGAGACCCGCGAGGACCAGACCGGATCGACGAGAATGTTGAGGCCGCCGGCCTGGATCAGCCAGCTCGCATGGCCAACGAAGGAGAGCCGCACCTTGCCGCCATCGACCCGCTCCGGCGGCGTGTCGACATGAGGGCTCGGGGCCCAATCGGGCCATTTGGCCCGCTCCCGCCGACCGCTGAACTGCCAGCGCAGCACCTCGCGGAGTGGCTTTGGCGGCGCGCCGTCGGGATCGAAGAAATGCAGACCGTTGAAATGGTCGGAGACGGGGCCGTCATAGGTTTTCAGGCGGCGGCGGGTGATCGGCACGGCGGGGCTCAGGGCTGGTTGCGGCGGTAAGACATCACCGGCTATATGGGCGGGCTTGACGAAAAAGGAACCCGTCGGCGGAAAGTGCCTGATTTCAAGGCCTTGGCCTCGCAATGGCGTCCCAGCACCCTAACTTTCCTTGACTTTTGGGCGTGAGCGGCGTTTAACGCCGCCACTTTCTCGGAAAGGCTTTCTTTTCGACCCGCCGACTGGCCCCGGAGGCCAGAGGTCAACGCCCGACAGCGCGATGCGCCCTCGGGCGCAAAGGTGTTTGGAAGATCGCCATTCTGGCGAGCAGGACAAGGGACAATTGCATTGTTCGACAATCTGTCGGAACGGCTTGGTGGCATTCTCGATCGTCTGACGGGGCGCGGTGCGCTGACCGAAAAGGACGTCGACGCCGCGATGCGCGAGGTGCGCCGCGCGCTGCTCGAGGCCGACGTTGCGCTCGAAGTCGTGCGCAGCTTCACCGAACGCGTGCGCGAACAGGCGATCGGCGCCACCGTCGTCAAGTCGGTCACGCCAGGCCAGATGGTGGTCAAGATCGTCCATGACGAGCTGATCAACACGCTCGGCGCCGAAAGCCAGACCATCGACGTCAATTCCGTGCCGCCGGTGCCGATCATGATGGTCGGCCTGCAAGGCTCCGGTAAGACCACCACCACCGCAAAGCTCGCCCGCCGCCTGGTCCAGCGCGACAAGCGCAAGGTGCTGATGGCCTCGCTCGACGTCTATCGCCCGGCGGCGATGGAGCAGCTCGCGGTGTTAGGCCGCGACCTCGACATTCCGACCCTGCCGATCGTGGCGGGACAGCAACCGCCGCAGATTGCGAAGCGCGCGCTGGAAGCCGGCAAGCTCGGCGGATACGACATCGTGCTGCTCGACACCGCCGGCCGCACCACGCTCGACGAAGAGATGATGGCGGAAGCCGCCGCGATCAAAGCCGCTGCCAACCCGCATGAGGTGCTGCTGGTCGCGGACAGCCTCACCGGCCAGGACGCCGTGAATCTCGCGCGCGCGTTCGACCAGCGCGTCGGCCTCACCGGCATCGTTCTGACGCGCGTCGACGGCGACGGCCGCGGCGGCGCTGCGCTGTCGATGCGCGCGGTCACCGGCAAGCCGATCAAGCTGATCGGTACCGGTGAAAAGACCGACGCGCTGGAAGATTTCCATCCTGATCGTATCGCCGGCCGCATCCTCGGCATGGGTGACGTCGTGTCACTGGTCGAGCGCGCCGCCGCCAATATCGACGCCGAGAAGGCTGCGCGCACTGCCGAGCGTATGCGCAAGGGTCAGTTCGACCTCAACGACATGCGCGAGCAGCTGCTGCAGATGGCGAATATGGGCGGCATCAGCGGCCTGATGGGCATGATGCCCGGCATCGCCAAGATGAAGAACCAGATCGCGGCCGCCGGCATCGACGACAAGATCTTGAAACGCCAAGTCGCGGTGATCGATTCCATGACGCGCGACGAGCGCCGTCATCCGGATCTGCTGAAAGCGAGCCGCAAGAAGCGCATCGCTGCAGGCAGCGGCCAGAGCGTCGAGCAGGTCAACAAGCTCCTGAAGATGCACCGGAACATGGCCGACGTGATGAAGGCGATGGGCTCGGGCAAGCGCGGACCGCTCGCCGGCATCGCGCAGGCGATGGGCTTTGGCGGCGGCATGAAGATGCCGTCTCCGGAGGAGATGAAGGCGCTGCAGGAGAAGATGCAGAGTGGCGGCGGACAGGGTCTGCCCAGCCTGCCGAAGGATTTGCCGCCGGGTCTTCGCACCGGCCTGCCGAACCTGCCCGGACTGACCGGGCTGAGCGGCAAGCCGACGCTGCCGGGTCTCGGCGGTTTCCCGGGCAAGAAGAAATGAGGAATTCGTCGCGAGGGATCGCTCCGGTCTCGCGCAACGCGGAATACCAATCAACCGAACAAAACGTACTTTGAAGGAGAACTAGATGTCCGTCGTTATCCGCCTCGCCCGCGCAGGCACCAAGAAGCGTCCCGTCTATCACGTCGTCGTCGCCGATTCGCGTTTCCCCCGCGATGGCCGCTTCATCGAACGCCTCGGCTACTTCAACCCGCTGCTGCCGAAGGACAACGAGACCCGCCTGAAGCTCGACATGGACAAGGTGAAGGCCTGGCTCGCCAAGGGCGCGCAGCCGTCGGACCGCGTGTCCCGCTTCCTCGACGCCGCCGGCGTCAAGAAGCGCGAAGCGCGCAACAACCCCGAGAAGGCCGTGCCGCGCAAGGAGCGCAAGGCGCAGGCCGAAGCCGCTGCGAAGGCTTAAGGGCTAGGCCATGTCGGCGCTGATCTGCGTCGCGCGGATCGGCGCCGCGCATGGTGTGCGCGGTGCGGTCAAGCTGTGGACCTTCACTGAAGATCCCTTTGCCGTGAAGCGCTACGGTCCGCTTCTCTCCAAGGACGGCAAGCGCCAGTTCGAGCTGGCGCAGGTCCGCGAAGCGAAGGACCATCTGGTCGCGACCTTCAAGGGCGTCGCTACCCGCGATGAGGCCGAGCGCCTCAACGGCATCGAACTCTACGTCGCGCGCGACAAATTGCCCGCGACCGACGAGGACGAATATTACCACGCCGATCTGATCGGGCTCGCCGCCGTCACCACTGACGGCGATGCGCTCGGCCGCGTGCTCGCGATCCATAATTTCGGCGCCGGCGACATCATCGAGATCGCGCCGCTCAAGGGCGCGACGATGCTGCTGCCGTTCACGAACGCCGTGGTGCCAGAGGTCGATCTCAAAGGCGGCCGCGTCGTGATCGCGCTGCCGCAGGAGATCGAGGGCGACAAGGACGAAGCTCGATCCACGAGTCGTCCCCGCGAAGGCGGCGACCCATAACCACGGGCCGAATTTTTTCGCTAAGCTGGTAGCCCGAGACATCGCAAAACGAAGTGCGGTGATGATGGGTCCCGGGCTCGCGCTTTGAGCGCCCCGGGACGACGAAAGCTGAGATTTGATGACCAACCCCCCACCCTGGCGCGCGACGGTGCTGACGCTGTTTTCGGAGATGTTTCCGGGACCGCTCGGCGTGAGCCTGGCCGGCCGGGCGCTGGCCTCCGGCCTGTGGCAGATCGAGGCGCGGGATATCCGGGCCTCCGCCACCGATCGCCATCGCAGCGTCGATGACACCCCGGCCGGTGGCGGGCCGGGCATGGTGCTGCGGGCCGATGTGTTGGCCGCGGCGATCGATGCCGCCGAGATCGGCCCGGACCGGCCGAAGCTGCTCATGAGCCCGCGGGGTCGGCCATTGACCCAGGCGCGCGTGGTGGAGCTGGCCCGGAGCCCCGGCCCCCTCATCGTCTGCGGGCGGTTCGAGGGGATCGACCAGCGGGTGATCGATGCGCGCGGCCTGGAGGAGGTCTCGATCGGCGATTACGTGCTGTCCGGGGGCGAAATCGCCGCGATGGCGCTGATCGACGCCTGCGTCCGCCTGCTGCCGGGGGTGATGGGCAAGGAAGCCTCGGGAACCGAGGAGAGCTTTTCGGACGGCCTGCTCGAATACCCCCAATACACCCGCCCGCAGCTGTTCGAGGGGGTTCCGATCCCCGAGATCCTGACCTCGGGCGATCATGCCAAGGTCGCCTCCTGGCGGCGGGCGCAATCCGAGGCCCTGACGGAGGCCCGGCGACCTGATTTGTGGGCCCAAATCCCACCCAAAGCCCCGAATCGGCCCGGGCGCCAAAAAACGCCAAAAAACAAGACAGACGGGTGACAAACGCTCCGGCTTGCCTTATAGGAGCGCCCACATCCGCAATGGCTGGATAGACGAATTTCGCGCAGCCCCCGTTTCTTAAAGGCTGGGCGCGCCGATGGAGATTTACCCATGAACCTGATCAAGCAGCTCGAGCAAGAGCAATTCGACAAGCTGTCCGCCGGCAAGGACATTCCCGAATTCGGTCCCGGCGACACCGTGATCGTCAACGTGAAGGTCGTCGAAGGCGACCGCACCCGCGTGCAGGCCTATGAAGGCGTCTGCATCGGCCGTTCCGGCGGTGGCCTCAACGAGAGCTTCACCGTTCGCAAGATCTCCTACGGCGAAGGCGTCGAGCGCGTGTTCCCGGTGATGTCGCCGATGATCGACTCGATCAAGGTGGTGCGTCGCGGCAAGGTGCGTCGCGCCAAGCTCTATTACCTCCGCAATCTTCGCGGCAAGTCGGCGCGCATCGTCGAGAAGACTGAGCACGCCAAGGCCGTCAACGAGTAAGCTCCGCTTACAGTCGAGTTTCGAAGAGCGCGGGGCAAACCCCCGCGCTTTTTTGTTGCGTCAGCCGTGCGCGTCAAACCACTCGCGCTTCCAAATCGGCCTGCTATATATTCCTGGAATGTTTCCAGATCTGACCAGCTTCGTGAGCCACCAGCGCATCGTCATCGACGATCGCTCGCGGCTGCCTGGCCGGTTCTTCGGACGCTTCGCGACCTCGGCAACGTCAGAGCTTACGCGCGCAGCCTAAAAGCTGCGCTGACGATTTTGTTGCCCCGCGCGCCACCCGCGCATTTCCGCTTACACATTCTTCGGAGCTGAAGCTCATGTCCAAGCCGACCACCCTGTACGACAAGATCTGGAACGACCATCTGGTGCACGAAGCCGACGACGGCACCTGCCTGCTCTATATCGATCGTCACCTGGTGCATGAGGTGACCTCGCCGCAGGCATTCGAAGGCCTGCGCGCCACCGGCCGCAAGGTTCACGCGCCCGAGAAGACGCTCGCGGTCGTCGACCACAACGTGCCGACCACCGATCGCACCAAGCCGAATCCCGATCCTGAAAGCATCGAGCAGATCAAGGCGCTGGCCGAGAACGCCAAGGAATTCGGCATCGAGTATTACAACGAGTTCGACAAGCGCCAGGGCATCGTCCACGTCATCGGCCCCGAGCAGGGTTTTACGCTGCCCGGCACCACCATCGTCTGCGGTGACAGCCACACCTCGACGCATGGCGCGTTCGGCGCGCTCGCGCACGGCATCGGCACCTCCGAGGTCGAGCACGTTCTGGCGACGCAGACGCTGATCCAGAAGAAGGCGAAGAACATGCGCGTCACCGTCGACGGCAAATTGCCTGACGGCGTCACCGGCAAGGACATCATCCTGGCCATCATCGGCGAGATCGGCACCGCCGGTGGCACCGGCTACGTGCTGGAATATGCCGGCGATGCGATCCGAGCGCTCAGCATGGAAGGCCGCATGACGGTCTGCAACATGTCGATCGAAGGCGGCGCGCGCGCCGGCCTCGTTGCGCCCGACCAGAAGGCCTACGACTTCCTGCGCGACCGTCCGAAGTCGCCGAAGGGCGCGGCCTGGGACGCAGCGATGCGTTACTGGGAGAAGCTGCGCTCCGACGAGGGCGCGCATTTCGACCATGAGCTGCGCCTCGATGCGGCAAAACTGCCGCCGATCGTGACCTGGGGCACGAGCCCTGAGGACGTGATCTCGGTGACCGGCATCGTGCCCGATCCTGACAAGATCGCTGACGAGGCCAAGCGTCTCTCCAAGCATCGCGCGCTCAAGTACATGGGCCTGACGGCGGGAACGAAGATCACCGACATCAAGCTCGACCGCGTCTTCATCGGCTCGTGCACCAACGGCCGTATCGAAGACCTGCGCGCCGCCGCCAAGATCGCCGAAGGCAAGCAGGTCGCAGGCACCGTCAATGCCATGGTCGTGCCGGGCTCCGGCATCGTGAAGGAGCAGGCCGAAGCTGAAGGTCTCGACAAGATCTTCATCAAGGCCGGCTTCGAATGGCGCGAGCCCGGCTGCTCGATGTGCCTCGCCATGAACCCGGACAAGCTGAAGCCGGAAGAACGCTGCGCCTCGACCTCGAACCGCAATTTCGAGGGCCGCCAGGGCTTCAAGGGCCGCACGCATCTGGTGTCGCCGGCGATGGCGGCGGCGGCGGCGATCGCGGGTCACTTCGTCGATGTCAGGGACTGGCGCTAAGCCGCTTCCTGCAATTTGAACGAACGCGGCAAATTGCTGTTAAGCCGCAGCGCCGACAGTGTCCTCGCGACGATCTCGCGAGGACACCTCTCATGGCCAACAAGCCTGAATATGTCGACCTGATCAGCGATGCGACCCGCCAGCACCGGCGGCGCGCGGCGCCGCTGCGCATCGTCGCCAAGCCCGAGGCCGAGGAGACCTCCAAGCTCAGCCGCTGGCCGCCAGCGATGCTCAAGCAGTGGAAGGTCGAGACGCTGATGCGGTGGAAATCGGCGTCGTTGAAACTGAAGGATTGGCTGTGAGGCAATGGTAAGCAAAGGGCGCCCGTGAGGCGCCCTTTTCATTTCAGCCGTTGCGACTCGACTCACCAATAGCGGTACGGATAGTGCCAACGATGCCAGTGGCAGATGCGGCGCGGGCCGTAATAGGTCCAGATGATCCGGCAGCGGCGCGGATAGTGATAGGTGGGATAATAGCCGCCGTAATAATAGCGCCGGTGGAAGTGGCGATAGCCGTAATAGGGGCGATAGTAGCCACCCCAGTGGCGATGATAGCCGCCATATCCGCCAAAGCGGTGGAAGCCGCCATAGCGATAACCGCCACCATGGAAGCCACCGAAGTGCCCTCCGCCGCCGTGGAAGCCGCCGAAATGTCCGCCGCCGCCGTGGAAATGTCCACCACCGCCGCCACCGCCATGGCGGACCTGGATCATCATGTCGTCGCTTGCAGCCTTCGCCGCGGGCAGCGCGGTCGGATTGATCGGCGTCATCGCGTCAGCGCGGCGCGCAATCCCTGCTGACAACATCAGAGCGGCCACAGCAGCAAGCCCGAGCAAGCGCAGCGAGCTTGTCCCGGGACGCACTATCCTCAGCATGGAATGTCTCCCTGAATCTAGACAGCGTCATTGCGGCGTAGCCCTCCCGCCGTCGCTGTTCATTTGCAGTCGCTCCCAAGATTAAACTAGAGACGGCGACGTGAACGCGCCATGAATGAACGACGCTCCGCGCAAGTCGAGGCCGAGAGGAATTTGAGAGATGACCGTCTATGCGATTGCGCAGTTGAAGATGACGGACCGCGCGGCCTATGACCGCTACCAGGCGCGGTTCTTCGACGTGTTCAGGAAATTCAATGGAAGACTGCTGGCCGCTGACGAACATCCGCGCGTGCTCGAAGGCGCGTGGCCGTATGACAAGCTTGTCATGATGTCGTTTCCCGACGAGGCTGCATTCCTCGCCTTCTCGACCTCGCCGGACTACGAAGACATCTCGCGCGATCGCACGGCTGGCGCGCAAGCGACCGTGCTGCTGGTGAAGGGCTTTACGCCCGCAGGCTGAGCAGCGTCACCAGAACGGCCCGTAGCCCAGCACGAACGGCGCGGGCACACCGTAAGGGTAGGGACGGTAATAGACAGGCCGCGCGTAGTAGTGCGGATCAGGCCGCGGAACGTAGCGCGCAGCATCGTATCGCACGTGCCGTCGCCCATCGAACACCGCGCGGCCCGCGGAAGCGTCCGGCAGCTTCGTCACTCTCTGCGCGGCCGACACGCTCGACGCGCCCGCGGCAAGCCCGACAGCAACGGCCAATGCGACCCATCTCGTCATGACGACCTCCGCCCGCAATGTGAGAGGATCACACGGCCGCCGGCAAGTTAAAAGCGCCCAATCTGGAACGCTGGGCCTGAATCTGTTATGGATGAAAACCAGCCGTCAGCGACGTACGTATCTTCTGGTCGAGCGAATGCAGGAGACGGTCATGACACAGTTTCGAGCATTGCGAATACCTCGCCTCGCGATCGCAGCGAGCATTGCCCTTGGCGCGAGCTCGGCACTGGCCTCGCAGGGGCCTGGCGTCGAGAGCGGCACGGCAAGCCCAACGACGCAGCTCGTGATGGCGATCCTGGTCTATGGCGCGTCCGCTGCGATTGTCAGCGCCGGCCTGATCGGCGCGCTGCGCGGACACTGAGCCGGGATCAGCCGCGACGCCAGTAGCAGCTCATATGCGGCGTGATCACGGTGCCGCTGGGCCTGTGTTCCTGCACATAGGCAACGTTGCACTCGCGCACCGCGTCGGGGCCCGGGTTATAGCGCGGATAGACCCCGTCCGGGCTGTAATAGGGCGTGACGCGCAGGCGCGTCTGGGGCCGCCTGCGCGGCGGCGGAACGTCGTCAGGCGACACCGCCTGGGCCATACGGACGACAGTGCCAGCCGTCTCCGCCCGGGCGCTCACGCCAGATAGCGAAAACAACCCCATGCACAGTAGAACCAGTCCCGCTGTTCCTGCCCGCATTTCACACCACCCGGCTCAGTCAACCCCTTGAAGCGCCGTACGCTCCTCGTTTTCGCGCGCGACGTCAACTCTCCGCGCGATCCTATAAAGCCGGATGCATCGCTGCGAAACCCACGCTAAGACAAGCCCATGTGGACGGACCTGAAAGCGCCCTCGCTGGCCGAGATGGAAGTGACGGCGCACGACATTTTCGAGCGCCTGCCGGCGGAGTTTCGCGGGCTGTGCGAGGGCCTGATCATCCGCGTCGACGACTTCCCCACCGAGAACGTGCTCGACGAGATGGAATGCGAGAGCGAATTCGACCTGCTCGGCCTATTCCAGGGCGTCGGCCTGCCGCAACAGAGCCTTGGCGACGTGGCCCGGCTGCCCAACATGGTCTGGCTCTACCGCCGCCCGATCCTGGACTACTGGGCCGAGCACGACGAGAGCCTCGGCCATATCCTCCGCCACGTCCTGATTCACGAGATCGGCCACCATTTCGGCCTCTCGGACGATGACATGGAAGCGATCGAGGCGCAGGCCGAATAGGAAATCATCGATCGGATAGGGATGGCGCCGGCAGAAGCATCGTCAGCCGATAGTCGGGCCAACCCGCGAGCGACAGCGACACCTGCTGATAATGCAGCAGTCCCATGGTCGGATGATTGAACGCGCGTTCGCCGCCTTCGCGTGCCAAGACGCCCTGCGTTTCCCAGCAGCGCTGGAAGTCGGGGCTTGCCAGTCTCAGTTCCTCCACCAGCCGGCGAACTTCCGGATCGTCGGA
Source organism: Bradyrhizobium sp. CCBAU 11434 (assembly GCF_028128895.1). Lineage (NCBI taxonomy): Bacteria > Pseudomonadati > Pseudomonadota > Alphaproteobacteria > Hyphomicrobiales > Nitrobacteraceae > Bradyrhizobium > Bradyrhizobium sp. CCBAU 11434. The sequence goes on from NZ_LBJX01000089.1 coordinate 104,345, forward strand.
GTAGGCTGTCGCGGCGGCACGGAACTCGGCGACGACGCGCTGCGCACGTGAACTCCAGTCGAGGATCAGGCTTCGCGCCTCTGGCCTGACGAAGATGTAGCGCAGCAGGTTTTTCTCGCCGTCATCGTCGAGCCATCCTGCAAACAACCGCGATGCTTTCGCATTCCAACGGCGCGCGCTCCATGTGCGATCGAGGATGTAGGCGGGACCATCGATCGCATCGACGCAGGCCAGGATCTCCTCGGGTGGATCGTCTCTGTGGCCCGGCCGCTCGGGATCGCGCTTACCCGCGACTTCAAACAGATAACCGCGCTCGGCAAGCGACAGGCGCAATCCGCGGGCGAGGCGCGCGAGGGCCGAGGCAGAGACCGACACATCGCGCCCCTGCTCGATCCAGGTGTACCAGGTGACGCTCAATCCGCAGAGCTGGGCGACCTCCTCACGCCGGAGGCCGGGCGTGCGCCGCCGTGGTCCGGCGGCGAGGCCGAATTCCGCCGGAGACTGACGCTCCCGGAGCGCCCGCAAGAACGCGCTGAGCGAGAGAGCAGGGGCGATCGGGTCTGGTCGTTTCATGGTGGTTTTTATACCAGCATATCTTGTGTTCTTAAACCGGTACCCTGGGTGTGTTAGCCTTTTTGCCTCGGCCCTCTCGCCGAGCAAGGACGGCACCGACATGGGCAAGCAATTCGCTGCGATCGAACCCGAGCACAGGGCTTTCATCGAGCGGCAGAAGATCTTCTTCGTCGCGAGCGCCCCGCCGAAGGGACGCATCAACGTGTCTCCCAAGGGCCTGGCGTCGTTCCTTGTGCTCGGCGAGAACGACGTCGCCTATCTCGACTGCACCGGCAGCGGCAGCGAGACCCGCGCGCACCTGATCGCTTCCGACGACAAGCGGTTGACCCTCATGTTTTGCGCCTTCGATGGTCCGCCGATGATCCTGCGGCTGTACGGCCAGGGACGGTCGATCATGCGCGGCTCGCCTGAATACGCCGAGCTCGCCCTCGGTTCGAGGACATGACTGGAGCGCGCCAGATCGTGCGCCTTTCGGTCGACCTCGTGCAGACCTCGTGCGGTATGGGCGTGCCCCTGTTCGACTACAAACAAGAGCGCGGCAGCCTCATCCGCTACTGGACGGCGCAGGGCGTCAACAATTTGCGAAAATATTGGGGCCTGAAGAACATGAAGAGCATCGACGGCCTGCCGACCGGCTTTGCGCCTGACAGCATGGCTCCGCCAAGCTGACAGACCAGATCTGACAGACCAAGATTGCCGAATCCGGCCTAGGATTTGTATTCCAACCGGGCTAAACAGCCCTCCCCTGACTGCAAACCGGGAAGCCTAGAGATGGACAAGTTCACCACGCTGGAAGGCGTCGCGGCGCCGCTGAAGATCATCAATGTCGACACCGACATGATCATTCCGAAGCAGTACCTGAAGACCATCAAGCGCACCGGCCTTGGCAAGGGGCTTTTCTCCGAGCAGCGCTACAAGGACGATGGCAGCGAGAACCCGGATTTCGTCCTCAACCAGCCCGCCTATCGCAATACGAAGGTGCTGGTAGCCGGCGACAATTTCGGCTGCGGCTCGAGCCGCGAGCACGCGCCCTGGGCGCTGCTCGATTTCGGCATCCGCTGCGTGATCTCGACCTCGTTCGGCGACATCTTCTACAACAACTGCTTCAAGAACGGCATTCTGCCGATCCGCGTCTCCCAGGAAGACCTCGACAAGCTGTTCGACGACGCTGAGCGCGGCGCCAACGCGACGCTGACGATCGACCTGCCGAACCAGGAGATCCGCGGGCCCGATGGCGGCAAGGTCAAGTTCGAGATCGACCCGTTCCGCAAGCACTGCCTGATCAACGGCCTCGACGACATCGGTCTGACGATGGAGAAGAAGTCCTCGATCGACACCTATGAAGAGAAGCTCAAGCGCGAACGCGCCTGGGCCTGAACTCAAGTTTCATTTGAAGCCCCGGTGCGACAAGCGCCGGGGCTTTTTCTTTGCCTCTGATATCCCGTATAGCTGCGCCATGCTTCCCGAGATCGTCACCTTCTGGCATGGCCCGATGGACACGCTACGCCAGACCTGCCTGCGCTCGCAGCTGGCGGCCGGCCACAAGGTCACGGTCTATAGCTTCGACACCATTCCGGGTCTTCCGGCGGGGGTCGAGAACGCGGACGCCGAAGCGATCCTGCCGCACGCCTTCTCCGAACGCTTGCGGCCGCCGCAGCCGGACGGCAGCTGGCGCGACTGGACCACGCTCCAGTTCAGCGACTTCTTCCGCATGAAGCTGATGGCGAAGAATCTCGGCCTCTGGCTCGACGCCGACGTGCTGCTGCTCAAACCCGTCGAGATCGATCCGGCAAAGCCTTATTTTGCCTGGGAGCGATCCCGCCGGCTCGGCAACTCCGTTCTCTATCTGCCGCAGGACCATCAGATCGTTCGCGCCTTCGAGGGTCTGATGGAGCAGGAGGAACTGACCCCGGAATGGCTGTCGCTGAGCCACCGCTTGAGCTTTGCGATCAAGCGCCTGAGCGGCGGCTCGCAGCGTCTGTCCGACCTTCGCATCGCCATCTTCGGGCCGCCGGCCTTGACCATCCTCGCCAAGCGTTCAGGTGATCTTCAAAAGGCGTTGCCGAAGAAATCGTTCTATGCGGTGCATTCCGAGCCAAGGCTGTTCTTCGATCCCTCGAGCTATCTCGGCATCATCACCGACCCCCAAGTGATCGGCCTCCACATCTCCGGCAAGGGGCGCTCCTTGCAGCCGCCGATTCCCGGCAGCCTGTTCGCCTGGGCGGTAGAGCGGTTTCGCTGAGGTCTCTCATCCCGTGTCCCGGACGCGCCGCACCGCGTCCGGGACACGGGAGTTGAATTTGATCCAGCGCAACGTGCGCCTGCATCATTGTGCCTAATGTCGCTCCAGTTCCGACGTTCGAATGGAGCTTTCCATGAGCACCGCAAGCAGACCTTATCCCATCGTCCAGGACCTCATCGAGTCCTTCGCGAGCTGGCTGAAGCATCGCCGCGAGATGGCCGAGATGCGGCAGCTCGATCGCTCCGAGTTCGACCGGATCGCGAACGATCTCAGGATCGCGCCTGATGATCTCGAAGAGCTGGTCCGCCACGGCAAGCATGCCGCCGACGAACTGCCGAAGATGCTGGAGCAGCTCGGCATCAGCGCGGAGGCACTCGGACGCGCACAGCCGTTGCTGCTGCGCGACATGGAGCGGGTCTGCTCGCTCTGCGGTCACAAGGGCCAGTGCGACCGCGATCTCGCCGACGGCACCGCGGCCGAAAACTATCACGGCTATTGCGGCAACGCCGCGACGCTGGAATCGCTCGATCGCACCGAGGTCGCGTCGCGCTGACGCGCGATGAGATTGGGTCCAATCGTCATCGCGCTTTAGCTTTTTGCTTGAGCATGATCTTTTCGGAAAACCGCTTCACACTTTTCCGGATCATGCTCTAGCACCCAGCGCTCAGAATCCGACCTTCTCGTTCATGTAGAACGTGTTGAGAATGGTGACCCTGTCACGATCGGTATGGATCTGTGGACGGCCGTGCCAGCTCATCCTGGTCAGGGTGTGATAGGCCTTCAGGACCACGAAGGCATAGCCGACATTGGGCAGGAACGGGATCGTCTTCACGGGCTCGAGGCAGTAGGAGCCGACGTGAAACAGTCCCTTGAGGGATGCCTGGTAGAGCGTCGTTCCCAGCGCTTCCTGACTGTCGTCGGCCGGACAATAGAGCTGCATCGTCACGACCTTCTTGCGCGTGTCCGGATGCGGCTTGATCTGATAGCCGTCCCTGTCGACATACACGACCGGCTTTGCGACCAGCGTCAGATCCTCAGGCTTAGCCACCTTGTCGCCACGGGCGCGAATCTCGAGCCCGTCATGCAGCCGGTTCCGTATCGCCTGCTCGACGGGCTTCGACGTCAGCATGGCCGAGACGGCAGCCCAGGCAGGGCGCAGCGACGGCTCGATCTTGTCGACATTTTCGCCGTAGAGACGCAGCGCCATCCGTGTCCCCGTACCGGTGATCGGATCGTAGCCCTGGGTCGGCACGCTCCGGATCATGTCCCGGTAGAAATCCGCGGGGAAGAAATCGCGGAAGACGATGTGGGGAAACGGAGACGCGGAATGATCAGCGGCCTCGATGCTGCGCACCGCATGGGCGGTAAGTTCGTCGACGAGATTGGCCGGAGCAGCCACTTCAGCAAGAGCCGTCATGAGGATACCTCACACCAGGTTGGACCCAGTATTTTCAAGTGTTTCCGGGATTACCTTGCGACGTGGACCTTATGCAAGTCAACGGCAGCGACCGCGGCGGATATTCGCGCGGTCGTGATCAGAAACCGGCCCAGCCGTGCCTCAAGCAAATCGATCCATTGCGGCGTTTAAAGCCTCAAAACGACCCCTGTTCCGCACTGGCCAGATTCCCCAAGCAGACCGGCCTGCTCAGCCCTTGCTCATCGCGGCGATCGCGTCCGCGATCTCGATGGTGCGGCGCGCCATGTCGGCGTGCAGGCGTTCCACCATCGCGCCGTCGAGACGGATCGCGCCGCGCGAGACGTTTTCCGGCAGCTCGAACGCTGCGATGATCTTTCGCGCGCGCGCGATGTCTTCTTCAGGCGGCGTGAAGATCGCGTTGCAGGCTTCGATCTGCGAAGGGTGGATCAGCGTCTTGCCGTCGAAGCCGAGATCGCGCCCTTGCGCGCATTCGGTGGCGAAGCCATCAGGATTGGCGATGTCGCTATAGGGGCCGTCAAGGATCTCGAGGCCCGCGGCGCGCGTTGCCAGGATGCAGTGCGTGATCATCGGGATCATCGCGGCGCGGCCCGGCATCATCTTGATCCGCGTCTCACGCGAGATGTCGTTGGGACCGAACACGAAGCCCGCAAGACGGCACGATGGATCGCGACCGGCCTCGGCCAGCTCCTCGGCGTGCAACACCGCGCGCGCGGTCTCGATCATCGCCCAGACCTTCACGGACGGCGCGGCGCCGAGATGGGCGAGGTCGCGGCCGATGGCCTGGAGATCCTCGATGCTTGAAACTTTTGGAACCAGGATTCCGTCAGGCGAGGCCTTGGCGGCCATCGCAACGTCGTCGGCCCACCATTGGGAGTCGAGGCCGTTGGTCCGGATCAGGATCTCGCGCTTACCGAACCCTTTTGCAGCGATCGCGGCGGCGATGCCGTCACGCGCCACCGCCTTGGCGTCCGGGGCGACGGAATCTTCGAGATCGAGGATCAGGCCATCGGCAGCGAGATTCCTTGCCTTTTCAAGGGCGCGAGGGTTGGAGCCGGGCATGAACAGATGGCTGCGGCGCGGGCGGGTCATGCGACTTCCTTCCTGACGGCTCGGACTGGTTCTAGGGGGAGGCGATACCATCTGGCCTGCCTATTCGAAAGGCTTGTTCGCCCTATCGGTATATGATTAGGCATAGGGCCATGATCACATTCCCGAAGTCCTTGCTGGACGGCTACAACGCCTTCGCCACCAACCGGTTGCCGGCCGAGCAGAACCGCTATCGCGAACTGTCGGTGAAGGGACAGTCGCCCGAAGTGATGGTGATCGGCTGTTGCGACAGCCGCGTCTCGCCCGAGGCGATCTTCGATGTCGGCCCGGGCGAACTGTTCGTCGTTCGCAACATCGCCAATCTGGTGCCGACCTATCAGCCCGACGCCAACGCGCATGGCGTCTCGGCCGCGCTGGAATATGCCGTCACGGTGCTGAAGGTGAAGCACATCGTCATCCTCGGCCACGCGCAATGCGGCGGCATCCGCGCCTTCGTCGACAAGATCGAGCCGCTCACGCCGGGCGACTTCATCGGCAAATGGATGCAGATGTTCATCAAGCCGGGCGAAGTGGTCGAGCAGCGCGACCACGAGACCATGGCGCAGTTCGTCGAACGCATCGAGAAGGCCGCGGTGTTCCGCAGCCTCGAAAACCTGATGACCTTCCCGTTCGTGCGCAAGGCCGTCGAGAGCGGCCAGATGCATCTGCACGGCGCCTATTTCGGCGTCGCCGAGGGAACGCTGTTCGTGCTGGACAAGGCGAGCAAGGCATTCAAGAGCGCGCGGAGCGTGGTGTAATCGCCGCTCTCGTAGGGTGGGCAAAGCGAAGCGTGCCCGACCACCTGTCGCAATCGGAAAAGATCGTGGGCACGGCGCTGCGCGCCTTTGCCCACCCTACGAGACCGAATTCGGTGACGTAGGGCGGATTAGCGAAGCGTAATCCGCCGCGTTTCGTTCCGCGATGACAGAGGCAGCGGAGTTACGCCGCCTGCTTCTTCGCGCTGATCAGCTTGCGGTTGATCAGCACTTCCGCGATCTGGATCGCGTTCAGCGCGGCGCCTTTGCGCAAATTGTCCGACACGCACCACAGCACGAGACCGTTCTCCACCGTCGCGTCCTCACGGATGCGGCTGATATAGGTGGCGTCCTCGCCGGCCGCTTCGTAAGGGGTCGCGTAGCCGCCGGGCTCCTGCTTGTCGATGACGAGACAGCCGGGCGCCACCCGCAGGATGTTGCGCGCTTCATCGGCGCTGATCGGATTCTCGAACTCGATGTTGACGGCCTCGGAGTGGCCGACGAAGACGGGCACGCGCACGCAGGTGGCGGAGAGCTTGATCTTGGGATCAAGAATCTTCTTGGTCTCCGCCATCATCTTCCACTCTTCCTTGGTGTAGCCGTCCTCCATGAAGACGTCGATGTGGGGGATGACGTTGAAGGCGATGCGCTTGGGGAACTTGTTCGCGATCAGCTCGCTGTTGGTATAGACGGCCTTGGTCTGCGAGAACAATTCGTCCATCGCGTCCTTGCCGGCGCCCGACACCGATTGGTAGGTCGAGACCACGACGCGCTTGATGGTGGCCTTGTCGTGCAGCGGCTTCAGCGCGACCACGAGCTGCGCGGTCGAGCAGTTCGGGTTGGCGATGATGTTCTTCTTCTTGAAGCCTTCGGTCGCGGCGGCATTCACCTCGGGCACGATCAGCGGCACGTCCGGATCCATGCGCCAGGCCGAGGAATTGTCGATCACGACAGCGCCGGCTGCGCCGATCTTCGGCGACCATTCCTTCGACACCGAACCGCCCGCCGACATCAGGCAGATATCGACATCGGAGAAGTCGTAGTGCTCGAGCGCTTTGACCTTCAGGGTACGGTCGCCATAGGAGACCTCGACGCCGACGCTGCGGCGTGACGCCAACGCCACGACCTCGTCCGCCGGGAATTTGCGCTCATCCAGGATGTTGAGCATTTCCCGTCCGACATTGCCGGTCGCGCCGACGACTGCGACTTTGTAACCCATCGTTCACTCTCCGATGAAAAAGCCCATTCCTGAAGCTGACGCTTAAACAGGAAGAGCAGCGCTTCTATGCGAGAACCGGCCTCAAGACAACGTTGGACCATGCCTTAGGGACGTGGATGCAGTCGCCTGAGGCCGGCACGGCCGCAAACCCCACCCAGATCCATCTGGCGCTCGCCAATTTCGCCGACGAGGTGGTCGGCACGCTGGCGCGCCTGTTGGTCTATGTAGGGGTGCTGGCTTTGTTTGCCATCCTCGCGCTTGCCGGGCTCGGCCAGCTGCCTGATTTGCGCAGCGACGAGCCGGCCGCAAAGCCCGGCTGGGCTATGGCTGACCGTTCGCATCCGGCCTTCGCGCTCAGCCGGATCGATTCATCTGAGAAAACAGCTTCTTACACGATTTTAAGGCACCCCGAAGGCGGCCGCCGCGACGTCATGCGCTGGGCTGGCGACGCCGACAAGCCCGCCGACAGACCTTGGGCCGAGCTCGAGATCTACCGGGAAGGCAACGAATTCGACGTAACGCGTCCGGCAGCCTCAGGCCTCGCCGCCCGGATGGGCCTGGATGCGGCCACCACGTTGGAGCAGGCCGGCCTGATCGATACCAAATTCGGCCCCGTCGCCCTGTTCCGGCCATCGGGCACGGCGGATGGGTCGCCGGCCTGCCTCGGCTACCTCAAGCGCAACGAGGAGCCGGCGCTGCAGATCTCCGGCTTCTCTTGCCAGGGCGACACCCTGCCGGCCCGGCGCGCCGCAATCGCCTGTACCCTGAACCGGCTGACGCTGCTGACCTCCGGCAACGAGCCGAAGCTGGCGGAGATGTTCGCCCATGCGGAGCTGAAGCGCCGCTCCTGTGAGCCCCAGGGGTCGTCTCAAGGCTCGGCCGACTGGCTGCTGGGCGCGGCGAATGCGCAATTGCGCGGCGCGCTCTGATCCGCATCAAGCTCAAGTGGCTGGTATCCATGCAACTTTTGCCGGCGCGCCCGATTATTCCAGCGCGGTGTGACTGAATAGACCTAGTTGCAGTGCCCCCGGCCGGGCTAGTATGGGATGAAATCGACTGGCGGCTTGCCGCCTGAAGGGGACGTGATGAGCTTCAATTTTTCTGCCGCGAACAAATTGGCGACCTTGCTTGCGGCGAGCGCCGTGATGGCCGTGGCCTTCGCGGCACCGGCGTCGGCCGACACCAAGACCAAGCAGCGCTTTGACGATCGCGGCCGGCACTATTACGGCCCGAGCGGCCCCAATGCGGTCTACCAGCAGGGCCGCACCCGTATCTACGTGAGCAAGCGCTCATGGCTCGACGGCGGCACCGAGGTTAATCCGGGCGATCGCAAGTTCAGCGATTACGCCTTCCCGCCGGCCGTCGGCTATCCCTCTTTCGCCCGCGAAAACCTCAACCGCCCGATCGACCGCCAGCCGCTGGCGACCCCGGCCGATGTCGGCGGCTATCCGCAGAATTTCCCGCTGTATTGAGCGGACGCAGCGACCGAATCAAAAGGCCGGGCTCATGCCCGGCCTTTTTGTTTACGCATTGGCCGCCGGGTCATAGCGCCGGCAAAACTCCTCGATCGCCTCGGAGCGAAAATCGGCGAGGCGCGCGAAGATGAGTTCGTCCGGCCAGTCCCACCAGGCGATGCGGCGCAGGCTTGCCGCAACGGCGTCATCGAAGCGCTTGCGGATGGGTCGCGCGGGGACGCCGCCGACGATGGTATAGGGCGCGACATCGCGGCTGACGACGGCGCCAGCGCCGATCACCGCACCGTCGCCGACGGTGACACCGGGCAGCAGGATCGCGGCGTGGCCGATCCAGACATCATTGCCGACGATGACGCGGTCGCCGCGGCGATCGGCGAAGAAGTCGCGGTCACGGCTCGCGCTCGCCTCGTAATATTCGGGGACATAGGTGAAGCGATGCTGTGATGGCCGGCCCATCGGATGATTGGGCGCGCCGATCCGCACGGAGTTTGCGATCGCGGTAAACTTGCCGATGACGGCGTCGGCGACATCGCAGGATTCGCCGAGATAGGAGTAATCGCCGAGCGCGGCATATTCGATGCGCGTGCCGGCGAGAATCTCGCAGCGCCGCCCGATCTGCGCCTCGCGCTGGCGCACCGTTTCATGGATGAAGGTTTCCGCGATCTTGGGGCGGGCTGAGGCATCCATGGGGTGGCTCCGAGAACAGGTGCCGTAGGGTGGGCAAAGGCGCGTCGCGCCGTGCCCACCATCTCTCTCTGATCACAACCGATGGTGGGCACGCTTGCGCTTTGCCCACCCTACGAGAGCTGCGTCTGCCGCTTACGCGTGCAGCTTCTGCAGTTCCTTCAAAATCGCTTCGCCCATCTGTGTGGTCGAGGCGGCGGTGGTGCCTTCCGACTTGATGTCGGCGGTGCGAAGGCCGCTGGCGAGCACGGCCGCGATCGCCTGGTCGACCTTGTCGGCGAGCGCGCCCATGTCGAAGGAATAGCGCAGCGCCATGCCGAAGGACGAGATCATCGCGATCGGGTTGGCGAGGCCCTTGCCGGCAATGTCAGGCGCCGAGCCGTGCACGGGCTCGTACAACGCCTTGCGCTTCTTGCTCTTGACGTCGACCTCGCCGAGCGAGGCCGAGGGCAGCATGCCGAGCGAGCCGGTCAGCATCGCCGCGATATCGGACAGCATGTCGCCGAACAGATTGTCCGTGACGATGACGTCGAACTGCTTCGGCGCCTTCACCAGCATCATGCCGCCGGAATCGGCGAGCTGGTGCTCGAGCGTGACGTCGGGATATTCGCGCTTGTGGACCGCGGTCATGACCTCGTTCCAGAGCACGCCCGACTTCATGACGTTGCGCTTCTCCATCGACGTCACCTTGTTCTTGCGCTTCCGCGCAAGCTCGAAGGCGACGCGGCCGATGCGCTCGATCTCATAGGTGTCGTAGACCTGGGTATCGATGGCGCGCTTCTGGCCGTTGCCAAGATCGGTGATGGTCTTGGGCTCGCCGAAATAGACGCCGCCGGTGAGCTCGCGCACGATGACGATGTCGAGGCCCTCGACCGCCTCGCGCTTCAGGCTCGAAGCGTCCGCCAGCGCCGGATAGCAGACGGCGGGGCGGAGATTGGCGAACAAAGCCAGATCCTTGCGCAGGCGCAGCAGGCCGGCTTCGGGGCGCACCTCGTAAGGCACCGCGTCCCATTTCGGGCCGCCGACCGCGCCGAAGATGATGGCGTCGGCTTCCATCGCCTTGGCCATGTCGCCCTCGGAGATCGACACCTTGTGGGCGTCATAGGCGGAGCCGCCGACAAGGCCCGTATCGGTCTCGAATTTGGCGATTCCCGCGCTATTGAGCCAATCGATCAGCCGCTTCACCTCGCCCATCACCTCGGGGCCGATACCGTCGCCGGGGAGCAGCAGCAATTTGTGGGTCGCCATATCCGTTTCCTCTGAGATCGAAATTCGGCCGGAGTGCTAGAGCGGCGTTGCGCGCTTGGCAAGACACCATTGCCGCGTCGCGGCTGTGCAAGCCGGGCAGGGCCTGCCACACTGCGGATCGCCGGAGTACCCCTTGCTCGCACCTGACCGCCCACCCGTCGCACATCCCGCGCGGCTGATCCTGACCCTGTCGCTAGCCGCAACCGTCGGGCTCGGCATCGGCCGCTTTGCCTATGCGCTGGTGCTGCCCGACATGCGCGAGGACCTCGGCTGGTCCTACTCGGCGGCCGGGTTCATGAACACCATCAACGCCGTCGGCTACCTCATCGGCGCGCTCTTGGCGTCGCGGCTGATCCAGCGTGTCGGCTGGTCAGCCGCAATCCGCGGTGGAACCGTAGCCTGCGTCGCCGCGCTCGCGACTTGTGCGCTGACGGGGAATTTCATCGCGCTGAGCCTCGCCCGCCTCGTGCTGGGCCTGGGGGCTGCGGCCGGCTTCGTCGCCGGTGGCGCGCTGGCGGCGACCATCGCGCAGTCGCGCCCGGAGCGGGCCAATTTCCTGCTGAGCTTGTTTTATGCCGGGCCCGGCATCGGCATTCTCGCCTCCGGGCTGATCGCGCCATTCACGCTGCAGCATTTCGGTCCGGGCTCATGGTGGATCGTATGGTGGGCGATGACGCTGCTCTCGATCGCGATGACCGTGCCGCTGTTCATGGTCCGGATCGAGAGCGGCGCGCGCTTTTCGGAAGGCAGCCACGGCGCCTTCGCTGTGCTTCCCGTGCTCATCTATCTCGCCGCCTACTTCCTGTTCGGCGCCGGCTACATCGCCTACATGACCTTCATGATCGCCTATGTCCGCGACGGCGGCGGCGGGGCCGCGGCGCAGGCGGCATTCTGGGGCCTGATCGGCATGAGTGCCTTCGTCACGCCATGGGCTTGGCGCCGCGTGCTCGCGCTCGATCGCGGCGGTCTCGCCACCGCCATCATCCTCGGAACCAACGCGCTCGGGGCTGCCTTGCCGATCCTCGGGCATTCGCCCGCCTGGCTTGGAATCTCGGCCGTGGTGTTCGGCGTCGCCTTCTTCGCTGTCGTCGGCTCGACCACCGCCTTCGTGCGCTTCAACTATCCGCCGGAGATGTGGCCGACCGCAATCGCGGCGATGACGATCTCGTTCGGCGTCGGCCAGACGCTCGGGCCCATCGTGGTCGGCGCCATCACCGATGCGCTGGGGAGCTTGAGTTACGCGCTCAATGTGTCGGCGGCGCTGCTGGCGTTGGGCGCGGTGCTGGCATTGCTGCAGCGGAAGGTGAGGCCGGCCAAGGCACCGGTGCCGTAGGGTGGGCAAAGCGAAGCGTGCCCACGCATTTTTCGCGAGCACGGCGCTGCGCCTTTGCCCACCCTACAGCAGCGGAGCAAGCCTCAGCTCCCGCTAAACGAATTGTACCCCTGGTCTTCCCAGTACCCGCCCTTGTAGTCGTTGGTGACTTCCATCGAGACCACGTATTTCGGGTTCTTGAAGCCGAGCTTTGTCGGCACGCGGATCTTCATCGGGAAACCGTAGGCGCGCGGCAAAATCTCGTTGGCATATTTGAACGTCATCTGCGTCTGCGGATGCAGCGCGGTGCGCATGTCCAGGGGCGAGTTGTAGCCATCCTTGTCGGCGCACTGGAACCAGACATATTTGGCGCGCGTGTCGGCACCGACAAGTTTCAGGAAAACGCGCAAGGGCGTGCCGGTCCAGCTGCCGATCGCGCTCCAGCCTTCGACGCAAATGTGACGGGTGATTTGCGTGAACTGCGGCAGCTTGTAGAGCTCATCCAATGTCCACGACTTCTTGTTATCAACGAGGCCGCGCACCTCGAGCTTCCAATCCGCCGCCGAGACATCGGGCGCGTCGTCGAGATCGTAATAGGCGTTGAACGGGAACGGCTTTGTAATCGCGCTCTCGGGGAAGGTCGGCGCCAGCGCATCAGGATTGAAGATGAAATCCTGCACGGCGTCGTTGAACTTCGAGACCTTCGCGAGCAGCGCATCGGCGGATGAGGAATCGACCACGTCGCAGCCGGTGAGCAGCGTCAGCGCACCGATGCTGGCGCCACCCGCGATGAAGCGGCGGCGGGTGAGATCGGGCATCACCTTGAGGGAGTCCTTGATCAGCAGCCGCTTGTCGACGCCGGGGATCAGGAATGAACGCTTGGCCATGGTGGTTCTCCTAATCAGCGACCGATGATCATCGCGCGCAGGCTCTTCGGCACCAAGAGCGCAAGCAGCACGTGAATGACGAGGAAGGCGCAGATCGCCGCCATGCAGAAGAAATGGACGTAGCGCGCGGTCGGATAATCGCCGAACAGCTTGACCAGGTAGTACAGCTGCACCGGCTTCCACATCGACAGGCCCGAGAGCACGATCAGCACGCCGACGACGATGATGCCGGCATAGAGCACGCGCTGCACGTAATTGTAGACGGTGAGATCGTCATGGGCGAGCTTGAACGTCAGCGCCGCCCTGACGTCGTGGAGCACGCCTGACGGCGTGATCGGCAGCAATTTTTTGCGGAAGCGGCCGGACGCGAAGCCGGTGATGAGATAGGCGAGACCGTTCACCATCAGCAGCCACATCGCCGCAAAGTGCCAGAGCAGCGCGCCGCCGAGCCAGCCGCCCAGCGTGATGTCGTGGGAGAAACGGAAGTCGAACAGCGGCGAGGCGTTGTAGATCTGCCAGCCCGACATGATCATCAGGATCATGGCGAACGCGTTGGTCCAGTGCATGACCCGGACCCAGGCCGGCTGGATCGCCTTGGCGGGCTTGGCGCTGATCTCCTCGTCGGTCACTGAAAGGCTCGACATGGTGGTTCCGTCCTGAACGTCGTGTGTCAGCGATTATACGCCGGTCCGGCCGCTTTCGTTACACCAGGCGGCCATCGAATCGATGCCTGCCGGCTATGGTGGTCACAATAAAGCGAGCCGGGTCTCCCCGGCTCGCTGTTTCGCCGCATCCTCCGGGGATGAAACGGGGGTATCAGGTGTTACGTCGCCGGCATCAGCACGGTGTCGACCACATGGATCACGCCGTTCGACTGGTTGACGTTGGAGATCGTCACCATCGAGGTGCCGCCCTTGGCGTCGACGATCCAGACCTTGCCGTCCTGCTTCTTGACGGTGAGTTCCTCGCCCTCGGCCGTCTTCAACTTCTTGCCGTCGGTGAGATCGGAGGCCTCGAGCTTGCCGGGCACGACATGGTAGGTGAGGATCTTGGTCAGGGTCGCCTTGTTCTCGGGCTTGACCAGATTGTCGACGGTGCCGGCGGGCAGCTTGCCGAAGGCGGCATTGGTCGGCGCGAAGACCGTGAACGGGCCCTTGCCTTCCAGGGTCGGCACCAGGCCAGCCGCCTTCACTGCCGCCACCAGCGTGGTGTGATCCTTCGAATTGACGGCGTTCTGGACGATGTTCTTCGAGGGGAACATCGCGGCGCCGCCGACCATGACGGTCTTTTCCTCGGCGCGGGCGGGTGCGATGACGGTCGCGGTGATGGCCAGGGCGCTGAAGGCAGCAGCGGTGAGATAGGCAATGCGCTTCGACATGGAGAAACTCCCGATTTCGATGATGACCGGCGATGGCCGGCCTTTGCGTTGGGGCAACAACGGCGTCTGCGACAGTTTGACGTGAAGCAGCAGCGCGTCGTTGGCCGAATTACGGGAGGGTTCGCGTGGGGGTTTCGAGGAATAATTTATTGTGATGCGTGAAACTATGGGGCGGGGAGTTCGTGTGGGGTGGCGACATCCTCCGCTGTCGTCCCGGCGAAGGCCGGGACGACAGCGGAGGATGTGGCGCGAGCGGAGCAACTCAATCCCTGCTGCCCGGCGTCTGAATGAACCCGCGATTATGCGTCGGGCTGATCAGGAGCTCGTTGATGCAGACGCGCGGCGGCATCGAGGCGATGAACGCGATGGTGCGGCCGAGATCTTCGGACTGCAGCATCTTGGCCTGCTCTTCCTCGCTCGGCACCACCGGACGCAGCTTCAGGATTGGGGTCGCGACCTCGCCCGGCATCAGGCAGCAGGCGCGCAGGCCGTTGACGCATTCGTCCATGTTGAAGGAATGGGTCAGCGCCAGCACCGCATGCTTGGTCGTGGTGTAGGCCGGGCCCGGCATCTTCGAGACGTGACGGCCGGCCCAGGACGAGACGTTGATGATCGAGCCGTCCTGCTGCTTGCGCATCGTCGGCAGCACCGCGCGCATGCAATAGAGCACGCCATTGAGATTGACCTGGACCAGCTTGTCCCAGCCGTCCAGTTCCATGTCTTTCCAGCTGCGCTTGGGGACATTGATGCCGGCATTGTTCACGAGCAGGTCGATGCGGCCGTGCTTCGCGACGATCTGATCGGCCGCCTTCTGGGCCTCGGCGGCGTTAGACACGTCCAGCGCGATGGCTTCAGCCACCCCGCCCGCCTTGGTGATCTTCGCAACCACGGTATCCAGGGCGTCTTTGCGCCTGCCCGAAACCACCACCGTCCAGCCGTCGGCAGCCAACGCCTCGGCGCCGGCCTCCCCGATCCCGCTGCCGCCGCCGGTGACCCAGGCCACGCGTTTCCCATTTTTGGTCATGCAAACTGTCTCCGTTGCTTCTTCGGGGCGGTTTTTGCTAATCCAGCCCTCGGTTTTGACCGGCCTTGTCAGTCTTGCGGTCGAGGAAATCTTGCATGAACCACGCAGCCAACGCCAACCTGTTTTCCCGCCTGTTTGACGGCCTCGACGATCCCAAGCGCCTCGCGATCGAGACACAGGACGGCGCCCGGATCAGCTATGGCGACCTGATCGCGCGGGCCGGCCAAATGGCGAATGTGCTGGTGGCGCGCGGTGTGAAGCCCGGCGACCGTGTCGCGGTGCAGGTCGATAAGTCGGTCGCCAATATCGTGCTGTATCTCGGCACTGTCAGAGCCGGCGCGGTCTATCTGCCGCTGAACACCGCCTACACGCTCAACGAGCTCGACTACTTCATCGGCGATGCCGAGCCGTCGCTGGTGGTCTGCGATCCCTCCAAGGCCGAAGGGCTCGCCCCGATTGCCGCCAAGGTGAAGGCCAAGGTCGAGACGCTCGGAGCTGACGGCAAGGGCTCGCTGACGGACGCGGCCGCCAAGGCCAGCGACGAATTCGCGACGATCTCGCGGGCCAACGACGACCTCGCCGCGATCCTCTACACGTCGGGCACGACAGGCCGCTCCAAGGGCGCGATGCTCAGCCACGACAATCTCGCGTCGAACTCGCTCTCGCTCGTCGACTATTGGCGCTTCACCGACAAGGACGTGCTGATCCACGCGCTGCCGATCTATCACACCCATGGCCTGTTCGTGGCGACCAACGTGACGCTGTTTGCGCGGGCGTCGATGATCTTCCTGCCCAAGCTCGATCCTGATCTCATCATCAAGCTGATGGCCCGCTCAACTGTTCTGATGGGCGTGCCGACCTTTTACACGCGCTTGCTGCAGAATCCTTCCCTCTCGAAGGAGACGACCAAGCACATGCGCCTGTTCATCTCGGGCTCGGCGCCGCTTCTGGCCGAGACCCACCGCGAATGGTCGGCGCGCACCGGCCATGCCGTGCTCGAGCGTTACGGCATGACCGAAACCAACATGAACACGTCGAATCCCTATGACGGCGAGCGCATCCCCGGCGCGGTCGGCTTCCCGCTGCCCGGTGTCTCCGTGCGCGTGACCGAGCCCGAGACCGGCAAGGAGTTGCCGCGTGAGGAAATCGGCATGATCGAGGTCAAGGGCCCGAACGTTTTCAAAGGCTACTGGCGTATGCCGGAGAAAACCAAGTCGGAGTTCCGCCCCGACGGCTTCTTCATCACCGGCGACCTCGGCAAGATCGACGACAAGGGCTACGTCCACATTCTCGGACGGGGCAAGGATCTCGTCATATCAGGCGGCTTCAACGTCTACCCCAAGGAAATCGAGACCGAGATCGACGCCATGCCCGGCGTGATCGAATCCGCCGTGATCGGCGTGCCGCATGCCGATTTCGGCGAGGGCGTGACGGCGGTGCTGGTTTGCAACAAGGGCGCCGATGTGACCGAAGCCACCGTGCTGAAGGCGCTCGACGGACGGCTAGCCAAATTCAAGATGCCCAAGCGGGTGTTCGTCGTCGACGAGCTGCCGCGGAATACGATGGGCAAGGTGCAGAAGAACGTGCTGCGGGATAACTACAAGGATATTTACGCGAAGAAGTGAGGAGGCGCTCTCCGGACCACTGCGATGTTGTTCCGATAAGGAGAGCTCGCCACCACCCAACGCACTGTCATGCCCCGCGAAGGCGGGGCATCCAGTACGCAGCGGCCCCTCGACTCAATTACTACTGTCTCTGGAATACTGGATTCCCCGCCTTCGCGGGGAATGACACCGAGGGTGTGGTAAGCGCTTCGGCCGAACGGCTATTGGCCACCCACCAGACTCATCACAAACCTGCTGCCGACGATAAACAGATAGCACCCGAACGCGACTTCCAGCGTGCGCTTCGACATCGCATGCGCGGCGCGCACGCCGAGCGGCGCCGTCACGAGGCTCATCGGCATCACCAGCACGGCGCCGATCAGCGAGACGTAGCCGAGCGCAAAGGGGATCTGCAGGGCAGCAACGCTGGGATACGTCGCAGCGGCCGGCCATCCCGCATAGACGTAGCCGAGCGCGCCGGGGATCGAGATCAGCACGGCGAGCGCCGACGAGGTCGCGACCGCCTGATGGATCGGGCGGCCGTAGAACGTCATCAAGAGATTCGAGAACAGGCCGCCGCCGATACCCATCAGGGTCGACAGGATTCCGACGCAGAAACCGTAGACGCGCATCAACGGTCCCTTCGGCAAATCATCGCCGAGCTTCCAGGTCTCGCGTCCGAAGATAAGGCGCGCTGAAGCGGAATAGGCGACGGCGACGAACACGATCTTGAACAAGCGCTCCGGCGCGTAGCGCGCGACGACGCTTCCCGCGACGACGCCGATGACGATCGGCAGCCACCACACGCGCAGGATCGACATGTCGACCGCGCCGCGTTTGTAATGCGCCTGGAACGAGCGGATCGATGTCGGGATGATCACCGCGAGCGAGGTGCCGACGCAGAGCGGCATGCGCACGTCGAGCGGCACGCCGGCGATGCGGAAGCATTCGTAGAACACCGGCACGAGAATCGCGCCGCCGCCGATGCCGAACACGCCGGCGAGAAAGCCGGAGAGCGCGCCGACTGCAATCAGCAGCAGCGCGAGCTCGACGAGCTCCTTGATATCAAGACCTGCGATCATCAGGACCTGCCCCGCAGCTTGTCGCAACTTGTTCGATCCCCACGACGAGGCGAGCTGCGCGCGAAGCTGTAGGCGATCCGGTTTGTGCGGTCGACACGCTGCGCCGGCCGTCTTGGGTGGATTGCAGACGGCGCATATCCGCCGCCTCGTGGAAAATCGATGCGTCTCGCGGAAATAGGCGGTGGCACGCGAGCTTGTCCACGCGCTCTACGCGCCATGAACTGACTGGTTCGAACCATGACCGCCAGTCAGCGGCTTAGAGCCGTTCCAATAGCAATTTCAATGCGCCTCGACCGTCACCGCAAAAGATGAATTAATGTTCTTTTCTTCGTCGGTGCACCATCGTTCTGGTATACCAAGCCACTGATTGGCTTGTTGCATCAACGTCGTAGAGCTGAATGCCGGTTCGATTTATGGCGATTTGGTGATTGCGCAGGCGAAATCGACTCCGTAAATAGAGCCGACCTTTCGCGATCCCCGCGCGCGCCCCGCTGGGCCGCCATAAACATCAAAAGCCCATGACCGCACGGATCGAACGACCGCTTTCACCACACATGCAAATCTACCGCTGGACGTTGACGATGGCGCTGTCCATCGTTCATCGCGCCACTGGTATCGCTCTCTATGTCGGAACGCTGCTGCTGGTCTGGTGGCTGGTTGCGGCGGCCTCGGGCCCTGCCGCCTACGCCAATGTGCAGGCCTTCACCGGCAGCATCATCGGCCGGCTGATCGTGTTCGGCTACACCTGGGCGCTGATGCACCATATGCTCAGCGGCATCCGGCACTTCGTGTGGGATCTCGGCTACGGCTTCAAGGCCAATGAGCGCGAAGCGCTGACCTGGGGCGCCGCGATCGGCGGCATCGCGCTGACGGTGCTGATCTGGATCATCGCCTACGCGATCGGAGGTGGACGATGAGCGTGTCAGATACGCCGAAGCGCAGCATGCGCACCCCGCTCGGACGCGTCCGCAATCTCGGTGCCGCGCATTCCGGCACGTCCGATTTCTGGCGCCAGCGCATCACCGCCGTCGCCATGACGCTGCTGATGATCCCTGTCATCGTGATCATCATGATGCTGCTCGGCCGCAACCAGGCCGGCGCCGCGCAGATCCTCGGCTCGCTGCCGATCGCCGTGATCCTGCTGCTCTTCATCTTCGCCAGCGCCTGGCACATGAAGATCGGCATGCAGGTCGTGATCGAGGACTACGTTCATAACGAGAAGCTGAAGCTCGTCTCGATCATGCTCAACAATTTCTTCTCGATCGCCGTGGCGCTCGCCTCGACCTACGCGATCCTCAAACTGTCATCCGGAGTGTAACCCATGGCCACAGAGACGAATGGCAAGGGCAACGGCGCTCCCGGCACCAACGGCAAAGCCTATCCGATCGAAGACCACACCTATGACGTCGTCGTGGTCGGCGCCGGCGGCGCGGGCCTGCGCGCCGTGGTCGGCTGCAGCGAGGCCGGCCTGAAGACGGCCTGTATCACCAAGGTGTTCCCGACCCGCTCGCACACGGTTGCGGCGCAGGGCGGCATCTCGGCTTCGCTCGGCAACATGCACAAGGACGACTGGCGCTGGCACATGTACGACACCGTGAAGGGGTCGGACTGGCTCGGCGACCAGGACGCGATCGAATACATGGTGCGCAACGCGCCAGACGCGGTCTACGAGCTCGAGCATTGGGGCGTTCCGTTCTCGCGCACGGAAGACGGCAAGATCTACCAGCGCCCGTTCGGCGGCATGACCATGGACTACGGCAAGGGCCAGGCGCAGCGCACCTGCGCCGCCGCCGACCGTACCGGCCACGCCATGCTGCACACGATGTATGGCCAGTCGCTGCGCCATGCGGCCGAGTTCTTCATCGAGTTCTTCGCCATCGATTTGATCATGGACGACCAGGGCACCTGCCGCGGCGTCATCGCGCTCAAGCTCGACGACGGCACACTGCATCGCTTCCGCGCCCAGACCGTGATCCTCGCCACCGGTGGCTACGGCCGCGCCTATGCCTCCTGCACCTCGGCGCACACCTGCACCGGTGACGGCGGCGGCATGGTGCTGCGCGCCGGCCTGCCGATGCAGGACATGGAGTTCGTGCAGTTCCACCCGACCGGCATCTACGGCTCGGGCTGTCTCGTCACCGAGGGCGCCCGCGGCGAAGGCGGCTATCTCGTCAACTCCGAAGGCGAGCGCTTCATGGAGCGCTACGCGCCGTCGGCAAAGGATCTCGCTTCGCGCGACGTCGTCTCGCGCGCGATGACCATCGAGATCCGCGAAGGGCGCGGCGTCGGCAAGAAGAAGGACCACATCTTCCTTCATCTCGACCATCTCGATCCCGCCGTGCTCGCCGAGCGCCTGCCGGGCATCTCCGAATCCGCAAAGATCTTCGCCAATGTCGACGTGACGCGCGAGCCGATCCCGATCGTGCCGACCGTGCACTACAACATGGGCGGCATCCCCACGAACTATCATGGCGAAGTACTGACCAAGCGGGATGGCGACGACAACGCCGTCATCCCCGGCCTGATGGCGATCGGCGAAGCAGCCTGCGTCTCCGTGCACGGCGCCAACCGCCTCGGCTCGAACTCGCTGATCGACCTCGTCGTGTTCGGCCGCGCCGCGGCGCTGCGTCTGGCCGAAAAGCTGACGCCGAACGCCAAGCAGCCCGAGCTGCCGGCGAACTCGGCCGATCTCGCGCTCGGCCGCCTCGACCATTATCGCTACGCCTCCGGCGGCACGCCGACCGCAAAGCTGCGCGAAGGTATGCAGCACGTGATGCAGAACAACTGCGCCGTGTTCCGCACCGGCGAAGTGCTGAGCGAAGGCCAGAACCTGATCGAGAAGGTCCACAGCGGCATCACCGACATCGCCGTGTCCGACCGCTCGCTGGTGTGGAATTCGGATCTCGTCGAGACCCTGGAATTCGACAATCTGATCTCGCAGGCGGTGGTGACGATGAACTCGGCCGCGAACCGCACCGAGAGCCGCGGCGCGCATGCCCGCGAGGACTTCTCCGCGCGCGACGACCAGAACTGGATGAAGCACACGCTGGCCTGGCTCGACAACAAGGGCAAGGTCAAGATCGAGTACCGCCCGGTTCACGACTACACCATGACCAACGACGTGCAGTACATCCCGCCCAAAGCTCGCGTTTACTAAACGGCGCGCGTGTACTGAGCGAACAGCGAAAGCGTTATCGAAATGGTTGAATTCGCACTTCCGAAGAACTCCAAGATCACTGGCGGCAAGACCTGGCCGAAGCCCGCCGGCGCGACCGAAACGCGCGAGTTTCGCGTCTATCGCTGGAATCCCGACGACGGCAAGAATCCGAGCGTCGACACCTATTATGTCGACGTCAATGATTGCGGTCCGATGGTGCTGGACGGCCTGATCTGGATCAAGAACCACATCGACCCGTCGCTGACCTTCCGCCGCTCCTGCCGCGAGGGCGTCTGCGGCTCCTGCGCCATGAACATCGACGGCCAGAACACGCTGGCCTGCACCCGCTCCATGCACGACGTGAAGGACGGCGCGGTGAAGATCAATCCGCTGCCGCACCAGCCCGTGGTGAAGGACCTGGTCCCGGACCTGACCAATTTCTACGCGCAATACGCTTCCGTCGAGCCGTGGCTGAAGACGACCTCGCCGACGCCGCAGAAGGAATGGCGCCAGAGCCACGAGGACCGCGAGAAGCTCGACGGCCTCTACGAGTGCATCCTTTGCGCCTGCTGCTCGACCTCCTGCCCGAGCTATTGGTGGAACAGCGACCGCTATCTCGGCCCCGCCGCCCTGCTCCAGGCCAACCGCTGGGTGTCCGATTCGCGCGACGAGGCCACCGGCGAGCGGCTCGACAATCTCGAGGACCCGTTCCGCCTGTACCGCTGCCACACCATCATGAACTGCGCCAAGGCCTGCCCGAAGGGCCTGAACCCGGCCGAGGCCATCGCCGAGCTCAAGCTCAAGATGGTCGAGCGCCAGATCTAGCGCCTTTTTGATGCGACGACCCCGGCCCGAGCAGCCGGGGTACGATTTTGCGCAAAATTGACCCATCCCGCGGGACGGGCGAATCAATGAACTACAACCTCCGGTTCCGCCAGAAGCCGCTTCCTTCCGCCCGTGAGATTCAAGTAAGCTCTCTGGTCGGGGGACCGGAGCGACCGTGCAGGGCGCACAACGCAACTCGCTGAGACTGCTGCAGTGGATGATGGCGGCATCCCTGGCGCTGCCCATTGCGCTGTTCGCCATCGCTTCCGCGATTTCCTACAATTCGACACTTGATATCGCCGATCGCGAGATCGAGCGGACGCTCGATGTCGCACATGAGCACGCGCTCAAGGTATTCGAGACCATCGACCGGAGCCTGGCCGAGCTGAACGAGGTCGTGCGCGACCTGCCGGACGACGCGATCCGGTCGCGGGAAGGCGCGCTGCACAAGCGCCTGAAGCAGCTCACCGACTCGCTGCCGCAGCTCAAATCAGCCTGGATCTTCGATGCCAACGGAAAGGCGCTGGTCAACAGCCTGGCCTCGCCACCACCGGATCAGAGCTTTGCCGACCGCGACTATTTCTATGCCCATGTCGACCAGAGCATCGGCACCTATATCGGCGCCACCTTGACGCCGCGCCTGCCCTACCAGGGCGCGCGCTTCTTCGGCGTCAGCCGCCGCCGCTCGTCCGACGACGGCAGCTTCGTCGGCGTGATCCAGGCATCGGTGCTGCCCGAATATTTCGAGAGCTTTTACGCCAGGATCGGCACCGATCCGGGCTCCTTCTTTGCGATGGGCCGCGCCGACGGCGTGCTGCTGGCGCACCTGCCGCGGCTCGACGGCGATTTCCGGCTCGATCCGAACGGCCCGGTCGGCCACAGCATCGCAACCCATCCCGATCATGGGCTGATGACCATCGCCTGGCCGACGGACGGAATCGAGCGCCGCATCGGCTACCGGCGGGTCGCCGAATATCCGATCTATGTCAGCGCCGGCCTCGAGACCTCGGCGATCCGCGCGCGCTGGCTCGCGACCATCAGCCAGCATCTGGTGTTCGGCGTGCCCGCCACCGCGCTGCTGTTCATCCTGCTGGCCTTCGCCTTCCGCCGCACGCAGCATCTCCAATTCGAAGCGGCCAAGCGGCACGAGGCCGAGGAGGCACTCAAGCACAGCCAGCGGCTGGAGGCGCTGGGCCAGCTCACCGGCGGCGTCGCGCATGATTTCAACAACCTGCTGACCGTGATCCGCGCCTCGGTCGATCTGTTGAACCGCCCGCAACTGAGCGAGGAACGGCGGCAGCGCTACATCACGGCGATCGGGGAGGCCGTCGCGCGCGCGGCCAAGCTGACCTCGCAATTGCTGGCCTTTGCGCGGCGCCAGACCTTGAAGCCCGAAGTGTTCGATGTCGGCGACCGGATGCGCTCGCTGCGCGACATGCTCGCCACGCTGCTTGGACCTGCGATCGAGATCGTCACGCAGCTGCCGACCGAGCCCTGCCTTGTCAGCGCCGATGCCGGCCAGTTCGAGACGGCCATCATCAACATGGCGACCAACGCGCGCGACGCCATGCAGGGCAAGGGCCGGATCGTCTTCACGGTCCACGCGGCGACATCCGTGCCTGATACGCTCGCGCATCTCTCCGGCAGCCAGACCTTGAAAAATCCCGGATTCATCTGCGTCACCGTCAGCGATAGCGGCATTGGCATCCCCGCGGCCCAATTGGGCCGCATCTTCGAGCCATTCTTCACCACCAAGCAGGTCGGCCAGGGCACGGGCCTCGGCCTGTCGCAGGTGTTCGGCTTTGCCCGGCAATCCGGCGGCGAAGTGACCGTCTTCAGCGAAGTCGGCCAGGGCAGCACCTTCTCGCTCTATCTGCCGCGCGTGCCGGCCGATCTGTTGCCCCGGAGCCAGGCGCCGACCACGGCCCCGGCCGTCGCCGGCAGCGGCATGTCGGTGCTGGTCGTCGAAGACAATATCGAACTCGGCAATTTCGCCGCCGACGGGCTGACCGAGCTCGGCTACAGCATCACGCTGGTCGACAACGCCACCGACGCGCTCACTGAACTGGTCGGCGATGCGGATCGCTTCGACGTCGTGTTCTCCGATGTCGTGATGCCGGGGATGACCGGGCTCGATCTGGCGCAGGCGATGTGCGATCGCTGCATCAGCGTCCCCATCGTGCTGACCACGGGCTATAGCCACGCTTTGTCCCAGGACGGCGTCGCCGGCTTCGAGCTGGTGCAAAAGCCCTATTCGATCGAGGAGCTGTCGCGGGTGCTGCACCGCGCGGCGCGGCTGAAACGGGTGCGCGACGGCGCCGCCGAGTAGACGGCGCCGCGGAACCCGAGGGAACCGGCTGATTTGACTCGCGTTACCCCGGCCATGGAGAAACCAGCCGGAAAGCGTGAAGGGGCCAAGAAGCCGCCCATCGTCGACATCAAGGGCGAGAACGGCGATGAGATCGCGCCGCCGCCGCCCGAAGTGCTCGAGCCCGATCCCGAACTTTCGCCCGAAGAGGTTGAGCAGGCGCGCAAGGATTATCTCCTCACCCGCTTCTGGATCAGCGCGCGCGGCTTCTGGAGCCGCAATGGCGACCGCCTCGCCTGGCCGTTTTCGATCGGCCTCGTCGTGCTGATCATCCTCACGGTCGGCTTCCAATACGGCATCAATGTCTGGAACAGAGCGATCTTCGACGCCATCGAGAAGCGCGACGCGACCACCGTCTTCCACCTCACCGCGATGTTCTTCCCGCTCGCGATCGGCAGCATCGTGCTCGGGGTCGCCCAGGTGTTTGCGCGGATGGGCATCCAGCGGCGCTGGCGCGCCTGGCTCACCAGCAGCGTGCTGACACGCTGGCTCGCCAACGGGCGCTACTACCAGCTCAACCTCGTCGGTGGCGATCACAAGAACCCCGAATACCGGATCGCCGAGGATCTGCGCATCGCGACCGACTCGCCGGTCGACTTTCTCGCCGGCGTAACCTCGGCGCTTTTGTCCGCCGCGACCTTCATCGTCGTGCTCTGGACCATCGGCGGCGCGCTCACCGTCACGCTTGGCGGCTCCACGATCACCATTCCCGGCTTCCTCGTGATCGCCGCGATGCTCTATGCCGCGATCGCCTCGGGCTCGATCCTGGTGATCGGCCGCCAATTCGTGCAGGTCTCCGAGGACAAGAACCAGGCCGAGGCGGATTTCCGCTACACGCTGACGCGCGTGCGCGAGAACGGCGAGAGCATCGCACTGCTCGGCGGCGAGGAGGAAGAACGCGGCGGCATCGACCGCAATTTCACCGGCGTGCTCAGGCAATGGGCGCGGCTCGCAGGACAACACATGCGGACCACGCTGGTGTCGCAGGGCTCAAGCCTCGTTGCACCGGTCGTGCCGCTGCTGCTCTGCGCACCAAAATTCCTCGACGGCAGCATGAGCCTCGGACAGGTGATGCAGGCGGCCTCGGCCTTCACGATCGTGCAGAGCGCTTTCGGCTGGCTGGTCGACAATTATCCCAGGCTCGCCGACTGGAACGCCTGCGCGCGCCGCATCGCCTCGTTGATGATGTCGCTCGACGGCCTCGAGCGCGCCGAGCAGGGCGACGGCCTCGGCCGCATCAAGCGCGGCGAAACCAGCAACGATGCGATGCTGGAGCTGCACGACCTCTCCGTCACGCTCGACGACGGCACCGCCGTGGTCGGCGAGACCGAGGTGGTGATCGAGCCCGGCGAGCGGCTTTTGGTCGCCGGCGAATCCGGCACCGGCAAGAGCACGCTGGTGCGCGCCATCGCAGGCCTGTGGCCATGGGGCGGCGGCAGCGTCAATTTCCATCCTGATAGGCGGCTGTTCATGCTGCCGCAGCGGCCCTATGTGCCCTCGGGCAGTCTGCGCCGCGCGGTCGCCTATCCCGGCGCCGAGGATGCTTGGACGGTCGAGGAGATCGGCGAGGCCCTGCACAAGGTCGGCCTCGACCATCTCAAGGAGAAGATCGCGGAGGAAGGACCTTGGGACCAGACGCTGTCGGGCGGCGAGAAGCAGCGCCTCGCCTTCGCACGGCTGCTGCTGCACGACCCCGACATCGTCGTGCTGGATGAAGCGACCTCGGCACTCGACGAGAAGAGCCAGGACAAGATGATGCGGATGGTCACCGACGAGCTGCCGAAGGCGACCATTGTCAGCGTCGCGCATCGTGTCGAGCTGGAGGCCTTCCACAGCCGCAAGATCGTGCTGGAGCGCCACAGGGGCGGCGCCAAGCTCGTCAGCGATATCGACCTGATCCCGCGCAAGGGCAAGCGCAAGCTGCTCGGGCGGTTCTTGCGGCAACGGAAACCGGCGAAGAAGGCGGCGTAAGCGCCGTTGGAGTCCCCAGCAAAACCGGCTATGCATGCGCCGCCTGCAACGAGGACCGCCTGCTTGACGCCCGACACCACCCTTTCGACCGCGCCATTCGGCGCGTTTGCGCCGAACGCAGCGCAGGCCGCGATCATCAGCCTCGTGCAGGGGTCAGGGCTGAAGCGCGGCGCGTTCCGGCCCTGGATGTCGCGACTGGTCAATCTGCTGCGCAGCGGACCGATCGACGTGCAATACCAGGGCGCTTCGTTCCGCTTCTACCACCAGGGCAGCGCCACCGAGCGCGGCGCGCTGTTCAACCCCGACTATAATATCGACGAGCTCGACTTCCTGCGTCAGCACACGCCTGGCGGCGGCACGTTCGTCGACGTTGGCGCCAATGTCGGCACGTTTGCTTTGGTGATGGCGCGGCAGGTCGGGCCATCAGGCAAGGTTGTTGCGATCGAGCCGCATCCCCTCACCTTCGGCCGCCTCTCGTTCAACCATGCCGCATCGAAAGCGACGCAGGTTCGCCTTGTGCAAGCCGCCGCGGGCGATGCCGACGGCGAGCTGATGATCGAGAGCGGCGGTGGTAATCTTGGCGCCACGCATGTCGCGACCGGCGCGGCGAGCACGGAAGCCATCAAGGTGCCGGCGCTACGGCTCATACGTATTCTGGACGAGGCCGGTGTGGCCCAAGTCGATTCGCTCAAGATCGACGTCGAGGGCTTTGAGGACCGCGTGCTGATCGGCTTCTTCCGCGACGCGCGACAAGCGCTGTGGCCGCGCGCGGTCGTGATCGAGCATTTGTCACAAAACGAATGGCAGCAGGATTGTATCGCTGACATGGTCGCGCGCGGCTTTACCGTCGCGCGCAAGACGCGCAGCAATACGTTCCTGTCGCGCTGACGCCGAACCACGGAGGATACGATGATCGATCACCTTGGCCTCTCCGTCTCCGACTATGAGGCGGCGAAAACGTTCTACAGCAAGGCGCTGGCGCCGCTCGATTACAGCCTGATCATGGAAGTGACGGAAGCGCAGACGGGTCACGCCGCGGCCGCGGGCTTTGGCGCCGGCGGCAAGCCGGATTTCTGGATCGACGGCAAAGGCGCGATGAACAAGCCGCTGCATGTCGCGATATCGGCGAAAGACCGCGCCACGGTCGACGCGTTCTACAAGGCTGCGATGGCGGCAGGCGGCCGCGACAACGGGCCGCCCGGCATCCGTCCGCATTATCACGCGAACTATTACGGCGCCTTTGTGCTGGACCTCGACGGGCACAACATCGAGGCCGTCTGCCACGCGCCGGAATAGGACGACGGTGTTATTTGAGCACGATCTCCGCGCAAACGCGTTCCGCGTTTGTCGCGGGGGAAAACCGCTACGCATTTTTCCGGATCGTGCTCTCGGAACATCGGCGCGGCATCATCGTTGTCGTTCTCCCGACAACTGATCTCGATGATGCCGATGCCGATTGAACCGCCCGAGATACCGCCATCGACACCCGGCACGCCGACCGAGCCACCGCCCGGCATTCCGCCGGGCAATCCGCAGCCTGAAATCGCGCCGCCGGTACACGAGCCCGGCGAATCACCGCGGCCCGATGAATTGCCCGGCCGCGTCCCAGAAGAGATTCCGTCGCGCGGACCGAACGGTCCGCTCTCACCCAATCCCGCCACCGATGCCAGTTCGTCGCAGGTGTCACATATGAGACGTGAGCAATCACATGTGAGGCGATTGCGACTCACGCCTGAATGCGTAATGAACGTTGTTCTCGTGACATGATTTTCGTGCAGAAATAAATCGCGACGCAATGTCTTCGCCCGCCACAATCCGGCCTAACGCGTAGCTGTTCATCACCCCACTTCACATCGTCAAAGAACCTTCCGGGGAAGTTCAACCACATGACCAACCTTCGTTTCGTGCTGCTCGCCACGACGGCCCTGACCGCGATGCAATTTGCAGGCTCCGCAGCTCATGCGCAAAGCGCGCCGCCGCTCGTGGTCGCACAGGCCCAGCCGGAGACGGGCCCTGACGGAAAACCGAAGCAGCCTCCGAAGGAAGCGCCAAAGGGACCGCCGCCCGCCGCGCG